>JAKZES010000054.1 GCA_022548915.1 Verrucomicrobiaceae bacterium E54
CCCCGGCACCATTGTTGTTGCTGTGATTCCACAGGTAGAAGTCGGTCAGGTTGACGGCGCTCGCAAAATCGAGCGTGATCGTAACCGGATATCCGTCGGTGGGCCCATTGGCGGTGGCGTAGGACACGTTGAAGTCAGCGGCACTTTCGGTATCCAGGTGTGATGTGTGACCTGCATCCTTGAGATTCTCAATGGGATAGTTCGTGGCACTGAATTCCCCACCCGTAGTCGTGGCGCTGTCGTGGTAGATAAACCCGACGGCCGCGTTCGCATGTGTGGAGAGCGCGGCAAGTGCAGCGACGGAGACGGTGGCAAGGATTTTTGTGCGCATGATCACATGAAGTTGGGTTTTGAGCCTCATTATTCCTTAGGAACACATTCAATAGACGGCAAACGGATACCACTGTCTATCCCCCGTGCGGGTGAAATCGCTCGACCTCCTGTCCCTTTTCGGGTCATTTTCCGGGCGTGGAGAAGCGCGGTTTTACGTCGATCACCGAACAGGTGGCTCAGAGCATCCGCTGCGGGGTGCGGCAGGGGCGTTGGCGGGAAACGGTTCCCGGTCGCAACCGGTTGGCGGTGGAGCTGGGGGTCAACCACAAGACCGTGACGGCGGCCTTGGACATCCTCGAGGCCGAGGGCGTGCTGGAATCGCAGGGCCCGGGACGGGAGCGGAGGATCGTCGATGTCGGCAAGCTCGATCCCGCTCCGCTGCGGGTGGCGATCCTGCTCTACGAGGAGAGTGACCGGGACACGGGTTACCTGCTCGCTTTGCTCCACCGCCTTCAGGATGCGGGCTATGACGCCAGTTACATGCCGCGGACCATGCGGGAGCTGGGCATGGATGTGGCCCGGATTGCCCGGGTCGTCCGACGGGCGGAAGCCGACGCCTGGGTGGTCGTGGCGGGGTCCCGCGAGGTTCTGGAGTGGTTTGCGGAACAACCGACCCCCGCCTTGGCCCTGTTCGGGCGCTCGGTGGGCGTCCCGATCGCCAGCTCCGCGCCCCAAAAGTGGGAGGCCCTCACCGAGCTCGTGGAGCGCCTCGTGAAGTTGCGTCATCGACGGATCATCCTTCTCGTGCGTGAGGAGAGGAGGAAACCGACCCCCGGTTTTCTGGAGCGTTGTTTTCTCGAAGAGCTTGAGGGTCACGGGATCCCGACCGGCTCCTACAACCTTCCGGACTGGAAGGATACGCCGGAGGGACTGCAAAGGTTCCTCGACTCACTTTTCCGGCACACGCCCCCGACCGCCCTGCTGCTCGATGAGCCGTCCCTTTTCATCGCCGCCCGGGACCACCTCGCCCGCAAGGGAATTCATGCCCCGGAACACGTGTCGCTGGTTTGCTGCGATGCGGATTCGACCTTCCACTGGTGCCGCCCCACGATCGCGCACATTGCCTGGGACAGTCGCCCCGTGATCAACCGGGTGGTGCGATGGACCAAGAACATCAGTCACCGCAAGGACGACCGGCGCAAGGTTTTCACCAAGGCCCGCCTGATCCTCGGCGGCACCCTCGGGCCGGCGCCGAAGGATCGATGACGGCAACCTATCCTCCTTCCCGCGCCGATCAATCTGCTGCAGGCGGTTTCGTGACCGCCGCTGGGACGAAACCCTCAAAACGACCTCTTGGAAGAGAAAAGCCGACCCCGACAAGCGGGACCGGCCTTGGAATTTGAGTCAGTGGCAGATCACTCGGCGGCCTGCAGGCGGCCAAAGAGCTTGCCCGCCACGGCTTCCCCGGAGGAGATTCTCGCGGTGACGGCGTTGAGCGCACCGCTGTCGTCGATGGTGAAATCAACCGGAGGGACCTGAGGATCCGGGGTGGTGTCGGGCACGATGGCCTGGTTGTCGCTCCACAGGTCTGAGATGCCGAGGTCACTGCTCCACTCCACCTTCATCGCCGCCGTGCCTCGGTCAGCGGGCTTGAGCATGCTGAAAGTCAGCACCAAGTCGCCACCGTCTTCGCTGACCTCCGGCAGCAGGCTGGTGGCGTCGGCGTTCGGACCGGGTGCTCCCAGCAGGAAGGCCATGCCGTTCTTGATTCCGTCGCCGTTGGTGTCGACATCAAAGCCAAGCCCGCCGGACCAGTCCTCGAAGATAGTGCGGATCTTGGTGATGGTGGCCGTGCCGATGGAAGCACCACCACTGTCCGTAACCGTGAAGGTCAGGTCACTGCCCGCCACGGTCGGCGTCACACTCACCCCGCTGAGCACGCCATCGACAAAGCTCGCCGAGGTGCCGCTGAAGCCGCCCGTGCCGCCGAAGTCCACCGTGCCGGTGAAGCCGGTGGCCACCTGGTCGGAAGCGTCCTTGGCGGTGATGGTGATGCCGGAGATCGGCTCGCCTACAATCTGCGGGGAGGAAATCGGCGAAATGTCGAAGCTCGCCACCGGACCCGGGCCGGCGCTTACGCCGGTCAGCACGATGCCGGCGGAACGGCCGTTGCCGCTTGGCTGCGAGTAGTTGTAAACGATGGTGTCATATTTTCCACCGTCGGTATCGAAAGCAACTTCCGCCACGTAATACTCGGTTCGGTTGGCGAAATCCGCGTTGGTGTGGAGATCCGGAAGAGAGATGTCGGGTTCGAGGCCCGAGGAATCCCGGAGGACCGCATCAACCACTGGCGTGTCGCTGAACGCCCCGTAGAAGATGTAGGCGGTACCCGAAACCAAGGTGGAAACGTCCATCGTGGCGGTCGCTTGTCCGAAGGACCGGTAACCCAAGGCAACCGCATCATGGGTCGTGGCCGCCACCTCTGCTTCATCCGCAGGAAGATTGAAATCCGGGCCCGGATCCACGTTGATCCAGAACTTTCTCTGGTTCATTCCGAAGGCGTCGAACACCGTGTCCGTGGTCGTCCAGCTGATGAACCCGCCGCTTTCCTGGGAAATGGTCAGGATATTATTCGGCCCGCCACCGATGAAGGACCAACCGACCACCGGATCAGAGAAAGTCCGCGTGAAGGGTGGGATGGGGGTCGAGTTATCCGTGTCCAGGGCAATGTAGGCTCCATAGCCGGCATTGTTCGGGTTTACCGAAATATGGTAAAAACGACCGGGTGTGGTGTCTCCCCAGGGATTGTCGATGGGGTCGACCTGGTCGACGAACTCCTCGGACGCAACGGTCTGCTGGAACCCGAGCGTGAAGTCGGCGGAATTGGCAGCGAACGGGATGACGTCGATGACGGTGGGATCCTGAATTGCGGACGATGTGTCGAGAGCGTTGCCCACGAGATCCTCGAGGTTTTCCGAGGCGTTGACCTGCAACTGGATGGTGCCGGTGCTCGTCGGTGTGACCACCAATTCGTAGATGCTGTCGGAAACCGACGTGAGACTGTCGACGGTCGCTCCGGCGGTGCCGATGGCTGAGAAGTCGCTGGCTTCGACCGTGGAGGCGGTCATCGGCTCGCTGAAGGTCACGGTGTAGGTCACCGAGTCGTTGTCATAGATCTGACCACCGGGCTTGTTGTTGGCGAAGGAGTCAAGCGTCGGCGGGGTGGCGTCGGCGGTGAAGTTCCATTCGCCCGCAGCGACCCCGGCGAAGCCATTGCCCGCTGTGTCCTCGATGGCCGTGTCGGTAATCGTGACTTCGTAGCTGGTGTCCGGTTCAAGGGAACCAGGATCGATGGTCAGAACGTTCGAGGAAACCGAGACCCCCGTATCCGGAAGATTGATAATCGTCGTGCCGGTGCCATCCACCGTATCCGTGATGGTGATGGTGCCGGAGCCCGTCAGTGCGATGTTCTCATTGAAGGTGGCCGTGAGGAAGGTTGGAGGATTTGCGGAAAGTGAATCATCCGCCGGCCCGGTCGCCGTGATGTAAGGAGCAAGCACGTCCGGTGCATAGGCCAAGAAGTTGGCCTGAATCTCATCCAGTTCGAGGATGTCATCGTAATAGGCCCGGATAAGGGCGATCTGGCCGTTGAAGGATTCCGAGTCCGCCTGACCACCGCCCAGGCCGCCCGCATTGGCTCCGCCCCGTGTGCCGAATGCCGAGCCATCATTTCCGGACCAGTTGCCATTGTCATTTGCCGTGCCAACAGCGCGTCCGTTGATATAGAGTATGTTCTCGAAGGGCGAGTTGGTGTCGACGGTGAATGCGGCATGGATGAACTCGTTGGTAGCATCATCCAAAAGGACACCATCCGGGTCGGTTGCCAGATCATAGGTGATCTGATTGGAGCCCGAGTCGTTGGAAAGATACAAAATATTGTCGTTCAGGAACAAGCCGAGGCCATTCGTCCCTCCGGTTTCGAAGAGGATCTGGCCGTTATCGGCAGTGTCGGTGAGGGCATCCGGCTTGAACCAGATCTCCATGGTCAAGGGGCTGACATTCCAAGCGCCGTTGTCGGCGAGAGGGAAACTTTCTGAAGTCGTGGTGCCCGCTGCAACCAAGAGCGCGCCACCCTCGTTGTCGATCTGTCCACCGGGAAAATCGTATGCGTGGGTGAATGCTGTCACCGAACCGCTCACGGCCACATGGTTGACCGCCGGGCTGTCATCGACGAGCAGTTCCTGCCCGGTGGGATTCCCCGGGGTGAGCTCCTCCCACACCTGATCCAAGCCATCGTCCTGGCTGGCATCCACAAGGAAGTCGAAGCCGGGAGTCCCGGGGCTCACCGCCATCGATGCCGTGACCGAGTCGAACGCGGCATTGGTCGCCGTGCCGTAAATAATCCCACCAATCTGGCGCCGCTGGTTGAGGGTGATGACGAAGCTGCGGGCACCCGGCGGCACGGCGATCGCCCCACCTCCAACATAGCCCACACTCCACCCGCCATCGGCCGTCTCGGGAAGGTCTCCGGTCGTGACCACACCCAGAGAACCGGCGGATCCATCGAAAAATTCGACCGAGACGACGGAACGCTCTTCGGGGAAATTTCCGTTGCTGTAGTAGAAGCTTACACCCAGCCTGACCGCTGCGGTGTCGATAACGGCGGCCCAAGTCGAGAGGTCGATGCTCTGCGAGGCGAACGAACTGGCGGGGTTCGAGGACGTGTCCGGGTCGGACGCGGTCCGGTTGGGAGAAAGGAACTTGCCCGAACCGCCCTGTCCGGTGTCGGGATCGAGGGCCCCGGTGAGTTCGGGCAATCCGGCAGACGTCCAGAAGTGGGTGGCCGTTCCACCGGTTTGAATGGTCCAGCCGGTGGCTCCCTCGGTTCCGTCGGCGTCGGTTTCAAAATCGCCGTTGACCACCGGGAGGGGGATGACTTGTCCATTGGCGATGTGCAGAATCGAAAAGGCAGCGGCGACGATCAGCGGGAGGCAGAGATTCATTCGAGTTCTCATTTTGATGGAAGCCGTATCGCTTCCCTATCGAGCCTCCAGACAAAAGTGACTGGATGGGGTGACCCCTTTTGGGACAATTTCGACCAAGCTGATGTGGAATTCTTCTTCAGCCGCCAACTCAAGTGATGCCCGCCCTGCGCGTTGGGCTACGCGAGATGAACTGGATGAAGGCCATTCGTGAGAGGAGCCGATTGGCACGATGGAGCGGAAGCAGCTCGTGTGGCCCGGGAACCGGGGATACGGATCGGTTCCCGCAACCTCCCGGACTGGAAGGGCACGTCCGCGGGACTGCAAAGCTTTCTCGACTCGCTTTTCCGGCACACCCCGCCGACCGCCCTGCTGCCCGATGAGCCGGCCCTGTTCATCGCCGCCCCGGGGGTGGACGGTGACTTCCGCCGGCGGTTTTCAGTCCGGCAGTTCGAATGCGAGGCGCAGGAAAGCTGTTCCTCCGGCCTGCGGCACCCGGCAGCGGCGGGCCTCGGAACCCGGGACTTCGACGGCGTCCGGGTCCGCCTCGTCGATGAGGCCGGTCGGCAACCAAGCGATCAGGTTGAGAGAGGTTTCCGGCCGGTAGACGAGGCCGGCGTTGACGCGGTCGTTCCAGCGCCGGTAGCGCAGGATGAGCCAGTCGCTGCCGGAGACCGACCCGACCTCGCTGGCGAGCGGCGGGAGGTCCGGTGCGTTCGGATTCATGTTGAGCGCGTATTCGACCAGGTTGGCCGAGCCGTCGCGGTCCCGGTCGGTGCCGGGCAAGGCGTCATCGCCGGTCAGGCTGTGGTTGGCGGTCCACGTCTCGTAGTCGAGTGCGCTGAATTCCTTGGCGACCAGGACCACGTTGTTCTGTGACACCGGCGGGTCTCCGGTGGTCGGGTAAGTGACGTCGAAATGGCTGGCGATCACCTGATCGAAGCCGCCGCTGCGGGCGCTCGAGGTGAGGATTTCGAAGGGGGTTCCATTGGCGGGATTGTAGCCGCCCTCGACGTTGGCGACGAGTGTTCCGGCCAGCGTGGCGCTGGCGTTGATCTGGAGGATGTCGAACTGCGGGGTGGCCGGATCCGGTCCGGCGACGCCGACTTCGAGACGGCCGGTGGCGGTCTGGACGAAGGGCGAGTCGATGATCATCCGTCCGGGCGAGGAGCCGATGGTCATGGTGCCCTCGTTGATCACCGAGTTGGTGTCGAAGAACCGGGTGAGCCGGACGCCGCCGGTGGCGTGGAGCGTGGCCCCGGGCAGGTTGCGCAGGACCGCCTGGTCGAACGTCCGGATCTCGCCGGAACCGCCGAGCGTGAGCGTGCCGGCGTTGCGCAGCTCGGCCGAGGTGGTCAATTCGCGGAAGCCGTTGCCGGTGGTGGCGGCGATGGCGTCGAGGGTGACCGTTCCGGCAATGAAACCGGCGCTCCATTCGATGGTGCCGCCGGTGAGCCTGCCGTTGTCGGCGGGATCCGAGGCAAGCGTGGCTCCCGCCAACTCGAAGATCGAGTTGTCGACGTGGGTCGTGCCGAGCAGGCGGGTGGTGTCCGCGGCGGCCACGGTTCGCCCGCCTCCGCTGAGGATGCCGCCGTTTTCGAGGTCGAGCGGGGAGTGGAACACAAGCCTGCCGCTGGCGGCGTCGATGGCGCCGTTGTTGGTGCAGGCGAAGTGGCGGATGCTCGCATCCCCGGAACCGGCCGAGCGGCGCAAGGTGCCGCGGTTGACGAGCTGGTTGCCGCCGTAGAATTGCGTGAAGACCTCGCCGTCGCCCGTGAGTTCCATCACGCCGGTCGGCGTGATCTCGACCAGCGCCCGGTCGTAGCCCCGGATCGCCCCCGGACCCTGCCACAGCAGCCGCCCATCGATGACGAGCCGGGACAGCGTGTTCATGTCGCGCAGGGTCTCCGGCGGGCCGGAGACCGTCAGGGTGGCGCCGGCCGGCACGCGGAGGTTTCCTTCGAGGAATCCGCTGGACCAGAGGCTGCCGTCCTTGAAGCGCAGCTCGCCCGTCTCCGCACCGCGCGCGGTGCCGCCGGCCAGATGACAGAAGACCTCGACCGGTGCCTCCGCCGACAGGGTCCCGCCGCTGAGTTCCACTTCGCCGGGGCCGCGGATCTCCGCGCCGCCGTTCAGCGTCATGGTCCCGGCGGCGAAATGGAGCGCGCCGGTGCCGGTCGATTCGAAGAGTCCGCTGCTGAGGCCGCCGTGGTTCGCGACCAGCCTGCCCGCCGGCGTGAGCACCGCGCCCTGGTTGTCGAGCCGCCAATCGACCCTCAGGTCGGCCGTGGCGGTGGTCGCAAGCTCGCCGTCGGGGAGGATTTCCAGGTGGTTGGTGCCGCCGAAGAACTCGTCCATGACCGCCGTGCCGGTGGCGGCCAGGGTGCCGCCGGAAAGAATGCGGATGGTGGCATTTTCATAGCCGTTGAGTGAGCCGGAAGCCAGTTCGATGGTGCCGGCCGACTCGATCCGGGCGCCGGTTCCGAGGCGCTTGAGCGCGCCGGTGCCGTCGACGATGCGGAGGGTCGCGCCGGCATTCACGGTCCAATCGCCCTGCGATTCACCACCGCTCCAGATCAGCATGCCTTGGAGCGAGCCGCCGCCGCCGATCCAGGTGCCAGCGGTCCACGAGGTGGGGGCACTGAAGGTGGCGTCGCCCAGAAGCCGGATCGTGTTGCGAAGGATCACTTCGCCGGAGCCGGTGATGGTGGGGCTGCCTTCGAACACGACCGTGCTGTTGAATTCGAGGGTCGACGCCTCGCAGCGGATTTCCCCGCGTTGGCGGTAGGTCCAGTTGTCGCAGATGGTGCTGCCGCCGCTGCCGGCCGATTTCATCAAGATGCCTTCGTTGATCAGTTCGCTATCGGCAAAGAAATGGTTGAAGGGGTCGCCATCGGCGGCGAGATCGCAAAGGCCGCCCGGCTGGATCCGAATGCGCCCGAGCTGGTAGCCGCGGACCGGCGCAGGGCCCGCCCAGCGGTAGGTGCCGGCCACGATCAATTCCGTCTCCGACCTCAAATCCTTTGAACCCGCGCCGGACACTTCGAGGCGCGAGCCGACGGGAATGGTGAGGATGCCCGCGATGTTTCCGGACAGCCAGTCGAGGGTGCCGGTGATGGCGGCGGGACCGGTGGCGTTGAGGGTCGCACCGTCGAGCACCAGGGTGGCCACCGTCCCGGTGATCGCGCCCTCCAGATGGGTGTTTCCAGAGAGCATGCGGATGGTTCCCGCGCCGGTGAGCGACGCGCCCGCCGGCAGGTGGTGGTCAGTGTGGACGAATTGCAATTCGCCCGTTTCGCAGCGGGTTTCCCCGCCGAGGTGGTAGGTCCAGCCGCCCTTGAGTTTGATGATTTCGGTGCCGCCCGCCTTGAGGAGCAGGCCGTGGTTGTGGAAGGTGTTGTCGGAAAAGAACTGCGTGAACGGATCCTCATGTCCGGTCAGGCTCCAGGTGCCGTGGTTGTGGATGACGACCGTCTGGTAGCCTTCGATCCGCCCTCCGCTCATCTCGACAGTGCCGGAATTGGTCAGCGTGGCATTGGTGAGCAGCCGCACGCTGCCGGAGGGGATGGCCAGGGTCACATCCGTGGGGATCGTGATCGCGCCGCTGATCGAGCCGCCGGACCAGGTGGCCGCTGTGGTCACATTGGCGGTGCCGGTGTTGAGCGTGCCAGCGGAGAGGTTGAGGGTGCCCACTGAAAGGTTCGGGATGTTTGCGGTGCCGCCGCTGACCGTCAGCGAGTTGAGCGTGCGGTCGTCGGTCGAATTGGCGAACCCGGATGGGATCACCGCATCATCGCCGGGGCCGGGGACGCCGCCGGTCCAGTTGCGGTAGTCGGACCAGTTGTTGTCATGTGCGCCGGTCCAGGTGGTGGTGATGGCGTCGGCATGACCGGCCAGCAGGAGCATGGGGCCGGCGAGGGCGGCGATCGTCCGGAGTAGGGATGGCATGGGACCCATTGGATTGCGTTTCATGGCGGGAGTGGATGGTCGGATGAGGGTGAAAGAGCTTCCCGCCGGGCATTGCGATCAGGGGCACGGCGGTTTTTCTGGGCTTGGTCTTTGAGACCGGAATGGAAGGTGTGATGCTCCAGCGGGGTTTCGGCGGGCGGGCCGGAGGATGGTGATCCGCGGTGGCCCGGGCGAGGGTCAATCCGCCTCGATCACCTGGAGCCGGTAGAAGGATGAGGGGGTGGATGCGAGCGGGGCGGGGAGTTCGACGAATCCGTATCCGGTGGGGTCGATGTGGATGTGGACCTGGCCGGTGCCGCATTCCTGGCCGGGATGGAGGCGGAAGATTTCCGACCACCCGGTGGCTCCGAGGTCGGGCGATTGCTCGAGGATGTAGAGGATGTCGGGCGGATCGGAGGAGTCGGGCGCGAGGCGCAGTTGTCCGGAAGCGGCGTCCCAACGGAGCAGTCGTGCGAAGTCCGCCGCCGTGGCCGGGGCGACGGCCGGGATGCCGAAGCCGTAGGCCAGGAGGTTCGGCACGCCGTCGCCATTCGGATCGTCATCGGGACCGTCCATGCCGGGCGGCGGCGCCTGGGCGGCGATCCAGTCGCCGAAGTCCGGGGCGGGATCGGAGGTGACGATGATGCCGCCCTCGGCGCTGGCGATCAGTCTCCCGGTGTGGGTCGGGAGAATGGCATGCAGCATCTCATGAGTCCTGCCGTAGCGGCGGGTCCACGTCTGGCCGTCGCCACTGGTGTAGATGGCACCGCCGTAGCCGACCGCGACGTAGCCCTCCGCGGTGCGGGTCACGTCCCGGAGCGCGAACACCTCACCGGTCGTGTCGAGCGTCCAGGTGGTGCCGTTGATTGATCGCAGCACGACGCCGTGCGATCCCACGGCGAGAAAGCCGCCGGTGGGGATCGCGATGACCTGGAAGAGGTGGTCGAGGGTCCCGGAGCTGCGGGGCGTCCAGGTCACGCCATCGGGCGAGGTGAGGATGGTGCCGCTGAGCCCGACGGCGACGGCCAGGCTTGAAGAGACCGGGGGCTTGCCGGTGAGGATGGAGCCGAGGGCGACACCGCGGAGCGCCTCGGAGGTGCCGCTGGTGCGCGAAGTCCAGACCCAGCCGTGGATCGTGGCCTCGCCGGTGAGAATGGTTCCGTATTCCCCCACCGCGATCGCGCGGTCCGGCGTCGCGGGATTGATGAAATCCGCCCAGGTGACGGCTCGCAGCGTGTTGCCGGTGCCGGAGGTCTCCGTGGTCCAACTGGTGCCGGTTTCCGACAAGAGAATCGTGCCGGAGTCGCCGACGGTGATGAAGCGACGCGAGGGAAACGGGGTGACCGTGATGCCATTGAGCGAGCGGGAGGTGACCGGGGTGACGTCGGAGCCGCTTTCACCATCATCGTCGCTGTAGGAAATGGAACCTTGCGTGCCGACCACGACGATGCGGTGGGTGCCCCCGATTTCCGTCTCGATGAGATCGAGGAAAGTCGGGGGTGTGCTGCCTTCGGCGCTGGTGGTCCAGTTGGCAGGGACGGCGGGGGCGGCCTGGTCCGACCTCAGGATGAGGCCGCCTTCACCCAGGGCGAAGAGGTGGCTCCCCGTCCAGTGCAGGCCGTTGATCCGCATCGTCGGACCGGCCGCGTGGTGGTCCCAGGTGGTGCCGTCGGGAGAGGTGAAGATCTTGTCCGCGGTGGAAGCGGCGACGAATCTTGAACCCGTCCACGTGACGGTGCGGAGCGGTGACAAGGGGAAGGCGCTCATGTCGACGACCGACCAGGTGATCCCGTCCGGCGAGGTGAGGACGAGCGGGGCGGCGGCTTCCCAGTCGTAGCCGACGGCCACGAAGCCGGAGCCGTCGCTGGTGACGGCATCGATGGCCTTGGTCGTGCCGGATGGGCGGGGGGTCCAGGAGCTGCCGTCCGGCGAGGTTTCGATCAGCCCGGCCGAGCCGACACGGACGAAGAGGCTGCCATTCCAGGCGACGCTGGAGTAGTCGTCGGTGCCGCTCGGGGTGGCGCTCCACGAAAGACCGTCGCCGCTGGTGTAGCAGCGGGCGTTGTATCCCATGGCGACGAGGGTCGAGCCATCGGAAGCGACACTGGAAAGAAGCTGGCCCGAGCCGAGGCACGAGCGTCGCCAGATCTGCCCGTCGGGCGAAGTCATCACCATCGCCGAAACGAAGCCCTCGCCTCCCACGGCGACGAAACGCGAGCCGTCCCAGCAGATGTCGGTGAGGTCGAGCTGGCTGTCGGGCTGCGGGGTATCCCAGGTGAGGCCGGCATCCGTCGAGCGGCGGATCACGCCTCCGTTCCCGACGGCGACGATCACTCCGGCCCCGTTGCTGGCGGTGGCCTGGAGTTCGGCGTGCTCGGGCTGGAAATGTTTGCGTTCCCAGAGGATGCCGGGCGGGCTGGCCGCGGAGGCATGTGGGGCGAGCGCGGTGGCAATGGCGAGCAAGATGTGGCACCGGTTGACCGTGTCGCACCTTCGGCGGATCCAAGACGGGACGGCTTTCATCGGAGTACGGAATTCCGGCTTCCCCTTTGTGTTTTTATGAGGCGGGGGCCAGTTCATCAATTTGCAAAGCAACGCGGATTCCCTCGATTTCCCCGCATGGCTTGCTCATTTCCGACGGTTGGATTTTCAGGGAAGTTCCCGGCCCGCTCCACCGGTGACGGAGAACGTCTCACGCGGTGCTTGACTGATTGGCTCGGGCCATGCGGCATTCCCCGCATGTCGAAACTCTCGATCCGCGACCTCGATGTGCAGGGCAGGGAAGTCCTGATGCGTGTGGACTTCAACGTGCCGCTCAAGGACGGTGCGATCACCGACGATACCCGCATCCGCGCGGCGCTGCCGTCGATCGAGCACCTCCTCAAGGGTGGTGCCAAACTGGTGCTCTGCTCCCACCTCGGACGTCCGAAGGGCCAGGCCAATCCGGAATTCTCGCTGGCGCCCGCCGCGGCGCGCCTCGGCGAACTCATCGGTGCCGAGGTGAAGCTCGCGCCCGACTGCATCGGCGACGAAGCCGCCGCCCTGCGGGCCGGCCTCGGAGCGGGTCAGGCGCTGCTGCTGGAGAACACCCGTTTCCACAGCGAGGAAACCGACAACGACGCGGCCTTCGCCAAGCAACTCGCGGGCAGTGCCGAGATCTTCGTCAACGACGCCTTCGGCACGGCCCACCGCGCTCACGCCTCGACCGAGGGGGTGACGCATCACGTGACCACCAGCGCCATGGGCTTCCTGCTGGCCCGCGAGCTGGAGTATCTGGTCGGCAAGCTGGAGAGCCCGGAGCGTCCCTTCCTGGTGATCATGGGCGGTGCCAAGGTCTCCGGGAAGATCGACGTGATTTCGAACCTCATGGACAAGGCCGACGCCTTCCTGATCGGCGGCGCGATGGCCTACACCTTCCGCAAAGCGCAGGGCTACGCGGTCGGTGACAGTCTGGTCGAGGACGACAAGCTCGACCTCGCGCTCGAGATCCTGAAGCTGGCCGAGGAAAAGGGCACGCGCTTCCTGCTGCCGCCGGATTCGCTGGTCACCAATGAATTCAAGGAGGGTGCCGAAACCCGCGACAGCGGGGTCTTCGGGGAGGGTGGCGCGATCGAGGACGGCTGGCAGGGCATCGACATCGGACCGGCGGGCATCGAGGCCTTCGTCGAGGAGGTCGGCAAGGCCAGGACCATCGTCTGGAACGGCCCGATGGGCGTCTTCGAGATCCCGACCTTTGCCAAGGGCACCGAGGCGGTGGCCCGGGCCGTGGCTGCGAGCGACGCGGTGACCATCGTCGGCGGCGGGGATTCCGTGACGGCGGTGAACCAGCTCGGCCTGGACGACCAAATGACCTTTATTTCGACCGGTGGCGGTGCTTCGCTCGAGCTACTGGAAGGTAAGGAGCTGCCCGGAGTGGCGGCATTGAGCGAAGCCTGAATTCAACGACCCACACGACCATGACCCGCAAGCCGATATTCGCCGCCAACTGGAAGATGAACAAGGGGGCCTCGGAGACCGAGGACTTCGCCAAGGCCATCCTTCCCAAGGTCCAGCACCACACCTTTCCCTGCGACATCGTCATCGCGCCGCCCTTCACCTCGATCCCCAAGGCGGCCGAGTTGCTCGGCAACGTCTCGTCGGTCGCGCTGGCCGCGCAGAACTGCTCGCAGTTCGACTCCGGCGCCTACACCGGCGAGGTGAGCCCGATGATGCTCAAGGAGTTCTTCGTCCACTACGTGATCCTCGGGCACAGCGAGCGCCGCGCGATCTACGGCGAGAGCGACGAATTCATCAACGCCAAGGTGCTCAAGGCGCTGGAGGTGAACCTGCGCCCGATCTTCTGCATCGGGGAAACGCTCGAGGAGCGCGAGGCCGGCAAGCTTGAGGAGGTGCTGCGCCGCCAGGTGACCGTGGGTCTCAAGGATGTTTCCGAGGAAGGACTCGGCGACGTGGTGATCGCCTACGAACCGGTCTGGGCGATCGGCACCGGCGTGACGGCCACCGCCGAGCAGGCCCAGGAGGCTCACGCCTTCGTCCGCTCGCTGATCGCCGAGCAATTCGGTGGCGAGGCCGCCGCGAAGATCCGCATCCAGTACGGCGGCAGCGTGAAGCCGGGCAATGCCAGGGAACTGATGGCCTGCCCCGACATCGACGGCGCCCTGATCGGCGGCGCGGCGCTCGAGCCGGCCAGCTTCCTCGAGATCATCGAAAACGGCACCGCCTGACGGGGCGGG
Source organism: Verrucomicrobiaceae bacterium E54 (assembly GCA_022548915.1). Taxonomy (GTDB): domain Bacteria; phylum Verrucomicrobiota; class Verrucomicrobiia; order Verrucomicrobiales; family Akkermansiaceae; genus Haloferula. Next base: position 13,937 of record JAKZES010000054.1, read on the forward strand.
ATCAGCGCCTCACGAAGAGGACGATCAGCCCCAGCACGAACAGGATCAGCAGGATGGCGAGGAAGGTCACCACCTGAATGGCGGTCTTGCGGTCCGCGGCTGTTGGCCCGGATGGTGCCTTGCGTTTCCTGGGGAGGTCCTTTCTCGACGCGAGCTTGTCCGCGAGGTCGTCGAGGTGGATCTTCGGGTCGTTTCTCATCGGGGGAGGTCCGGTATCAAATGCCTGATCGCCAATCACTTGGCAAGCATGGCTTTTTGCCCCGACCTCAGTCTTTGACGGTTTCGAAGGCCCGGACCAGTTCGCGCTGGTCTTCCGTCGAGAGTTCGGTGAGCGGATAGGCGGTCCAGGTGCCCTCGATCTTGAAGTGGATGACATCGGTGCCCGGCTTGTAGCGCGCCTCGGCCTCCAGCTCCCCGTCGCTGCGGTTGGTCCATTTCCTGACCGGAATCGCCACGCCGGGTGGAGGCTCGGGTTCCGGCGCGGGTTCAGGGATGGCTTCTGGTTCGGGGTCCACGACGACGAACTCGTCGAGGTTCCGCGGGTTGATGGCGGCGCCGGTGACGAGGATCATGGCATCGTGCCGGACTTCCCTGCCCCCGAGATACATGCCCCAGCGGAAGTTGGTCTCTCCCTGCGTCCGGGCGTAGCTGCCCTCGCCCTCTTTCCTGCCGTTGAAGTAAACCTCGTAGTCGTGACCGTTCTCCCGGATCCGGATCTGGAACGGCTTTGCGGTCATGTTCCTCGCCATGACCTTGTCTTCCCCCCGGCGGTGGTTCAGCGACACATCGCCGTCGTCGTTCATGTTGATCATCACCGACCAGTCGTTGTGGGGGTTCTTCGCCTGGAAGATCGAGCACCCGTGGGGCTTGATGATGGTGTAGGTGCCGACCCATTCCTGCCAGCCGTCGCCCTTCTTCCACTTGAAGGCGCTGAAGGCCTCGGTCCGGGCGGCGAGCTCCCGTGAGTTGCGGACGTTTTCCTCGCCTTTGAAAAGCCGGAAGATCTGCGTGTTGCCGTCCTCCTGGTACCATCGTGACCACTTCGGGAAATCCGGCCGCCGGATCATGCTGTTCCCGAGCGTGTGGATCATGATGTCCTCGATCACCCGCCGACTCGTGCTCGGGTAGCCCTTCAGCAGGTCCTGGTTGACCTCGATCCTGGATCCCTTGAATCCGTTTCCGGAGTTCCGGCCACGCGGCAGCTTGCCGCTCTTCATCACCTCGGCGAAGCTCGGGTCGCTGCCTTTCTGCGTGTAGAAGGCGTCCGGACTCGCCGCCGGGAGGCCGGGCTGGAGCACCGCCCCGATGATCAGCAGGCGGAGCGCCTTCGGCAGAAGCAGGTGTCCGTTTCTTTCCGCACCCATCGGTGATCTCGGGATCATTGCCATGAAGGTGGGGTCCCGATGGCGGAAAACCGCTCTCTTGGCAAGTTCCCCTTCGCCTTCCGGGTGACACCGGCAGGGATCCACCAAAGGAGAAGGCCGCCTGCCTCATCGGCAAGCGGCCTTCCTGGTACCCCGTCTAGGACTCGAACCTAGGACCAAAAGATTAAGAGTCTTCTGCTCTACCAACTGAGCTAACGAGGCGTTATCGGCGCAGCGAAGGCTTTCCTGCGTGGCGCAGGCACAATAAACCAGTGCCGGGGTGGGCTGTCAACGCGCAAGGAACGCGCTGCAAGGAACCCAGGATCAGGAATCCCGGATTCCGGGAAATGAACCAAAATCTGCAGTTGCAGGCTCCGAACGAGGGCCCTTGACCACGGATTGCACGGAATTCACGGATCATACGGAGGCGAACCAGAGTTGGCCCGTCTGAGACTGCTGGATGCGAACGCAAGCGGGACCCCGGCCTTGCCGCCGGTCCTCTGCCTCCGTTAGGCTGTCAACGTTCGATCAGGAGGCGAAAGGGTGGGGGAGTCCACCACCCACTCCCCCTGCGGATGTCCGAAGCCTTTCCCGATCCTCTCCCCATCCATGCCCGCCAAGAAACGCGCTACGAAAGCCGCCCGCAAGCAGGGCCAGTCCGCCAACCTCGGCTTCGAGCAGAAGCTCTGGCTCGCCGCCGACAAGCTCCGCTCGAACATGGACGCGGCGGAATACAAGCACGTCGTCCTCGGCCTGATCTTCCTGAAATACATTTCCGACGCCTTCGAGGAAATGCACGCCAAGCTGGTGGCCGGCGAGGGCGAGTATGCCGGGGCCGATCCCGAGGACGCCGACGAATACAAGGCCGAGAACGTCTTCTGGGTGCCGCAGGAAGCCCGCTGGGGCCACCTCCAGGACCACGCCCGCCAGCCGACCATCGGCAAGCGGGTCGATGATGCGATGGTCGCCATCGAGCGCGACAACCCCCGGCTCAAGGGCATCCTCCCGAAGGACTACGCCCGCCCGGCGCTCGACAAGCACCGGCTCGGCGAGTTGATCGACCTCATCGGCACCATCGGCCTCGGCGATGCCGAGAACCGCTCCAAGGACATCCTCGGGCGCGTCTATGAGTATTTCCTCAGCGCCTTCGCCAGCGCCGAGGGGAAAAAGGGCGGGCAGTTCTACACGCCGCGCTGCGTGGACCGACTCATTGTTGAAACCGTTGCGCCGAGAAAAGGGAGCCGGGTCTATGATCCCGCCTTCTCTTCCGGTCCCCGTCTCGTGATGGCGGCAGAGTTTCGTCAAGAGAACGGCGGTAACGCCTCCGACATCGCTTTATATGGTCAAGATGCCACCCCGACCGCCAGGCGATTGGCCTTTATGAACTTCGCGATCCGGGGCATCGAGGCCGACATCGGTCTCGAGCATGCGGATGTTTTTCGCCGTGATCTCCATCCGGAACTTCAGGCCGACTACGTCGTTGCGGGGCCCCAATTCAACGACTCCGACTGGCACCGCAAGGAGGACGATGTGCGCTGGAAATACGGCATCCCGCCCAAGGGCAACGCCAACTTCGCTTGGGTCCAGCACTTCCTCCACCACCTCGCCCCCGGCGGCATCGCCGGTTTCGTCCTGGCCAACGGCTCGATGTCCTCGAACCAATCCGGCGAGGGCGAGATCCGCAAGGCGCTGGTCGAGGCCGACCTCGTCGATTGCATGGTCGCCCTGCCGGGGCAGCTCTTCTACTCGACCCAGATCCCCGTCTGCCTGTGGTTCCTCAAGCGCAACAAGACCCGGCCCGGCCACACCCTGTTCATCGACGCCCGCAAGCTCGGAACCCTGATCGACCGCGTCCACCGCGAGTTGACCGAGGAGGACATCCGCAAGATCGCCGACACCTACCACGCGTGGCGCGAGGGCGGCGACGGCTACGAGGACATCGCCGGCTTCTGCAAGAGCGCCACGCTGGAGGAAATCCGACAGCACGGTCATGTCCTCACGCCGGGCCGCTACGTCGGGGCCGAAGAGGTCGAGGACGATGGCGAACCCTTCGAGGAAAAAATGCCGCGGTTGGTGGCGGAGTTGAATGACCAATTCGCGGAGTCGGCGAAGCTGGAGGCCGCGATTCGCAAAAACCTCAAGGGACTCGGCTATGCACCCTGAATCGGCCCAAAAGAAACCCCGGGGCCTCTCAACCGCAAGCGGTCAAGGAAGGGATCCCGGGGTCAACGAGGAGAAGTTAGCTCACACGATTACCCGGAGCAAGCCGTCACTGCCCCAACGCGGCAACCTGCGCCAGCCCAGGCACCGCCCCAGGAGACCATGATTCAGCCACTTTCCACTTCCCCAACGGGGCAACCTGCGCCAGCCCAGGCACCGCCCCGGGAACCATGATTCGCCCACTTTCCTCTGCCCCAACGGGGCAACCTGCGATAGCCCGGGGCACCGCCCCGGGAACCCATGCCCAAATATTTCCCCAGCCCTGAAGGGGCGTGATCCGATGCCGCAATCCCTCGCCCAGATCCTGGTCCATCTCGTCTTCTCCACGAAGAACCGCGAACCCGTCTTGGACGACGACATCCGTGACGAACTCCACGCCTACATCGGCGGCATCGTCGGCAACCAAAAGGGCACCCTGCTCAAGGCGGGCTCGGTCGCCGACCATATCCACCTGCTGGTGGCGCATCCGCGCACCTGCGCGCCCTCCGACCTGGTTCAGGAAATCAAGACCGGCTCCTCGAAATGGTTGAAGGGCAAGGCACCGCGGTATGGCGGCTTCCATTGGCAGAACGGTTACGGCGCGTTCTCCATCAGCCCGTCCCATCGCCCCGCATTGGAGCGATACATCGCCAACCAGGCGGAGCACCACCGCAAGATCACCTTTCAGGACGAGTATCGTCGTCTTCTCGAAAAATACGGCATCGAATTCGATGAACGGTATGTGTGGGATTGAACGAAACGACGCCATCCCCACGCCAACGGCGTGGAAGGCGACAGCCCGGGGTGAAGCGAAGCGCAACCCCGGGAACCCCGGGACCCCGCCCGCAAACCAGCCCCGCCCCAACGGGGCGGACGGTGGCCCCACCCATGTCACAGGTCGGATGAAACGGCACGACATGATCCCCACGCCAAGGGCGTGGAAGGTGAAAGCCCGGGGTGAAGCGGAGCGCAACCCCGGGAAACCATGCGTCAACCAACCTCGCCCCAACGGGGCGGACGGGGGTCCCGCGTGCGCCATGCGTCATCGCGATGCGGAGCGTCATTGCGCCCCGTTGGGGCGCGGATGTTGGGGCGCACGGATTCCCAGGGCGTTGCCCTGGGCTGTCACAGTTTGCCCCTTCGGGGCCGGGGAAATGCCGCATGCCAACCAACCCCGCCCCAACGGGGTGAACGGTGGTCCCGGCCATGCCACAGGTCGGATGAAACGACACGACGCCATCCCCACGCCAACGGCGTGGAAGGTGACAGCCCGGGGTGGAGCGAAGCGCAACCCCGGGAAACCATGCGCCAACCAGCCCCGCCCCAACGGGGCGGACGGGGGTCCCGCGTGCGCCATGCGTCATCGCGAGGCGGAGTGTCATCGCGCCCCGTTGGGGCGCGGATGTTGGGGCGCACGGATTCCCAGGGCGTTGCCCTGGGCTGTCACAGTTTGCCCCTTCGGGGCGGAGGAAGGAGGGGCGGATGATGGCGGGTGATTTGGTTAGAGCGTGTCCGACTGTAGGGGACTTGCCAACTGGTTGGCAGGTGAAGCCTCTTCGCTTGATTTGCACAAAAATCGGCACGGGTGCGACGCCACGTGGCGGCAGCGAGGTCTATTTGAAGGCGCGCATCAATCACGCGCTTGTTCGCAGTCAGCATGTATTCGACCGACATTTTGATACGGCGGGCTTGGCCTTCATCTCCGACTTCGATGCCAACGGGCTTCGAAACGCAGAAATCCAATCTGGCGATGTCTTGCTCAACATCACGGGTGATGGTGTGACCTTTGGACGGTCCTGCATCGTCCCGGACAGGATTCTTCCTGCTTGCGTCAATCAGCACGTTGCAATCATCCGGCCAGATCGCAGCGAGTGCGATCCGGGCTATCTTCTATCGGTGCTCACACACCCGGCAACGAAGAGTTACATCGAATCATTTAACTCCGGCGGGAGCCGCCGAGCGATTACCAAAGGACACATTGAGTCGTTCGAGATTCCGCTCCCACCCCTCCCCATCCAGAAGCGCATCGCGCACATTCTCGGGACGCTGGACGACAAGATCGAGTTGAACCGGCGGATGAACGGGACGCTGGAGGCGATGGCGCGGGCGCTGTTCCGCAGTTGGTTCGTCGATTTCGACCCCGTCCGCGCCAAGATGGACGGCCGCCAACCGCCCGGCATGGACCCCGCCACCGCCGAACTCTTTCCCGACTCCTTCGACCACGAAGGCTCAGGAATTGTACCAAAAGGCTGGGCCCGCAAACGCTGGGGCGACATCGTCACGTTGGAATACGGGAAGACTCTCCGGGGTTACCGTGAAAACAAGGGTGGGTACCGGGTATTTGGCACCAATGGTCCCATCGGATTCAATGATGAGCCGCTGTGCCCGACAGCGGGTATCGTCATCGGAAGAAAGGGTGCGTATCGCGGCGTTCATTTCTCCCCCGATCCTTTCTTCGTGATCGACACGGCCTTCTACCTCAAGCCGACGGCTGTCCTGGACCTCAAATGGGCGTACTACGAACTTGTCCGGCTCGACATCAACAGCATGGACTCCGGTTCCGCCATTCCATCGACCAGTCGCGAAGACTTCTACGGCATTCCCGTCTTCGTACCACCACCGCAAATTCAAAAGTCATTCGGCGAGATTGTTGACAGATGGTTTGCCCAGATGTTCGCGAATGACCACCAATCCCACACCCACGCCGCCCTCCGCGACACCCTGCTGCCGAAGCTGCTTTCCGGCGAGTTGAGCGTGGCGGAAACGCCGGACCTTCTTCAAACTGCGAGCTGACGCATGTCGACGACGGTCCAACAGATTGATGCCTAGCGCTCGGCCCGGTCCGAGCACCAGCGGTTGGAGTTCAAGGAGGCGAAGAGGCAGTTCGACAACCGCAAGCTCTACAAATACTGCGTCGCCCTGGCCAACGAGGGAGGCGGGCATCTGCTGCTGGGGATCGAGGACGCACCGCCGCGCAAGGTGGTCGGTACGGCCGCCTTCAACGATCCGGTGGCGATGGCGGCGAAGATGTTCCAGGCACTGGGTTTCCGGGTGGAGATCGAGGAGGTGATGCATCCCGACGGACGGGTGCTGGTGTTCCATGTTCCCGGGCGTCCCCTCGGCACGGTGTATGATTTCGAGGGTTCCTACCTGATGCGCGCCGGCGAGGAACTGGTGTCGATGAGTGAGGACCGGCTGCGGGCGATCTTCGCCGAGGGCCAGCCCGACTGGCTGTCACAGCCTGCGCTGAGGGAATGCGCCGATGATGAGGTGGTGCGGTTGCTCGATACGCAGAGTTACTTCGACCTTCTGCACCTGCCCTATCCGGTGAACCGGGCGGGCGTGCTGGAGCGATTCGAGAGCGAGAAGCTGATCCAGCGCGACGGTGTCGGATGGACGATCACGAATCTCGGCGGGCTGCTCTTCGCGAAGAAGCTGGACCCCTTCGACCGGCTGGCCCGCAAGGCTCCGCGGGTGATCGTTTACGAAGGCACGAACAAGCTGAAGACCAAGCTCGATAAGCCGGGAACGAAGGGCTACGCGGTCGGATTCCAAGGGTTGGTGGAGTTCATCAACGGACTGGTGCCCTCGAACGAGGTGATCGAGCAGGCGCTGCGCCGGGAGGTGAAGATGTTTCCCGAGATCGCGGTGCGCGAGCTGGTGGCGAACGCGCTGATCCACCAGGATTTCACCGAAACGGGCGCGTCGGTGATGGTGGAGATCTACGACGACCGAATGGAGATCTCGAATCCGGGGAAGCCGTTCATTTCGCCGGACCGGTTCATCGACGAATACCAGTCCCGCAACGAACGGCTGGCGGACCTGATGCGGCGGCTCGGGGTCTGTGAGGAGAAAGGCAGCGGCGTGGACAAGGTGATTCAAGCAGCCGAGTTGTTTCAGCTTCCCGCCCCGGACTTCCGGGTGGGGGAAAAGCGAACCTCGGTGGTGCTCTTCGGCCACAAGGATTTCGAGGCCATGGATCGAAATGATCGGATCCGTGCGACCTACCAGCACTGCTGCCTTCGTTACGTGATGAACGAGAAGATGACGAACCAGACCCTGCGTGAGCGGTTCCGGCTTTCGCAGAAGAAAACCGAGTCCGTTTCGCGGGCGATTCGTGACACGGTGGAGGCCGGAAAAATCAAGCTGTCCGACCCGGAGCAGTCGTCGTTTCGCTACCGGACCTACGTGCCGTTCTGGGCCTGAATCTCATTTAGACGCAAACCGAAACCAGATGCGCCAATTTACCCAATTCCATGAAAACCAGCAAGTTAGGCATTTAGTCGCTAATCGCCGCCTGCCTGAAACGGCTGAGGCCGCCCGAAGGCGGCCTCGAGAACTCCTCCCACACCTGGCAGGTGAGACTGAGGAATTCATGGTCGGAGGGGAGCCCGGCGTCAAGGGCGCGGTTCGAACCCACGGTGCAGCGGGAGCCGTGGATTGTCGTGATTTCTTCGCAAAATCAAGGGTTTCAGTTCAATGAGCATCGCGGAATCCACCGTCGAAGAAGCCGCTCTCGAATGGTTCGGCGAGCTGGGCTACGCCACCGACAAGGCCGAGCGGATCGCGCCCGGCGAGCCGGCGGCGGAGCGGGACACGTTTGCCGATGTGGTGCTGGAGGGGAGACTGCGCGACGCCATCGAGCGACTGAATCCCGAGGTTCCCGCCGATGCAAGGGAGGAGGGGCTGCGGAAGGTGCTGCTGGCCGAGTCCCCCTCGCTGGTCGGGATGAACCGCAACTTCCACCGGCATCTGCGCGACGGAGTGGAGGTCGAGTTTCGCCGGGACGATGGGTCTATCGGCGGCGACCGGGTGATGTTGGTGGATTTCGACTGTCCCGAGCAGAACGACTGGCTGGCGGTGAACCAGTTCACGGTGATTGAGAACGGCCACAACCGTCGCCCGGACATCGTCGTGTTCGTCAACGGCTTGCCGGTGGGCGTCTTCGAGCTGAAGAACGCGGTCGCGGAGAACGCGACGATCTGGAACGCCTGGAACCAGCTCCAGACCTACAAGGAGGCGATTCCGTCGCTATTTCACTTCAACGAGCTGCTGGTGATTTCCGACGGCTTGCAGGCCCGCGTCGGCTCGCTGACGGCCACCAAGGAGTGGTTCAAGGTCTGGCGGGCGGATGATGGAACTGGCGACTCAGGAGGCGTTCTGGAGCTTGAGACGCTGGTGCGTGAGATCTTCGCGCCCGAGCGGTTGCTGCGGATCATCCGCAATTTCATCGTCTTCGAGGAGGATCCCGATAGCGGCGATGTGGTGAAGATCCTCGGTGGCTACCACCAGTATCACGCGGTGCAGGCGGCGGTGGACGAAACGGTGCGGGCGAGTGGAGCCGGAGTCGCCAAGGGCAAGCTGGAGGCCGGGGAAGGCCAGTTCTGGGCCGGCGAAATGCACGGGGGCGAGCCGGCCGACCGGCGGGCTGGGGTCGTGTGGCACACCCAGGGATCGGGCAAGAGCCTGTCGATGCTCTTCTACGCCGGGCAGATCATCCTCCACCCGGCGATGGCCAACCCGACGCTGGTGGTCCTCACCGACCGCAACGACCTCGACGACCAGCTTTTTGGCCAGTTCCTCCGCTGCCACGACATTCTGCGCCAGAAGCCGGTGCAGGCGGAGAACCGCGAACACCTGCGCCAGTTGCTCCAGGTATCGAGCGGCGGGGTGGTCTTCACGACGATCCAGAAGTTCATGCCCGACCAGAAGGGCGAGCGGATGCCCGAGCTTTCCCCGCGGGAGAACATCGTGGTGATCGCCGACGAGGCCCACCGCAGCCAGTATGACCTGATCGACGGGCTGGCCCGCAACCTCCGCGACGCGCTGCCCAACGCCTCCTTCATCGGCTTCACCGGCACCCCCATCGAGAAGACCGACGCCAACACGCGGGCGATCTTCGGCGACTACGTGTCGATCTACGACATCGAACGGGCGGTGCGGGACGAATCGACGGTGCCGATCTACTATGAGAGCCGGATCGCCAAGCTGTCGCTGAACGAGAGTGAGTTGCCGCACCTGGACGACGAGTTCGAGGAAATCACCGAGGGCGAGGAGGAGGAGCGCCGGGAGCGGTTGAAGACGAAATGGGCGGCGCTGGAGGCGCTGGTGGGCAGCGAGAAGCGGATCAAGTTGATCGCAGCCGATCTGGTCGAACATTTCGAGAAGCGGCGCGAGGCGATGGAGGGCAAGGCGATGGTCGTCTGCATGAGCCGCCGCATCTGCGTGGATCTCTACAAGGCCCTGATCGAACTCCGCCCGCAGTGGGCCGGGGCCGGCGATGAGGCGGAGGCCGAGAGCGGTGCCGATTGCGTGGCGAAGATCGTGATGACCGGATCCGCCAGCGATCCGCTGGATTGGCAACCGCATGTCCGCAACAAGGCGAAGCGCAAGGAGCTGGCGCTGCGTTTCAAGAACCCGAAGGACCCCTTTCGCATCGTGATTGTGCGCGACATGTGGCTGACCGGCTTCGACGCCCCGTGCCTGCACACGATGTATGTGGACAAGCCGATGAAGGGCCACGGACTGATGCAGGCCATCGCCCGCGTGAACCGGGTCTTCAAGGACAAGCCGGGCGGGCTGGTGGTCGATTACCTCGGCCTGGCGGACCAACTGAAGCAGGCGCTCGCGAACTACACCGAGGGCGGAGGCAAGGGGAAGCCGACCTACGATCCGGCCGACGCCATCGCCGCGATGCTGGAGAAGCACGAAGTGTGCTGTGCCATCCTCCACGGTTTCGATTGGTCGAAGTGGACCGACGGCTCGCCAGCGGAGAAACTGGGGCTGATTCCACCGGCACAGGAGAAGGTGCTGGCGCAGGAGGACGGCAAGGCACGGTTCACGGCGGCGGTGAGGGACCTGTCGAGAGCCTTCGCCCTGTGCGCCACGGCGGAGCCGGCGGTGGAGATCCGCGACGACATCGCCTTCTTCCAGGCCGTGAAGGCGGCGCTGACGAAGAGCAGCAGCAGCGACAAGCCCCCGGAGGAGATCGATGCCGCCATCCGACAACTCGTTTCCGCCGCCATCGTCCCCGGTGAAGAGGTCATCGATGTCTTCACCGCCGCCGGCCTCAAGCGGCCCGACATTTCCATCCTCTCCGACCAGTTCCTCGCGGAGATCCGCGGGCTGAAACACAAGAACGTCGCCGCCGACCTGCTGGCGAAGCTGCTGAAGGACGAGATCAAGAGCGTGGGCAAGCGGAACGTCGTCCAGTCGCAGACCTTCAGCGAGAAGCTCAAGAACACCCTGAACGCCTACCACAACCGTGCCATCGCCACGCAGGAGATCATCGAGGAACTCATCAAACTCGCGAAGGAGATCGAGGCCGCCCACCGACGCGGCGAGGATCTCGGACTGAACGACGACGAGGTCGCCTTCTACGACGCGCTGGCGCAGAACGAGAGCGCGGTGAAGGCAATGGGCAACGACGAGCTGAAGGTGATCGCCGCCGAGCTGGTGACCCGGGTGCGGGAGAGCGTGACCATCGACTGGACCGTCCGCGAAAGCGCCCGCGCCAAGATCCGGATCATGGTCCGCCGGATCCTGCGCAAGCACGGCTACCCGCCGGATCTCCAGGAAGAGGCGACCAAGCTGGTGCTGGAGCAGGCACAGGTGCTGTGTGCGGAATGGGCCTCATGAAGGCGGGATCGGGGAATGGCAGCGAACCGGCCGGCTGGGGCTCGAATTGTCAGGCTTGCCTCTGGACCTTGGCACGGTGGGACGCTAAACGCGGCGTGACATGGCGAAGAAACCAGTGGTTCTGATCATTCGAGACGGCTGGGGTGTGAACCCCGGCGGCGACAAGACGGCGAAGAAGGACGGCAACGCGACGCTGCTCGCGGAGACGCCGTTCCATGAGGAGATGATCGCCAAGTACCCCAAGGGTTTTCTCAGCGCCTCCGGGATGGATGTCGGCCTGCCCGACGGCCAGATGGGCAACTCGGAGGTGGGCCACCTGAATCTCGGAGCAGGCCGGATCGTCTACCAGGACCTGACACGCATCAACAAGGCGATCGAGGATGGAAGCCTCGCCGAAAACGCCACCTTCAAGCGGGCGCTCAAGCAGGCCGCCGGGAGCAAGGGTCGGCTGCATCTCATCGGATTGGTTTCCGATGGCGGCGTGCACAGCCACCAGGACCACCTGTGCGCGATGGTCGGGATGGCCGCCGAAGCCGGCGTGAAGGACATCATGGTTCACGCCATCACCGACGGGCGCGACACCTCGCCGACGGCGGGAGCCGGCTACATTTCGGAAGTGGAGGACCGCATCGCCCGACACGGGGCCCGGATCGCGACGGTGGTCGGGCGCTACTACGCGATGGACCGCGACCGCCGCTGGGAGCGGGTGAAGCTGGCATGGGACGCCATCGTGCATGGCAAGGGCGAGTCGAAGATGGTCCTTGCCTCCGAAGCGGTGAAGGAGTGCTACGCCGGCGACAAGACCGATGAATTCCTGATGCCGATGGTCTTCGGCGATGCCGGCAGGCAGCGGATCCGCAACGGCGACGTGGTGATGTTCTTCAACTTCCGGGCCGACCGTGCGCGCCAGCTTTCCGAGGTGTTCCTGCACGAGGGAACGTGGACCGAGTTCAAGGCCGGGCGGCGGCCGAAGGTCCACTACGTGACCTTGACCGAGTATGACGCCGACTACGATTGCGACGTGGTCTTCCCGCCCGAGGAGCTGAAGAAGGTGCTCGGTGAAGTGGTTTCCGCCGCTGGGAGGAAACAGCTGCGCATCGCCGAGACCGAGAAGTATCCGCACGTGACCTACTTCTTCAACGGTGGCGTCGAGAAGAGCTTCAAGGGCGAGGACCGCGTGATCATTCCCTCGCCGAAGGACGTGGCGACCTACGACCTGAAGCCGGAGATGAGCGCGCCGACGGTGACCGAGACGGTGGTCGAGAATCTCAAGAACTACGATCTGGTGATCCTCAACTTCGCCAACCCCGACATGGTCGGCCACACCGGCGTCGTCGAGGCGGCGATCAAGGCCTGCGAGGAGATCGATGCGGACGTGAAGGCCGTGGTCGACGAAACGCTGCGGCTGGGTGGCAAACTCCTGATCACCGCCGACCACGGCAACTGCGAGTTCATGGTCAATGCCGACGGCTCACCCCACACGGCGCACACGACCAACCTGGTGCACGCGTTCTATGTCGCCGCCGACGCCGGTCAGGTGAAGGTGGCCGACGGGATTCTCGCGGACGTGGCACCGACGCTGCTCGACATGCTCGGCCTCGACCAACCCGCGGAGATGACCGGCACCTCGATGCTCAAGCGCAAGTGATGCGCTTCAGTCTCCGATGATCGCCGTCAGGCCCACGGGGCGGCCATGAACAGCGAAAGCACGACGATCACCGAAAAGGCGATGCCGGCCAGCGCCAGCGTGGTGCGCGACTGCAGCTTGCGGTAGTCTTCGGCCATCTGCTGCTCGCTCTCTTGCATCTTCGAGAAGAGCTTTTCGAAACGCCCTGTCACGTCCTCGATCCGCGAGCCGACCTGGCCGATCGCCGAGGCGGTGTCGGCCTGCGTCTCGCGCACGCCGACGAGAGTTTTGTCGACCTGTGTGACCGCCGAGGTCAGGCGCTCGTCGGTCTTTTCGGCGCGCTCCATGTGGCGGCTGAGTCCGGCCAGGCCCTCGGAAATTTCCTTCTGACCCCGGCTGATGTCCTTGATGCCCTGGATCACGGGCATCGGATCGATTTCCATCGAGGGAGAGGCCGTGGCACCGGCCTCGAGGCGTTCGCTGAGTTTCTCCAGAGCCTCGACCAGGCGGTGCTGTTCCTCGCGCATTTCCTCCATCATCCGGCGTCGTCCACCGAGCCAGGCCGGGCGGGTCCGCTCGGCTCGCGGACGGTCCGTGCGGGTGAAGGGGTTCCACCAGCGGCGGGTCTTCGAAGCAGTGTCCGCGGTGGAGGCGTCGAGGGAAGTGTGATCGGTCAGGGTGTCAGTGCTCATGGTGGTTCAGCAGTTCGATGGCTGACCTAAATTATCAAGAAAACTTAACCATTCAAGGGATGGCTTCTGAAAATTGCGCCGGGTGGCGATTCAGCGGCCGGCGGTCCGAACGATGGCCATGAGCGGGCGATGGTCGGAGGCCCGGTCGGCCGGGGGGCTGTCGATGCGCCGGAACTCGACTTCCCGCAGTTTTCCGCGGAGCCCGATGCGGTCGAGGGCGATGGCCGGTCGCCGCGCGGGAAAGGTCCGGGATCGCGAAAGGTGGGGGAAGCGGCGGCGGACGGCACGCATGAACCGTGTGCCGGGACGCCATTCATTGAGATCCCCCATCAGCACTTGGAGGACGTCGTCGTGGCGCTCGTCGGCGTCGGCGAGGATCGCGTCGAGCTGGCGGATCTGGCGCAGGCGTTCGCGTGGCGACAGACCGAGGTGGACGCCGCAGACGTCGAGGGGACCTTCCGGGAGGTCGAGGTGGAAGCGAATCGCGCCGCGGGGTTCACGGCCTCCCGCGGAGAGGTCGATCCGCTGGATTTCGGCGGGGGCGACGCGCGACATCAGGACGTTGCCGTAGGCTCCCCGCGATTTCCGGAGGATGGGATCGTGAACCACCGCCGCGTAGTCGAGTTGCTTCAGCGACTCGAGGAAACCGCGATCGTCGTACACCTCCTGCAGCGCGACGATGTCGGCGCGGCTGCTCTCGATGACTTCGACAATGGCGGCCGGGTCGTCGCGTCCGAGGTGGCCGATGCCGCCGTGGATGTTGTAGGTGAGCAGGCGCAGCATCGGCTTCAGCGGATCTTGCGCCGGAGCCAAAGGGCGGTCCCGGCGATGGCGGCAAGGGTCAGGGAAAACACCAGCCATGCGGTCGGGCTGGGGTTGCGGATGGCCTCGAGAAAGCGCCCGGTGGCGAAGGTCACCGCGGCGATGCCTGGGACCAGGCCGATGGCCGAACCGATCATGAAGACCGAAAACCGAAGCCCGGAGATTCCGGCGACGAGATTCATGATCCCGAAGGGCGCGATGGGCAGCACGCGGAGGATGGCCACGGAACCGATGCCCCGGTCCGCCATGGTCGTGGCCAGGGACTCGAGCTTCTCTCCGGCGACGCGGCGGGCGAGGGGCTTGCCGAAGTGGTGGCCGATGGCGAAGGAAATGGCGGCGGCGATCATCGCCCCGAAGAGCCCGCAACCGAAGGCCGTCCACGGTCCGAAGGTGACGGCGGAGGCGATGATGAACAAATTCAGCGGCAGTCCCACGATTCCGGCGAGGGTCACGACGAGGGTGAGGAGCGGCAGGGCGAGCGGCGAGTCGCGGATCGGCTCGAGCAGCGCGACCACGCGCTCGCGGTCGACATGAGTGCTCCACAGTCGGCTGATGGCGAGGCCCACGGCAACCAGCGCGGTGACCCAGGCGCCGACCTTGAGCCAGGTCCGGAGCGAGGGCACGGCGCGCGCCCGGTGGTTCAACTCGCGGCGGTCGCGCAAGGCCTCGCGCAGATGATGTGCCGGGCCGATGGGTTCATCGGGATCCAGCAGGTGGGTGTCGGCCAGTTTCCGCTCCAGCCTCGAGTTGCACCCACCACGGAGGACCCGGAGGCGGTTTCCCCCCTTGCGGCGCAGGGCGATGATCGCGCTTCCCAGGGAGCCGGCGTCCGCGGTCTCGCGCTCGATCGTTTCGCGGTCGACTCCGAAATGCATCGCCAGCAGGCCGGTGCGGAGGGTCCGGATGAAGTCCTGCGGCTCGTCGTGGAGGAATGCCAGGTCCAGCTCCGAATCGACCTTCATCGAGCGGTTGCTGAGGTTGGCGGACCCGGTGAGGAGCATGCGGTCGTCGGCGATGAGAAGCTTGGCATGGACGTAGATCTGCGACTCGTTGCCTTGATCATCCTCGGCGTGGGGGAAGCAGCAGGAGAACCGCCCGTGTTCGTCGGCCTGCTCGAGGATTTCGATCAGGCGGTCCCGGAGGATGCCGAGCGTCTTCTCCTCGGCCCAACCGGCCTTGCGGGTAAGCACGAGCACGACCTCCGGCCCGTCGGCTTCCCCGAGGCGTTTTGCCAGGGCCGCGACGATCGCGTGGGAGGAAAGGTACTGGTTCTCGATGTAGAGGCATTGGCGGGTGGCCTCGATGATTTCGAGGTGCAGGCGTTCGATGTGGCGCGACGGCTCGTGGTTCCGGTAGCGGGAGAAGGTCAGGGCGAGAGCCACCGGCTCGTCCTCGAAAGCGACCCCCACGCCCTCGGGCCAGGCCGGTGGATCGGCCGGTTCCGTGACCCCGGGCAGCTCCCCGGCACCGGCTCGCTTCCACCTCATGGCGGCCAGCTCCCGGAGATCACCCACCACCGGGCCGGTGAGGACCAGCTGGAGATCGTGGTAGGGCTGATAGTGGTCCTGCCTTGAATTCGAGCGCCTGGAGTCGTCGGGCAGGTGCCGCCCGCTGTCCCAGCGCCAGAGGCTGAGGTCGATGCCGCCGCAGAAGGCGAGCGCACCGTCGATGACGACGAGCTTCTGGTGATGGGAGGCCCCGGGATCGATCGCATCGTCCGTGACGAGATGGAGCCGGGGGTGTCCGGGGTTGCGCCAGCGGCTGAACGGGAGCCATTCGCGCTCGGTCAGGTAGAGGACCGAGTAGTCCCAGAGCAGGATCCGGATCGACAGGCCGGGCTTGTCCCCGAGCACGGCAAAGAGGAAGTCGGCGAGCTCCCGTGGGTAGCCGTCGTCCAGCTCGTCCTCGCGGATCAACTCGACCTGCTGGCTGATGTCCCACGCCAGGATGAGGATTTCGCTTTCGGCGCGGAGCACGGCCCGGCGGAAGGCGAGGAAGTAGTCCCGGGTGCTGAGCAGGATGCCGCCGCGGGCGACGTGGCTTTTCCGCCAGCAATTGTCACCGGCACGCAGGGGCGGTGTGTCGTTTTGCAAGGAAGCTGGGTCGGGCATGCGGTGCCGCCTGGGAGTCAGGGTGACGGCGGTCGATGATTAACAGCCCCGGGGCCGGCGGAAAAGCATGATGGCCCCGAAGGGTGCACAAACGGCGTCCCGTTTCCGGGACGCCGCTGAAAACGTGGGAGTCGTGTCCGGCTCAGGGCATGCGGTAGTAGCCGTCCGGATTGTAGAGGAAATAGACGTCCTTCGGGTTGATCCGGGGCAGAACGGCGTAGGGGCGACCGTCATCATCGACACCGGTCTGCAGCTCCGAAGTGGTCTTCGTCGCGGATTCAGTGGCCGTCTTCACGTCCGGATTGCGGAGGAAGGAGGTTTCATCGATGCCGTCGACGATGTGGTTCACCCACCCGAGCTTTTTCGCTTCCTCGCCGAACTCGGTCCAGTCGCCGCTGGTGGACTGTTCGTACATCTTCTTGATGAATTCCTCCGTCGTGATGCCCATCTTCTCCGCGATCGGGGTGGCGAGGCGGGTCCACCAGCGCTGGCTCTCCTTGTAGAACTCCTGCTGCTGGGTCAGGTTCATGCGGCCGAAGACGGTGGCGCTGATCTGGTGATGGAGGATCACCGCGTTCGGGTAGGCGTAGGATTCCTCGGCCAGGGTGGTGATCGCCGCGGCCATCGAGGCGGCGAAGGATTTCACCACCACGTGGATGGGGGCATCGCTGGCTTCCATCGCCTTGAGGATGCGGTAGCCGGCCATCACCGACCCGCCCGGGCATTCATCGATGACGATGAAGATCGGTTGCTCGCGGTTCTGGTTGTTGAAGTAGTGGATGCGGTCGGTGACGTGATCGGCGGTCTTGGTTGAGATCACATCGTTGAGCGGAATGCGGCGGTCCGAGATGACCACCGTGTTGTCCTCCTCGCGCAGCGGGTTCTCGAGGTACTGCGGTTTTGAGTCGGCGAAGGCCTTGCGCTTCTCGGCGGTCTCGATCGCGGAGATCTCGCCCCGGAGGCGGGTGATCTCGATGGTGGTCTCGGCCTGCACGGCCTTGAGTTCGTTGGTCAGGGCCTCGGCACGTGCCTTGGCGACTTCCGCTTCCTGGTTGAGACGTTCGGCCTCGATCTGGAGCTTGGCGCTGGTGGCTTCCAGCTCGGCCTTGCGGAGCATCGCGGCGTGGGCGAGCCGCTCGGCGATCAGTTCCTTTTCGGCCTTCAGCCGGGCCGCCTCGGCGCGGAGCTTGGCGGTTTCCTTGCGGACCTGTTCGTCGAGCAGCGAGTTCTCGAGGGCCAGGCGCTCCTGCTCCTCCTTCATCTGCGTCTCGCGGGTCTTTTCTTCGGTGACCTGGGTTTCGGCCACGGTTTCCGCGGCCGGCTCGGCTTCGGCGGCCTCGGTCTTGAGTTCGATGGGGGGCGTCGTGGCCGTGGCGGAGGGGGTTGCCGGCGCTTCGGCGTGGAGCCCTCCGGCGAGCGCGAGGCTGACCAGGGTGAATCGGGTGATGGTGGTTTTCATAAGGGACGGTGGTGTCGGGGCGGGATTACGGCGGCGGTGGCCGCTTCTGTCATCGGTCAGGTAGCGTCGGCATCGCCGGATTTCGTGTCAACTTCGCCGGACAACTTGCGCAGCTGGGCCTTGTAGCCAATGAAAAGTGCGGTCCCCGCCAGAATCAGGAAGACCAGCATGGCTCCCCCGAGGAAGATGGCGACCTTGCCGCCGGCGGCCTCGAACGACTCGTCGCTGACCGTTTCCGGCACCGGATCCCCGGGAGTGCGGGCCAGAACCAGCCGATCGCCTTCGAGGGCGGCGCGGGTGAGTTTGCCCATGGCCGGGCCGATCACCGGATCATCCAGCGACCCTTCGAAGATCCGGAGAGTGGAAAAATGTCCCATGAACCCCTCGGCGACCTCGGCATCCTCGACTTCGAGATCCTCGACCTTGAGGGCCAGTTCCCGTTTTCCGAGTTGGGGCGTGGCCTTCACGGTTCCGACGAGATACCGCGGATCGGCGGTCACCGGGCCGTCCTCGCCGTCCTTGGCGAGGCGGGGGCGCCCGTTGAGCTGGTAGCAGATGTCGATGACAAAAGCCTCGGGGGTGATCTCCCGGACGTGGAAGGTCCCGCGCAGTTCCTTCAATGGCTCGAACATCGCGATGGCGAGATTGAGGTCATCGGCGCTCAACTCGATCCGCGCCTCGGCTTCCCCGTCGCTGAGCTGGCTGCGGAACTCTTCCAGTCGAGCGGAAAGGGCGCGGGCCTCGGCCTCCCGAACCTCGAGCGACTCGGTCGGCACCGGCGCCGGCGCTTCCCGGGTGAATTTCTCGATTTCGGCGGCCTGCCGGAAGGGCACCCAGATCGAGAAGCCAATGAGAAACACCAGCATGACCACGGCCGCGATCAGGATGATGCAGCCGGAGAGTGGTGAACGGGCGGAATCGGACACGGGCGGAGCCTACGGCTCCGAAGTTCCAAGTGAGAAGTTCCAAGTTCCAATGGGGAGAGCCGGCGTCCCGCCGGCAGGCTCCGGCATCCTGCCTTTTGTTTGGAACTTGGCCCTTGGCCCTTGGAACTTCGGAGCCGTAGGCTCCGCGCATGGCGAGGGTGCTGGTGGGATTGTCCGGCGGGGTCGACAGCTCGGCTGCGGCCGCGTTGCTGATCGAGCAGGGACACGAGGTCACCGGGGCCTTCATGAAAAACTGGATCAATGCCGAGGGGCTGCCGGGCGATTGCCCCTGGGAGACCGATCTCGAGGACGCTCTGGCGGTGGCGCGGAAACTGGGGATCGAGTTCCGGGTGATCGACCTGATCGACCAGTACAAGGAACGCATCGTCGACTACCTGGTGGAGGGTTATCGGTCCGGGATCACGCCGAATCCGGATGTCTGGTGCAACCGCGAGATGAAGTTCGGCGTGTTCCTCGACTACGCGCTCGAGCAGGGCTTCGAGCGGGTGGCCACCGGGCACTACGCGCGGCGCCGGGAGCTTTCGAACGGCGAGGCCGCGATCCTCAAGGGGGCGGATCCGAACAAGGACCAGAGCTACTTTCTCTCGCTGATGACCCAGCACCAGGTCGCGCACGCGATGTTTCCGGCCGGCGAGATGCTCAAGCCGGCGGTGCGCGAGGTGGCGAAGCGGCACGACCTGCCGACGGCGGGCAAGAAGGACAGCCAGGGGATCTGCTTCATCGGCGAGATCAAGATGCGCGACTTCATCCGCCACTACATTCCCGACTCGCCGGGCGAGATCGTCGACACCACCGGACGGGTGCTCGGCCGCCACGACGGGCTGCACCTTTACACCCTCGGGCAGCGCAAGGGGCACGGGGTGGCCTCGCCACGGGAAGGGATGGCCTACGTGGTGGTGGGCAAGGATGCCGGGCAGAACCGGCTGGTCCTCGGCTGGGATGAAACCGGGACACCCGGACTCTACGCGACGCGCGCGGTGGTCGGATCGGTTTCCACGATCAATGAAGCCTTCGATGCGCCCCGGCGGGTGGAGGCGCAGCCCCGCTATCGCTCGAAGGCAGAGCCGTGCCGGGTGTCACCCCTCGGCGAGGGCCAGGTCGAGATCATCTTCGAAAAGCCGCAGCGGGCGCTGGCGGCGGGACAGATCTGCGCCTTCTACGAGGGAGGACGCTTGCTGGGGGGCGGGGTGTTCGAGCAGATCGGAACGGACTGAGCATGGCCCTGTTTTCCAGTTTCAAGCGCGAGGAGCCGATGGACGAGGGCCCGCCGAAGTGGCCGCTGGACCTGGTGCGTTTCCGGATCGGCCCGCACGGTCTCGGCGAGACCCCCGACAGCGGCAGCCTGTGGGGTCGGTTGATGCAGGCGCACGCGGTGTGCCGTCCCGAGGGGGCGGGCGTCGAGATCGGCCTGGTCGACGGGCGGGTCGATTCGGTTTTCGTCGAGGTGGACGATTTCAAGGGTGGGTTCCTCCGCGATGGGGAGTCCTGTGAGCTGGGTCCGCGTTCGACCGTCGGGGAAATTCAGCAACTCTTTGGAGAGCCCTACTGGACCGACCGCTCGGATGGTGAGGTGATCCTGTTCTACGAGTTCCGGCGTGGTGCGGTGGAATTGCAGTTCGAGTTTCCGGATGGCGAGCGGCTTGGCTTTGTCACGCTGTCGCGGGATGGCGTGATGTCCGATGCTGCGCAGCGGGCGGCCTACGGCTGCGACCTGCCGTGGCCGCCGGCATAGCCAAGGCCTCGCCTTCGAACGGGCACCTCACGGGATCGAAAGGGGGTGATGGAGGAGGTCGGGTGGGGATGCTCCGGCCGTCCGACCACGGGAAATACCGCTTCAAGACCAAGCCCGGCCGACCCCACCCCGACGAACTGAAGATCACCCTCACCGGAAACCCCATCGCCGAAGCGATGCGACGCGCCGCAGAATGGTGCGTGGAAAGACACGGATTCAGCAAACCGGAGGAAAGGGCCGTCCGGCCCGAAGCTACCATGCACACCGTCGACAAATGTTGCAATGCAGCACCCTATTCACAAGTCAACGAGACACTCCGCCGGCAGTGAATGCTTGAACGTCGGGACCCCTTGCATGGTCGGCGACTGGCGGACGCCGGAGGCGTCGCAGGAGGGTAGCCGGGGGTCGAACCCGCGACAGCGGGGAACACCCCCGGTTCACCCGCCACCGCCAAATCGCACCCCGGAGGGGTGCTACGGCCGGGTTGGCTCTGCCGCAAAGCCCCGCTTCAACGCCAAGCGCGGCAGACCCCACCCCGACGAACTCAAGATCACCCTCACCGGAAACCCCATCGCCGACACCATGCGACACGCCGCAAAGTGGAACTCGGAAAGACACGGATTCAGGAAGCCGGAGGAAAGCGTCGGACCGTTTCGCCCAAAACTACCATGACCGCCGTCGCAATTGCGAAATGCGCGGACCGATACCATCCACATCCAATGCTCCTTTCTAAGGCCTGATCCCTCTCAATGCTCGAACGACGGGACTGGTACCATTCCAACACCCGTCCGGAGCAGGCGGGCGAGCCCGTAAGGGACTCGCTCGGCCGACTGCTCCGGCGGCGGTGACGGAGCT
>JAKZES010000055.1 GCA_022548915.1 Verrucomicrobiaceae bacterium E54
ATCGGCATCTTTGGGAATCTGGAGGGGATGCCGATTCGGAGATCGGCGGTCCTCCCCGACCCGTCACTCCAGATCCAGCTTCTGGATCCAGACGTTGCGGAACTTCACCGGGTTGTGGTGGCCCTGGAACTTGATCGGGCCCGGCTCGGGTCCCTCCGGCTTGCCGGCGCCGGTCTTGCGGGGGATCTCGTAGTCGTCGTGGATGACCTCGCCATTGTGAACGACCGTGATCCGTGCGTTCTCGGTCTTCTCCCCGCCCTCGAAACGGGCCGCGCGAAAGACGATGTCGTAGCTTTGCCACTCACCGGCGGGGCGTGAGACGAGTTTGTCCGGCTTCTTCAGCTTGTAGAGGCTCCCCGCGTAGCTGGGCTTGTAGTCCTTCTCGCTCACCCCGTGCGAGTTCAGGATCTGCACCTCGTAGCGCTGCTGGATGTAGATGCCGGAATTGCCGTTTTCCTCGGCACTCTTCGCGTCCTTCCGGTCGTTGACGTTGAACTCCACATGCAGACGGAAATCCCGGTAGTTCTCCGGCGTGACCAGGCTGTCCCATTTCGGCGAGGCGGTCAGCACCCCGTCCTCGAACACCCACTGGTTCTTCACCTTGTCGTTCTCGGGAATCAGCATGTGCCCTTCGGGGCCGACGAGTTGAACAGCATCGGCGGGCATTCCCTCCTTGCCAGCTTCAATGATCCCTTTGGTCGTCGGAGCACCGGTCAGGACCGTGGCGGACAAGAGAAAACCCAGGGAGACGAAGGATCGCGGCGACAGGTGATGCTTCATGAGGAAATCAATGGCTGTCCTGAAAGGGAAAATCAATTCAACAGAAGACCGCGAAGAAAGCGAAGAATGAATGCGTTGGGAGCGTTTGGCCTCTCATCCAAAGTTGGAATCCTCCAAGCTGGCCTCCGATCCAGTCAGACTCTTGAGACTTGGCGAACTTTGCGACCTTCGGTGAAAACCCATGTCGGCATCCAGGCTCATGGAAACTCGAGAGTGCGGAGGTAGGCGATGAGGTCGCGCATCTCCTTCTTGCTCAGGATCTGGCCCATCGGCGGCATGGTCGACATGGCGCTGGAGACCGACTTGATCCCGGACCGGGGATACTCGGTGCGCTCCTGGTCCACGGGATCGGCGATGGCCACGAAGTCGTCCGCGTCCTCGAGCAGCATGCCGCCGACCAGGGTGCCGTCATTGAGGCTCAGGGAAACCATGCCGTAGCCCGAGGCGATTCGCGCATTGGGATCCACGAGCGATTCCATGAGGTAGGCCGCGCTATGCCGGGTACCGGCATCCTGCAGGCTCGGTCCGGCCACCCCGCCCTTGCGGTGCGGACTGGCAATGTGGCAGCGGGAGCACTGCGCGGCCCCATGATTGTAGAAGACCCGGCGCCCCAGGCCGGGGTCGCCCCCTTCCAGGGTGAGCTCGAACTCGGCAAGTGGATCGTCGGACGGCAGGCCGGCCCGGTAGGCCGACAAGGCGGCCCCGACCTCCGCCTCGTCACGCTTCTCCGCCGCCTCGATCACATCGAGCCGGATCGCCAGCGGCAGCTCGTCGAGCTTTTCCAGCATCTCCAGGATCGCCGCCGCGGCCCCGCTACCCGGAAGCCCGCCCAGTTCGCTGAGTGCCACTTGCGCATCGAAGACGTCATCCCGGCCCAGCATCGCCGCGGCTTCGACCAGGGCCTCATCGGGCGCCACTTCCACCAGCGTCTGGAGGCTCGCCCGGCGCACTTCGGGCTCCTCCGCCCGGACGGTCTGCTTGAGGATCCCGATCAACTCGGGGGTCACCTCCTTGCGCAGGCTCTTGAGCGCCGCCAGGCGCACGTCGCGAAGGTTCTCGTCATTGAGGAACTGCGCCTTGAGGATGGCTCGCGACGGGGCCTCGTCGAAGGATTCCCCGGTGTTCAAGGATTCGGCGAGGACCATGCCCACGGCATGCTTGAACAGACGCTGGAGACCGGCGCCAATCGCCTCTCTCACCGCATCCAGGCTCCGTTCCCCGGAAATCGGGCGGATCTTGCCCGTCGTCGGATCCCCGGCCGGTGGATTCTCCCAGCGCTTCAGTTGAAACAATGCCTCCACGCGCGTGTCATCGGGAAGACTCTCGTCTTCCGCCATCGCCAGCAGCGCCAGCGCCCCCTCCGGTTCACCCACCCGCACGATGGAGTTGATGATGCGGTAGTCGATCGGGGTGGTCGAGGTGCCCACCAGATGAGTCGCCGCGGCCAGCGCCGGGCGGGCCCCATCGATGTAGCCGTCGTTGATGGCCTGCACGGTCTCGATGACCAGCGAGGGGTCCTTGTCCCCGAGGAAATGCGCGATGGCCGGGTCAGCCAGGCGCCGCAGCGCGATGATGAGGCCGAGCCGGACTTCGGCCGAGGCGTGATCCTTGAATCGCAGAAGATCCGCGCTGGTCCCATTCGCCTCGGCAATGAGCCGCATCCCGTGCACCGCACCGTGGCGCAGGTAGGCGTCGCCCCCGTCGTTGCCCTCAAGAACCTTGATCAGGTGCGGGACGTCCTCGGCGTGGCCGAGCTTGCCGAGCGCGATGGACGCCAGCATGCGGGTATTGAGATGCGGATCATCAAGCAGGGCGACCAGGACTTCGCGGCCGGCCTGCGCGCGGGCGTCGCCGAGCGCCTGGGCGACCTGTCCGCGCACCCGCCAACTGTCGTCCGCCGCCAGCCGCGTGAGCGCGGCCACCGAGGCCTTGTCCTGCTGCACCCGGGCCAGTTGGCCGAGCCCCCACACACCGTGAAGGCGGGTGACGAGCGGGTTCTCCGGGCGGGTCGCCTTCACGAAATGAGGACGATTCGCCACCTCGGCCGCGAGGGCGAACTGGGCCCGCTGACGCACCCGCAGATCCTCATGCTTCATCAGCTCGGCGAGCGCCTCCGGGCGGCGATGCCCGAAGCCTTCGGCAAACAGGGAGCGGACTTCCTCGACGACCGGCTTGGCCGTCTGCTTCGGATCGTGAAACACGAAAATCGTGCCAAACTCGTAGGTCTGCCACCCTCCAGTAAAATCACTTACGTAAATTTTCCCGTCGTATCCAAATTCGATATCGGTGTTCAGAAATCCCTTGATGAAGGTCTCGGCGGCGGCGATTTCGAAGCCGGCACCGGCCGGTGCCATCTCAAACGCGATCACCTCGCTCTCCCCGCCCCGGTAGTCGCAGACGAAGAACCGGTTGTCCCAGTGCTCCGCCAGCCCGGTGCCCGGGTTGTAGGCCAATCCGGACGGTCCCACGCTGAGGTGCCCCGCCGGGGGAAGAATGGCCCGGGGACGGTTCTCGCCCTCGATCTCCCACCACGACTCCGCCATCCAGGGCGTGTCGTGCCTCGGGGTCACATCAATCGCGTGCGGGAAGTTGCGGAAGTTCTGGTTGCCGCGGTTCCATCCGGAGACCGCCCCTTCCACCATCGGCACCACCCGCGCCTTGTCGCCGTAGTCGCAGTTGTTATCGACCGAAAAGGCCATGCCGTAGCGGTCGAAGGCGATCTCCTTGGGATTGCGCAACTCGTAATGGACGACCTCCAGATTACCGCCGTCAGGTTCCATCCGGAAGATCGCGCCGCCATACTGGTCGTAGAGATGACGCCCGTCGGCGGTTTCGAGGTCGTAGCCGCGATCGCCGATGGTGAAATAGATGCGCCCGTCCGGCCCGAAGGCGAAGCCGTTGAGGTCGTGACCGCTCAAGCTGACGCTGATCCCGTAGCCGTCCTGCAAGGAGGTTCGCTCGTCGGACACCCCGTCCCCATCCTTGTCCTCGAGCATCCAGACATGCGGGATGCAGGCGAAGTAGACCTTGCCGTTGGCCGCCATGATGCCGGCAGCGGTGCCGTCGAGCGGGTCGTTGAAGCCGTCGGCATACAACCATGACTTGTCCGCCTTCCCATCGCCGTCGGCATCCTCCAGCACGCGGATCTTCTCGGCATGCTTCGTGTAGTAGCCGGGCTCCTTCTTGTCGGCGTACTTCTCGTAGAGCGCGAGGCGATCCGCGGTGGTGCGCAGTCCCACTTCATCCCGCAGCCAGTGCCAGTTCCGGCGGTTGTCCTCGATCCCCCGGCCGAAGCGGTGCGTCTCCGCGACAAACAGACGGTTCTGCTCGTCGATCGAGATTGCCGTGGCATTCAGCACGTCCGGTTGCCGCGCAAACACGCCGGCCTCCATCCCCTCGGGATAGGTGATGGTCGCCAGGATCGCCTTGTCGGCATCGACCAACTCGACGGGTTCCTCGCTGGCGGTTCCCTCGATCTTGGCGGGAGCCGCCTTCTCTGCCGGCAGGGCCGTGACCAGAGGCGGGGCCATGGCGAGGAGGAACCAGCAGATTAGCGAGCAATGATGGGATTGGGAGAGCTTCATGGAAAGGACCCCGGGCAGGCCGGCTGCCGGAAGGCACAGTTGACGGTCGCGGCGGCCCTCCTCTTTCACCGCCGGGTGGCCTTTGCAAGTCGTGGGGGGAGCTCGAAAGCGCCATTGCCAGCCCGAGGGCCCTTCCTTCAGTCTCCCCCCATGCCCCGCCTGTTTCTTGCCCTCATCGCTCTGATCACCGCCGCCGTGGCCCGGCCGCCCAACATCATCGTCATCCTCGTCGACGACCTCGGCTACGGCGACCTCGCCTGCTACGGCGCGAAAGACATGCGGACGCCGCGGCTCGACCGCCTGATGCAAGCCGGCACCCGCTTCGACCAGTTCTACGCCAACTGCACCGTCTGCACGCCGACCCGCGCCTCGCTGATGACCGGGCGCTATCCCGACCTCGTCGGGGCTCCCGGGGTGATCCGGCAGGATGCCCCGAAAAGCTGGGGCTACTTCCGGCCTTCCGGTCCCACCCTGCCCGAGCTTCTCAAGACGGGAGGCTACCACACGGCCCTGATCGGCAAGTGGCACCTCGGCTACGACTCCCCCAACCTGCCCAACGACCGTGGCTTCGACCACTTCCACGGCTTCCTCGGGGACATGATGAACGACTACTACACCCACCTCCGCGGCGGGGTGAACTGGATGCGCCTCAACAAGGAAACCATCACCGCGGAAGGGCACGCCACCGAGGTCTTCACCCGCTGGTCGATCGACTATCTCAAGGAGCGATCCAAGCAACCGGAGAAGCCCTTCTTCCTCTACCTCGCCTACAACGCCCCGCACTTCCCCATCCAGCCACCCGTGGAATGGGAGGACAAGGTCCTGGCCCGCGAGCAGGGCATCGATCCCGCCCGCGCGAGGAACGTCGCCTTCGTCGAGCACACCGATCACGAGATCGGCAAGGTCCTCGATGCCCTTGAGGAACTGAAGCTCAGCAAGGACACGCTCGTGATCTTCACCTCCGACAACGGCGGTTCGATCCCCCACGCCCAGCGCAACCTGCCGCTGCGCGGCGGCAAGCAGGACCACTGGGAAGGCGGCATCCGGGTGCCCACCTGCGTGGTCTGGCCCGACCGGATTCCCGCCGGAAAACGCAGCGCTACCCCGGGCATGACCATGGACCTGCTCCCCACCCTTTGCGAGATCGCCGAGATCCTGGTCGAGCACGAGATCGATGGCCAGAGCCTCGCTCCTGTTTGGCTCAAAGGCGAAGCCGGTGACCCGGACCGCACCATGATCTGGGTGCGCCGTGAAGGCGGCCACCACCAGGGCCGCGCCTACTACGCCATTCGCCAGGGCAAATGGAAACTCCTGCAGAACACGCCGATGGAGCCGATGCAACTCGTCGACCTCGAAGCCGATCCATTCGAGGAGAATCCGAAGCCGGCGGAGGGCCAGATTGCGAGCAAGCTCCACAACAAGCTCATGAGCCACATCCAGAAGGCCGGCGCGGTGCCGTGGCAGAAGTAGAGAGGAGGTCAGACACTCCTGTCTGACGAAACGGTCGCGAGATGGAGTCAGACAAGAGCGTCTGACCTCCCCCCCCTACTCGAGCGCCTTCTTGATTCCCGCGGCCACCGCCTCGCCGAGCACCTTCCGCTCCTCGTCCTTGTAGAAGTGGACATCGTTCTGCTTGCGCCAGTTGTCGAAGACCGGCGATGCCTCAATGACACCGTAAAGGTCGGTCACGATGATGTCCGGGTGGCGCTGGATCACCCCCAGCGCGGCTTCGTTGAATTCCTTCGCCGCCCCCTTGCGGCGGGCGTACGGGCCCGGACGGTTGTTGGGCACGGGAGTGGTCGAGCACCAGATCAGTTTCGCCCCGGTCTTGCGCAGGCTCGTGATCAGCTTCTCGAGGTTGGCCTGGTAGTCGGCCTTGGGCACCGAATAGGCCCCGAAGCTGTCGCTCTCCCCGTCGTAGACCTGCTTGAGGTCGTGGAGCCCGTGGTTGAACTGGATGACATCCCATCCAAATCCCTCGTCCTCGTATTCACCGAGCCACAGCTCGACATTGGTCACGCCCCGCGTGCTTGGCCCGCCATTGCCCTCGATCCGGTGGTAGTTGGCAATTCCCTTCAGGGCCGCCTTGGCCGCGTCGTGGTAGTTCATGCTGATCGAATCGCCGATGACCAGCACCCGCGGCAGATCCGGATCGTCGGTCGCCCGCGGGTCGGGCAGCGGCTCGACTTCGAGCCTGTCGGCCACAACGCGCTCTTCGCCCGGCGCCCCATGAACCGTCGCCCTCCAGAAACCCTCGGCCAGGGCCGCGGGCTCGAGCGGCTCACGGACGAAAATCCGCCAGTTCCGGTCGCGAAGTGAGACGGGCAGGCTTTTCCCGTCCACCTTGAGCACGCCGCCGCGCGCCGCATCGTCCGTCCCGGCCTTGAACCATCCGGTCACTTCGTTTCCGTCGGCGGAGACCCCGGTCTTGGCACCGCGATCGGCTCCAAGGAAAATCGTCGCCACCCGGGCGACGAAGGGTTGCCCCGCCGCCACCGCCTTCCGGTTCGCCCCATCGATGCCCTGGAAGGTTGCCAGCGCCGGTCCCTCCAGCTCCTTGAAGCTCTTCCACTCTCCGAGTTCCACAACCTGGGTCTCATCGGTCCAGTGGATGGTGAACCGCGACTTCGCGGCCTCCGTCTTCGGGTCGTATTCCGTCTCTTTGAGAAGCTCGAAGGACTTTGCCGCCACATCCACCTTGAAGATGTGCCCGTTGGCACCGTCGAGGTCTTCCGCGGCGGCAGAAGGTCCGGCAAGCATGAGGCCGACAAGGGCCATTGAGGAGATCGCTTTCATGGTCTCGTTGAAGCGTGCTTCAGTCGCGTTCGAACACCAGCAGGGGCGAACTCCAGCCCTCCTTGTGCCGGTTGCTGAAGTCACCCCTCTCGATGAAGAGGTAGTCGGTGCCGTTCACCGTCTTCGGTTTCATCCGCAGCGCCTGGTAGCGCTCGAGGTCCATCAAGTGGTCACCGGACCAGATCCGGATCGGATCATCCGTGGTTCCGCCATTCCCGAGGGTGATGTCGCCAAAGGCCGGGTTCCGGGGATTGCGGGGCTTCCCGGGGTCGAACTCGTCGATCGTCGGCACCTCGCCGATCAGCTTCCACGAATCCATCACGCCCGGATTCGCCACGAACTCGCCGTCCCAACGGAACATCGGCGCATTCTCCCGCTCCTCGTCGCTGTCCGAGAACTGCGCCGCCTGCCACTCGGTCGAAAGCATCGGCACCACGGTCGCCGACTTGCGGACCAGATCGTCGCCGGTCGGCGGGAGTTTCTGTTCCTCAAGGATCAGGCTGATCCGCCCCTGCGGGATGCGCTCCGTCGGCTTCGCGTCGCGCTTGTCGTTGTAGCGGATGAAGCTCTTGAGCGCGATGGTCACCTCGCCCTTGTTGAACTCGTCGACCCATTCCTTGGTCACGAAGGCACCGTAGGGCTGTTCGCCTCCACCGCGGTTGATCGTCCTGTCGTGCTCGATGAACGGCTTGCCGTTGATCCAGATGCCGTAACCGTTGCCGTTGCCCACGTGCACGGCGTGATTGACCCGCATCCGGTAGCGGTGCCCGTCCTTCAGCGGCGGCACGTCGAAGGTCCCGCGCATGAGAAGCAC
Source organism: Verrucomicrobiaceae bacterium E54 (assembly GCA_022548915.1). Taxonomy (GTDB): domain Bacteria; phylum Verrucomicrobiota; class Verrucomicrobiia; order Verrucomicrobiales; family Akkermansiaceae; genus Haloferula. Next base: position 7,975 of record JAKZES010000055.1, read on the forward strand.
CTCCTTGTCCCACAGGGTATGGATCGGGGTCGCCCCGAAACAGACCGGGCCGACACACTGGTCCGAACACTTCGAAAACGGTCCGTCGGGGATCTTCCCCATGTAGTTTCCGAAGGGAGACCGCCCGGTCTTCCACCCGGCGGCAGCGGCATCGAAATCCCGGCTGAACCAGGCCTCCATGCCCTTCGGCAGGGTCACCGGGCGGTAGCGGCAGGTCAGTTGGTCAAAGGGAACCTGCTCGGACGGAATCGGATCGAAGGTGTGGTAGGCCCATTCGGCCTCGTGGAGATCAAGGAACATCCGCCAGTCGTAGTCGGAGTTCCCCGCCCGCTCATGGAGCCCGACGAGCTGGTCCATCGGGTCGCTGCGTCCCCCACAAACGATGTTCTGCACCTCGAGGGCGGCCAGCGGACCGAGCCGCTTGCGGTTTCGCCCGACGAATTCCGGGATCAACTCGTCGGTGATGATCGGCGTGATCGCCTTCTTCAGCTCCGGTCCGAACTGGCTTGGATCCGCGGCCAGGAAGAACTCCTTGTAGGGAAGGATCTCGTCCGGATAGCGCTCCCGGGCGATCCGGTAGAGCACGTCGAGACCGCCCGGCACGTCCGCCAGCGATCCGGCGATGTATTCCAGATGCGAATCGAGCGTGGAGGCGATGTCCTGGCCGCCCGGGGCGGTCTTCACCCCCGCGTAGCCGGTGTAGCTTTCCTCGAGCGTTTCGACCGCCAGCTGCTGCACTTCGGGCGCGGCCTCGCGGAGCCTGTCCCGGATCGGGTGCAACAGACCGAGCGTGAGCGCCGAGCGCTGGTTGGTGCGGATGAGTTCGCCGATCGGCGGAAGCACCTTGCGGTAGGTCCTCTCGTCGGCCGCCGCCGGGGTCAGCGCCATCATCGCCGCATTCCGGAGCCACCACTCGGAATGGTCGAGATAGGACAGCAGCAGGTCGACATGCGGGACCACCTTGTCGGCCGGTGCCCGGCCGATCACGTGCAGGCAGGCATCCTTGACCCACCACGATTCCTCGGGGTCCGCCACGGCCTTGACCGCGAGGTCGATCACCTCATCGGTGAGCAGGTCGGTCATCTTCTCCTTCACGAGGGCGGTATCGAGGGCCGAGAACATCGCCCGGCGGATCCGCGGCGACTTGGACTGGAGGAACTCCATCATCAGCTCCGGTCGCGCCTCTCCTCCCGGTTCCCGCCAGCCGATGTAGCCGCGGTTGACGCCCAGCACCTTGGCCGCGGCGATCTGCCGGATGACGTAATCCTGGTGGTGGATGTAGTAGCGGATCAGCTCGTCGCTGACGGTCCCGGGCCCGTGGAACTTGCGCAGGAAGGGGATGCTCGCAGCGGTCGCAAGCGTCTCGCCGGACAGGTCCGCCTTCTTGCCCTCGGCATCCGGGACCGCTTCAAGCGACAGGAAGTCGTTGTCGGCCTCGGTACCCCAGGGTTGTTCGGGCAGCTTGTAGGGCTTCGAATACTTCGTCGGCGGCGCGCCGAAGATCCGCAGTTTCTTGCGGGGCACGGTGTAGGCCCAGCCGTAGGCGACGCCCCACTTCTCGACGTCGTAGCCGCCTCCTCCGAGGATTCCGAACGAGCCGTCATGGCGGCGGGAAAGCTCGTAGTGCCAGCGCCGCTGGTCCATGAAGTCGCGGTACTGCGTCGGCTGCTTGTCGCGCATCAGCCCCATCGAGGAACTCCGCCAGATCTCCCCGATGCCCCCGCCGGTGTGCCCGTGAAGCATGAAGGACGTGGTGTAGAAGGAGGTCTTGGCATTGACGTCGCGGGCGGCGGCATAGACCGAGTTCTCACCGTCGGGCGTCAGCGCCGCCGCCGCCGCCATCGCGAAGGCGAGGTTGCCGTTCTTGCCGTTGTCCACGAATCCGCACTCGGGGCGGCCGTCGCCATAGGGATTACCACCCCGGCCGGAATAGCGGTAGAAATGGCGCAGCGCTCCGAGCAGGGCGTGCTCCGGAACATCCGCCCCGCACTCCTTGGCCAGCAGCAGGAAGGTCACCACCGCCGTACCGGCGGCATTGAGATGGCCCATGCCGTAGGTCACGCTGGGCACGCCGCCGCGACCGGCCCAGGCATCGTTGTACTGGCCCGCCACGGCGCTATCGACCCACTTCTGGATGTTGGGCAGCACCTCGGCATCGCCGGTGCGCAGATAGTATTCGCACAGCGGCACCCCGCCGAAACCCAGGAACCAGGCGTAGTTGCTCGGGTTCTTCGCACCTCGGGCCCACTCGCCCACGACCGCGAGATCCTTCTCGTCACCGGTCGAAAGCAGGAAGGTCATCCCGATGTCCCCGATTCCCTTGTTGCCTTCCGGGCTGGCGATGTAGTCGGCGAGGCCCCGCACGATCTTGTCCGACTTCGGGCAATCCAGCGGCCAGCTCTCGCTATAGGCCCCCAGGACCGGCAGCGTCACCACGACCGGCTCGGACTGATCCTTGATCTTGAACTCCAGCTTGCCGTTGCTCGCCTCCGCTTCCCCAAGAATCCCGGCCAGTTGGATCCGGGGATCGATGTCCTTGAGGACCTGGCCATTGATCGACTCGATGACCTGCCCCTTCTCCAGCTTGCCGGTCGCGGCCGCAGGCGAGCCTTCCTCGATATTCTTGATCCGCATCGTGAAGGCCGGCTGGATCAACTCGATCCCCATGCCGACCGGCCCGAAGCGATCGATCGTCTGGAGGGACTTCTCCTCGCCGGGCCGGGTGGAAAAGAGCGCGGGTTCCTTGTAGAAGGATTCCTCCCCGGGACATGGGAGTGCCTGGAGGCAAAGGAGAGCGAGGGCCGGAACGATTGTTTTCATGGGCATTCAGCAGCATAACGCCGATTCGCCCCCGAACCTTCCATCGAAGGAGGTCATTCCGGTCGCCCGGGACGGGCTCACTTCACCGCCTGATACTCGCTGAAAATGCCCAGATCCGCCCGACGCTTCACGTCCCTGAAACCGGCCGCATCGATCGCTTCCAGAATCTCCGCCGGTGGCACACAGGCATCGATGGTCTCCCAGTAGTAGACCATCATTTCCCGCGCGTCTTCACTCCCGGTCACCAGCTTGGAAACCGCCGGAATGAGGTCCCTGAAGTAGAACTTCGAAAACGCCAGCCCGACCTTGCTCTTCGGACGGGTGATTTCCAGAATGCAGATTTTCCCGCCGGGTCTGAGAACCCGGTGGTACTCGCGGAAGGTGTCCAGCAGGTTGTCGACGTGACGCAGGGCGTATCCCATGGACAGGAAATCGAAGCTCTCGTCCCCGGCCGGCAGGTTCTCGGCGTTGCCCTCCTTGAACTCGATGTCGCTGTATTTCCTGGCCTCCGCCATCATCCCGGCATTCGGATCCACGCCGAGCACGGATCCCGTTTTCCCCACCAGTTCAATCGCCGCCCGGGTCACCGCGCCGGTGCCGCATGCCACATCGATCACCTTCATTCCGGGCTCGAGACCCGCGCGCTTCAGCGCCGCCCGCCGGTAAACATGGCCGGTCCCGAAAAACCCGACCTTGCCAATGGTCTCGTAGTGCGGTGCTCCGCGCTCGAAGAGGCTGTGAACATACTCCGGCTTATCCAGCTTGGATTCGTATCGACCGGCAATGGCCTCGTGCGGGGAACTCATAGGCGCAGGGAAAAGACCCCGGAAACCCGCCCAAGCCAAGCCCAATCGGGTCATTTGCCCCCGGGCCGGATTGCGGAGCAAAGACGAATACTCACGGAAATGGCCGCGGGGCGGGACGCGAACTCCATCGACTCCCACAACCGCTCACTGCTCCGCAACTGCCCCGGCAGGGACAAGCTCCGGCATCCCACTTCATCCCGCGTCCGGATGCTCTCCGGTTTCCACCCAGCGGACCGCGTAGCGCATCAACTCCGCCGAATCGGCGAGGCCGAGTTTCTCGCGGATGTGTGTGCGGTGGGCATCGACGGTCCGTGAGCTGATGCCGAGCTTGTCTCCAATCTCGTGGGCATCCCCTCCCCGGCCGATCAACTCGAACACCTCGAACTCCCGATCGGTCAAGCTCTGCATACCCGTCTTGGAGTTGTGCGCCCCGCCGCCGGACAGACCGCCGAGGATATGCGAAGATGCCTCGACACTCAGCGCGATCTGCCCCTCCAGCACCCTGCGCATCGCTCCCACGAGCTGGCTCTTCGGAGCTCCCTTCATGACATAGCCGCGGGCTCCCGCCCGGATCACCCGCTCCGCGTAGAGCGCCTCGTCATGCACCGAAAGCACGAGCACCCGGACCTCGGGACACAGGGCGAGCAGATCCTTCAGCAACTCGAGGCCGTTGCTGTCGGGCAACGACATGTCGAGAAGCACCAGATCCGGCCGACACTTCGGGATTTCCGCCAGCGCCTCGCCTCCGGTCCCCGCCTGTCCACAGACCTCGAATCCTTCCTCGCCTTCGAGAAGGTGGATCAATCCGTCCCGGAGAAGGGAATGGTCGTCAACGATGAATACGGTGGTCATGACCGGGGATGGGAAGGGGGCAAGCCAGGGGCCCCAACAATGCCCAAGTCATGGTGTATCGGCCAAGACTATAGTTTCAAACCCCCGCCGGGGCCCTCCTGCCGAACCCCAACCAGAGCACCCCTAGTGATTCTTCGTACGCACGGGCGGTTTGGTCACTAAAGTGCCACTGCGTGCTCCCCGATTTCACTCACCAACGGTGGCCTTATGCTGAACACGAACCCGCAAGCCCCCGGCATTCACCGCCGGGAACCGGACGGAAGAAAGTTCCCCCGGTGGACTTGCTCCGGCCCCTCCGGGCCGGAAACCCACAACCTGAAATAGCCATGAAGAAGAAAATGAAACTGATGACCACCGCAGCCGCCACGACATCCCTGCTCGTCGGAGCCCCCACGGCGCTGGCTGCCAACCCGCAGACCGCACCGGAAGACAGCTGGGTGAGTGTTTCGGGCGAAGTCACGGATGTGACGCCCTCGACCTTCGACCTCAAGTATGATTCGGGAACGATCACCGTCGAGTTCGACGACTGGGATGCCGACGCCGATGCCTACAAGCTCGTCACCGGAGACAAGGTGACGGTGACCGGAAAGATCGACGATGGTCTGTTCGAGAAGCGCACGATCGAAGGTAGCAGCGTGTATGTTGATTCCATCAACACCTACTACTACGCCAGCGCCGCCGATGAGGAGGCCTTCGTTTCCGTGAAGACCCCGATTGACGGTGTCGCCACGGTTCTCCAGGGGAATGTGACGGCGATCACCGAGGACGACGAGTTCCAGATGATGGCCGGATCCACCCTCATCACGGTCGAAACCGAGGACATGTCCTACAATCCGCTCGATGACGAAGGATTCCAGAAGATCGAAGTGGGTGACCGCGTCAGCGTCAGCGGCCGTTTCGACAAGGACTTCCTCGAAGGATACGACCTCGTTGCCGACACGATCATCACGCTCTCCAACAATGGCTGAGCCCAGATCCCGGCCCGGTCGATTGCATCGGCCGGATTTCCAACCCGACCGGAATCCCGGCCGCGCACTCCGCGGTCGGGATCTCCCGTTCCCCATACCCCTTTCCCCAATGCCTTCCGCCTGCTTCATCCGCCGCTCGTTTCATGCCTGGCTTTTCAGCTGCGCACACCCCGCAAATCCACGAACCCGTCAACGTCGCCGCAGACCCGAACGGCGTCCCAAGTCAGGTCGCTAACACCAACCAACCAATTCCATGACTCTTGAATCCAAAGCACTTCGCCTGACCGAAACCCGTGGCGGGAGAATCCTGTCCGTCGGCATTCAGGGCCAGCTCGACAAGGGCGACTACGAGACCTTCGTCCCGGAAGTCGAGCGGCTCATCCGGACTCACGGCAAGATTCGACTGGTGGTCGAACTGGAGAATTTCAACGGATGGGATACCGGCGGCCTTTGGGAGGACATCAAGTTCGACATCAAGCACTTCACCGACATCGAACGGATTGCCATCGTCGGGGACGAAGCCTGGGAACGCGGCATGGCCCTGTTCTGCAAGCCCTTCACCAAGGCGGAGGTCAAATTCTTCGGGCCGGACCAGCGCGAGGAGGCCCATCACTGGGTGGCTGCCGACCTCTCGAACTGAAGGAAATCGTGGTGCCATTCCGCGGCAGCGCAGGCCTCATCCGGACTCACCCCCGTCGAAGGAATCGAGAATCGTTTTGATCAGGCCTCCGGCGTCCGCGTCCTTCTTCAGGAAATGAGAGGCACCGGCCTCGATCATCACCTCCCCCAACTCGGCGCGATCGTGCAGGGAAAGACCGATGATGACGACCTCCGGCATCTTTTCGGCAATCTGCCGGGTCGCCTCGATGCCGTTGAGCCGGGGCATCGAGATGTCCATGATGACGACGTGCGGTCGAAGCCGACGGGTCAGCTCGATGGCCTCTTCGCCGTTCGAAGCCTCAGCGACGACATCCATTCTCGAATCGGCCGACAATAGCCGGGCGATGCCCTCACGCACCATCTGGTGGTCGTCGGCCAGAAGCACACGGAGCACCCCTCCGGAAGGCATGGAGCGGCGGCGGCCCCGGGTTTTGCGCGAGTTGTCAGCGGTAAACCTTTCATCCGCCCTGGGTTCCGAGGAAACGAGAGGCGCGCGGATCCGGAACCGTGCCCCCTCGCCGGGAGCGGATTCGATCTCCATGCTGCCCCCGAAGGCCTCGATCCTCTCACGCGTGTTGAAGAGTCCGAAACCGTCACTTTGTTTCCGGATCTCCGCGGGATCGAAACCTTTGCCCTCGTCTTCGACTTCAAGAAGAAGGGAGCCCCCCTTGCGGCTGACCGAGACCCACGCCGGCGAGCCTCCGGCGTGCTTGGCAGCATTGAAGAGGAGCTCGCGCACGGAACAAAAGAGCAGCGTCCGCAGGTTCTCACCCATCTCGTCGAGGTCTCCCTCGAACCGGATCCGCACGTCGAGCCGGTGATGTTCCTCCATCCAGCGGGCAAGCCAGCCGAGGGCGTCGGTGAATGATCCCTCGCGCAAGACCGGCGGACTCAGCTCGCTCACCATCATGCGGGACTTCCGCAGCACCTGGTCGAGGATTTCGGATATCGAATCCAGCTCGCCGGACGAAGGCACCTGATCCGGCTCCGGCAATCTCATCTTGGCGGCCACCAGCAACTGCTGGAGGTCGTCATGGATCAGCCGGGCCAGCTTGCGGCGGGCACGCTGCTCGGCGTTGGTCATCTGGCTGGCAAGCAGGCGCAGGTCCGCCGCCTTCTCCTCGGCAACGGCGGTGCGCTCGGCGACCTTCTCCTCGAGCCGGTCGGTCGCCTCCGCAAGCTGCTCTTCCGCCTCACGGCGCTCGGTGATGTCCTCGATCATCGCATGGAAGCCAAGGACCTCTCCGGCGTGGTCGATGCGGGGAATATAATGGACCCGGACTTGCCGTGGCGGCCCGTGCCGGTAGGGAAGATCGGCCTCGAAGCACACGCTTTCGCCAGCCATCACCCTGCGAATTTCGGGCTCGAGGCGGCCCAAGACCTCCTTGCCGAGCACATTTTCCAGCTTGCGACCGATGACCTCCCCACGTTCGAGCCCGAACCACTCGCGGTAGCGCGCGTTGCAGTAGCGGTAGGTGAGATTGCGGTCCACTTCGGCGACCAGCACCGGAATGGCGTCGGTGAGCTGCCGGAGGTCCTGCTCGCGCTGCTCCAACCGGTGGTCGACTTTTCGTAGCGGGGTGACGTCGGTGAAAGTGACCACCACGCCCTGCCTCCTCCTGGTTCCCTCGGCGCGCCACGGCAAGACCCGGCGCGTGACGCTCCGGCCGCCCGCGTTGCGGACCTCGCACTCGACCGGGACGCCGGTTTCAAGCACGCTCCTCGCGTCGTCGACGAGCTCGGGATCATTGGCCCGCGTGGCCAGTTCGCTGATCGGCTCGCCTTCGTCCGGCGGGATGATGTCATGCAGCCTGGCACCTGTCGGAGTCAACCGACGGATCCGGAGACCCGTGTCGAGGAAGATGGCAACGATCCCGGCGCTTTCGAGCAAGCTGTGGAGATCCTTGTTGAGCCATCTCAGCTCATCGACCTTCTCCATGAGTTGGGCGTTGGCGGAGTTCAGCTTCTCGTTGAGCACCTGCAACTCCCCGCGTGAGGGCCCCAGCTCACCGTTCTCCGACATCACCCCCTCGTTCTAGGTCTTGAATTGCTCATTGAAAGTCCCGAGTTCCCCATCGTGCGCTGGTGAACCTCGCAGTTCACCCGTGGTTGCCTCAACCAAACCGCCGGTTGTGGGCCCGCTGCCAATGGACGCGCCTGGAGAATTGTGGGATCACTCAGACCCGCTCCGGGCAACCGAGCGGACCGTTTCGCGAATGACCGAGGCAGGTGCCGACTTCACGACGAAGGCCCTGGCACCCGCGCGTTCCATCATTCGTCGCAGCATCGGTTCGCTGTCGTACATCGATAAGCCGAGAACCCCCACGTCGGGGCAGCACTCGGAGATTCTCCAGGTCGCCTCAATCCCGTTCATTTCGGGCATTGAGACGTCCATGATTACGACGTCGGGCAGGAGCCTCCGGCACTCCTCCACGGCCTCCCTGCCGTCCCGGGCCTCGCCTACAACCTCGAAATCCGCCCACTTCGAGAGCATCTGCTTCAGCGCGATGCGGACTTCGGGATGGTCATCCGCCAGAAGGATCCGAATTCCCCGGTCCCCACCACCCCCGGCAGGTCGACTGCGATGATCAGAACTCATCTCATGCCAAGCCGTTTCAAGCCGCTGCCGGGAAGGGACGGGTGTGTGGACGGGACGGAACGGGCGGGATGCCCGAAGTTCACATGGATCGGACGCCTCCGGGACCACCGAGGGATGACCCCCGCGCCTCGATCCAGTCGCGCGCGTCCTTCTCGGTCTCGTCGCGACCCTTTCCATAATGCTTCTGGAGGGTGCCGACCAGCTTGTCGAATTTGCCATCGATCTGCTTGAGGTCGTCGTCGGTCAGCTTGGCCCAGCGGGACTTTACCTCCCCTTTGAGTTCCTTCCATCGGCCCTTGAGAATGTCGGTGTTCATGATGTTGCGTGTTTTGGTGTTATTGGTTTCTGCTGGTGATTCGAAATGATCGGAATGAGGCGGTCTTGTCAGTCGCCGACCCTCTCGGCGGCTTCCTCGATGTGATACCCGGCGTGTTGCACGTCTTCTCCGACGCCCTCGACAGTGTGGCAACCGGCCATGGTGATGATCCCTGCCAGGCATCCGAGACAGCCGAGTATCCGCTTCACGAAAGCTGCCGCGTCTGAATTCCTGCCGTCCATTGTCTGTTTTCTGTTCATGATTCTTCAGTTTTCGCGAAGCTTTCACGCACGAATTCCATTCCGTGCGATCGCCGCGACCTGCCCAAGAGTCTGAATGACTTTTCCGTATCGTAAATTGGTCAAACCACAGTCCGCCCCTGCGCATTCAAACAAGACCACGTACGGGATTCTTGTACGATCGCCGGGAGCAGCGGGTGGGAAGAAATGGGATCGGAAACAAAAGTCCGATCCATCGCGGTCGCGATGATAGTGATCTTTCGTACGGACCACCTGAGAACCTCGGAGAGCCGTGTGTGCTGGACACCGATTTCTCGTGTCACGAACCGGTGATAGAAAAAAACCGTCATGGCGACGGCGCTGCGGCAGCCACTTCCTCATCGAGCGGCCCGCCGCCGGCACCATCGACGACAAGCAACAAACGACGCAACAGACATGAAGAATACAAGAATCCTGCTAACAACCGCACTGTGCGCCGGAATGCTTCCGGCCTTTGCCGAAGAGAATCCGTACAACAAGAAGGACGGCAGCTGGATCAGCATCAGCGGCACCGTGACCACCGTCGGCCCCGACGCATTCAACCTCGACTACGGCGAGGGTCTCGTGACGGTCGAAATGGACGACTGGGACCTTGATGCCGACGGCTACAAGCTACTGGAGGGAGACGACGTGACCGTCTACGGACGTGTCGACGACGACTTTCTTGAGACCACCTCCATCGAGGCGGGAAGCGTCTATGTGAAGGGTCTGAATACCTTCTTCTACGCCAACAGCGCCGATGAGGAAACCTTGCCGGCGGCGGCGACCGTGACGGTCGTTGACTACGACCTCAAGTTGACCGGTGAGGTCGCCTCGGTCGACGGACGGGAGTTCACCATCGACACCGGCCCGCGCGAGATGCGTGTCGATACGATCATGATGTCTTACAACCCGATGGACGACGAGGGCTTCCAGAAGATTGAAGTCGGTGACCGCGTCAGCGTGACCGGCGACATCGACGTCGACACCTGGGAAAAACGTGAGCTGATGGCCGAGACCATCGTCACCCTTGAGGACTCCTCGGGCGACTCGGACTCCTGATGCACCAAGTCCCGACAACGGCAGCCGGGTCCCGGCTGCCGTTGTTGCGTCGCATCATTCGTCCTCTTCATTTCCGCTCAACCCTTGAATCACCGGTAGCCCCTGACGCTGCCGGACCAAGTCCTTCCACCAAACCGTCATGAACGAAATCTTCTTTGTCATCGCCCTGGCACTGATCGCTTCCGCCGTATTCATCGGCATGGGTCGACGCGGACCTGGAATCGCAGCCGGGCTCGTCTTCTTCTTCACGATATTCCTGCTCTTCGGCTGGGCCGCGACCCTTTGGATCGAACCGGTTGGACCCCCCTTCCTCGGGATCTATTGGACCGCCCCCTTCACGGCCACCATTCTGCTCGCGCTGATTCTGCTGTCCATCATTCCGCCCCGGCAGCCCCGTGGGCTCATCGAAGAAGAGCTGCGTCAACAATCCGAGACTCCCGGAGAAACCCGGACGCGGCACGCCGTGGAGATCGGCGTCGGAGCATTCTTCTGGCTGGCAGTGATCGGCCTCGTCGCAGTCATCTTGATGCGATCGTTCTCGTGAACGGTTCCGTGGCGGGAAGTTCCGGCCGCCGCAGGCGCTCATCGACTCATGCAAGAAGCATCCTTCGTCCTGGTCACGATCGGGCTCGCCGCCGGCTTGGCGCTGCTCGGGGAGGCCCTGCGGTTGCTGGTGCCCGGACTCCGGAACGTCTTCCTGCCCGGGGCGGTCCTCGGGGGAATGCTCGGGTTGGCAATCGGCCCGCAGATCAATCCTCTGGCGGCCGACGCAAGCTTTGTCCGTCAGATTTATGGCACGCTCGGGGAACTGCCCGGGTTGTTCATCAACGTCGTGTTTGCCTGCCTGATGCTGGGCCGACGGATTGAACCGTTCTCCATGATCTGGCAGCGCGCCCGCCCTCAGATCGTGATGGGCCATGTCTACGCGTGGGGGCAGTATGTCGTCGGACTGGTTCTCGTCCTGCTCGTTCTGGCGCCCTTCGTCGAAACGGATTCGCTGGCCGGGCTGACCATCGCGATCGGGTTCCAAGGAGGGCACGGTACCGCCGCGGGATTGCAGGATACCTTCGCTGGCTTCGGGTTTCCCGACGGCAAGACGGTGGCCTACGCCTTGGCAACATTCGGCGTGATCGGCGGTTGCACCGTCGGCCCGCTTCTGGCGACTTGGTTTGGAAAACATCACCCGATCGAGTCGACACCGGACCAACCCGGCGGGAGCCCGGAGAACGAAGAGAAGGAAGCACCCGTCGAGATGAGTCCACTCACCGGCCAACTCACCATGCATCTTGCGCTGGTGGCGCTGGTCATCCTGGGCGGCTACGGGATCCGTTCCGGCCTCGAATGGGTGGAAGGGCTGCTGCGGCCGGGTGCCGGACCGCTCTACACTCCCTACATCCCGTTGTTCTCGGTGGTCCTGCTCGTCGGGTTCGGAGCGCAGTTGCTGTTCCAGGCATCCCGGCTGGACCGGCTCATCCGTCGCCCGCTGGTGGACGCGCTTTCCGGACTGGCGTTGGATGTGGTCATCGTCAGCGCGCTGGCAACCCTGGCGCTTGCGGTGGTGGCGGAGTACTGGATCTCCACGCTTGCGCTGTGTCTGGCCGGGCTCGGCTGGAATCTGGCGGTGTTTTTCCTCCTCGGTCCACGGGTCTATCAGAAGCCGTGGCACGCTTATGGGCTCGGTGATTTCGGTGGCGGCACGGCGACCACTGCCACCGGCCTGCTCCTGATCCGGGTCGCCGACCCCAAACAACGCACCGAAGCGAGGCAGGCCTACTCGGAGAAGCAGCCCTTTTACGAACCTTTCATGGGAGGCGGGCTGGTGACCGCCTTCGCCGTCCCTGTCACGGCAGGGCTCGGAGCCGGTGCCGCCCTCGGAATCGCGGCAACCGTCCTGGGCCTTTGGATCGCCTATGCCGTGGTGCTGGCCCGGCGGCGCTGAAACCGGTGGCTGGGAGTCATCAGCCCCTTGTTGCGGTATGGCGCTGAGATCACCCGTGGAGTTGGGCGCGACTGCAGGTCGGGTCAGGGGTTCTCATCCTCCTTCTCATCCTCGGACCACTCCTGCGACATCGTTTCCATGGGATGATTGCCGAATCGGCGGAACAGAATCTCAAAGGCAAAGGCACCACCCATCATCAGCCCGAAAATGACCACCACCAGCGGCGATTCATGCCAACTCTTCACCAACAGGAGCACGCAAGCCGCGAGGCAGCTTAGGATCGCCGCGACGATCCACCACGCCTTCCCCCCGGTCTTGCGACGGATCCTCAGGTGCCCGAGGTTGACCACGCCGTAGATCACGAGAAACAGGGCGCTGCCCACGGCCGCGATCTCATCGAGGGGCAGCAGGTTCGCGGCCACGATCACGACGCCGGAGGTGACATAAAGTCCGGCCTTGCTTTCCTGCCAGACCTTGCGTTCGAAAAAAGCGGGCAGGTGACCCTTGTGGGCGACCATGTAGCTGACGTTCGCCCCGCCATACAGAGTCGCATTGATCGCCGATGCGATCGAGAAGAGCGCGGCGACGGTGATCGCGACGTAGCCCGCCCGGCCCAGAAACGGTTCGGCCGCCCGGGCAAGGGCATGGTCCTTGGCCTCGACAATTTCCGGGACGGCGAGATTGCCGATGACGGTCAGCCCGATGAGCACGTAGATCACCAGTGTGATGAGGACGCTGAGATAGAGAGCCTTCGGCAGCGTCCTGCGGGGTTCCCGCATGTCGTCGCCGGCATTGGTGATGAGCCCGAATCCCTCATAGGCGATGAACACGAAGACCGCCGCCTGGAGAATCGACAGCCAATTCCCCTCACCCGCCGCGTCCAGGGAAAGGCGCGACGGCTCGACAAAGCATAGACCAATCGCGACGAAAGCCAGAAGGATGAAGACCTTCACGCCCACGATGACCAACTCGGATCGACCGACGGTTCGGGCACCCGCCACATTGATGGCGGTGAAGGCGATCACGATCGCGGTCGCACCGAGGGGCTTCCAGAAGCCGGCCCCGCCGAAAAGCCCCGCCAGATAGCCCCCGAAGGCGCGCGCATACAACGCCAGCGCGAAGCAATAGCCGACCCACAGCAGAAGGTTGAAGGCACCACTCACCACCCCGTTGCCAAAGCTTCGCACCAGGAACTCGACGGGTCCCCCGGCCGAAGGATAGCAGGCTCCCAGCCGTGCGAAGGAATACACACTGAGTAGGGCGATCAGCCCTCCGACGAGAAAGGCCCACGGAAGCCCCGATCCGGTGATCCGGGCGGCGACCCCGATCACCGAGAAAATACCGGCACCGATCATGCCGCCGACTCCGATGGAGGTGGCGGCGGCAAGCCCCATCCCCCCTCCCGGGGTTTGCCCGTCCCGCCGCGGCGAACTTTCGTCGGTTCCTCCTGCGCACATCATCAAAAATCCCGGGCCTTGATTCCTCTTGTCGAGGCAGGCCCCCGCCCTGTCAAGGGATCCACTCCCGACGAAAGGCGCATACCCGGCAATCTCATCCTATCACCGAGTTGCAAAGCCGGCAACTATCCGGCGTCCGCTTCCTCGGACAATCCGGTTCCTGATGCAGGGGGGGTCCGGCGACGCCGCACGAGTGCCGATAGGCAATGCGCGTACGCAGCCTCTGTGATGCACTCATGCCCCCCTGTTGATCCGACCGATTGCCGAGGCGTGCCGGGCTCGACAGTCTCAGTTCTTTCAGTTGATGCGGCACCGTGCAGACAAGTGATGCCCGGCAATCACCCGGCGACGCCATGCAACTGGACCACCCGGCATCCCGATGAGCATTCCAGACCCCCTCCTTCCCATTCGCCCCAGCGACCGCCGGCACTTCCTGGCAACCAGCGGCCTGGCCCTGGGGTCGTGGCTCTGTGGCCGGCCCGCCACGGCCGCCGAGGCCACCGGGCGGGCGGGCGAGTTCGGCGAACTCGATGCCACCCGCCCGGGCGGCATTGATCTCTATCTCGAACACCGGACCCTGATGGTCGGGGGCAGGCCGGGACGCGCGATCGCCATCAATGGCTCGATCCCCGGTCCCATCATTCGCATGCGTGAGGGCCGCGAGGCCCTGATCCGGGTTCACAACCGACTCCCCGAATCGACCTCGATCCACTGGCACGGGATCCTGCTACCCTTCACCATGGACGGCGTGCCGGGGATCAGCTTCCCGGGCATCCCCGCCGGCAGCACCTTCACCTACCGCTACCCCGTCCGCCAGAACGGCACCTACTGGTACCACAGCCACACCGGCCTGCAGGAGCAGCTCGGCCACTACGGCCAACTGATCCTTGAGCCGGCCGCGCCCGACCCGGTCGGCTACGACATCGAGCACTCGGTCGTGCTTTCCGACTGGACCTTCGAGGAGCCGCACCAGGTGCTGCACAAGCTCAAGACCATCGAGGGATACTACAATTTTCAACGTCCGACCCTCGCCAACATCAGGGACCAGATGGAAGCGACGGGAATGTCACTCGAGGATGTGCTCGAGAAGCGCTTCGCCTGGGACCGAATGCGCATGGACCCCACCGACATCGCCGACATCACCGGGGCAACCTACACCTACCTGATGAACGGCAGGGCGGCCCACGAGAACCCGACCTTCCTCGCCAGGCCCGGGCAGCGCGTGCGACTGCGGATCTCCAACGCCTCGACGATGACCTTTTACGACATCCGCATCCCCGGCCTGCCGATGACCGTTGTCCAGGCCGATGGCCAGAACATCAAGCCGGTCGAGACCGACGAGCTGCGCATCGCCGTGGCGGAGACCTACGACGTGGTGGTCACTCTGCCCGACTCCCGTCCCCGCACCCTCTTCGCCGAAACCATGGACCGCAGCGGTCACGCACGGGGCACGCTGGCACCACGGCACGGCATGGAGGCGGAGGTGCCCGCCCAGCGTCGGCGCCCGATGCTGACGATGGCCGACATGGGCATGATGATGGGCAAGGACGGCCACGACATGAAAACGACGGCCGCCGCATCCCCGCCCACCGGGCGCCGCACGCCTCTCCCGATGAGCGGCTTGCCGGACCGCATCCGGCACGGCCCGGAGGACCACGGGCCGGCCAGCATCACGATGGCGCAGACCGCCTATCGCCGCTTGGACTATCCCGGTGCCGGACTCGGCGAGGATGGTTGGCGCGTGCTCACCTACAGCCAGCTGCGCGCGCTGCGCCGCCCGTATGGACGTCGCGCTCCGACCCGCCAGTTCGACCTCCACCTGACGGGCAACATGCACAAATACGTGTGGGGCTTCGACGGAAGGAAATGGTCGGAGTCCGACCTGATCCGCTTCCAGTACGGCGAGCGGCTGCGGATCAACATGATCAACGACACGATGATGAGCCATCCGATCCACCTCCACGGGATGTGGATGGACCTCTACGCCGGCGGGGACCTCGATAGCAATCCCCGCAAGCACACCGTGATCGTGCAGCCGGCCGAGTTGCTGACCGTCGACATCCTGGTCGACGCACCGGGCCAGTGGGCCTTCCACTGCCACCTGCTCTACCACATGGAGGCTGGCATGTTCCGCACCGTCGCGGTCGTCCGTTCATTGAAAGGAGGTCCCATTGCAGTCGATCCCTGAAGCCCGTCGCGCATTCCCCGCCCTCCTCGCCCTGCTCTGCCTGCTTGCCACGCTACCGCCGGCCGGTGCCGAAATGCCGACCACCGCCGATCGCCCGAGTCATCAGGAGTCGGCCCAGCTCTACAGCGACGCTCCCCCGCCGCCGCTGCCCGAGGCCCCACCGCTGCCCGAGGGCATGTCCCTCAACGAGGTGCTCGACCGTGCCGCGGGACTACCGCCCGAGGACTTTCCCGACTCGGTTCCCGACGAACGAATCTACGCCTTCACGCTCTTTGACCTGTTTGAGTACCGGCTTCCGGATCACGGGGGCCCGGGTCGCTTCGGCTGGGAGGCCCAAGGCTGGATCGGTGGTGACATCCACAAGTTCTGGTGGAAACACGAGGGCGAGGCCGTGTTCGAGGGCCAAGACCGCGCCGAGTCGGAAACCGACCTGCTTTACTCGCGACTGATCACGCCCTTCTGGAACCTCCAGGCCGGCGTCCAGTATGCCAACGAGTGGAGTTCATCGAACTACGGCGACCGCTGGTCGGCGGCGCTCGGCATCCAGGGACTCTCTCCCTACAAGTTCGAGGTGGACGCAACGCTCTACCTCTCCGAGCACGGCAACCTGACCGCCGACCTCGAGGCCGAGTACGACATCCGCCTGACCCAGCGACTGGTGCTCCAGCCGCGTGCCGAGCTTGGTCTTTCTGCCCAGGACATCCCTCGACGAAGTCTCGGCACCGGCCTCACCGATGCGGTGCTCGACCTTCGCCTGCGCTACGAGATCAAACGTGAGTTCGCTCCCTACATCGGAGCCCGCTACCGCTTCCTGATCGGTGAGACGCGCGACATTGCCAAGTCCGCCGGACAGCGGACCGATGAATGGCTGCTCCTCACCGGCCTGCGCTTCTCTTTCTGAGCCGCCCCACAACGCCCTCCCGATTGCCGGGCACGGGCAACCCATTCCATCCCGTCACCCATGCTTCTGTCTTCCGCCATGCCCACGCTCCCGGTCGCCCAACTCCTCGTGCAAGCCACCTCGATGGGCCTCGAGCCGCCTGCCTGGTCACCTTACGCCGTCGGAGCCGCCCTCGGGCAAGGCAACTGGGATGCCCTCGCGGTGATCGCGGGCCTGCTCGCCGGCTCCTATCTCTTCGCCGAATGCTCCGGCTGGATCCGGCGCCACCCGCGTCGGCGTGGTGACCTCGGCGAAATCTCCATCGCCCGCATCTTCCGCCTGGGCGAGAGCACGACCGTCGTCGTGCTGGCGGTCGTGCTCGTCTCGTTCCTCGTCATCCTCGAACTCCAAACCTGACCCCGACATGTCCCTGATCCACCAAACCTTCCACACCGAGGGCATCGCCATGCTGTCCTACCTCATTGGTGACGACGCCACCGGCGAAGCCGCGGTGATCGATCCGCGCCCCGACCCGGAGATCTATCTCGCTGCCGCCCGCCATCACGGCGTGGCGATCACGCACATCCTCGAGACCCACATCCACGCCGACTTCATGAGCGGTAGCCGGGAACTGGCCGCGAACGCACCGGGAGCCCGAATCCACGTCAGCGCCGAGGGCGAGCCCGACTACGGCTTCGAGCACCAGCCCTTGCGCGACGGTGAACGGCTGGAAATCGGCGACGTGGTGCTCACCGCCCGCCACACCCCGGGCCACACGCCCGAGCACCTGAGCTACGAGGCGGCTGCCCGCGACACTCCCGACCAGCCGTGGGGAGTCTTCACCGGCGACTCGCTGTTCGTCGGGTCGGCGGGCCGACCGGACCTACTCGGCTCCGACCAGGCCCGCGACCTGGCCCGTCAGCTCCACTCCACGCTGCACGACTATTTCATGAAACTTCCCGACGGCGTGCTGGTGCTTCCGGGTCACGGTGCCGGCTCACCTTGCGGTGCGGGCATCGGCGACCGCAAGGTGAGCACGATCGGCTACGAGAAGAAGACCAACGAGTTTCTGCTCCACGACGGCGACGAAGAGGCATTCGTCGAGTTCGCCCTCGAGGCACCCGCCGCACCCGAATATTTCCAGCGGATGAAGAAGCTGAACCTGGCCGGCCCCGAACCGACTCACGGGTTGCCACGGGTTCGGGCCCTGCCGCCGCGCGCCTTCCGGCAGCGGGCCGAGGATCCACGCGCCGTGAATCTCATCGATACCCGCTCCATGCTTGCCTTCGGAGGCGGCCACGTGCCCGGCGCGCTCCACATCGAGGCCAAACCGATGCTCTCGCTGTGGGCCGGATGGATGCTCGACCCGGACAAGGACACCTTCCTGATTCTCGAAGACGACACCTATCTGGAAGAAGTCGTCCGATTGCTCCTGCGCGTCGGTCTAACGCGTTTCGGCGGCTACCTGGCCGGTGGCATGGATGCCTGGGTGAAGGCCGGGCTGCCCATGGACGACCTGCCGCAACTGACCGTCCACGAGTTGTCCGCCGAACTCGATCACGAAGCGGAGCTCCAGCTTCTCGACGTCCGCACCGCGGAGGAATTCGAGGCCGGTTGCATCGACGGAGCGCGGCATCTCTTTGTCTCCGAAGTCGGAGACCGGGCCCGCGAAATACTCGATCCTTCGCGACCGGTCGCCACCTACTGTGGAAGCGGTTACCGCGCCAGCATCGCCGCCAGCCTGCTCCAACGACAAGGCTTCGGAGAGGTCCGCAACGTCCCCGGCAGTTGGCAGGCCTGGCAGGCGATGCACCGGGGATGACCTTTGTTGGCCTTCCGTCTGATCCCGTTCTCGTACGCCCGGTACGCATGCCACTCATCACCTACCGCACCTTCCGCTGATTGTTTCTCCCGAAGGATCCGGCGATTCTTGCTCCTCCGCACCCCCTCCTGCTCCATGAATAATCGAAGAACCGCATTTTCTCCCGATGGCCCGCCGCCCCGCGGCAGCGGATACCTGTATTTTGTCGGCGTGCTGCAGATTGGCACCGGAATCCTGAGCATTCTCTTCTCCGTCCTCGGCCTCATTCACGCCAGCTCGGCGGATGCCGCCGGGCTCCTGAATCCCCACGCGGTCGAACATCTGTTCGCCGGACATGGATCGGAAGGCTGGAACAGTCTGGTGGCCGGCCTGGTGTCGTTGCACATCACCTATGGTTGGATCCTCGGGCTTCTGCTCATCACGGCGGGGATCTGCTGCATCCGTCGGCGGGCGCGGCGGTTCGTTTGGACCAGCACGCTGCTCAACCTCGTCAATTTTCCCCATGGCACGACCGCCGCTCTGATGACGTGGCACGGTCTCACCCGAAACCGAATCTCGAGCGCCTTCGCCCGCAACGAATCCTGAGCCGGATTCCAACACACGACGCGCCCGGGCGTCGCGTCCCTGCCTTCCGCGAGGTTCGCCAGGCATCAGGGCCGGGGATGACGTCGCATGCGACCCGAAACCCATCCGTCCTTTCATGAGCAAGACCGCAACCCTTTACCGCATGGCGACCCCGGACCACCTCTGTCCGTGGGGTCTCAAGGCCCGAAGCCTGCTGCGCCGCGCGGGTTACCGCATCGAGGACCATCACCTCCGATCCATGGAGGAGGCTGAAGACTACAAGAAGGAGAACGAGGTCGATGAGACACCCCAGATCCTCATCGAGGGCGAGCGGATCGGCGGCTACGACGACCTTCGGGACCACCTCGGCAAGTCCCCCGAGCCGCGCGAAGGGACCAGCTACCGGCCGGTGGTCGCGGTGTTCGCGACCACCTTCCTGATGGCGGTGACCGCCACTTACGCGATCCACGGCGGGGCGGGTTTCGGGGCGCACGCGTGGATCCGGCTGGTTGAGCTGTTCATCGCCTTCAGCATGTGCGTGCTGGCCATCCTCAAGTTGCGGGACCTGTCGTCGTTCACGACACAGTTCCTTGGATACGACCTGCTGTCGCGGAGGTTCGTTCCCTATGCCTATCTCTACCCCTTCGTCGAAATCGGTGCCGGCATCCTGATGATCGGCCGACTCTGGACCTGGGTGGCGGCGCCGGGTGCCCTTTTCATCGGCCTCGTGGGAGGCGTTTCCGTGTTCAAGGCCGTCTACATCGACAACCGGGAACTCAAGTGCGCCTGCGTCGGCGGCAACAGCAGCGTGCCACTCGGGTTCATCTCCCTGACCGAGAACGTGATGATGGTGTTGATGGCGGCCTGGATGATGACGAGAGGCATCCTCGGATCCTGAACCGCCGGCAATCATGGAAGACAAGAACAGCGACGACCGCTCCGCCCAATACGAGAAGGGCAGCCTGTCCCTGACGGGCGCCGTTTCGATGGGAACCGGGGTCATGATCGGGGCGGGGATCCTGGCCCTGACCGGGCAGATCGCCGGACTGGCGGGCGAGCTATTCCCGCTGGCATTTGTCCTCGCCGCCTTCGTCTGGGTCAAGGCCGGGTCCGACACCCTGGTGGTCTGGGCATCGGCGCTCGGCCTGGCTCTGGTGTTCGTCGGAGAGAAATTCTTCCTGCGGAGGGTGCGGGAGGAATGATCCTCCGCAAATCGGAAGAGCCCTGAATCCTTGAATCAAATGATGAAAGCCCTGACGCTAACGGCGCTGCTCACCGCGCTCCTTCCCCTCCGTCTCCCGGCATCGCCACTGGATCAGGAAGGCTATCTGACCTTCCAGCTGGACAACGATCTTTTCGGCGGCAGTGATCGCGGTTACACCAACGGTGCCCGCCTGTCCTGGATCTCCGGCAGCCGGGACGTCGACAGCCTGCGCGGCCTCCATGCCTGGCTGCGTCGCCTGTCGGGTGACCCGGAGAGCTTCCGGGTTTTTCAGGCGGTCACCGGCTTCGAGGATCCGGACTCCATCGTCTACAACCACGGCTTCTCGCTGACCCAGTTGATGTTCACGCCGGCCGATCCGCTCCCCTACGCCCAACCGCCCCTCCAGCGGCGCTACGCCGGATGGCTGGGATTGGGTATCTCCCTGCACGCCAAAACCGACCGCATCCTCAACTCGGTCGAGTTCGCGGTGGGAACGACCGGAGAGAATTCCTTTGCCGAGGTCACGCAGGACTTCGTGCACAGTGCGACGGGCACCCGGAAGTTCAACGGTTGGGACGCCCAGGTGCCATCCGAGATCACCTTCGACCTGAGTTTCATCCAGAAACGCCGCCTCGATCTCCTCCAGCGTCGCTACGGTCCGATCCATGTGGATGGCATCGGCGAATGGGGAGTCAGGCTGGGAACCTTCCGGACAGCCGCCCACCTCGGGGGGATGCTCCGCGTCGGTTACAACCTGCCACCCGATTTCTCGGATCCGCGCCTCTCTCCGACTTCGTACTCCCACCGCTATTTCGGCTCGGCGATCGGTTATGAAAGCGACTGGTCGTTGTTCCTGATTCTGGGCGCTGAGATCCGCGGGGTCGCCCACGATGCGACCCTCGACGGACCGGTCTTCCGGGACTTTGACACGGGCATCGAGCGTCGCCCATGGGTCGGGGAAGTCTACTGCGGGGCGGGCGTCCGTTACCGGGCCGTCGAACTCGGCTACGCCCACACCTGGAGAACCGAGGAATACCGCACCCAAAGGGGACCGGCACAACTCGGGACGGTGACGGTCCGCTGGCGATTCTGATCGGCGGGCTTCGCCCCAAGACCGGTGACCCTTTCAGGCGGCGACCTCGGTGGCCGCAGGCAAAGCCTTCGCAACCATTCCCGATCTTCTCAAAACCATGGAACTCCAGACCCTCCTTATCACGACCTTCGTCGCCGCCGTTCTGGCGGATGTCTCAATGGTGTTCGGCGTCCTTCCATTCTATTTCGTCAAGAACATGTCCGACCGGGTGACCGGCATCATGGCCGCCGCGGCAGCGGGCATGATGGCGGCTGCGAGTCTGGTGCAACTCGTCGGGGAAGGTCTTGAAAAGGCCCCGGGAATCGAGGCTTGGGAAGTTTCGGCCGGCCTTGCCGCCGGGGCCCTGCTTTACGCGGCTGCCGCCCACTGGGTGCGTGACAACGAGCGCTTTGATCTGATGAACCTGCGCAAGAGCGGCGGGGCCCAGTCGCTGCTGATCGTCGCCGCCATGACGGTGCATTCCGCGCCGGAGGGAGTCGCGATCGGCGTGGCGTTTGGATCCAAGGATGTCGGTCTCGGCTATTCGGTGGTATCCGCCCTGGCCGTCCACAACATTCCGGAGGCCATCGCCATCACATTGGCGCTGCGTGCCAACGGAGTGCCCCGTCCTCCATTGCATCGGCTGGGCCCTGTTCACAAGTCTCCCGCAGCCGGTCTTCGCACCGCTCGCCGCCTGGTTCATCTGGCTCTTCGAACCACTCTTGCCGGCCGGCATGGGCTTCGCCGCCGGGGCCATGACGTTCTTGGTGGTCGATGACCTGATCCCGGACGCATTGGAAAACACCTCCAAAACCCGCGTCGCAGCCGCCTTCATGGCCGGCGTCGTGTCGATGATCATCCTCGGCCGCCTCGTCGGATTGTAGCGGCCCGCAAAATGCGCCGTCCCGCTACGACGTGTACGCAACTCACCAAGGCAAGGTCGGTCGGCAAGACCTATTGTCCCACCGGGCGTCCGCGGGAGACGATCACGGGCATGAACGCCAGAGAAAAGATCATCCAGGGCACACGAGTGCCGACGCTCGGAATGGGAACCTATGAACTCGAGGGACGGGCCTGCCGCGAGGCGGTGACCGCGGCTCTCGAAATGGGATACCGCCACATCGACACGGCCCGGGCTTACGGCAACGAGGCATCGGTCGGGGCGGCGATCGCCGAAAGCGGAATCCTCCGCGACCGGTTGTTCATCACTTCGAAGGTCTGGTTCGACAAGCTCCGGCCCGATGACGTCCTGAGCGAGGTCGATGCGAGCCTGCGAAGCCTGCGGACCGACTACCTGGACCTCGCCCTGATCCACTGGCCCAACGAGGAGATCCCCCTCGCGGACACGCTCACGACCTTCAAGCGACTCCGGGACGAGGGAATCATCCGCCATGTCGGCGTCAGCAACTTCACGCCCGAACTGCTCGATCAGGCCTTGAGGGCGGGTCCGATCTTCTGCAACCAGGTCGAGTATCACGTGCTCCTCAGGCGTAATCGGCTGCATCAGATGGCCGTCGAGCACGACCTGCTGATGACCGCCTATTCCCCCCTGGCCCAGGGAGACCTCGGCGATCATCGACCGCTCTCCGACGTCGCCCGCAAACACGGCTGTTCGGTCGAGCAGGCGGCGCTCGCCTGGCTGCTGGGGCAGGCCCAGGTTGCCGCGATTCCACGGTCGGGAAACCCGGAGCACCTGCGCAGCAACCTCGCCGCGCTCGAGATCGTGCTCGACGAGGAGGACCGCCGAAGGATCGAGGAGCTGCCGGACGGAAGGCACGTGGTCGATCCGGAATTCGCCCCCGCCTGGGAGAAGTAGCCCGGCCCTCCGGGATCGACGGAATGATCGCCGCCGACCATGACGCAGAGGAATCCCTCCGTCTGCACTTCGAGCGGGACGAGCTTTCCGGCCTGCCCTTGATCGGGGAAGCACCGGCCGTGTTGGAGCTTACCCTGAACTTCCTTCCCCTGCCCCACTCGGTGGTGGAATTCGGGTGCGGCAAGAAGGCCTCGCTCATCCTCGACCTGCTCGCCCGGCACGGCGTGCCGGTCCACGGCCTCCAACGCGGACTGATCCTCGAGGGTGACTTGTCACCGGACGCGCTTGAGGAGCAGGACCACCACGCCCGCCCCCGGTCGCTGCATGTCGCCAACCCGCTTTACCGGCGCGCGTCGCTCGACGACGAGCCCCTGCGCCGGATGATGGAGGACGAGGGCTTCGGCATCGACGACGAGCAATCCATAATCCGGGCCGGAGACTTCGAACTGCACCACGTCGAAACGGTGGGGTTCGCGATCGCCCGCAGCCACGTCTATTCCATCGTCACCTTCTGGGACCCGGATGAAGACCAGACCGCTGACCTCGTGATCGATCCCACGCTCGACCGCGAGCGCATGTTCCCGGTGGCCGAGACCCGGGACTACCTCCACGGGCCGGAGGCGCTGGTGTTCTCCGCTCCGATGCTCGGCCGCTTCCGGCTGGACCCGGAACATCTGACCGACCGGCAAGGCCGCGAAGTGGATGCGTGGATTTCCGGACCGGGGCCCGTCGATCAACGACTCCGCGGGCTCGACGTAGCCCGCCACGCCGAACTGGTCCGGAAGCTCACCGGTGCGCCCGCCGGCTCGATCGGCGACCCGGAAACGTGGAGTTACGCCAACAACATCCGCCCTTCCGGCGACCGGAACCACGACGACCTCCAGACGGAGGACACCGGCGTCGGCGAAGGGCTTCGCGCGCTCATGCGCAGGCTGCGGAACGAGCGCCCGGCCGCGTCGGGTCCCGAACTCGAAGAGAGCCGGCGGGGCCTCCACGACCGTGCGATCGAGATGGAGGTCAGGCGACGGATGACGCGCGACGCTGTGTGGTCCGGCAAGAAGCTCGAACCGCTGGCGAGGCTGGCCGCCGTGGTTTCCTCGCATCTCTCCCTCAAGGATCTGGCGAACTCGATCCGCGAGGGCCGCGAGTTGCCGCTCGACCCCGCCAATCCCGATCACCTCAAGCGCATGCGCGGGGCCGCCGTCCGGCTCCGCCAGCGAATCGAGCGGCTCGCCCTGGCCTCCACCGACGAGGCCGGGACGATCAATGCCAGCGCGCTGACGCTCCCCTTCATGCGGGCGGCCGCGGAGACCATCGCGCAGATGAACCGCGCGGGCATGACGGTCTTCATCGACCGGGTCGGCAACCTTCACGGCCTCCACTTCCCGGCCGGCCCGCAAGAGCCGCCCGGGAAGCGGCAGCGCCCGCCGGGTGAATTCTGCGTCGACGCCATCTGCCACGCGTCGCACATCGACACCGTCAGTGACGCCGGCAAGCACGACGGCAGGCTCGGCGTGGTGGCCGGCATCGAGATCGCGCAGACCGTGCACGACCTCAAGAGCTACTTCGAAGTGGCCTTTCCACGCCACCCGGGCCGGGGAAACCTGATGGTCACCGCCTTCATCGGCGAGGAGATGACCTATTCCGGCGAGGGGGTGGTGATGCCCGGCAGCTCCGCCGTTGCCGGCCATGCCCCGGTCGAATCCGTCCACCGCATGACCAATGCCGCCGGCGAACGATTCATCGACGGCCTGCTCGAAATGCTGCGGTATCTCGAGGAGCGCCGCCGGAACGGCGACATTCACTTCGAAAACCGTTTTCCCGCAGACGGTGACTCCGGAGAATGGATCGACGCCTGCCCGCGACCCGGGGAGTTTTTCACGCCGCACACCTACGAACGGCACATCGAACAGGGCCCCGAGCTCAACCGGGGCGGCGTGCCGCTGGTGCTCGTGGACCGGGTCATGGGCATCCGGCAGGAGGATGTTTCCATCCATGGGCGTTTCGCCGGAGACGCGGCCCTCGAGTTCGGCCTCAGGCTCCGCGAACTCGTCCTGCAGCCCGACTACAGGCAAATCCGGGTGACCGTCGGCATCGTTAAGACGACCGAAACGGGCAGCGAACGGCAACCCGCCTCGGCCTGGCGATGTCAGCTCCGGGGCCGGGAGAACCACGCCGGATCGACCCCGACCCGCGACCGCCGGGACCCCGTTGTCGCCGCGGCCCGCCTCGCCCGGGAATTCCGCCGTCGCGCGGGCCGGACCAACCCGGTGGCGGGCGATCTCGAGGTCCGCCCCGGCACGAACCGAAACGTGATTCCCGGGACCGTCGCACTGACGCTCGGGACGGACGACGACCTCACGCAGGCCGACCAGGAGCACCTCCGGAAACGGCTCACGGACTTCATCAGCCTGACCCTCGGACGGGATGTGGACGGAGGGGGCGAGGGCGTCGTCCTCGACGAACTTCGCCGGGTCCGGACGGTGCGCAACCCCGGGCAGGCTCGCCTCAGCATCGATGTTCGCGGTCCCCGTCGCTCCCTACTCCGCCGCTTCCGATCGGAGATCCGTGACCTGCGGGACCGGCTTTCCGACGAATTCGGCGTCGAGCTTTCCCGCGAGACCGTGCAGCATTTCGAGCCGCAATCACTCGCTGAGTCCGGCCAGGTCCTCCAACTCGAACGGAGCTACGGCGGCAGCCACAGCCCGACCGAGACGGAAATGGCGAGCGACCTGCTGCGCGGCACCCTGATCCAACTCGCGGTAACGGCAGATTTCCAGCGCTCCATCCGCCCCCCGGAAGCGGGCCTCCGCGCGATGGCCCTGGAACGCGTTCCGGAACCGTGGTGCCAACGGCTCCCGGGCTTCGAGTCGGGGGCTCTCCACGACACCTGCAATATCGCCCGGTCAACCGCCCGTGAAAGCGACGAGACCTCTGAAGCCGCGACCCCGACCGACGGCGCGCAACATGGCTGACATGCTGGGGACGCTCGCCATTTTCGCGGCCGGAGCACTGGTCATTCTCATCGCCGGCTCCCGCCTCGCCGGCGTGGCCGACCAACTGGCCGACCGGACGGGGCTCGGCGAAGCTGCCGCGGGTACCATCCTTCTCGGCGCGGTGACCTCGCTACCCGGATTGATCGCCTCGTCAACCGCCGCCTGGAACGGACTGCCTGAAATGGCGGTGAGCAATGCGGTCGGCGGCATCGCCGCCCAGACCGTGTTCCTGGTGGTCGCCGACTTCTTTCACAAGCCGGCCAACCTCGAGCACTCGGCCGCCTCGGTAACCAACCTTTTCTCCTCCCTCCCCGAACTGGTGACGACCGTCGCCTGCATCCGTCAGGGCGCCTACACGCTGGCGGTCTCGGGCATCGTCGGCGGCAACGCCTTCGACACGCTTTTCGTTGCAGCGTCGGACCTGTTCTACCTCGACGGCTCGATCTACCATGCGATGAGCGGCCGCCAGGAGTTTTTGCTCGCCCTCTCGATCATGATGACCGTCACCCTCGTCGCCGGCATGGTCCGGAGGGAAAGGAGGGGACCCGCGAACATCGGCTTCGAGGGCGTCCTGCTGATCGCCTTCTACGCGCTGGCGGTCGCGACCATGGCCTTCGCCTGAAACACCCGCCACCGATAGTCCACCAGCCTCAGGAACTCCCCCACGAGCACCGGTGCGGACCTTGGACCGGATGGCCCCGGGTCAGATCGCGGGCACCAACGGGCCGCCTCATTCCGCCTTTGACGGCCCATCCTAGTGTAGGCCGCCTTACAGACGAGTGATTATCTGCCAAGGCTGAATCGTGCCGAATAACGCGGATTTAGGGGATTGAACGGATTACGCAGATTTTCTGGACTCTTAAAATCTGCGTAATCCCCTTAATCTGCGGTTCCAAAAACTACCAATCT
>JAKZES010000056.1 GCA_022548915.1 Verrucomicrobiaceae bacterium E54
ATGATGGATGGACATGGCGGATGCAATCCGCCGCCACGCTCACCCACGGATCAGGAGGAAAATGACGAGCAGCACCGCGAGGACGGCAACGACCACCAGCGCGATCTTCCACGGGCTCTTGGGGAAGTGGGCGTAGGTGGTGCCGGTGACGGCGTTGATCGCGCCGTTGTAGGTCTTGCCGCGGTACTGGTAGGCGATGAGCCAGACCGGGCAGAGGATGTGCTTGAAGGTCTTGCGCGAATACTCCGGGTAGATCCGCAGGTTGCGGTAGGTGTCGCCGGGGACTTCGCGGGCGCACATGGTGCGGAGCTGGCCTTCCATGATGCCGAAGCCGGTGCGCGCGGCCTGCATCAACGGCACCTGGTAGGCCTCGACATTCCAGCCGGAGACGTAGCGCGTCTCGTAGGGGACGAGGTCGTGGGTGGGGAAGGGCTCGAGCTTGGAGAGGATGGTCGGGTCGAGCCCGGTCGAGCCGGTGACGAGGATGTCGTCGAACCAGGTCGAGACGTGGCCGCGGGCCGGGCGCCAGCGGATCTTCCGCTCGCGGTAGGTCTCGGTCTTGCCGTCGGAGCCCCTCCGGGTACGGGTCACATAGTAGTAAGTGCCGCTGTCCGCGGTCCACGGGCACTCGGCGGCGGAGTCGAAGGTCCAGTAGGGCAGGTACACGCCGTGGATGCGGTCGACCAGGTTGCGCTTCTTGAGATCGTTGGGCGCGAACCATTTCGAGGCGAGGAAGCTCTTCAGGGAATGGTAGGCCTTTTCCTTGCCGATGACGGCGGGAAGCAGCGACTCGGGACTGACCGGCGCCTCGATGTCCTCGTAGTCGAGCATTTCCGGAGATCCGCAGAAGTCGCAGGACTGGCCGACGTTCGAGGCGTCGCGGGTGAGCACCGCGTGGCAGTGGGTGCACTGGACCTTGCGCTGGCTGGTGTCGATGGTGGTCGCCTTGTCGCCGAGTCGGGCGAGCATCGCATCGAGATCGTGCTCGGAGATGTCCGGCATCGGCGGCGGCGCGACCCGGTCGAACTCGGTGCCGCAGTAGGGGCAGAGGAGCTTGCGCTTGGCCGCGCTCCATTCGCCCTTGCCGCCGCATTCGGGGCAGACGTGGCGTTCGAGCGAGCGGACCTCGGCGGCCGAGCCGCGGAGATCGGGGTGGTGGCGGGGGACCTCCTTTTTCGAGACGACGATGGGGTCGCCCTCGACCTCGGCGGTGAGATCCTCCGGCAGGGGTGGGGGTTCCTCGCGTTCGGGGATGGGTGGGGGCTCACTGACCATCGTCCGGAGATTGCAGGCTTTTCAGGATTTTCTTGGCGAGGATCTCGTTGATTTCCCGGTGGCGGGGCACCGGCTCCGAGCGGCCGGTGCCTGGCTGGTGATAGATGTCGTGACGGCCGCCATGCCGGAGAAGCTGACAGCCGGCTTTCTCAAGTTTTGAGATCAGATCCCGTCGTTTCACGCGACTTCCAGTTCTTCGACCTTGCGAATTCCGGGAATCTCTTCGGTCGAGAAGGTGCGATAAAGATCCTTGAGCTGTTCGCGCAGATCATCGAGGTCCTCGCCCTGGGTCCAATGGTCGGGCCAATCGTTGAGGAAGCCGAGATAACGGCCGTCCTCTTCGAGCCAGTAGGTGATTCTGGTGGTCATCGCGAAAAGGTGGTGGCGGTTGTCGGTTGAATCAAGGAAGAGGCGGCTGGAAGCCGCAGCCACCTCCTTACTGCGCGAGGAAGGCGTCGAGGGCGTCGCGGGTGATGCGATGGGCGGAGCCGATCTTCTTCGCGGCCAGGTTGCCGGACTCGATCTCGGCCATCACGTCGGCCTCCGCCACGCCCAGCATGCGGGCGACGGTGGCGGGGTCGAGGATCTCCGGGCTTTGCGCGACCGGTGCTGCCGGGGCGCCGGGCTGGCCGGGGAGCGGCGGCGGGGTGCCGGTGAGGTTGGTCTGCTGCATCATCTGCTGCGCCATGGCGAAGCCGATCGCCATCTCGCTGGCCATTCCTGCGGCACCGCCCCCGCCGCCTTCGCCGGAGGCCATGCCCTGGCCCATCTGATACTTCACGTAGTCGTTGAGGTTGCCGATGGCCGACATCGCCGAGCGCTTGTCGATGGCTTCCTCGACTTCGGGCGGGACGCTGACGTTCTCGACGATGAAGGAGTCGATCTCGAGGCCGTACTTGGTGCCCATGATCGGATTGATCAGCGGCAGCAGGGCGGCACCGAGTTCCGAGTAGCGGGTGGCGACGTCGAGGACGGGCACGCCGGCGGTGGCGAGGGCCTCGGAGAAGATGCTGACAATCCGCGAGCGCATCGTGTCGGCAAACTCGTCGACGCGGAAGTCGTGGTCGGAGCCGGAGACTTCCTTGAGGAAGGTTTGCACGTTGGTGACCTTGAAGTCGTAGGTGCCGAAGGCGCGGGCGCGGACGATGCCGAAGTCCGGATCACGCAGCATGATGGGATTGGAGGTGCCCCACTTGTTGCCGGTGAAGAGCCGGGTGTTGACGAAGTAGCAGTCGGCCTTGAACGGTGATTCCAGGCCGTATTTCCAGCCCTTGAGCCGGGTCAGGACCGGGATGTTCTCGGTCTTCAGCGTGTGCTTGCCGGGGCCGAAGGTGTCGCCGAACTGGCCGAGGTAGACGAATTGCACCGTCTGGCTCTCGCGGACGATGAGCTGGGCGCCGTTCTTGATCGCCGCGTCGTTGTCGGGAAACCGCCAGGCGATGGTGTCGCGCGAGTCGTCGGTCCACTCGATGATCTCGAGCAACTCCCCCTTGATGAAATCCATGATGCCCATAGTCGTTCGTCTTTTGAAGTTCGCGCCAGACTCCGAAAACGGGTGCCGCGAGGCAATGAGAAAACCCGGTCGGAAATGGAACGCCGGAGGGGTTGCGGGCCGGGGGCGGACAGGCCGGTGCCTGTCGAAATTGCCACGGAGGAGCGCGGGCTCGCTTCGTTTCGAGCTTGGTTCCGGCGGCCCAGCCGGAGATGCTCGCCGCCGTGCCTCCCGACTGGCAACAGTACTTCGTCTTCGGCCTGGTGATCGCGGTATTCGCCGCGTTTCTGTGGGATCGTTTGTCGGTGGAACTCGTCGCGCTCGGCGGGGCGGGGGTGTTGCTGGTGAGCGGCATCCTCGAACCGGGCGAGGTTCTGGCGGCTTTTTCGAATCCGGCGCCGGTGACGATCGGGGCGCTCTTCATCATCAGCGCGGCGCTCGAGCGCACCGGGCAGATCGCGCGGCTCGGACGGCTTTTCAACGCCATCGCGAGAGGCAGCGAGCGGCGGGCCTTGCTGGCCCTGATGGTGGTGTGTGCCTTCTGCTCGGCCTTCGTGAACAACACGCCGCTGGTGGTGATCCTGCTGCCGGTGGTGCTGGGCTTCTGCCGGGACAGCGGAGCGAAGCCCTCCCGGCTGCTGATTCCGATGTCGTATGCCTGCATTCTCGGCGGCGTGTGTTCGATGGCCGGGACCTCGACGAACATCCTCGTCGACGGCATCGCGCGCGATGCCGGAGTGGCGGAGTTCGAGCTGTTTTCCATCGCCCCGCTGGGGATTGCCTTCGTGCTGGTGGGGGGCGGCTACCTGTGGTTCTTCGGCGCGAAGCTGCTGCCATCGCGGGACACGCTGGCGACCCTGCTGGATGCGACGAAGGGACGGGAATTTCTGATCCAGGCGGCGGTGCCGGCGGACTCGCCGCTGATCGGAAAGCCCGGGGTGGAGGTGCTCGAGGGTCGCTCGCGCAAACTGAAGATCGTCGAGGTGCGGCGCCGGGGGCGGGTGCTCGACGACACGCTCGACAAGATCGTGCTGGAGGAGGGCGATCGCCTGCTCATCCGCACCGGGACCAAAGGAGTCGCGGAGCTGTCGAAGGCCGATGACGTGAACGTGGGGCTGCGCGAGCAGGACCTGCAGCCGATGGAAAAGCGCGAGGCCGTCCTGCTGGAAGGGATGATCGGGCCGAACTCGTCACTGGCCGGTCACACGCTGGCCGAGCTCGCCTTCCGCCAGCGCTTCGGCGCGCTGATTCTGGCGATCCACCGCGAGGGGCAGAACATCACCCGCAACTTCGAGACGCTGCGGCTGGAGTTCGGCGACACGCTGCTGGTCGAGGGCACCCGCGAGGGCATCGAGCGGCTGAAGTCCGAGCGCGACTTCATCACCCTCTCGGAGCCGACCGCCGAGACCTTCAATCGTCGCAAGGCACCGCACGCGCTGGCGGGGATCGTGCTGTTCGTGTTCCTGGCGTCGTTCAACTTCGGCTGGATCGGCCTGCCCGGGCTCGATTTCGACACCTTCGCCGCGGCCTTCATCGCGGCGCTGTTCGTGCTGGTGGCCGGCTGCCTGCGCCCCCGCGAGGCCTACGACGCGGTCGACTGGAAGATCCTGCTGCTGATCATCGGCATGCTGGCGATCGGCTCGGCGATGGACAAGACGGGAGGCGCGACGACGCTCGCCACCCATGTCGTGAACTGGCTGGGTCCGCTCGGTCCGTGGGGAATCCTGTGCGGCATCTACCTGCTGGCGAGCGTGATGACCGAGTTGGTCTCGAACAACGCGGTGGCGGTGGTGCTGGCACCCATCACGATCCGCATCGCCGAGACGATCGAGGTCTCGCCGGTGCCGCTGCTGGTGGCGGTGATGTTCGGGGCGAGCGCGTCCTTCGCGACGCCGATCGGCTACCAGACGAACACCTACGTCTTTGGTGCCGGGGGCTACCAGTTCAAGGACTTCATGAAGATCGGGCTGCCGCTCAACCTGCTGCTGTGGGTCGTGGCCTCGGTGATGATCCCGCTGATCTGGCCGTTCTGATCATTTCCCCGCAGGCAGCCAGCCGAGTTCGACGAGGAAGCGGTCGGCCTTCGCGAGGGTCTGGTCGTAAGGCTTGCCGCGGTTGAAGAAACCGGGGAGCGTCACCTGAAATAGGGTGTTGTAGGGCATTGGGGACGAAATGGGGACGGATTTGGCTTCGCCAAGCTGCCTTTCCCTGCCACTCTCTGCGCATGCCAGCGAAGAAGAAAGTCCGCATCGAAACCACGCGCGAGGGCTATCTTGTCACCGTCGGGAACGAATCCAAGACCCTCCCGAGCCGCACGCTGGCCGAAGCCTGGGGCAAGATCCAGACCGCGCCGGCCACCAAGCATGTCCGCTACCAGTTCAACCATGAAGAGCGCCGGCCCTTCATCGTCGCTTTTCCCGAGATCAGCGCCAGCGGCAGGAGCGCCACCAAGCGGAAGAAGTTCCCGACCTTCGCCGCCGCCCTCAAATTCGCCGAGGAACGCGACATCGCCGTTGAGAATCACGGGCGGAGCTTCACCAGCGAACTTTCCCGCGACGAAGTCGCCGCCGTCACCGCATGGCGGAGGGAAGCCGCCCGGCTCCGCGAGGGTGACGTTGCCGTCCCGAGCTTGGCGGACACGCTGCGGGAATCCCTCGCCCGCCTGACCGCCCGCCCCGACGGCCGGAAGCTGACTCCAGAGCTTGTGGAAGAGTTCATTGCCCACAAGCTCGATCACGGCATCGGCGAGCGCCAGCTGGCCGACTACAAGGGACGCCTCGCCCGTTTCCGTGAAGCCTTCGCCGACCGTTTCGCCGCCAGCGTCACGCCCGACGAAATCGAGCGCTGGCTGACCTCGCTTACCCGCCGCGACGGGAAACGGCAGAGCCCGCAGTCGAGGCGGAATCACCGGGCGACCCTCCACGCATTTTTCAACTGGCTGCTGCCCGAAGCGAATCCCGTGGCCAAGGTCGCCGTTCCCCGCGTCCACGAACCCGAGCGCGACCACTACGCCCCCGAGGAAGCCAAGCGCTTCCTTGCCCACCTGCGGGAGCACGAACGCGACCTTGTCGCACCCGTGGTGCTGTCGTTGTTCTGCGGGCTTCGAAGCTCCGAAATCAAGCGGATCGACCTCGGGAGCATCGACCTTTCCAACCCCGACGACGAAGGCGAGTTCATCCTCAAGGCCAACCAGACCAAAACCCGTCGCGCCCGCGCCGTGCCGCTGCCGCCAGCCGCGAAGCACTGGCTGACCGACCAACCCTTACGGAGCGGGCCGCCCATCCGCTGCGATCGCCGCAAGCATGACGAACGGCTCAGCGCCGCTTTCACCGCTGCGGGGGTGAGCAAAGTCAAAAACGGCTTCCGTCACTCTTTCGCCACCTATCGCGGCGCCATCATTCGGGACAGCGGCCGGCTCGCCGACGAAATGGGGAACTCCGCCGCCGTGGTCGCCCGCCACTACCGCGACGCCAAGCTTGAGAAGGAAGCCAAAGCATTCTTCGCCATCCGCCCCGGCGACGAACCCGAGGAAGCCGTTCCCTTCGCCGCCGCTGGCTGATCGAGTCGCCCTTTTCCACACGCAGGCATGCCATGAGCCGACCACTTCACACCTTCCCTTCCGACGCGGAAAGAGAACGGACGCCGAACCTCGGCGAGGTGCTTCCCCCTGATCCTGAACCGCACAACCTGCTTTCCCACACGGTCCCCCACTACGCCGGCGGATTCCGCATCGTGGCCGAATGCTCGGGCTTTCGCATCCTGGAAAGATGGAACCCCGGAGGGAAACGCGAGGTCGAGCGCAGCGACCAGATTGAAGCCGCCTACTGGCGCGACCTGTGCGGAGGCAACTCCGGCGAATCATCAACCAGCCCGGAGCGCCGCGCCGCTCTAGCGCTGGCCCTCGATCGCCTCATGGCTTTCGCGGAGAACGAACGCGAAGCGTTGGAACCGCTGCGCGATCGTCTCACGATCTCAGCGCACGACATCGACAAGGTAGGCGAAGGCCTCGGAGGACACGTCCGGCTTGGCGCAACCTTTGGTCTGGAACTCGCCGAAGCTCTCAACTCGCCCGATATCGAAGACGCCATCGGCGACCTTACCAAGAGCTTCCGTGTGGCGTTGGACAACCTCGCCAGGGCAAGAGGGAAGAAGAAGGAAGATGGCCGTCGCAAGTCGGGGCGGCCATGCGTGATCAATGCCATCCTCGAAGCGCAGCGACAGTTCGTTTTCTCGACCGATTCAGAACGACGACTCAGCCGCGCCTCGATCCGCGCCCGCATGGAAGCGTGCGGATTCAGCTACCCGAAGAAGCACCGCAAGCGGGATTGGGAAGACCTTTTCAAGCGGGCGGCCTTGGGTGACCTCCCAGACTGATCCCCATACTTCTAGAATTACTCCGGGGATTCGTTCGCGACGTGGCACCGTCGCGAACGTCTATGAATGCCACCGCAACGCCACCGCCCGCCATCCTCACCCGCCGCGAAGCCGCTCGTTTCCTGAGTGTGTCCGAGCGCCAAGTCTGGAATCTCCAGAACGACGGACGCCTTCCCCACGTACGCATCGGTCGATCCGTCCGCTTCCGTGTCTCCGACCTGGAAGCGTTCATCGCAGCTCGCACCGTCAACGCCCGCTGAAATGCGAAAGACCGGCCTCCGAAGAGAACCGGCCCCCGCCGTCGCAACCGCAGGGAACCAGTTTTCGAGGTCGGTCGCAACCAAGAACGACCACCATGGAAACCACATCGACCCCGCGCCGACCGAAGCCAGGGACCCAATGCGCCATCATTCTCGATATTCTGGAACGGACGGCACCCGGTTTTGCCGGCCTCGACATCCTCATGCACCAAGCCCGATGCGGCGCAGTTCATTCAGTCATCGCGAAGCTGAGAACCACATACGGCTTCAACATCGAGAACCGCCAGCGCACCGGGAAGGACGGCCGCCGGCTCTCCTCTTACCGTTTGATCCCGGCCCCGGCCTTCGAATGAGCCTCAAGGTCTCAGATCTCGTTTGGGCGCTGGAAGGGATGGAGCCTCCCTCAAAACTCGTCCTTCTCTGTTTGGCGGACCACGCCGACAACAGAGGGCGTTCCTGCTTTCCCAGCATCGCGAGGATCAGGCGCCGAACCGGACTTGGCAAAACGACGGTATGCCATCACTTGGACCGGCTTGAGGCTTCCGGCCACATATCGAGGCACCGCATGCAAGGCGGGAACGGAGAGCACCGAAGCACCCACTACCATATTCATCTCTCCTCGCTTAGGAGGGCTGTTCGGGAGGAGGACAAGGGTTGTTCGCAAAACGGACAAGCCCATAGCCCCTTGCCGAACAAGGGTTGTTCCGCCGACGGCAGCCCCCCTGTTCGGGAGCCGAACCCTAACCGTCACGAAGAACCATCAGGGGAGAGGGGAAAGATCCCCACCCCCCCGAAATCGAATCCATTGCCCACCATCGACGACCAAGCCGCATGGCGGAATCTCACCGGCTGCTTCCCCGACGCGCCCACGGCTGTTTCCCGGCCCGAGCGCGCCATGCTTTCCGAGATCCTGCCCCACCTCCGCGAGCTGACCGATGACGACTGGCACGCCGTCCGGGCATGGAACGACGCTCCCGACCGCGTTCGAGGCCGGAAGCTCTGGCCGCGGGACCGAGGCGAATTCCTCGCCCACTACTTCGAAGCGATCCAGAAAATCCGCCCGTGGTGGCGCAAGACCGGCCGGCGCTGGTGGCAGGAACGCCAGGGCAAGCCCGCTTCTCGCCAACCTGACACGGCATCGACCGCCGACCACGTCCCCGCCACCCCCGAGGAAATCGCCGAAATCTTTCGTGATGACCGACCAGACCGACACCGCCACGCCGCCACCCGCTGACTATGCCGCGCGCCTCAACCGGGCCTTGCGGTCGGAGAGCGTCGCTTTCCAAACCTACGCCCTGATGTACGCCGCCGCCTTCGCTGGTGGAACCATCACCAAAGCGAGGCTGTCGATTGTCACAGGCACCTCCTACCAGATCGTCAATCACCAGATCGCCCGCACCCGGTTCTTCGATTCCGACGACTCCGGCCCGTTGGTCACCGTGAGTCTCAACGAAGACGGCCGTGCCAAGCTCGACCGCATCAACGCAAAACTCGCCCGCAACTACTGACCTCACCGCCGCCGCCATGCTCGCCGCCACGCCCTCCGCTGCCGCCACCGCCGATCCTACCCGCCGCGCCCGTCTGAAATGGCAGGCCGACACCATCGCCATCATCGACCGGATGGCGCTCGATTGGGACGGGTTCGCCGCCGATCACGACACCTCATTCCTCGACGGGGCACCGGACCCCGAGCTACTGAAGAAACAAGCCGTCGTCGGTGCCTACCTCCGCGCAGCGAACGGCGGGAAGCCGGTCAATTACGATCCCTCCTTCGCCCGCATCGCCCTTGCCAAGCAGCGCTTCAACGGCCGTGGCGCGGACTCGGACGAAGCTTTCTTCGGCGAGATCCACCGCGAAGCGACCGAACGCAAGGACGCCAGCGAGCTTCACCTCGACCTTGCCAGCACCGCAGCCCGCCACCAGCTCCTCAAGGCCGCGGGAGATCCCCGCGCCACGGAATCCGACTGGCTGGCCTGGAAGCAGGCCAACGCCGGCAAACCCGTGTTTTCTCGCCTTTCAGAACCCGACCTCATGTCCGCCTGGCTGACCGAGCGCCAACATGTCGCCGAGGCCACCGCGCCCTTCGAGGCCGAGCTTTCCCAAGTCTGGAAAGGCTTCCAAGCCGGGGAAGCCAACTTCTTCGAAATTGCCGACGCCATCGCCGAAGACGAACGCGAGGACTTCAAGACCGCGCTGGGCATGCTCGCCCGCGCCTTGCCCGCCGAGGAACGCCGGGGGTTCTTTGCCAACCTCGCCAAGCAGGCAACCCGTGACATCGGCAGCCTCCCGGATCGCGCCGCCGCCGGCGTCACCCGCGAAGTCAACAAGCCCGCCCCTACTGGCCACCTCCGCGCCGTCTTCGGCGACGAAGCCTTTGCCGAAGGTGAGGCTTTCGGCGACGCCGAGCGATTCGTCGAAGCCAATAGCGCCGCCGTGCGCGAACGCCTCGACTTCATCGCCGACCTGCGCAACATCGCCGAGCGCCAGTTCGATCCCGTCACCCCGATCCCCGGCAACTACATCCCCGACACCATCGAGAGCGGCCTCTACGCCTCTCCCGGAGTCATTGGCACCACCGTCCTTGCCCTCGTCCCCTACGCCGGCCCGGCCGCCTCGTATGGCATTCTCCGGGAAGACATCTATCAATCGACCCGCGAGCGACTGCTAGCCGACGGGCTATCCGCCGAGCAGGCCCGAACCGGTGCCGACTCCATCGCTTCCATCGCGGCCATCCCCGCCGCCTTGCTGGAACGCATCGGCGCCCGCGCCGTCACCGGCCGGCTTCCGGCCGTGAACCGCGCCCTCACCCGCGCCGCCGACACGCTCGGGCGCAACGCCTCCACCCGCTTCATCACCCGCGCCACCGGCGAGGCCGCATTCGAGACCGCCACCGAGACCACCCAGGACCTCATGGCCCCGCTCATTCAGGACATCGCCGCCGCGCTCGACGAGGACCTTCCCGGCGTGACGTGGCAAAATGGTTCCGACGGCGTGCTTGATGGATTCTGGGCGCAACAGGCTTCCACCTTCGTTGCCATCCTCCCGCTCGCGATCATCGGAGCCGCATCCGGCATCCCGCGGGACCGCCGCAACGCCGCTTTCGCCGAGGCGACCGACCTCGAGCTGCGCGCCTTCGGACTCTCGGAAGGCCGCATCCGGGAAATCCGCGAGGCCCAGGGACCCGAATCACTCGCCGAGGCGGTCGACACCGCCCTTGCCGAGCGTGACGACACCTCCGAATCCGCCATCGAGGCCACCCAGACCATCGCCGAGGAAGTCGAGCGCACCCGCGCCGCAGCCGAAGACGCTCAAGCCTCCGGCATGCTCCCACGCTTCCGCCGCACAGCCGACGGATGGACCGTGGAGGACACCGACACCGGAGCCGAGATCGGCACCGCCCCCGACCACGCTGGAGCCCTCCGCCTCGCCCTCGCCTACATCGAGGACGCCCGCGAGACCGACGCCGACGAGATCGCCAACCTCGCCGCCATGCTGGAGGCCGGCGACATCGTCGCCAACGAGAACACCGACACCAACACCACCGACACCACGTTCGAACCCGGGACCACCCGCACCCTCGCCGAAGCCGCCGCCGAATCGCCCGACCAGGAAGCCCGCGTCTTTCAGCAAGTCGAAGCAGAAGCCGCCCTCGGTGGCGATCCCGACCTTTCGCGGATTGTCCTTGGCCAGTCGCAAACCGATTTTGCCCAAGGCGTACGCCACACGGTGAACCGGATCTTCAACGGCTCATCCGTTCTCACCGTCTTCCACGAAGACACCCACGGCCGTTTCCGCCGCGCCATCGAATCCGGCACCCTCACACGCGACGAGACGGTTTCATTCCTCCGCGCCCTCGACACGGTCCTTGCCCCCCGATCCGAACGCGGCCAGACACTCCGCTTTCTCCCCGAGGGGGACGACATCACCGACACTCAACTCGACGAAGCCGTCAGCGCCTTCATGGAAGCGGAAATCCTCCGCACCCGCAAAGGTGGCGGAAAGCGCCGGCTACCGCCCGGACTGGTCAGCCGTTCCCTCTCCGCAATCGCCCGCCTCACCGGCTCCAAGACGGCCGCGAAGTTCGCGAGCTTCATCCGCGCCATGCGCGCCCACTTCGGCCAGGTCATCCGCCGCGCCGTCACGATCCGCCGCGCCATCGACTCCGGCCAGATCGACGCCGAGGCCTACGACGCATTCCTTTCCAAGCTCCTCAACCTCGACGATCAGACCGACTTCGACCAGATGGCACGCGAGGCGGAAGCCGCCATCCTCGACGGTGCCGACGCGCAGCCTCTCGCCGACGGCGACCCGTTCAGCCTCGGACCCGCCGCCCTTGCCGACGCACTCCGCGCCGACGCCATCGGCCGCATCAAAGACCCCGAGCGCCGCGCCAAGGCCTTCCAGCGCATCGCCCGCCGCTTCGATGAACTCCGCCTTGCCGCCGACCGCCTCGAACTCGTCGCCGGATCCAAGCGTCTCCGCAAGTCGCTCGCCCGGGAAGCCCGCGTCCGCGAAGCCCTCCGCCGGGAGGAACTGGAGAACCAGGCCATGGCCCGGCACTTCGGCATTCTCGCCGACGAAGACCTCGTCAGGCTCAAGTCCCAGCCGCTTCACGAATTCTTCTCGACCACGCGCCGCGACGGAAAGCCGGACCCGCTCCACGGCCGCCTCATGTCCCGCAGCGCCGCGGAGAAGGCACACCCGGACATGTTCCGCGAGAACAACCCCGGCGACTACGACGGAGCCGACGCCGTTTCCCCGACCGTCTTCGGTGGATCGCTCATGCCCGACCAGGCCGCACAGGAAGCCCACGAAGCCGGCCTCATCCGCGAAGCCACCACCGATGCCCTCTGGGAAGCACTCGCCCGCGAGGCCCGCACGGTCGAAGGCATGAAGCAGGCCCTCGCCACGGCCAAGGAAGACCTCCGCAACGCCCGCACCCAGGCCAAAGAGGAAACGAACGTCTGGCTTCGCGAGCAGGGAGCCACGCAGGAAACCACATTCTCCGACAAGAACGAGATCCTTCGAGCCCTCGCGGCGCTCGACGCCATCCTTGCCGCCATGCCCGCCGAAGTCCGCGGCCGTGTCGGTGGCTACACCCAACTTGCCCGCATCGGCTCGAACGAGAACCGTCTCGCTTTCCTCCGCGAGAAGATCGCCAAGGCCGACCGCGAGCTTGAGCGCTGGTTGCGGATCCAGCTCGATCAGGAATTCAAGAACCTGATCCGACGCGCGAAGCCCGAGAAGTCCGAGGCCGGCGAGAAACCCCGCGGCAAGGTCACCCCGGAGATTCACGACCTCTTCCGCCAGGTCGAGCAGGCAATGGGCATGCGTGGACCCGAGGTCGAAGCCGAAGCCGTCCGCCTCGAAACACTCGCCGAGGAGGACACGCGACTCGATCCCGACCAGGCCGAACACCTCCGCCTCACCGCCGGCATGATCCGCCTTGCCGGCGACTGGATCGCCGCCGATGCCGCACGCCGCGAGATGGCGCTTGTGGAAGGCACCCGGCTTTTCTCCGACGGCTACGGCCAAGCCAAGATTGCCGCCGCCGCGCGCCGCGAGGCCCGCCAGCGTCGCCGCGACACCGCCAAGGCCGAGACCGGCAGCGCCGGAACCCCGCTCGAACTCGACCGCGCCGCCGCTGCCGCCGGCACCGCCAAGGGCAAGCTCCGTGACGCCCGCTTTGGCCTCTATTCCTTCCACCAGATCCTTCAAAGCGTCTTCGGCCACGACAGCCG
Source organism: Verrucomicrobiaceae bacterium E54 (assembly GCA_022548915.1). GTDB lineage: Bacteria > Verrucomicrobiota > Verrucomicrobiia > Verrucomicrobiales > Akkermansiaceae > Haloferula. Next base: position 13,143 of record JAKZES010000056.1, read on the forward strand.
CACCGCCAACCACTTCGCCGATTGGGAACGCGCCGCCGCCGACGCCAAGGCCGATGCGATCCATGGTAAGATGGACCAGCTCGACGAACTCCTCGCCGACATCGCGGGCGGAAGGTTCAAGGGCGAGGAACTCCGCCACCGGCTCGCACGGAAGACGATCAAGGCCGGAGGTCGCGAACTCTCCGAACTCGAAGCCATCACCGCAACGCTCATGTTCCGCCAGGGGGACGGACGCAGGCACATGGAAGGCCACCTCGACGACGCCGGCCAGCCCGTCGGAGATTGGCACTACGGGCAAGACTTCATCGACCAGCTCGAAGCCGCCCTTTCCCCCGAGGCGAAGGCCCTACGCCTTCACATCGCCGAGCAATACGCCGCCGAATACGACCGCCTCAACGCCGTGTATCGCGACCTCTACGGCGTGAACCTCCCCCGGCATGCGAACTACGCCCCGATCACCGTCCAGCCCGCCGCCGGCGTGGACAAGAGCCAGCAGGATCCTGTTACCGGCCAGACCATCAGCGGAACCGGATTCACCCCCGGCCCGCTCCGCACCCGCTCCACCATCGCCATCGCCGAACCACGCTTCGAGGACGCCCTTCAAACCTACCTCGCCCATTCCATGCAGATGGAGCATTGGATGGCGTATGCGCCCATGGTCACCGAGGCCATGGCCGTTCTCAACACCAGGGAAGTCGGGAATCCAATCAAGGCAAGCGCCGGAGACGCCGCCCTCCGCACGCTACGCGATTGGGTGGACTACTTCACCACCGGAGGCAACCGCGACGCCGCCGCGTTTCTCAGCATCAACCAGCGTTTTGCCAACGCCACCAACCGCCTCGCCGCCGCCGCCCTCATCGGCCGCGTGTCCGTTCTCGCGATCCAATCGACACAGCTCGGAGCCGCCGCCGCGAAGATGCCCGCCGCGTCCTACTTGAAACGCCTCGCGAAGCTCATCACCGGGCAACTCGGATGGAGCAAGGCCATGCGCTCCGACTACATCCAACGCCGCATGCGCGACATGCCGCCCGCCCTCCAGCAGGCCATGCGCGGCCTCGAATCGTCCCGCCCGAACCGGGTCAAGTCCGCCGTCCGTTGGCTTGGCAAATCCATCGCCGGAGCCGACGCGCTTTTCACCGCCGGGACATACGCCATCACCTACGATTACCACGTCACCCACGCCCCGGCCACGCTGCGAACCGCCCAGGAACGCGCCGACTACGCCAGCCGCATGACCGAGCGCACTGTCGATGACATCGCGCAGCCCGTCCGCCCCGGCACCCGCTCCGCCCTCGAAAACCGCTCGACGAACGTCGGCATGAGACTTCTTTGGGCCTTCGCATCCGAAGGTCGGCAGAAGCTCGCCCTGTCGCTCTACGCCACCGCCGAGAAGCGCCCGCCCGCCGAGATCGCCCGAGCCTACGCGGTCACGTGGCTGGTCGGTGGTGCGGTGGCCTCGATCATCCGCGCAGCCATCCGCGACATCCGCAGCGACGACGACGACGAGATTTTCGATGATCGCAACTGGAACCCCGCCCGCCTCGCCGTTCAATCCCTCGCCGGCCCCCTGCAGGGTATTCCCTTCATCGGGGAAATGGCGGAGACCGCCGGCATGATCGCCACCGGCAACCGCCCGTTCCCGTCCTCGACACTCTTCGACGCCGTCGGCGACTCCACCCGGGCGCTCATGGATGCCGCCTCCGGCGACATCGACACGCTCGACGAGGCCCTTCGCGCCGGGGAGACCATCGCCAACGGTTCCGCATTCGTCTCCGGCACCGGCTCCGCGGCGACCTCGATCTTCCACCTCATCCGCGACCTTGTCGGCATCGCCGAGAACATCGAAGGCCCGAATTGAACCGGTTCCCGTCCGACACGGCCGGTACCATCAACAGCAACTCCCCAGCCATGAAGAAGAAGCCGAAACCCTTTGTCCTCCGAGACGGGCATTGCCGAGTCACCATCTACCCTTGGAAGCCGGCGAAGGGGCCGACCCGCTGGCGCTTCGCGTGGAAGGACGGCGAGCGCTGGCGCTACGTCACCCGGACCAAGCTCGACGACATCAAGGCCGCCGCCCGGACTTTTCTCCGACAGATGAACGAGGGGTTTGTCTACGACGCCCTTTCTCCCGAAGAGAAGCGATTCCTCGAACGTGTTCACCGTCTCACTCGACCCAATGACCGCTGGCCCGTTCTCGCTTGGATCGAGGCGCGCAACCACGCTGCGCAGGAAGATACGGATTGAACGAGTAGAGCGACGGCGTGGAAGTCCGGCGCACCGATGACACCGAGCAGATCGACGGGCGACATGTCGGCCATCCTCCCGACCCGCGCCCCGACCCGCGCCCCGCTCGGCTACCCGGCCCGGCGAGAGCGGCGCATGCGGCGAGGCTTTCCGATTCACTTCTTCGGCGGCCAGAGCTTCCGCCGCTTGAGTGCTTCGGTGGCGAGGATCCTTACCATCGCGGCAAGCGGGCGCTCCTCATCCTCCGCGAGCTTCGCAATCACCGCTTGAAGGTCGGGATCGACTCGGACGCCAATCGTCTTCTCTTTCTTGCTCATCGCTAGCTTTGCTAGCACTTTGCATTTGACCTGTCGAATCCCTTCCCGCTAACATTGCTAGCGCCATGACAGACAACAACGCTTTCCCCTTCCGCGTTCCGGCGCCGCTCCTAGCCTACTGGAAATCCTCCGCCCGAGAGGCATACATGAGCCTGACCGCGTGGATGATCGCCCGGCTCGACCGCGCAGCTCAAGACCAGCTCGACGGCCGCACCGTTCGCTTGCCCCGCCGCGCCAACCGCGACACCGACCACGCCCTCGAATTGCTCCAGCTCGAAATCTCCGAGCCCCGGTCCCGACGCTGGCAGCTCGCCGCCATCTCCGGCCCCCAACCCCGCACCCTTGAGGATTGGGCGCTGGACTGCCTCGCCGCCGACATCGAAACCATCCGCGCCGACCAGGCACCCTCCAACGTCATCGCCTTCGCCGCGAAACTGGCCTTCGAGCGCACACCCGATGGAAGCGAGTTGGTCAAGGTGCCGATCCCGGCCGACGTTCGCCGGCTTTTGGACGGTGCCCGCTGGCGGCATACTTTAGATCAAGACGTTTGGCTGGGATATGTGGCCTACGACTTGGAGAAAGTCCGACAAGGCGGCTCAAAATCATGGGGCTGTCTCTTTCGACGATGGAAGGCGCATCGGCAATTCATCGACTTCGCCGGCCAGCAGTTGGCACCCATCGAATTGCGCTTGCCGCGTGGCGGAGCCCGGAGATTCGAGATTCTGGCAAAGGCTGCCCGGACCACCCCGATCCGGCTTCTCCAAGGCTCGATCATGAACCGCTACCACCAGAGCGCCCTTTCCGCGCCTTCGACCGGAACCGACGGCCGCTCCCATAAATAACTGATCCCAACCCCAGCCGTGAAACTCTCGGACCCGCAACCCGCCGCCGTCGTTCCCTTCGACGAGACGCTTTCCTTTGAACGCCTGCCGGATGGCGTGGAACTGGTCGAAGTCCCTCTGCCGCGAGATATTCGCAGAGCCTTGGACGGTGCCCACTGGCGGCACCAGCTCGACCTCGACGTATGGGCGACGTTTGCGGCCTACGACTGGTTCGACCTCGATAACGACCGGCACGCGGCGGAGGAGTTGATGGAACGCGCCAGGCAACATCGAAAGCTCATCGACTTCGACGACGACGACCGGCGGGACATCGAGCCGCTGACGCTTCGTTTCCCGTCGGGTGCCGCCCGACGATGGGAGGATCTGGCCAAGCACGCCCAAACCACTCCCCTACGCCTCATTCAAGGCGCGGTTCTGGATCGCTACCACAATAGCACGCTCGCATCCTCACCGAAACATCGAGATGGATTGCCTGATTCGGGAAAGCCGTTCATCATCGACTTATGAGACTCCCCCTCATCCTCGCCGGGGCCCTTTGCTCCGTCCTCGCCTCATGCGCCCCGTCGAGCGCGATCCAGCGGGCGAGCGAGAGCAAGTCACACTTCGACCCGCCGCCCACAATCATGAGCCACAACTACCCGGAGAGGGACGTTTTCCGGGTCTACCAACGGGGCGGTTCCGGTTTTGTCCCGATCAATGCTGTTCGGAACGCCGCCGAGGAACGGGCGGAAGCGTTCGCACGTCGGCAGGGTCGCTATATGGTGGTCCTCGGAGACAAGATCGCCAGCCCTCCCTACATCTTGGGGAACTTCCCCAGGGTCGAAGTGATCTTCGCCCTGACCGACAAGATGCCGGCCCCGGCCGAGTGAACTCCGCGCCTGCGACAGGCGGTTTCCTCCCGTCACCACAGAACGCTTCCCGATCCGCGGGAAAGCACCACGCACTCGGCTCGTCGAGGGTCGCCGGGTCCTAACGTAACTGAACATCTCGACCGGAGACGCCGGAAGCTACCGACAACCTTTTCAGATGCCGACGTGTTCAGTCTCGCTGTTCAGTCGAATCTCTTCACAGCGTGGGGACGAATTGGGGACGTAATTCGAGGTTTCAATGTGCCTTTGGGTGCCTTTTGATGCGTCTTTATGAACACCCCAAGGTCTTGCCAGATGCCCCGCGAGTGTATTGATAACCCTCTGATTCTCAACGTATCCAACCCAGTCCGACGAGGAAGCGGTCGGCCTTCGCGAGGGTCTGGTCGTAAGGCTTGCCGCGGTTGAAGAATCCGTGGCCCTGGCCCTCGTAGCCGACCAGCTTGCAGTCCCGCTTGGCCTTGTGCATCAACTCGTCGAAGGCCTGAACCGAATCGTAGGGAACCGTGGTGTCCTTCTTGCCGTGGAGGATGAGAGTCGGCGGAGTGTGCTTGCCGATATGGTGGCTGGGGGAAATGGCCTCGGGCTCGGCACCGAGCCGTTCGGCGGGGACGTTCGTGCCGAAACCCTTGGGATCCCATCCGGCGATCGGGGCAAGGGTGCAGGCCGGGTTGAAAAGGATCATCGCATTGGGGCGCTCGTCGCTGCCGAAGCCGCTGACGGTCCCGGTACAGGCCGCGATGTGGCCGCCGGCCGAACCTCCGGCGGCGGCAATCCGGGCGGGGTCGATGCCGAGACGCCCGGCATTTTCACGCGTCCACGCGATGGCGGCCTTGGCGTCGCTCACGCAATCGATTGGCTTCGCCTGGTGCCGCGAGGCCACCCGGTAGTCGGCGGTGATCGCGATCATGCCGCGTTCCGCGAAGTGCCGGGCCTGCGGCTCGAACTGGGCGGGAGAGCCGCTTTTCCACCCGCCGCCGAAGAAGAAGACGATGGCCGGCTTGGGCTCGGCGGGATCGCTCTCGCCGAAAATCCAGAGGCGCAGCTTGACGCCGTCGACCTCGCGGTAGGTTTCCACCCGGGCGTCGGCGGGGTCGGGAGGGTATCCTCCGAGGGCGAGCAGCGGCGAGGCGGTGAGAAGCAGGACAAGAAGTGATTTCATGGCTGGGGGTCAGGGGTGATGACGGCGAAGCGGCGGTCGCCTGCCGGTCCGTAGGCAATGAGGCCCGGCAGCCCCTTTGCTCCCTCGGGCCCGAACCTGGCGCGCTCGAAGGTGAAGGTCAGGCTTCCATTTTCCCCGGTGGAAATGGACGGCTTGCCGTCGGCAACCTGTCCGTCGGACGAGAAGAAGTACGGTGACTCTAGTACAGGCGGCGGATCTTCCGCCGGGGACAGTTGGAGAACGATCTCCGGCGCGTCGATCCCGCTGAGCAGCGTCACCGACCACCCGTCGAGCGGTGCCGGTTGTTCGTCGCGGGTTTGTTCGAAAAGGGGTGCCGTCTCCGGATCGGCCACCGCCTTGCTCCCGACGGGGAGGGTCAGCGAAAAGGATTCGTCGCCGGGATGGCAGGCGTCGGCGCAGGCCATCCAGGCGATGCGGGCCCGCAGGGTGACCTCCTTCTCCGGCAGCTCCGCCGGGGGGGTGATGGTGGTGGTGAGCAGCACGTCCCGCTGGTAGCCATGGGTGGTATTGCCGGCCATGTCGACGAGTTCGGGAGGCGGCCAGACGATGGGTCCGGCGGTGAAGCCCTCGGGCAGGTTCCAGTCGATCTTCGTGGCGAAGCCGACCACGCCCGGGTTCTTCCAGTAGCTGTGAAAACCTTCGCGGTGGTGGATGCGGACGCCGACCTCGAAGGCCTGGCCCGCGGCGATCACGGCATCTTCCGAAATCAGCTCGAGCCGGGCACCCCAGGATTTCTCCTCGCCGTGGGCGAGCAGGCCGAAAAGGGCCGGGAAGAGAACCAGAATCGTGCGCGCCATGCTGAACAGAACTACGAGTGATGCGGCGGATGCCTTGCGTCGATCAGCGCCGGCACTCGCGCCAGTCGCGGAACGCTCCACCGAGCTGGCGGGTCGTGTCGCCGGCGGTGAGGCTCTGCTCGCTTTCGTCGCCGTGCGTCAGGGCGCGCTCCGCCGCGCGACCGCACAGCCAGGCCGCCAGTGCGGCGGCATCGACGGGTGCCAGACGCGAAGCGAGAAGGGCCCCCGCGACTCCGGCCAGCACATCGCCCTGGCCTCCCGAGGCCATGCCGGCGTGGCCGGTCGGATTGATCCGCGGCGCGGCATCGGGCGCGGCGACCACGGTCCGGGCTCCCTTGAGCAGAAGGGTGCAGGGGTGGCGTGCGACGAAGCGGGTCGCGGCCTCGACCCGCGGCAGCCCGGCGAGGTCGGGTGCCAGGCGGGCGAACTCCCCGGGGTGGGGGGTGATTAGATGGTGCTCGCGCAGCAGGTCGGTGCGGCCGGCGGCGGCGATCAGGTTCAGCGCGTCGGCATCAAGGACGGCGGGCCGCCGGTCGTCGGCGAGGCGTTCGAAAAGGATGTCCCGCTGCGGTTCATTCGGCTGGCCCAGACCGGGGCCGATGACGAGGGCGTCGGCGTTGGAGTCGAAGGCGTGTTCGACGCGGCGCGCCGAGTGGCGCACCATGATTTCCGCCGTCGTTCGGGCCGGGTTGTCCGGATCGAGGAAAAGGGTGACGAGGCCCGCTCCGCCTTTCAACGCGCCGGTGGCTGCCAGGGTGGCGGCTCCGCTCATCCCGGTGGAGCCCGCGAGCACGGCGACACGGCCGGCATGGCCCTTGTGGAAATCGTGGGATCGCGGCGGGAGCAGGCCGGGGAAGCTCTCGGGAGTGATCAGCACCGGGCCGTCGTTCGGCTCGGGCCGGAGCTCGTCCAGCGGCACGACCATCAGGCGGCCGACGTGACGGACGGCCTTGTCGGCGAGCAGGCCGCGCTTGGGCGCGCCCACGGTGATCGTCAGGTCGGCGATGACGCCGCCTTCCGGACTTTCGCCGCTGTCGGCATCGAGTCCCGACGGCAGGTCGATCCCGACCACCAACGCTCCGCGGCTGAGGCGCAGCCCGTTCATTTCGGAGGCGAGCGTGGCGAGAGGTTCGCGCGGGGCACCCGATGCCCCGATGCCGAGGAGCGCGTCGAGAAGCAGGAGTGGACCCGGGCCATGGGGCAGGCTCAGGTTTTCCTCGATGCCCAGCCGGCGCAGGCGCTGGCGGGTGAGCGTGCTGCGGTCGGTGCTTGAATGCACGCTGCGGATGGCGACTTCCCAGCCCCGGTGGCGGAGTGCTTCGAGCACGACCAGCGCGTCGCCGGCATTGTTGCCTTTGCCGAGGTAGGCCACGGCGCGGCCCGGGGTGGGGAAGTGATCGAGCAAGCGCCGGGCGATGCCGGTGCCTGCCCGGTCCATCAGGTCGCCGGCGTCCGTGCCGGAGCGGAAGGCGGCCTCCTCGAGGGCGCGCATTTCCGAAGCGGTGACCGCGTGCATGACGGCAGCCTATCGCGAGGCCTCGCCGGGTGTCGAACCGGATCGGAGTTCGGCTCAGTTCCGCCGGAACTTCACGATGCCGTCGGCGATGCCTTCGGCCAGAGCCTGGCGCCACCAGGCGGACTTCATGCGGGAGCGCTCCCGGGAGTTGCTCACGAAGCCGCACTCCACGAGCACCGCCGGGCAGCGGGCGTGGCGGATCACGTAATAGCGGGCGAATTTCGCCCCGCGATTGGTGGTCCGCACCTTGCGCATCATGCCGGACTGGATGTAGTGCGCGAGCGGGCGGCTTTGCGACGAGGTGTAGAAGGTTTCGAGCCCCTCGACGTGCTGCTTCCACGTGTAGTTGTAGTGGACGCTGACGAAGATCGCGTTGCGGTATTTGTTGGCGATCTGGACGCGGTCGGGCAGCGAGATGAAGTAGTCGCTGCGGCGGGTCATCACCGTGCGGAAGCCGCGCTTCTTCAGTTCGTTTTCGAGCCGGGCGGCGGTGTCCAGCGCGAGGTGTTTTTCGTACACGAGGCCCCACTGGCCTCCCTTGTCATGACCCCCGTGACCGGGATCGATCACGACGGTTCGGAAATACTTGGCATGGGCCGGCGCGGAGAGGACGAGGGCCGCGACGACAGCGAATAGTGCGCGGATCATGGGGTGCATAATGGTTTGGCGTTCTGAAAGGTAAGGTTTTATTAAAAACTTTTCAGGATCTGTAAAGAAATTCCCTCGTTCCGGCGGATTCTCCGGTGATCACTCATAGATGAAACCCGGTCGGTCCGAGGCCTTGCGGCTCTTCGCGCGTTCTTCGGCTTCCTTCTTTGGATCGTAAAGGGTGCCGCCGACCAGTTCGATCTTGCCCTGCTCCAGCCGGGCGAGTCGCGGATCCCCGGCAACGCTCGGGCGGTAGTAATTGTGATCGAGCAGCTTGCCGTTCGAATCGACACGGGCATGCCCCCAGAATGAAGGGGTGGCGAGGTAGAGCACGTGCATGGTGAGGCTGGCATCCAGCGCCACCGTCGGCTGGCGCAGGCTGATGGCTTCGCCGAGGTGATGGGTCCGCAGCACGCGGCCGGTCTTGTGGTCGGCCACCTGCGCGTAGAGGTGGTCCTTGCGGTCGGAGGAAAAGCGGATCAGCCGCATCTCGTTGCTTTGGCCGGGTTTTCCGGGCACGCCGACGACCTGTGACCAGATTGGCTTGGCGGTGGCGATGTTGAAGAGGTGTCGCCGCGACTGGAATCCGCCGGTCCTCTGGTTCGGCAGGCGCACGATGGCGTAGATCGAGAAGTTTCCGAGCTCGCTGAAGCCGAAGAGCTGGTTGAGGTCGATGGTGCGGGAAAGCGTCTTGCTCGGCGGGATGCGGATCGCTCCGAAGGCCGGCTCACCGATGGGCGGCAAGGGCACCCCACGCGAGGACTTGACGATGAAATCGATCCAGGGCTGTTGGCGGCTGCCCTGAAAGACCAGTTCGGAGCCGGACAGGTTGGTGACCGAGACCGTGATGGGGATCGCCTCGCCGCTGAGGAAGGTCCGGCGTGCGGGCTTCAGGTCCACGGAAACCTGGCCATGGGCGGCATCGAGCAGCGCCACCAGCAGGGCGAGGAGGAGTGGTATCGATCGGCAAGCCATCGGTTGCGACGGGTAACGCACGACCGGCGACCCGTCAATCCAACGGATTTCACGCGACGGCCGGGCGCAGGGAGTGGCGCTCTGCGAGCGCCATGACGGGGCGGGGTGACGTCCACGTCGCGGATGAAAGCGGGCCATGGTGTTGGGTCGCTTGCGGCGATGAGAGGCGGTCTGCCACAAGCGGCTGGAAGCCGCTTCTCCATGGTCTCCATAATATGGCGCTTGGAAATCGCCACTCCTTCTGTTGGATCGCCGGCGTGCTGCCTCGCGATCGCTTCCTGGATGCCGCTGCCGAGCCCCTGACCGACAACGCCGAGCTGCAGCTCGCCGCGCGGCGCCAGCTCGACACGGAGTTGTCGCCAGAGGTGGGCGAGGAGGAGTTGGCGGGGGCCGCCGAGCGCCTGGGGCGGCAGGCTCCCGGTCGCTGGCGGTGGATCTGGGCGGCGCTGGTGCTCGTGGCGTCGGTAGCGATGATGTTTGGGCCGTTGTGGAAGGGAGCGATGGCCTGGCTGGAGGCACGCGCGCAAATGGCACCATTGGTCTTTGCCAGTGAGTCACGCCTGTCATTCCACGAGTCGCTTTCGAAAGAAGACCGGCTGTTGCTTTTCGGCGACGAGTCGGTTCCGGAGGGATCCGGTCGCTGGCTGCCGCTGTGGGAGAGCGATCCGGAGAACCCGATGTTCTACCTCGAGTACGCGACCGCCGACTATGGCACGATTCCCGAGGATTTTCTCGAGGTCGGTGAACGCCTCGATCCAGGCAACGGGTGGTTCGCGCTGAAGGCGGCGGCGACCGGGGCGCGCGACGTGCTGGAGCGGGAGGGCCCGGGCCGCCGGGATCGCGAGGCGAGAGGGAAGACGGTCTGGATCGTGAACGACGAGTCCGACGTGGCGCGGCGGATCGAGCTTGTCAAGCAGGGGGCGATGGCGGAGCGAATCGAGTCCTACCATGGACGGCTCGCCGAGCTGCGCTTTTCCAAGCTTCCCCGGCCCGGGGAGTTCGCCGAGTCCATCCCTATCATGGTTTACTTGGCGTCGATGAGGATCGACGTCGATGAGCAGCGACTTGCGGAGCTGTTCGCGTTCGAGGCCGGACGTTGCGAACGTGAGGGAGACCGCGAAGCGTTTCGGGAGTTGGCAACGGCTTGGGACCGGCTTTTCAGGGCGAGGCTCGAAGCCGCGCGTACCCTGGTGGAAACCCTGATCGTGAATGCGGGGATGGGACTTTCGTTGCCGGAGATGAGCAGCGCGGCCGAGTCGCTGGAAGTGGATGCCGCCATGTGGAAGTCCCGCGCGGATCGCTGGCAGGCGAGGAAAGACACGCTCAAGACGGCGTCGGATGCCGATCTGGAGGAAAGGACCGCCCGATACGGATCGATGCTGACCTCGTTTTCGCTGCCGTCGATTTCAAGGCAGGTGCTCGATCCACCCCAGGTGACCCGGGCCGACCTGCTTCCGGCTACGCGTGTCGAGCAGGCCTTGCTGGGTCGCATGATGTCGGGCGCGGGCTGGCTGCTGCTCGGGCTTTTCGGCCTCGCGTCGCTGTCGGTGGTGGGAATGCAGGCACCTTTGACACGCCGCATGGCCAAGGTCTTGGGCCGGGCCTTCGCATTGAGGGATGCACTGTGGATCGGCGGGGCCGGGGTGCTGCTGCCGCTCGCGATCTATCTCGTGATGCGTTATGCGACACCGCTCGGACGCATGGAGTGGGGTCCGCGGTTGACGATGTATGCGGTGCCGGTGTCCCACTTCGTCGGACTCCTGCTGATGTGGATCGTCTGGCCGGTGGTGGTGGCGGAACGCCGCGCGGTGCATGGGCTCGGAGTGCTCGGATGGAAACGTCCGGGGTGGTGGGCCTGGTCGGCGGCGGTCGCGCCGCTCGCCGGGATGTTGTGCTTCAGCTTCGCGGTGCCGCCCGGGTCGACGACCGTTCCACTGGGTGTGGCGGGAATCGCTTGTGGCGCCTGGTCGCTGGTGTGGTTTCTCGGGCACGCTGGCCGCGGAGTCTTCGGTGCGGCGCGGATTCGGTTGCAACGGGGAACCGTCGCCCGTGCGGTGCGTCCGGCGTGGCTTGGTGCGATGCTGTCGCTGGCCTTGCTGGTGGTCTTCTTCCACGCCGAGGAGCGGCGCTGGTTCGCGCAGGACGATCTGCTGAAGCTCGGTCCGGGATTCACCGCCTACGAGGCGGAGGTCACCGAGCAGCTCAAGCGTGAGCTGCGCGAGGTGATCGAGTAGGAGTCGCCTTTTCGGAGTGCGTGAACCTCTGGATTTGCTTCGGTGGCCGACTGGGAGTGGGGCATTCGGGAGTCTTCCCGGTTGCCTGCCGCCCCCAGCGGCTGAAAGCCGCAGCGCCCCGGCATGGCGCTTGGAAAGCGCCACTCCCCGTGATACCGCGGCGGTTCGCGAATGAGGGAGTCAAAACCGAGAACTCTGCCGGACTGGATGCGCAGCCGGTGGAGTGACACGCAGCGGTTCGCGGTTTTGTGTGTCTTCGCGGGGTTGCTCTGTGGCCTCACCGCGGTCGCCTTCCACCTGGCCATCCACCACCTCTTCCACTGGCTGTGGCACGAGGCGGAAGGCCGCGATCCGTTGCAGTTCGCCGCGATCCTCCTTGCCGCGCCGACGCTTGCCGGGCTGCTCGTCGGGCTTGGCGTGCACTTTTTCGCGCCCGAGGCGGCGGGAAGCGGCATTCCCCAGACCAAGGCGGCCTTCTACAACAAGGGAGGAAAAATTTCACTGCGCAGCGGCATCTGGCGCTTCGTGCTCGGAGCACTCTACGTCGGCCTCGGCAACAGCCTCGGCCGGGAAGGCCCCACGGTGCACATCAGCACCGCGATCACCTCGCGCATCGGCCGCTGGGCCTTTCGCGATCCGGCCCGCGTGCAGGCCATGGCGCCGGTCGGCATGGCGGCGGGCATTGCGGCGGCCTTCAATGCGCCGCTCTCGGCGCTGACCTTCGTCTTCGAGGAACTGCTCGACAACTTCTCGATGAAGGCGCTCGGCGGCATGGTGGTGGCGGTGGTCGTCGCGGCCGCCGTGTCGCGCTCGCTGCTCGGCGAGGATCCGGTGATCACCGCCCACATGGCCGAGAACTACAAGACCTCGGCCTGGATGCTGGTCGCACTGCCGCTCGGCGTGGCGGCCGGACTCATCGGCCATGCCTTCGTCCGCGGCACGCTCGGACTGCGCGGATGGTTCCGGGACCGCCGCTGGCTTCCGGGCTGGCTCGCGCCGGCTTCGGGCGGACTCGCCTGCGGCGTGCTGGGGCTCGGCGCGTGGTTCCTCACCACGCAACTCGGCGATGCCCGCAGTTCGGTCTTCAGCATCGGCTACGACAGTCTCGAGGCGGCCTTCGAAAACCAACTCACGGTGCAGATCCTGGCCGTGCTGCTGGGGCTGAAGTTCCTCGCGGTCGTCGTCAACTACGCGAGCGGGGGATCGGGCGGCCTGTTCTCGCCGACGCTTTTCCTCGGTGGCATGCTGGGCGGCCTGGTCGGCGCCGGGCTGGCGAACATCCACCATCTCGGGGACTGGATTCCGGCCTTCCCCACCGATGACAAGGTGATCGGCGGATGCGTGCTGCTCGGCATGGGGGCGATGTTCGCGGCGGTGGTGCGTTGTCCCTTCACCTCGCTCATCATCATCTTCGAGATGACCGGGAACTACTCGCTGATCCTGCCGCTGATGGCCGGCAACATGCTCGCCTGGCAGATCGCCAAGAAGCTGCAACCGGTGAGCATCTACAACGCGCTGCTGCTGCAGGACGGCATCACGCTCCGCCGCCTGCCCGCCTACCGCGGCGCGCAGGACTACCGCAAGCTGCCGGTGCAGACGATCATGAGCCACGACGTCTTCACGCTGCGCGCGGAGGAATCGCTGGCCAGCGCGCTGCGGCGGATCAGCAAGGAGAGCAAACGCTTCCATGCCTATCCGGTGCTGGATGCGGACGGCCGGCTCGCCGGGGTGATCACCCGCCACGAGCTGAGGGATCATCCGGGCGAGCGGGAGGTCGCGGAGTTGCTCGAAGACCAGGAGATCCTCTCCGTGACCGGTGAGACCTCGATCCGCGACGCGGCGAACCGCATGATCGCGCGGGATTTCCAGCAGGTGCCGGTGGTCAGCGCGGCGGATGCGCGCAAGCTGCTCGGTTGGCTGACCCTCAACGACATCGCCCGCCAGCAGAACGCGGTGGAAGGATGATTTTTTGGAGTGCAAGGACTTGCCTTCGCACTCCAGAGCACCTGAGGCATTGCGGTGATCGATCGCGTTGTGCGAAGCTCCCTCCATGAAAGACGTGGTGATCGCGCTCGACCAGGGGACGACGAGTTCCCGGGCCCTGGCGGTGGACCGGGAAGGGAAGGTGGTCGCGAGCGCGCAGCGTGAGTTCGCCCAGCACTACCCGCAGGCGGGTTGGGTCGAGCACGACCCGCGTGAGATCCTCGAGTCGCAGTTCGCCGTGATGGAGGAGGTGCTGGCGCAAACCGGCGGCGCCCGCGCGATCGGCATCACCAACCAGCGGGAGACCACGGTGCTGTGGGATCGCTCGACCGGCGAGGCGGTGCACCCGGCGATCGTCTGGCAGGACCGCCGGACCGACTGGATCTGCGCGTCGCTGGAACCGCACGCGGCGCTTTTCACGGAACGGACCGGACTACGGCTCGACCCGTACTTCTCGGGGACGAAGCTCAAGTGGCTGCTCGACCACGTGCCCGGTGCCCGCGAACGGGCGGCGGCCGGCGAGCTGGCCTTCGGCACGATCGATGCCTGGCTGGTGTGGCACCTGACCGGCGGCCGCCGTCACGTCACGGATGCCAGCAACGCCTCGCGGACGCTGATGTTCGACATTCACGGGCAGTGCTGGGACCGGGAGTTGCTGCGGTTGCTCGACATTCCGGTCGAGGTGCTGCCGGAGGTGGTCGACTCGTCGGGGGTGGTCGGCGAGACGCAATCGGGCATCCCGATCGCGGGCATTGCCGGGGATCAGCACGCGGCCTTGTTCGGCCAGGGTTGTTGCGAGCCGGGGATGGCGAAGAACACCTACGGCACGGGCTGTTTCCTGTTGATGCAGACCGGAGCGGAACCCGTGCCCTCCAAAAACAACCTCCTGACGACCGTCGCCTGGCGGATCGACGGCAAGGTGAGCTACGCGCTGGAGGGATCCATCTTCGTGGCCGGGGCGGTGGTGCGGTGGCTGCGTGATGAGATGGGCATCGTCGCGAGTTCGGCCGAGGTCGACGAGCGGGCGGCGGAGGTGGAGGACAGCGGCGGGCTGGTCATCGTGCCGGCATTCGCCGGGCTGGGAGCGCCGCACTGGGATCCCAAGGCCCGCGGCCTCGCCATCGGCATGACGCGTGGCACCAACCGCTCGCATTTCTGCCGCGCGGCGCTGGAAAGCATCGCCTTCCAGAGCGCGGAGTTGGTGCGCTGCATGGAGAAGGACAGTGGGCGGGCGATGACCGCCTTGCGCGTGGACGGCGGCGCGACGAGGAGCGACCTCCTGATGCAGATTCAGGCGGATCTGCTGGGCGTGCCGGTGGTGCGCCCCGAGAATGTCGAGACCACCGCCATGGGGGCGGCCCTTCTCGCGGGGCTTGGCGTGGGCTTCTGGAAGAGTGCGGAGGAGGTTGCGGCGGGTGCCGACAAGCGCTTCGAACCGGCGGGCGAAGGGCAGGCGGTCCGCTGGCGCAACTGGAACCGCGCCGTGGAACTGGCGAAGGGGTGGGGGTAGCCCGAATTTCTTACAAGTTCGACCTCCGGGTGAATGACGAGACACCCAAACACCCAAATCCGAAGGAATGACGAACTTCCAAGTCCGAAGGTGCCCGCAACGGCGTGTCGCCGGTGAATCGATCCCTTTCGGGTTTTGTCATTCGGATTTCCTTGGGTGTTTGGGTGTTTCTGCATTCGTCACTCTCCAACTTGGCAGTGGTGTGAGAAATGCAGGGCAGGGGTTTCTGGAGGGATTATCCTTCCTCCATCCGCCATTCCGGATCCCAGATCTGCTGGAAGCCGTTTCCTCGACGGGTCACCTGGCGGATCACGCCGTCGGCGGAGAGGCCGGTGGGGGTGAGCATCGAGAATCCGGCGGCCTTGAGCGCCTCGACGGTCCAGACGTTGCAAATACGGGGAAAGTAGTAGTTGTGGGGCGAGCGGATCATCCGGCCCCCGCCCCAACTCGACTCGCCGATCGTTTCCGGAACCCCGTCCGGGCCGCGGACCGCGCAGGCGTTGAGGAAGGCGGCCAGCCGGGCGCCATCGGACTCGTGCGCGTGGCCGAGGTAGAGACGTTGTTTCTGGCAGATGCTCGGGACGTTGTAGTCGAAGGGGATGATCTCCATCACCGAGCGCGAGGGCCAGAACAGGGCGTGGGCCATCTGTCCCATGCTCAGCCACTCGTGTTGGACGTAGGCGGTCTCGTCACCCCAGCTGAAGGCGACCCACGGCTTGGAGCCGATTCCCGGGGGCGGCACGTAGCCATGCTCCTTGAGCCAGTCGAGCTGGAGGATCAAGCCGGTGTGCAGGTTGTCGGCGAAGACGATCACCGGCACGGTCGGAATCTCCCGGACCTCGGCAGCTTCCGCCTTCTCCTGAATCCTCGCGACTTCCACCCGCTTGACCTCCGCCGAGGAGGAGGCGGGGAAGGTGAAGGCGCAGGATCCGAAGATCCACGGGACCACCAGCGCGATGACGATGGAGACCCGGGGATTCATGATCGGCGGGACGGGGGACGGGCGCGGTCAGCGCACGATCTCGAGCAGTTCGACGTCGAAGACCAGCAGGCCGCCGGGGCGTCCGCCGCCGGGGTTCTCGCCGTAGGCCAGGTCGGCCGGGATCCAGAAGCGGCGCTTCTCGCCGACGGTCATGAGCTGCAGCCCCTCGGTCCAGCCCTTGATCACGCCGGTGAGGGGGAACTGGGCCGGCTGCCCGCGGGTGATCGAGCTGTCGAACATCTTCCCGTCGGTGGTCCAGCCGGTGTAGTGGACCTTGACGGTGTCTGTTGCGGCGGGCTTGTCGCCACCCTTGCCGGCGGCGAGGATCTTCGAGGCGAGGCCGCTGTCGGTCTTCTCGGCATCCTCCGGGGCGGCGGCCACATCCTCGGGCACGGCGGGGGGCTCGGGGGCGGCCTTGAATGAGATCAGCTCGAAGTCGACCATGGCGTGGCCACCCGGCATGCCCGGGCCCGGCAGCCAGGCACGGCGTTTTTCGCCGACGGTCATCGAGGTGAGCATCTCGCGCATCGGCGGGGTGAGTTGGGCGGCCGGCACACTGGGGGGCTCGGGCTGCGAGCGGGTGCTCTGTAGTTCCTCGCCGGTCATGGTGCTGGCGGTGAAGTGGAAGGTGATCACATCCTCCGCGGTCGGCGAATCACCGCCCTTTCCCTCCTGAGTGATTTTGTAGGAAATGCCGCCTTCGGACTTGCTGACGTCTTCCGGGATCTCCGGAGCCTGCTCGATGGCGAGCAGTTCGATGTCGAAGACCAGCAATCCGCCCGGGCGTCCGCCACCGGGATTCTCGCCGTAGGCGAGGTCGGCGGGGATCCAGAAGCGGCGCTTTTCGCCGACGCTCATGAGCTGCACACCCTCGGTCCAGCCCTTGATCACGCCGTTGAGCGGAAACTTCGCCGGCTGCCCGCGCTTTACCGAGCTGTCGAACATCGTGCCGTCGGTCTTCCAGCCGGTGTAGTGCACCTCGACGGTGTCGCTGGCGGAGGGTTTGGCGTCGCCTTCGCCCTGCTTCAGGACTTTCCAGGCCAGTCCGCTCTCGGACTTCTCGGCATCGGCGGGAACGGCGGCAACATCATCTGGGGCTTCGAGCATTTTATCGGTGGCTGGGGCGGAATCCTGGGCCGAAAGCTCGGCGAGCGGGGTCGCGGCAATGAGTCCGGCGACGAGGAAATATCGGAGGCTTCGGCGTTTCATGAGAGGCCGCAGCTTCCACGGGATGGCCCGGGTGTCAATCGCGCGCCTCGCGGGCGGCCAGCCGCTTGTCGATGAAGAACGGCCCGAAGGGCAGCAGCGCGGCGATCATGACCAGCGCCGAGTCCTTGAACGAAAGCCGCTTCCCGAGCCAGGCGATGGCGACGAGCAGCGCCAGCCCGATGAAGAGCACGCCGTGGGCCCAGCCGACGACCTTGACCGCCTCGGGGATGCCCGCGAAATACTTCAGGGGCATCGCGATGCCGAGCAGCAGCAGGTAGGAAACGCCTTCGATCCAGCCGACCAGGCGGACGCGTCCGACCGGATGGGAAAGCAGCGGGGAATTCATCGGCGCTGTCCATCCATGCGGCGCACGCGGCTGTCAAATCACGATCTTGGGTGACGGGAAGGTTTCTTCTTGCCGCAAGCTCTTGAATGCGTTGCAACTACGGAAACCCAATCCACCCGGTTTCGTTCACCGAGATTCCGGGTGGCTGCGAAAAATCCTCGAAAAACCCAACCAGCGGGCTGGTGGCACGATTTCCTCGCCACCGGCCCGCCTCGTTTTACACTCCAGCCCATGGCCCAGCGGGTAAATCGCAGAACCTCCCTGACGGTCGGAGCCTTTTTCGAGAAGCATCACGAGGCGCTCTCGATGACCCTGCTCAGTGACCGGAGGGGTTTCGAGCGCACGATCAGCGAACCGGCACCGAACCGTCCCGGCCTGGCCCTCGCCGGCTTCTTTTCGTATTTCGCCAAGAAGCGCATCCAGGTGCTCGGCAACTCGGAGGTGTCCTACCTCAAGAAGCTCACCCCGCAGATGCGCAGCGAGCGCTTCGGCCGGATGTGCGAGCGCGACATCCCGGCGCTGGTCATCTCGCGCGGCGGCGTGCTCAGCGAGGACCTCCTCAAGATCGCCGAGCAGCACGCGATTCCGGTCTTCAGCACCCGGCTGGTGACCATGAATTTCCTCAATGCCGCGACACTGGCCCTCGAGAATGAATTCGCGCCGACGACCACCCTGCACGGCTGCATGGTCGACATGAAGGGCATCGGGGTGCTGATCATGGGCAAGAGCGGCAGCGGCAAGAGCGAGACCGCCATCGGCATGCTCGAGCGCGGCGCCGCGCTGGTGGCCGACGACCTGGTGCGCGTCCGCTGGGCCGGCAATGAACTGACCGCCAGCGCTCCGGACCTTTCACGCGGCTACCTCGAAGTGCGGGGGATCGGCATCGTCAACGTCGCCAACCTCTTCGGCCTGACCTCGATCCGCCCCGAAAAACGCCTCGATCTGGTGGTGAACCTGACGCCGCACGCCGACTTGAACGAAGTCGACCGCCTCGGACTCGAAGCGAAGAAGTTCGAGGTTCTCGGCCAGAAGGTGCCGATGGTCGAGGTCCCGGTGGCGCCGGGGCGCGACACGGCCCGGATGGTGGCGATCGCGGCCCTCGACCAGCAGCTCCGCCGCCTTGGCTACAACATGGCCGATGAATTCAACCAGCGCCTCATGGAACACATGGCCTCGCAGGGCTGAGTTGCATGCGCAAAAATGCCTTGGACGGCCGACGGGGCGCTCCCTAGACTCCGCGCGGGCCGACGCCCCTTTCCTCCACCCTTTTTCAATGGCTCAACGCGAATTCACCATCCAGAACAAGCTCGGCATCCATGCCCGGCCTGCGGCGCAGTTTGTGAAGATGGCCAGCCGGTTCAGCGCGGAGATCCGCGTTGAGAAGGATGGCGAGGAGGTCGACGGGAAAAGCATCATGGGCCTGATGATGCTCGCGGCCGGCCACGGATCCGTGATCACCGTCGCGGCCGAGGGCGACGACGCCGATCAGGCGCTGGCGGCGCTGGCCGAACTCGTCGAGCGCAAGTTCGAGGAGGATTGAGCCCGATCGCGGGCCCGGGAGCCGGGCCGGATTTTGCTTTGAAGCCGCTTCCGCGACGGCCAGCATGGGGGCCGTAGATGGAGCGAGTCAGTGGAGTCACCCCGGAGGAGACGGTGTTGCAGGGCACGCCGGTGTCCGGGGGGATTGGTATCGCTCCATTGCATGTGATCGCCCGCGGCTTCGCCGCGCCGGAGGTTTACGAAATCGATGACGTCGAGGCGGAACGGCGGCGTTTCGAGGCCGCCCTTGAACGCACGCGTGAGCAACTGATCGCCCTGCAGGAGCGGATCAATGCCATCTCCGGCACCGACGAGGGGATGATCTTCGAGGCCCACCAGATGATGCTGGAGGACAAGGCCCTCGTCGGTCAGGTCATGGCCGCCATCGAGAAGCGCCGTCAGAACGCCGAATACGCGCTCTACGCGACGATCCAGAACTACCTCGAGGCGATGCGCCGGGTGCCGGACCCCTACCTGCGCGAGCGCACGGCGGACATCGAGGACGTCTGCCAGCGCCTTCTGCGAAACTTCTCTCCCGAGGAACACCGGGTCGGCGGACCCGACGAGCGCCACATCCTGGTCGCCTACGACCTGAGCCCGTCGGACACCGCGGCGATGGACCGCCGCCACATGGCCGGCTTCGCGACCGAGCTTGGCAGCGTGAACTCCCACACGGCCATCCTGGCCCGCTCGCTGGGCATTCCGGCCATCGTCGGCCTCAAGAACGTTGTCCTCGATGTGCGGGCGCTGACCCCGGCGATCATCGACGGCTATTCCGGCAAGCTGATCCTCAATCCGCGGTCCGAAACGCTCGAGCGTTATCTTTCGATCCGCTCCGAGAAGGAAAAGGTCCGCCACGAACTCGAAGCCCAGCGCGAGGACGAGGCGGTCACGATCGATGGCCGCGGGATCACGCTTTCCGCCAACATCGAGCTCTCCGAGGAAATCTCGCTGGTCAAGAACAGCGGCGCCCGCGGGGTGGGACTTTACCGCACCGAGTTCCTGCTCCTCAAGGGCGAGCAGATGCCGGGGGAAATGGAGCAGGCCGAGGTTTACACCCGGCTTGCCAAGGCGCTCTCGCCCGATCCGTTGATCATCCGCACGCTCGACGCCGGCGGCGACAAGCTCCCGGTGGAGCCCCTTTCCGAGCCCGAGCCCAACCCCTTCCTCGGCTGGCGCGGGATCCGGGTCTCGCTCGACCGCCCGGCGATGTTCAAGGAACAACTGCGGGCCATCCTGCGCGCCAGCGCCCACGGCAAGGTGGCCGTGATGTTTCCGCTCATTTCCGGCATCCGGGAAGTGCGCCGGGCCAAGGAACTCGTCTGGGAATGCATGGACGAACTCGAGGAGGAGCAGGTCCCCTTCGACGGCGATCTCGAGATCGGCGTGATGATCGAGGTGCCCTCGGCCGCCGTGATCGCCGATCTGATCGCCCCGGAAGTCGACTTCTTCTCGATCGGGACCAACGACCTGATCCAGTACACCGTCGCCAGCGACCGGGTGAACCACCGGGTGGCGGACCTGTATCGACCGTCCCATCCAGCCGTCATCCGGCTGATCAAGCAGACGATCGATGCCGGCCTGGCGGCCGGGGCGTGGACCGGGGTCTGCGGTGAAATGGCCGGGGACCTCCGCTTCACCCCGCTGCTGCTGGGGCTTGGGGTCGAGGAGCTTTCCGTCGGGCCGCACCAGGTGCCGAGGGTCCGCCGGGCGATCCGGGCGCTCAGCCACGCCGAGTGCGCCGCCCTGGCCGACGAGGCCCTCAAATCGCCGCTAAGCCTTGATATTCTGGAGCTTTCGACCGGAATGGCCCGCAAATACTACCCCGAGTTGCTCGATTGAGGCCTCGTTGCAGGTTTTTTTTGGACATTTCCGGGAACAAACTTATGAGTGGCGTGTTCCTACAAGCGGGAAAACAGCCCGCGAACAACCGACAAACAACCGACGACCCAAATGAAACTGATCATTCAATCCATCATCGTGGCCTGCTGCTGCGCGCCGCTGGCCTTTGCCGACTGCAAGAAGTGCGACGGCGACAAGGAGAAAGAAGAAACCGTCATCCTCGCCGGAAAGTGCAAGGAGAAGTGTGACGGCGACAAGGAAGATCCCGCCCTCGCCGGCAAGTGCAAGGAGAAGTGCGACGGCGACAAGGAAGATCCCGCCCTCGCCGGCAAGTGCAAGGA
>JAKZES010000057.1 GCA_022548915.1 Verrucomicrobiaceae bacterium E54
ACCGCTGACTGGACAGCCGGATGCGGGAGATCCGCACGTCCGGTTCGAAGGGAGGGGCGGCGCAAGCCAATGCGCCGTCCCTACCCCTATCTTTCTTGTTACCTGAGCGGTCGTCAGACCGTATGAATCCGTCGATGAAGTTCATTCTGCTGGTTCTCCTCAGTGCCGTCGCCGCCGCCGCCAAGCCCAACATCGTTTACATCATCACCGACGACCTCGGCTACGGCGACCTCGGTTGTTACGGCCAGAAGCATTTCGAGACGCCGGTGCTCGACGGTTTGGCCTCGGAGGGCCTGCGCTTCACCGACCACTACTCGGGTGCCACGGTCTGTGCGCCTTCGCGTTGCGCGCTGATGACCGGTCGCGACACCGGACACGCCTCCGTGCGCGGCAATGGGGCCTTTACCCTGCGGCCCGATCCCGAGGACATCACGGTCGCCACCCTGCTCCAGTCGGCCGGCTACCGCACGGCGATGGTCGGCAAATCCTGCGTCACCGGCAACACACAGACGCCCGAGGTCGTCCTGGCGAAGGGCTTCGACGTGTTCTACGGGACAACCAGCCACGTCGACGGCCACTTCCGCTACCCGGAGTTCGTCTATGACCAGACCGAGAAGGTCACGCTGGAGGGCAACACCCTGCATGCCGGCAAGCACTACGATGCCGAGCTCTACACGCAGCGGGCCGAGAAGTTCATCCATGAGTCGGCCGGCAAGTCGCCGTTCTTCCTGCTGCTCTCCTATCCCATCCCGCACGCCGCCGTGCTCGCGCCGGAAGGGGAAGTCGTGGAGATCGAGGACGATGTCGACTACACGCCGAAGCGCTACCACTACTCCCAGGTCACCAACGTGAAGGGCAACTACGCCGGCATGGTTCAGGCGATCGATGCCTACGTCGGCCGCATCATGAAGGCGCTGGAGTCGAAGGGCGTGGCGGAGGACACCCTGGTGATCTTCACCAGCGACAATGGCTCCCATTTCGAAGGCGGCTACAAGGCACCGATGCTCGACTCGAATGCCCCGCTGCGCGGCGGCAAGCGCGACCTCTACGAAGGAGGCATCCGCGTGCCGATGATCGCCCACTGGCCGCAGGGGATCGCGGAGCCCGGCGACGTGTCCCTTCCTTCCGCCTTCTGGGACTTCCTGCCGACGGCCTGCGAACTGGCGGGCATCGAGGCCCCGGGGGACATCCAGGGGATCTCCTTCGCGCCGACGCTCACCGGGAAGGGCGGGCAGAAGAAGCACGAGCAACTTTACTGGGAATTCCACGAACAGGGCGGGCGCCGGGCGCTCAGGATGGGCGATTGGAAGCTCGTCCAGTACGGGCTCAAGCCCGGCAAGTTCGGAAAGCCGCAGCTCTACCACCTGGCGCGGGACATCGGCGAGCAGGACGATCTCGCGGCCAGGCATCCCGACAAGGTGGCCGACATGGTCAGGCGGATGGACGAGGCCCGCGTCCCGAGCGAGCGCTTCCCGCTCAAGGGCTTGGACGAGCTCCGGTAGCTCCGGCCGCCGCATTCAAGAAAAGTGGATCACCACGACCGGAGAGAAGAAAAACCCATGAAACTCCTCCCCGGCCGTGGATCACCGTGACGGGTCGAGATAAACCCAGAAAATCTTCGACCCGCCACGGGACCATCCACGAGAGGGATGGAAGCACTGAAAGTGCCAACTTGTTTGGGCGGGATCATTTTTCCGGTGACAATCGCGCGCGGCCCGGGCGACCGCAGACTTGGATTTCGGGCCGGACGGGTCCAGGATTCCGCCCATGGCGAAATTCGTGGCAAATGCCGACTACGAGGAGCGGGATGCCAACCCGATCCGCTTGCGGGCGGGTCAGGAGGTGACCGTCGGTCCGGCGGACCGGGCCTGGCCCGGCTGGGTCTGGGCGATCGATGGCGAGGATCGCGGGGGCTACGTGCCCGAGGAGATTCTCGAGCCCCACGGCGAGGGCCGCTTCTCGGCGATGGAGGATTTCGACCCGACGGTGCTGGTGGTGAAGCGCTGGGACGAGCTCGAGTCGCTGCGCCAGATCCACGGCTGGCACTGGTGCCGGAATGCCGGGGGCCAGGAGGGCTGGGTCGCCGATTACCTCATGCGGCCGGCGTGAACCGGGCCGACGATCAGGGCATTTCGACGACGATCCGGAATCCGACGTCGTGCGGGCGCAGCCACTTGGGGTAGCCGCAGCGATAGGCGGCGCGGGCGAGTGATGGCCGACTGCGGAACGAGCCACCCTTGACCACGCGCCAGTCGCCGGGCTGGCTGGCGGAGGGGAGAAAACCCTCGGGATCGAAGCGGGACGAGGTCCATTCGGCGAGGTTGCCGTGCATGTCGTGGAGGCCCCAGCGGTTCGGCCGGTAGCTGGCCACCGGTGCCGGGCCGGTGTGACCGTCGTCGACGTTTTCCACGTGCGGCACCCAGCGCGGCGAGTCCCGGCGGCACAGCCGCGCGAGTTGGCGGTCGGCCAGGTTGGCGTGCTGGCGGAAGTCGTCTTCGAGGGATCCGTAGTGAAGCGGCCGCTCGTCACCGGCGCGGCAGGCCCACTCCCATTCCTCCTCGGTCGGCAGCCGGACCGTGCGGCCGCTGCGGGCGGAGAGCCATTCGCAGAAGGCCTGCGCCTGCTCCCATGAGACGCGCGCCGCCGGTTGCGCGTCGCGGGTCATGTCGAGGCCGCGCGAGGTGGCGTCCTTGTTGTAGGTGCTCAGCACCCCGCTGTCGTGGTCCGCTTCGAAGACCCGGAACTGGGCGTTGGTGATCTCCGTGGTCGAGATCCGGAAGGGCCGTGAGATCCGGGCGAGCCGCGGAGTCTCGTCGGCCGAGCCGAGGGAGTCGCCCATGAGAAACTCGCCGGCCGGAATGGCGGCGAGATTCAAGTCCGGCCCCTCGCGGAGCGAAATCACGCTCTCTCTTCCGGCTTCCTCCTGGAGGGCGATCGCCTGACTTTCCTGAAGC
Source organism: Verrucomicrobiaceae bacterium E54 (assembly GCA_022548915.1). Lineage (GTDB taxonomy): Bacteria > Verrucomicrobiota > Verrucomicrobiia > Verrucomicrobiales > Akkermansiaceae > Haloferula. Next base: position 2,955 of record JAKZES010000057.1, read on the forward strand.
GGCCAGCCGCGCGGGGCGGCGGGTGTCTTCGGCGTGGGCGTTTTGGCGGGAGCGGATGGGGCGGAGTGCAGCGGCCGGGCCTCCCCGATCTGCTCGGGATCCTCGGCACGACCGGCGTAGCGGATGCGCGCTTCCAGCCGCCGCCGGTCGTAGTCGTCCGGCACCTTGCGTTGCTCGCCCCAGCTCCCGTGGTCGGGCACGTTGAGGTCGATCCAGGTCACCAGGCGCTCGAACGACTCGCGGTCGAGCCGGACGCCGTGGTGGCCCTTGCGCAGCATCCGCATCAGTTCGCTGGTCTCGGCGAAGTACTCGCCGGCGAGAGCCAGGTGGCTGTCGCTTTCCGGCCCCGGCCGGTGGATGTAGCGGTGCAGCTCGGCGTAGCTGGCGTCGAACCGCTGGCCTTTGCCGAGCTGGATCTCGGGGCGCCCGCCCCTCAGGTCGGGACCGGCATCGCCGCCGTCGTGGCAGCTCGCGCAGTGCCGGTCGAGCACCGGCTGGATTTCGCGGCCGAAGTCGAAGCCCCGGGTCCTGCCCTGCCAGGGCGTGATCTCGACCGGTGGCTTGAGGGCGGCGGCTGCCGGCAGCGGGGCGGCGACCTGGTTGCTTCCCTCGTGGCAACCCACGCAGGACAGCCGCTCGCCCGGCTGGCCGGTGAACCAGCTGCGCATGATCTGCAGCGCCCGCCCCTGGTCGTCGATGGGCTGGAGGGCGACCGGCGTGTTGGCCGGGATGCGGAAGTGGGCCGAGCCGTCGGCTTCGACCGGCACCGTGCCGAGGATGCGGCGCACGTCCCACGGGCCGTCGATGCCGACGTTCAGGTGTCCGCCCATCTTGCGGTAAGCGTAGTGGTATTCGTAGAGGCGGAGCCGCTTCACCGAGCCCCGCGGCACGCCCTGCAGCCCGGGACCTTGGTAGATGTCGGAAAGAAAGACCTCGGTGTGGTCACTCGCCGGGTCGAAGCGGTCGGGGATCAGCGCGGGCTTTTGGCGGGGCCCCAGCGGCAGGGGTTCCAGCAGCGCGACCCCGGGCTCCTCGTGCAGCGGAATCATGTTGTCGAACACGTCGACCAGCCAGATGCCCCACGGAGACCGGGGTGTGGGCTGGCAGGAAACGAGGAAATGCTCGGTGCTGAGCGGGTAGGGATGCAGGAAGCGGGGGTAGACGCCCCGCACCAGCTGGTCGGTGGTGACCGCCTCGACCGTTTTTCCATGGCCGGGGATGCGCTGGACCACGCCGCCGGCTTCGTGGGTGTCCTTGCCGAGGTCGAGAACCACCAACTCCCCGGCCCGGGCGTCGCCGTGGTGGCCGGAGACCACCGTCACCACCTTTCCCGGATCCCCCGGCAGCGGGCGGGTGTAGAACAGCGAGTTCGGCCAGTAGGAATTGCTGCCGTAGACGGACATCTGGGCGGTGCCGTCGGGATTCATGCTGAACAGCTGCCGCGAGAAGTAGTGCGCCGTGTCGGTGTACTCCCAGCGGGTATAGAGCACGCGCCCGTCGGCCATCACGACGGGATTCCAGTTGTGGTCCTGGTCGTAGCACAGTTGCCGGACGACGCCGGTGGCGGGGTCGAGCTGGAAGAGGTTGGAGACGTTCAGCGATCCGCCGACGCAGGGGACCCCCTGGAAGCCCGCCGTCGAGCCGTAGATGATGCGCCCGTCGGGCAGGTAGCAGCCGTCGTACTGGTCGACACCCGGATCGTCCGGGGTCAGCCGGCGCGGTGCCGTTCCGTCGGTCTCCATCTCCCATAGATGCCACGGCTTTCCCTTTCCGCTGCTGTCGGGCATCGAGAACAGGATACGACGACCATCGTAGCTCAGGTCGAGATCGCCGACGAACTCGCCCTGCTCCGGGTGGAAAAGCGTGCGGGGTTTTCCGGCGGCGGAGTTCCACGGCAGCACCGCGATCTCGTTGTCGTAGCCGTTGCGCGGCAGCGCGCAGTTTCCCTGCCAGTTCTGGGGCAGCCCGAGCGTCCGGCCCGCGGCCTTGCCCTTCGCGTCCCCCACGCGGCGGCGCACGACCAGCAGCCCGTCGAAGTCGAGCAGGGGATTGGCGAGAAGCGCCTCCCGGCGCAGCGCCGCGAACTCCCCGGCGGCGGCTTCGAGCCCGGTCCGCTCGATCGCCTCGAGACGCTGACGGAACTCCGCCGCGCGGGGGTAGTCCTCGCCGAAGGTCTGGTCGAGGTGGTCGATGCCGCGACGGAGCGCCGCGAGGTCCCCGGCAGAAGTGGCACCAAGGATCCCGGGAACCAGGAACGCCGCGATGAGCGGGGTCCGGACGCGCTTCATGCACTGCATGGAATGGCTGACGCTCGGCCCCGGGGCCCTCTTGCAGTGAAACGGCCTCCCACTGCGCATATCTTGCGGTTCACGTGCCCACGATTGGCACGGGGTCTTCGGCGATCGAAGTTGGCGCGGTCTTGAGGCTCCGCCAAGCCGATGCTAAGGCTGCTCTTGTTGACTCTCCGGCTTCCATCGTGGTCGATCGGCCTCGCGCTCGGCGTGCTGGCCTTGGCTTCGTGCGATTCGTCGAAGCGCGAGGCCATGACCGCGCTTCGCGAGCGCGGGATCCCGATGAACGGTCCGGCGCTGCTGCGGGCGGTCGAGGAGGACGACGCCGAGGTGCTGCGGCTGCTGCTGACCGCCGGCGTTTACAGCGGCCACCGCGACCCGCAGGGCCGCACGCCCCTCTACCGCGCCGTCGAAGGCGGCCAGCTCGACGCGGCCTGGCTGCTCGTCGATGCCGAGGCCGACGTGAATGCTCCGGGCCCCGGGGAGGTCACCCCGCTGGCCCTGGCCGTGGTGAATGGTGAAACGGCGCTTGCCGAGAAGCTCCTGCAGGCCGGCGCCCGCCCGGAGGGCCTGACGCCGGATGGCTCGCGGCTTCTGCCATGGGCGATCCGCCACGGTCGCATGGCCTTCGTGCGCGCCCTGATGCAGGGCGGGGCGGATCCCCACCAGAAGGACGCCGACGGCAGTCCGCTGCTGCACGTGGCGATGGCGGCCGGGCGCAAGGACCTGGCGATGGAGTTGATCCGGCTCGGGGCCGACTGCGGCGCGCCGAATGCCGACGGCGAATCGGCGCTGGTGATCGCCGTGCGCAAGGGCTGGCTCGAACAGGTCGGCCCGCTGGTCCGTGCCGGGGCCGATCCGAACCTGGCGGACCGCGACGGGCTGACGCCGCTGGCGCGCGCCCTGGAAACGCGGGACTTCGAGCTGGCGAGGAAGCTGTGGCGTCTCGGCGCGGTGCCGGATGCCTACCTGCTGAACCGCTCGCTGGCGGAGGCCTACGAGGCGCGGGAGTGCGAGAAGCTCGGCTGGCTGCTGCGCTTCGGGGCCGATCCCTCGCCGCCCGGTGGCCCCTGCCTGGTGCGTCGCGCGGCCGGGGACGACCGGCTCGGCGACCTGCATCTCTTCCTCGGTTACACCGGGGAGGTTCCCGAGGGGATGTTGTACGACGCCTGCCGTAGTAATCGCGTCGATCTGGCCTCGCTGCTCCTCGCCCACGGGGCGAATCCCAATCCCAGCCGTGCCCCCTTTCTCGACACGCCCTTCACCATGGCGGTCGCCTCCGGCAGCGATGCCCTGGCACTGCGCCTGCTCGACGCCGGAGCCCACCCGGACCTGCGCGGCGCGCAAGGGGTGCCGCCGCTGCTCGTCGCCATCGCCCGGGGTCGCGCCGGCACCGTGCGGGCGCTGGTCGAGCGCGGGGTCGACGTGAACAAGGCGATTCCGTCGCCGGTGGACGAGAGGTTCGTCAAGACCGTGCGCGGGGCGACGATGCGCTGGCTGCTGCGCAAGGACAGCCGGATCACCCCGATCATGCTGGCGGCCGACAGCGGTTCGGTGGAGACGGCCCGGACGCTGATCGACAAGGGCGCGCGCAAGCAGGTCTGGACGCGCCGCAACTCGACCTGGCCAATCAACATCGCGGCGCGCAACGACGACGTGCCGATGATGCGCCTGTTGCTTGGAAAGGATCCCTACGTCGAGGAGCGCGAGGTGCTGGTGGATCTTTCCGACCAGGAGCTGCGGGTCTTCGGCAAGTCGGGCGAGGAGATTTTCAAGACCAAGGTCTCGACCGGCAAGCAGGGCTACGCCACCCGCACCGGCACCTTCGCCGTGACCAACCGCTACCGCCATTGGACCTCGACGATCTACCACGCCAGCATGCCTTACTTCCAGCGCCTGAGCTGCAGTGACTTCGGCTTCCACCGCGGCTACGTGCCCGGCTACCCGGCGTCGCACGGCTGCATCCGGGTGCCTTCGGGGAATGCCGCCAAGCTGTTCCAGATCCTCGACCTCGGCGACCGCGTGAGGATTGTGGAGTAGGTCGGGACGAGCGCCCCCGCTCGTCCGCCGGGGACGTCCGACCCTACCGGGCGTAGTAGCGGCAGAAGGAGTCGAGCTGGCCGTCGGGGCGGATGACGTGGGTGCAGCAGCGGTCGATGCGGTCCTCGTCCCAGTCCCACTCGTCCATGAAGGGCTTGATGAAGACGCGGAAGGCGTGGCGCTCGTCCATTTCGAAGCGATGCAGCAGCTCGCCGAGCTCGGTGTTCTCGCAGCCGCATCGCACGAGGTCGTCGAGTTCGTAGCGCACCTTGTCGCGCAGGAAGCCCTGCATTTCGGTGAAATCGACGAAATCCGAGATGCTGCGGGTGCCGGCCGGGGTGCGCAGCAGGTAGCCGATCACCGCGCAATTCGGGTCGCCGCAGGGCAGCGGGGTCAGGTCCTTGTCGGAAAGCAGGCTGCCCTCGTCGCCGAGGAGCGAAAGCGCCACATCCGAGGCGTTCAGCCGCCGCGGGCCGCCGGCACCCCGGCCACCGCCGAAGACCGGCTGGAAGGAGACGCCGCGGCAACGCTCGTAGGGCAGGCCGGCCTCGATCGTCGGCCAGCACTGGTCGAGATTCTGCGGCGTCACGGTCATCGCCAGGGTGAAGGGGATGCCGCGGGCCTCGCAAAGCTCCATGATCTCCCGCTTCCGCTCGCGCAGGTCGGTGCCGCGCAGCTCGACCTGGCCGGCCTCGCCGGGGCCGTCGTATTGCAGGTAGAGCTGGAAGTTTCCCGCCGCCGCGCGCCGGGCCAGGCCATCGAGAAAGTCCGGATCCGTCGCCAGCTTCAGGCCGTTGGTGTTGAGCAGGCAGTAATCGATGCGTGGTTCGGCCTGGATCCAGTCGAGGAGTTCAAAAAATTCCGGGTGCAAGGTCGGCTCGCCGCCGGAGAGCTGGAGGATTTCGATCCCGCCCTTGCGCTCGAGCACCCCGGCGATGCGTTTTTTCAGCTCCGGCAGCGGGTGGGCCTGGAGTCGGTCGCCGGCGGTTCCGGTCGGCGAATCCGCGAAGCAGGTCGGACAGGCGAGATTGCAGGAGTCGACGATTTCGATCAGCGCCAGGCAGGTCGAGAGCTTCTCCGGCGTGCCGGGCTTGCCGGCATTGGCCCCGAGGCTGCCGGTGGCGCCCGCCGGGTCGCTGGGGCAGGCGCAGCCCGCTCCGCAGGCATTGGCCGGGTCGCCGCTGGAAAGCCAGTGAAACCGGCCGTCCGAGGCGATGCACTGGTCGTGGGGCCCGTGCTCGGGGCAGGTCCGGCCCAGCCACACCCGGCCGTCGGCCCCGCGCCAGACCTCGCCCGGGCAGGGCTGCCGGCACACCGGGCATTTCGAGGTGGTGCGCTTCAGAATCTCGCGGAGGGTCGGCAGCATCGGCGGCAGCCTGACAGCTCCGGCGCGAAACGAAAGTCGGTGTTGTCAGCCTTTCGTCTCGCCAAACCCAAGGCCACCTCGTAAGAATCTCCGCGTTCTAAAAAATTTACAAAGAGGCTTGGCACGGCCACTGCTACCCTCACTCAGACCAACCGTCACCATGAAGAAAATCGAAGCGATCATCAAACCGTTCAAGCTGGAGGAAGTCAAAGAAGCCCTCGCCGAAGTCGGCATCCAGGGCATGACGGTGACCGAAGTGAAGGGCTTCGGCCGTCAGAAAGGCCACACCGAAATCTACCGTGGTTCCGAGTACACCGTGGACTTCCTTCCCAAGGTGAAGATCGAGATCATTGTCGACGACGAACAGTCGTCCGCCGTGGCCGAGGCCATCGTGAAGAGCGCCAACACCGGCAAGATCGGCGACGGCAAGGTCTTCATCTCCCCGGTTGAGGAAGCCATCCGCATCCGCACCGGCGAAACCGGCTCGTCCGCCGTGGCCGTCAACTGATCCACTTTCCCAGCTACTGTTGTTTCATGGTCGGTCGCTTCCGCAAGGGAGCGGCCGATTCATTTTGGGTATTACTTGAGCGTGATCGCCGCCGTCGGGCAGGCCTTGGGATCGAGGCGCTTGGAAAGGGCGCTCTTGATGATGGCCGGGTCGCGGGTGACTTCGAACTCCACCGGCTCCGCGTCGTTGACCTTCACCGAGATCGGCTGGTCGAGGTCGATCAGTTGGTCGTGGAGCAGGAGGGTGGTCCCGGTCGGCACGTCGCCGCTCAGCGTGATCTGCCGGCCCTTCACCGCGGCGACGATGCGCTGGCCCTTCTTTGCGGCCCCCTCGGGCAGCTGCAGCCAGTAGAAGCGGTCGTGGGTCACGTCGTCCTGGAGCCAGACGACCCGCTGCGGCCAGGTGCGGCGGGTGAACTTCGCCATCCACGGCAGGGCTTCGGCATCCTTGAGCCTCATCCAGTGGCCCATCTCCGGGTAGATCCGGACGAGGTGCTCGTAGCCTCCGGGATCGTCCTTGTGCAGCTTGGCCAGCTGCTCGCCGCGCTCGGCGGCCACCTTGTTCCGGTCGTAGGCCTGGTCCTTTCCGCCCATGAAGATGGCGAAGGGCAGGTTCCGCAGGCCGTCGAGCTGGGCCTCGTTCGGATGTCCGGCCATCATCGCCGCCGCCGCGAAATGGTCGGCCATCCGCGGCCCGAGCTGCCAGACGCCGTCGCCCCCGGCCGAATAGCCCATCAGATAGACCTTGTCCGCATCGACCCCGCGCAGCGCGACCATGTTCTCGATCAGCCGGGCGAAAAGCGGATCGATGTGCGCCTCGTGCCACAGGTTCCAATTGTCGGTCGGGGCGCGCGGGGCGACGTAGATTCCCTCCTCCGGCTCGTAGAGGCGGATCTGGTTCTGCCACTGCTGGTCATTCACCCGTGCCGGTGCCCCGCCGCCGCCGTGCATCGAGATCCACAGGCTGCGGCTGCCGTCCTCCGCATCGCCGAAGGACCGCTCCAGCCACTTCATGGTCTTGTCGCCGAGGGTGATCTCCCTGGCCTTCAGCTCCGCCTCGCGGGCCTCGCGCTCCGCCTCGACCCGCGCGGCGTAGAGTTCCGCCACCTTTGCCTGCGCCGCCTCACGGTCGGGGCCGGGTTCGGCACGGGCGGCGTCGACGATGATCAAGGCAACTCCGAGCAGAAGGGCGGTCCAATTCATGCGGATAGCGTAGGCGGACGAGTCCGGCGGTCGATCCCGATTCCAAGTATGGAGAAGGGATTTCCAATCCCTTTCTTGCGTCCTCCGGGCGCCCAAGGGATCGCAAATCGCTGCTCCACAAAGCGCCGCTCAGGGGTTGAGATGCAGAGGCATGCCGGCAGCCACTCCCAAGCACGAATGGCGCAAGCGGGAAAAGGAGTTCTATCTCCCACAGCCGCAGCCGGAGGTCATCGCGGTCCCGGCGTTCAAGTTCCTGACCCTCGCGGGCGAGGGAAATCCCAACGACGAGCCTTTTGCCGAGGCCATCACGGCCCTCTACTCGCTGGCCTACGGGATCAAGATGACGGCGAAGAAGCCCGACCGGCGTCCGGCGGGATACCACGACTACACCGTCTATCCCCTTGAGGGGGAGTGGGACCTGAACGAGGAGGGGAGGAAGAAATACGCCGGCACCATCAACAAGAACGACCTCGTCTTCACGCTGATGATCCGTCAGCCCGATTTTGTGGAGACCTCGTTCTTCGAGGAGATCCGGCAAATGGTGATGAAGCGGAAACCCCAGCCCCTGCTTGGGGAGGTGAGGTTCGAGGAGATTGCCGAGGGGAAGTGCGTCCAGATGCTCCATGTCGGCCCTTATGATGACGAACCGGCGTCATTCCGCAGGATGGAGGGATTTGCCGCAGGGCAGGGGCTCGAGCGGGCGTCGATGCGGCATCGGGAGATCTATCTTTCCGACTTCCGCAAGACGGCCCCGGAGAAGTTGAAGACCGTGCTGAGGTTTCAGGTGAGCCCGGCGTCTTGAGCCTTGGGGGACCAGGATGGATGGGATGAATAGGCTCTGACTCTTGAGCATTGAACCATGCTGAAGCTGAGGGTGGTTTGAGAAATCAAGACGCCCAGACCCCATTTCCCCTGATCAATCCGATATCCGATCCATCCCATCCATCCTGGTCCCAATTTTTTCTCGATCGACGCCGACGGTGTCAGACCTTCAGCACCGCCTTCGCCGCAGCGACATGCGCGGCGATGCGGTCTTCCATTCTCGCCGAGCTCGGCGTCTCGAAGGTGAACGACAGCGGGCAGCCGCTTTCGGCGAGGAAGATGGCCTCGGGCCAGTGGTCGGGAAAGTCGGCGCGCGCCTCATGATAGATCCAGCCGCGCTCGCGGACCTCGTGGTCGTCGATCGTTTCGCTCGGCTCCGGCGGAAACCACGGTGACACCGCCCCGAGGATCGACCGGGCGAGGTCGGGCCGGTCGTCGGCGAGGTTGATCTCGTAGAAGTAGAAGCCGCTCGTTTCCCAGTCCTCGTGCAGGGAAAGGAAGAGCCCGGGAGTGGGGCGCGTCTCCAGCCACGCGGCGTGGGCAAGCACCTCGGGGGTCCGGCGCCTGAGGTAGTCGCGGTTGATGTCGAATCCGGCCGCGGTGTCGCGGGTGCCGGCGGCGAGGCCGGTGGGATTCACCGCCGGGCACAGCGTCCACTCGCGTCCGTCGTCGAAGGCCCCGGCCTTGAGCAACTCGAGTGCGGCGAGCGGTCCGGCGGGCTCGTCGCCATGGATGCCGGCGGACAGGTAGGCGGGCTTGCCGGTGCCCGGGCGGACGAAGCCGAGCAGCGGCCCGGCCCCGGTCTCGAGCAGGGTCGCGCATGAAAAACCCCGCCCCTCGGCCTCGCGACGGAACTCGCTGAGGAAGGTGGCGGGGTCGAAGCGGTTCACGGGCGGTCAGCGCTCCGCCATCGGAGGCACCGGCGAGAGTTCCTCGGGGCCGACCCAGAGGGTCTGCGGGCGGTAGAGGCGGTTGTCGCGGAGCTGCTCAAGCAGCTGGGCGGTCCAACCGCTGGTGCGGGCGATCGCGAAAATCGGGGTGAAAAGGTCGGTCGGAATGCCCAGCGAGTAGTAAACGGTGGCCGAGTAGAAATCGACGTTGGCTTCGAGGCCCTTCTTTTCGCGCATCAACTCGGCGATCCGCTCGGACATCTGGATCCATTTCGGCTCGCCGAGTTCCTCGGTGAGCTGGACGGCGAGGCGGCGCAGGTGCGGCGCGCGCGGGTCGAGCGTCTTGTAGACGCGGTGACCGATGCCCATGATCTTCTTCTTCCGGGCCAGCATGTCGTCGATGTAGGCGTCGACCTTCGACGGCTCGCCGATGTCCTCGAGCATGTGGATCACGCCCTCGTTGGCGCCGCCGTGGAGCGGGCCCTTGAGCGCGCCGATTGCCGAGGTGACCGCCGAATACATGTCCGAGAGCGTGGCGATGGTCACGCGGCCGGCGAAGGTCGAGGCATTCATCCCGTGGTCGGCGTGAAGGATGAGCGCGACGGCCAGCGTGCGGGTGGCGACGTCGGTCGAGGGCTCGCCGTTGATGAGGTAGAGGAAGTGCCGGGCCTCGCCCATGTCGTCGCGCAGCTCGGGCAGCTCGAGGCCCTGGCGGAAGCGGTGGTAGGCGGCGACGATCGTCGGCACCTTGGCGCAGATCGAGAGCGCGATCGCGGCATCCTTCTCCATGTCCGGGTCGCCGATCGCCGCGCGCTTGTCGTAGAGCGAGAGCATCGACACGGCCGTCCGCAGCACGTCCATCGGGCTGGCGTCCTTGGGGGCGGTGCGGAGGAAATCCATCACGCCCTCGGGAAGTCCGCGCTCGGCGCGCAGGCCGGTCATGAAGGTGGTGAGCTCGCTTTCGTTGGGGAGCTTCCCGTAGTGGAGAAGGTAAACGATTTCCTCGTAGCGACAGCTGTGGACGAGATCATCGATGTGGTAGCCGAGATAGCTCAAGCGGCCGAGTTTTCCGTCGACGTTGGAGAGCGCGGTTTGGTTGGCGATGACCCCTTCAAGGCCCTTGGCGTATGTCGTCATGATTTCTAAAAAATTTCGGCTCGGCAGCTCTGCCGCGCGCCGGCAGCGAACAAAGCGACAGGAGCGAAAACGCGCAAGGCCGAATCGAGCGCCCTTGCCGCGGGGACCCGCCCGGGGCTAGCTTCGCGCCGTGGCGCTGGTTCTGGCAATCGAATGCAGCACGCCGCGGGCGACGCTCGCGGTGGTGCGCGATGGATCGCCGGTTTTCGAGCAGGCCTTCGACAGTGACCGGCACCACAACGCCCTGCTTTTCAGGCCCCTGCAGCAGGCCATCGAGTGCCTGGAAGGTGCCCGGATCGACGAAATCGTGGTCGGCACCGGACCCGGCAGCTATTCGGGGACCCGGGTCGGGATCGCCGCCGCCCAGGGAGTCGGGCTGGTCCACGGCTGTCCGGTGGCGGGCCTCAGCTCGCTGCTGGCGCTGGGGCTCGACGAGGGACTGGTGGTCGGCGACGCCCGCCGCGGCAGCGCCTGGTGGGTGCGGCTCGGCGACGGGCTTCCGCAGCCCCAGCTGGTCGACCGTGCGGACCTGGAAGAGCGGATCGATGGACCGGTCCACGCCCTCGAGGATCTCTCAGGCATGAATCTCCCGGACGAAATCGAAGTCCGGCCGGTGACTCCGAGCGCCCTCGCCCTGGCCGCCGCATGGCTCGGGCTCGATGATCCGACCCGCGCGCGCCTGCGATCCGAGCCTCCACAGCCCGCATACCTTCGCCCACCCCACATCACCGAGGCGAAGAAGGGCCATCCGCTGCTGCGGAGGGGATGACTTCAAGGTGCCTCCGTCACCGACACCTGCATGAATCCGCGGCTCCGCACGCTGACCGGATCGGCGAGACGGAAGCTCCGGTATTCCCAGTCGGGAAAGGTGTCACCGTCGATGTCGCGCAGCGCCGGCAGGCCAGCCGCCAGCGGTGAGCGCTCGACCACGGTGAGATCGACTCCGACCAGATCATCGTCGCCGGTGAGCGCATAGGCAATCCCATCGATGGTCGCCGATGGCGAGGCATCGAAGATCGCGCCGACCCGCACCGGAATGGTGTAGGTCAGGTGGCGGTCGGCACCGTCGAGGGCGATCTCCACCCGGCAGCGACCGTCGGTCCCGCCCGTGTTCGGATTGGTGTCGAAGGCAAAGTGTTCGAGGTTGCTCACACCATCGCCGTTCGGATCGGCGCTGCGGAGGGCGTCGGCACCGTGCAGGCCCCAGAAGGCGGTCCAGGCATCGTAGGGGTCGGTGACGGTCGACTGCACCGCGACGATGCCGTCGCTCTCAAGCTGCGAGAAGTCCCACTCAAGACCTTCCGGAAGCTCGCTGGCGGTGACCTCGTCGAAGCTGCCCGTGATCGAGGGAGCGTCGAAGAGATCGAAGCTGTCTCCGGCCGTCGGAGTGAATCCCCCGTAAAGCAGCACATGGAACATGCCGTCGAGGGTCAGGTCACCGTCGGAGTCGAGAAAGTCGTACTCGGTGCCCTGGCCGTAGCCGCCGATTTCGAAGGTGCTGACCAGTGAGGGCCCCATGATCAGGTCGACGGTCGCCGTGACCAGCCCCGGGCTGGTGCCGGGATTGAAGGTTCCCTCGAAATAGACCGTGCCCGTGCCGTTGAAGGTGCCGGTGCCGGTCACGTCGCCGAGGAACACCGCGCTTGAGCCGGCGCTGGTCCGCATCTCGTCGCCGTTGTGGGCAAAGTCGTCGTGGAAGGTGACCACGCCGCCGCCGGTGGAGATGATGGTGCCGCCCGTCGAATTGGAGACGTTTCCGTAAACATCGCTGGTGCCTCCGGAGAAGGTCATGGTGCCCTGGTTGTCGATGGCGGTCGTGGCGGCGCGGTTTCCGGCCAGCAGGCCGCGGCCGCTCACCTCGCCGGTATTGGTCATCGTGCCCTGCACCTCCACGCTGCCGCCGACCAACTCGACCGTGCCCGAGTTGTCGAGATCGCCGGTGATGCGCAGCGACTCGCCGAGGTCGGCGCGGATTCTGCCGGGGCTGAAGACATTGTCGTTCACGAGGCCCCCGTCGATCACGCCGGTGCCGGAGATGAGGCCGTCGTTGGAAAGCCGCCCGCCGCCCTGCAATTGGAGGATCGCCCCCGGCCCGGTCATTTCGAGCGTTCCGGAGTTCCACGCCGAGGTGCTCTGGAAGGCTTGGTTTTCGACCGTCAACAGCGAGCCGATGAAGGCGGTGGCCCCGGCACCGTTGGTGAAGGCCTCGGTGCGCACCGGGCCGCGGAGCAGCGAGAAGGTGCCGAAGTTTCCGAAGGAGTTACCCAGACCCGTGGTCCGAATGGAACCGCCGTCCATCACCAGGCTCGACCCGTAGTTCGTCGTGAAGCCGCCGTTGACGATCAGATCCTGCCGGTTGCCCAGCATCAGGTCGGTGCCGAGGAAGGAGGAACTGCCCAGGTTGAAGGCGCCGCCGACGGTGAGGTCGCCATCGATCCAGTCGAACTCGCCGTCGATCGTCATGTCGCCGACGCCAAGGTCGCCCCCATCGAGCGTGAGCGAGGCGAAACGGCCGAGGGTGAGGGTGCCGCCGACGTTCAGGGCATGAAGGCCGGTGAGGGTGAGGCCAGTCCCCAGAAACTCCCCGAAGCCCAGGCGAAGGTCGTTGGAAAGGGAGATCGACCCGGAGCGGAAATCCGCCGTGGCCCCGGGGTTGGCGGTGAGGGTGCCAAAGTCAAGGTCGCTGGCCTCGATGGTCCAGATGCCGGCAACCTCCGACTCAAGCGCGGACAGGGAACTGAACCGCCAGTCGAAAGTGTGGGACGGGCGGTCGCCACCCTTGAAGGCGCCGGCCGTGACGGTGCTGCCGCTGATGACGGCGTTGCCGGTGCTGCCGTCGTTGTTGAGAAGTGTGAGGGATCCGCCGGCATCGAGGGAGGAACCCGTGATCGCGAGGTCGAAGGCACGCATGCTGATGTCCACATCGGCCAGCGCGCTGTTCCCGAGCGTGGAGCCAGAGATGTCGATCGAGGTGCGATCGCCAATGGAGAGGCGGGGAGTTCCAAGGTGTCCGTTGTCAACTGGGCGGAGCACGGAGTCGACGATCGAAACCGGGGCATCCGAAGTGATGCCGATGAGACCACCCTCGAGGGTGCTGCCGGAGATCTCAAGCTGGCTGGACCCGGTCCAGCCGTCCGTCTCCTGCGCGCGGAAAGAAAAATCGGCACCGGTCGAGCGGAGCGTGGAATCAACGATCTCAAAAGGCCGGTCGCCACCGCCTCCCAATGGACTCCATTCAAGATCGATGGATCTCATCACATCGATGTCGGCGCGGGCCACGCTGAGGTTCGTGGTCGTGCTGGTCAACGATCCCAGTTGCCCGCTTGCATCCCAAAGGCGCTGATCGAACGAGAAGCTGGACGAGCTGGGATCGACCACGAGATCCAGATCGCCCGCAAAAGCCCCGTTGAAATAGATCTCGTCGACGGTCAGGGAGGATCCCGTGGAACCCCGGAACACTCCGGGCCCGCTGCTTCTCAGGTTGAGGATCGTGAGAGCATGATCGAGCAGGTCGAACTCGCCGTTTGAGATATCCAGTGAGGCATTGTCAGAGAGCGCTTCGTTGGTATTGGCGGTCACCTTGCCCGCCGTTCCGGCAAAGACTCCGATATCCAGCAATCCGTCGAAGGTGCTCATGCCACGCAGTTCGAGATCGCCGGCCCCGCGGACGTAGATCCGGCCTCCTCCGACGCTGTCGACGAAGCGGCCCTCGAAGATCTCGGACGAGGCGATGTCGATCGTGAGGTCATGACCCCTGAGGTCGATGTCCATCGTGCCGCTCAGCGAGTCGAGTGTCAGGTCGCCTCCCAGTTCGACTTCACCGGAGCCGGAAAGGAGAGCTGCGGATGCTCCGCCACTCTGAAGGAGCCGCACCCGCGCGCCGGTCGAGGTGGAGACCAGCAGGATATTGTTGAAGCTTGGTAGCAGCGTGACCGTGGCGAGGGCGTTGTTGCTGGCGTTGATGGCGACCGTTCCAGAGGTGGGGTTGACGCCCGAAGGCCCCTCCAATTGCCACGTGGCCGAGGTCGAGTTGAGCACGAAGCCTGCCGTGCCGCCGGACTCGACCAGCACTTCATTGGGGATCGCCATGTCGCCGAGCGAGTTGGTGCGGAAACTGGTGCTGGCGTCGCCCCCGACCACCGCACGCACCGGGGGCTCATCCTGGAGGCGGTCGATATGACCGTTGAAGGTCCAGCTTTGATTGCGAATCTCCACGGTGCATTCCCCGCCATTGGCGAGCCCCCGGGGATTGAGCACCCCGCTGAAGGTGTGACTTTGCCCATCTCCGAGAAGCGCAAGGTCCAGGGGACCGAGGGTGGAGAAGGTTCCCGCTCCGATGAGGGTGTTCGCGGTGAGGTTGGCGTGTTGGATGCTGACGGTTCCCGGTTGCCGGATGTCGAGTGTGTTGGGGGCGCTCGAGTGGTATTCCAGCCCTCCGACGATGCCGCTCTCGACAACGAACGAGCCGGTGAAATCGTACGAGCCTGACGAGAACATCTGAATGTCGGGGAAGCTGGCGTCATTGATCGAGGTCGTATCCGCAAAAAGAAGATCTCCCTGCCCGGTGACGTCCAGGCTGTAACTCTTCCCGTAATTCCCCGGGACCGGATCCCCCAGCAGTCGCAACTCACCCCCGTCCAGGTCGATCGGTCCGGAGCCCGAGATATCGTAGAAGGTCTGCTGGGTGCCCCCGAGTTCGACCCGTCCGGTGGACTGAATGATCAGGGAGCCCAGTGGATCGGTGGCGTCGAAGAGGTTGTTGCTGTTGAAGCCCAGCGTCCCGTCATTGACGCGAATCTCGCCGGTGTAGGAGTCCGCGTCATCCAGCACCAGCTTGCCATCGCCCAGCTTTGTGAGATCGGCGTTGGCGCCTCCCAGCAATCGCCCGAAAAAGAACGCGGTCTCGCCGTTGGGAACCGAGTAGTTCAGGTCGTTCTGGTTCAATTCGATGTCTCCCGATCCGATCAATTCGGTCGGACCCGCCGCCACCAGATTCAGTGTCGGGGTCTGGACGTCGATCACCGCGCCGGGATTGACCGTCACGCTGGCATTCGAGCCGAGCGTGTTCTGGACGATCAGGCTTCCTTCCTGCGCCCAGTAATCGGTACCCTCGGTGATCTGTGCGCCGGTCAGGGTCAGCGAGCCGCTGCCCTGCTTGATCAGCCGTCCGCCGGTGCCCTCGATCACACCGTTGTAGGTGCGGTTGGAAATGTCGCCGGCGGTCAACTCGCCGCCGCCGAGATCGAGTTGGCCGCCGCCACCCAGCCACAACGCGGTCGTGTTGAAGCCGTTGAGGTCGAAGCGGCCGCTGGTGCCGATGTTGAGGCTGCTGCCCGGGGAGAAGGCGTTGTCGGCACTGACCCGCAGGATACCTCCGTTGACCGTGGTCGCGCCGGACCACGAGTTGCCATCATTGTAGAGGGTCAGGGTCCCGAGTCCGGACTTGGTCAGGTTGCCGGTGCCACGCAGTTCCGAGTAGAAGAGAATCGACTCCAGGGTGTCCGTGACCGCACTGAGGGTGTTGCCTCCCAGATTCACCCAGCGGACGGTGCCGGGCGTGCCGATGCGAAGCGCGCCGGCATCGGCGTGCCAGAGTTGCGTCGCTGTGAGAAAAATGTCGGTATCGATTTCCTGGGTGCTGCCGTCGAGGTTGGTGATGCCGCCCGGCCCCAGGTCGAACTGGATGCCGGCTCCCGAGGCCTCGGTGATGCTGAAGGGGAAGGCGCCGGAGGCGAAGGTGATGCTGTTCAGGTCGAAATTGCCGTTGAGCCTGGGGCTGGTGTTGACGCTGCCGGCGAGAACGATGTCGGCGGTGCCGTCGTCGGGCGGCGCGTTGTTGCCGAGCCAGTTGATAGGCTCGAGCAGGAGGTCGTTGGGGCCGTTGCCGTCCCAGGTGAAGGTGGCGGCGAGAAGAGGACCGGGAAGGATGCTGGCGAAGATGAGGAGGGCAGGAAGGCGCATGATAAAAGCCCAGATACCGACAAAATAACGACGCGATGGCAAGTTCAACAGTTCAACTGCCCAACCACTTTGTCACAAGCCCCCGACAAGAACGCCGCACTCGAAGGTGCGGCGCTCCGAAGGGGACTGCTGGAGGGTAACCTACTTCGCCGCCGCGACGATCGACTCGGCGCTGATGCCGAGTTCCTTCATCGCGGTGCCGCCGGGGGCGCTGAGGCCGAAGCGGTCGATGCCGATCACCTTGCCCTCGCTGCCGACGTATTTCCACCACAGGCCGGTGACGCCGGCCTCGATGGCGATGCGCTTGGTGCAGCTTTTCGGCAGGATGCTTTCCCGGTAGTCGTCGCTTTGGCGGTCGAAGCGCTCGAAACACGGCATCGAGACCACGCGCACGCCGTCGCCGAGCTCCTCGGCGGCCTTCAGCGCGTGCTGCACTTCCGATCCGCTGGCCAGCAGAAGAGTGGTCAGCTCGCCCTTTTCCTTGCGGACGATGTAGCCGCCGCGGATCACGCCCTCGCGGCGCTCGCCGTGCGAAAGCCCGGTCATCGCCGGCACGCCCTGACGGGTCAGCGCCAGCAGGGTGGGGCCGTCGGTGCGCAGCATCGCCGCGGCGAAGGCGCCGGCGGTTTCCTCGGCGTCGGCCGGGCGGATCACGTCGAGGTTGGGGATCACGCGCAGGCCGCTGACGGTTTCCACCGGCTGGTGGGTCGGGCCGTCCTCACCGACGCCCACCGAATCGTGGGTGAAGATGTAGGTGACGGGCAGCTTGGCCAGCGCAGCGAGGCGGATCGAGCCGCGCATGTAGTCGGCGAAGACCATGAAGGTCGCCCCCGAGGCGCGGAAGATGCCGTCGTAGGCGATGCCGTTGCAGATCGCGCCCATGCCGTGCTCGCGGATGCCGAACCAGACGTTGCGGCCGTCCGGGTTGTCGGCACCGAAGTCGCCGGCGTCCTTGATATAGTTCTTGGTCGATCCGAAGAGGTCGGCCGAACCGGTGAGAAGCTGGGGCACGAGCTTGGCGACGCTCTGGATCACGACACCGCCCGAGGCGCGGGTGGCGCCGCCTTCGCCGTCGTCGAAGGCCGGGATGCGGTCGAGCAGGTCGCTGGGGATTTCACCGCGCACGCCGGCGCGCAGTTCGGTCGCCAGCTCCGGATTGGCCTGGGCCCAGGCCTCGTAGGTGCTCTGCCACTGGAGAAATTCGCTTTTCCCCTGCTCGGCGACCTCGGCGAAGTGCTTCTTCACCTCGTCCGAGACGTAGAAGGTTTCCTCCGGCAGCCCGAGTCCCTTGCGGGCGGATTCGGCGAACTTGGCCCCGCCCTCGCCGTGACCGGCGGCGGTGCCCGCCACTTCCGGGATGCCCTTGCCGATGAGCGTTTTGGCGATGATCACCTTCGGCTTGCCGTTGTCGTCGGCCTTGGCCTTCTCCAGCGCGGCGGCGAAGGCCTCCATGTCGTGACCGTCGATGGTCACGGCATCCCAGCCCTGCGAGCGGAAGTAGCCTTCGGCGTCCCCGCTCTGGGTCACCTCGGCCATCGCGTCGAGGGTGACGTCGTTCGAGTCGTAGATGAGGATCAGGTTGTCGAGTCCGGTGTGGCCGGCGAAGGCGATGGATTCCCGCGCCACGCCTTCCTGCAGGCATCCGTCGCCGTGCAGGACGATCACGTGGTGGTCGAAGATCGTGTGCTCGTCGGTGTTGAACTTGGCCGCGGCGCGCTTGCCGGAGAGGGCGTAGCCGACGCCGTTGCCGATGCCCTGGCCAAGCGGGCCGGTGGTCGCCTCGACCCCGGCGGTGTCGCCGAACTCCGGGTGGCCGGGGGTTTCCGAGCCGAGCTGGCGGAAGTTCTTCACCTCGTCGAGCGACAGGTGGTAGCCGGCCATGTGGAGCCAGCTGTAGAGGAACATCGAGCCGTGACCGGCGGAGAGGATGAAGCGGTCGCGATTGAGCCATTTGGGAGCCTCGGGATTGAAGCGCAGGCCACCACCTCCGTAGAGCACCGCGCCGATATCGGCGCAACCGAGCGGCAGGCCGAGGTGGCCGGAGGAGCAGGCGTGGATGGCGTCGATGGCGAGCCCACGGGCCTGGGCGGCGGCTTGGGAGAGGATCTCTTGATTCATAGGAAAAGACGGAAATTTGTCCGACAGGCCGGGCAGGGTAGGGGACGCGCACCCGCTGGCAAGCCGCAGTTCCCCGAATGGCGGGGGATTTTCAAAAAACAAGGGATTTTGTCCTTGTCAGGCACCGGGCCATTTCTATCTTTCGCGCCCGCGCCTGCCTCGGCAGGTGTCACGAGTGACACGTCCCGTTCGTCTAGTGGTTAGGACTCCGGATTTTCATTCCGGCAACAGGGGTTCGACTCCCCTACGGGATGCCACTCGCTCGTTGTCCCGAACTTGGGAGGGCCCGCAGTAGTTCCTCGGGCGGCCCGGATTCCCCTGAAACCAAAGGGATTCAGCCCGCCGAACTCTGGCCTGTTCACAAAGACTCTCCGGAGCGGACTCTCCAGCAGCCAGAATTGGCCCTCTTCCGCCTCTCTGGCCTCTCCGTTAGAAAGCCGAGTTACTGAACAAGGGATTTTGTTCGGTGCCCGGATGCATCCCGATCCTGAGTGGCCACTGACGATGCTACTCCTGCGGATCCTCACCCATGCCCCCGAACATGCGCTCGCCAGAGGACTTTGCCGGCTTGGATTCACGGAGAATCTGCACGAAGCAAATCAAGGCCAGCAGGCCCTCGATCGTGTAGACCACCTTCCATACGGGGCTGCCGAATTCCCTCAGGGCACCGACCACAAAATACAGGCACAAACCCACCCCCATGATGCACATGAACACGAGAGCGATGAGGAATGAACTGGTCTTGCCCCATAGCTGCCTGTTGGCTTCACTGCTTTCCCAGAGTATGACGCGAGGTCCACATTCGTCGGAAATGGCACCCTCGACAGAACGAAGGTGCCGGGCGTGAAACGCCATGTTGCTGTGCAGCAGGAACCATCCGAAGAGCAGGAAAACTCCAATCTGGCTGAGAAGAATCAGGACATTCATCCGGATGGAGGGATCATTGAAGACGTTCTCCGACCAGTAAACGCCGGCAAAGCCCGCAAGGATGGTCATGATCGCCGCGACGAGCTGGCCCTGTGTGCGCTGAAGCAGCATGATCTCCTCGCGCATCTGCGCCTTTTCCTGCAGAAGCGCATCGAGTGTGCGTCGATCTTCCATGACGAGGGATTTGAACGACCGCATCTCAGCAAGTAGCGCGGCCCGATGCGAGCGAAAGCTGAGCGAAACTCGTAGCGGCAAGCGCCAGCTGACTAGCCCTCCAGAAGAACCCCTCTGGAAAGCTGGGCAAACGAAGCCTTCCAAACCCGGGCCGAATCACCTACCGTCGCTCCGATCAGGTCATGTGGAGGTCCCACGTCCGACCCCGGTGCCCTCAATGGAGGCCGGTAGTTGTTGCCTTCGCGGCGTTCCTAAGCGCCGCGCAGGGGGCGGATTACATTTCACCGGGCACGGGGGTGCAGTGGTCAATGGATGACCTGGTGGCAAACTCAGATGGGGTGGTGACGGGGGCTGCCGGAGCCTATGCGGTCCACGATGACGTGTGGATCGAGGTAGGAGACACGCTGACTGTTTCTGCCGGGGATACCCTGTCCTTTGCCGATGGGGTGGTCGGGTCCGGGGATTGGCCCAGTCTCCACATCAGGGGCATGCTTGTAACGATGGGCGAACAGGCGGCACCAATCACGTTTACCTCGGGCCCACTTCGGGGAGAAACCACGGACTTCGACCGGTTGCTCCAATTCCAGGATGTTTCCCAAACAGTGAACCTCAATTGGGTGGTTTTTGAAAATGCGAACTGGGGAGTCGGAATCTTCTGCTCCACCAACATTTTGATGAATAACTGTCGGGTGAGAAGTTGTGCCCGAGGAATCTACTCGACCGAATCAGATCTCCGGTTGTCCCAATGCTGGATCGAGGATAACGGCGATGAAGACAAGGGAGGCAAGGTCGCGGGCGTATTCTTCTCAAATGGGATCTTCACAGCAATCAATACCACATTTCAAAATAACAATTCATATTCAACCGACGGATACCCAATTAGTGGGGGCGGGATGTGTGCGGAAGACTCAGAAGTGGCCATCACATCTTGCGCTTTTTTGAATAATTCGGCTAGATGGGGCGGTGGATTTGCTGCATTGGGAGGAAGCGTGGAGATAACAGATACGGTTTTTTCTGAAAACACAACATATAGATTGGGTGACGATTGGTCACACGGGGGAGGAATTGGGTTGGATAACGCTACAGGAATAATTAATAGATGCTCTTTTTCTCAGAATTCCGGATGCGGTGGAGGGGCCGTAAATATGTGGGAGTGTCTGGAAGTTCGCCTTCTCGATTGTATTTTTAGCGGTAACAGTTGTCCAGAAAGTGAGATCCCCGATTCTTATGGAGGTGGAGTGGCAATTTCATCATCGAGCAATATAGTTATTGAAAACTCAAAATTTGATGGAAACAGGGCGCAATTCGGAGGATCTGTCTATACGGATGCATCTGCAGTAGTTTTGACAGAATGCAGATTAGAGAATAACTATAATCATGATGACCAAATAGTTCATGGTGGAGCTGATCTGCACTTTCAAAGCAATTCGACTGTGCGCGTAAATCGAAGCTCCATGGATTGGGTTTTATACTGGCACAGCGATGGGGTTTTTGAAAACAACCTTGTGGCTTATGAATTTGAATCTGTGTCAGGATCTCCGATCTTCCGTCACAACAAGGCACTATGGGTTGCGACAGGGCAAGACTCAACCCTTCTGGTCGCAAACAACATAATCGGCCAATACTTCTGGAGGCGGGATTCCTCGTCACCCGTCTTGCGCAACAATGTGTTCCCTGGCTCTTCGTCGATCATGAGGGGGCCGGACTGGTTTGCAATCATTGCTAACACGGCTGCCGAGGTGAATGCTCTCACAGGTTGTTCCGGCAACCTACAAGGCGATCTACAAATGGATGAATTCGGGCTCCTTCCGGGGTCGATCTGCATCGATGCGGGATCTGACGAAGGGGCGGGAGAGGACTATTACAGTGTCGCCCGGCCCATTGACGGAACCTTGGACGGCAATGCCCTGCCGGATATCGGTCCGTTCGAGTTTCATCCGATCAACATTCGCTTGTCCGGCGACCTAGCTTTCGCCGATACGATCGTCGGCTCGTCTCTTGAGGGAACGTTGACGATCACCAACGTGGGGACCTCCCCACTGGTGGTAAGCGGGCTGATCTGTCCGCCGGGTTTCAGCGGCGACTGGAGCGGAACGCTGCGCCCCGGGGATAGTCAGGAGGTGGTGATCACCTTCTCGCCTGAATCCGCGCAGGAGTATGCCGGCACAATTGTCGTGGTTTCGGACAGTCCGATTCCGGCGAACAACCTTGATTGTTCCGGCACTGGGATTGCCCAGACCCGCGTTATCTCCCTTCAAGGGGACTTGGCCTTTGGAGATCTTGGGGCTGGGTCAGTTCTTGAGTCGAGTTTCACGATCTCCAACCTGGGGAATTCTCCGCTTGAAGTGACGAGCATCGCTTGTCCCGAGGGCTTCATTGCAGCGTGGTCGGGAACGGTTCCCGCGGGAGGAAGCCAACAAGTGATGGTGACGTTCGCTCCTGCCGAGGCGAAGCTTTATTCGGGGCTGATTGAAGTCGTTTCGGATGCGACGGGCGGCGATGCGACGATCGGGTGTTCGGGCAATGGAAGTGCACCGGATCGAATCCTGTCATTCCACCTGATGTCGGGATCTCCCGATTTCGGAGACGTCCCTGTCGGTAGCAGTGCGGAATGCACCTTCGAAATCCGTAACCAAGGGAGGGATCCCGTGGTGCTGCATGGAGTTACGGTGCCTCTGGATTTTGTGGCCGGTCTAGTGGGTGAGCCTGTTTTGCCGCTGACGATCGGTTCCGGTGAATCGATTGAGCTGTTGCTCCGTTTTGAGCCGCAGACGATCGGATTGCAGAATCAGGCCTTGGCTGCAGTGAGCGACGCCAGTGGAGGCGTGACGAGCGTGGGCTGTTCCGGCACCGGACTTGGGTCTTCGATCGTGCTGACCGGCGATCTGGCGTTTGGGGACGTGAGGATCGGGGAGTCCTCGGTCCGAACACTGAATATCGCGAACACCGGGAACTCGCCGCTGACAGTTACCGAAGTTCTTTGCCCGGATGGCTTTTCAGCGGTGTGGTCAGGAACGATTCCTCCTGGGACCAGCCAGGACGTGCCGATCACGTTTTCCCCCGTGACCAAGGGTGCGCATTTAGGAGACATTGTGGTGGTTGGTGATCACGTTGAAGGAACTGCTAGTATATCCTGTTCCGGAGTGGGGCTCCTAGTCTATTTGCGCGTCCGGGACACGGATGCCGGCAGCGTAGCGCTGGGTGAGTCGACGACGGTGCAGGTTGAAATCATGAACCGCGGCAACGCGCCGTTGACAGTAACAGGATTGCTCCTCGAACCGTACAATGGATACCCTGGAGGGTTCAGCGGCGATTGGAGCGGGGTTATTCCGATAGGGGAGAGCGCGTTCGCTGATGTCACTTTTACTCCTAGCGACATTGGGTGGCATACAGCCGAGATCACAGTAATATGCGACTATAATTGGGGCAATAATACCGGTACGATCTATGGCAACGGGGCTGCTCCCCCCGGTGAGTCAGCCATCTGGGTATGGACCGGGGGGTCGGCAATTGATTTTGGTAATGTGTTTGTTGGGGCTTCTGCTGAGCGTTGGTTTTCATTTGGGAATAGTGGAAGTAGACCGATACTGGTGACTGGGATTACTTACCCTCAGGGTCTCACCGGACCACAATGGTCCGGGCTTCTTAACGAAGGTGAATCTCAGCAGATCATGGTCGTATTCACTGCTACAGCGGCTGGACCCTATAGCGAGACCATTTCTGTGCAGAGCGATGCTGCATACGGATCAGGAGAGATCGGGTGTGTTGCTGTTGTGGTAGAGGGAACAACGCCGGCTATTCAGCTTGGGGGAGATTTGGCCTTTGGACCCGTTTTGACTGGGGGCGTGTCGTCTGGCACCCTGAGAATAAGCAACATCGGGGACGCTGTGCTCACAGTTACGGGGATCCAGTATCCTACTGGTTTCGTTGGGGAGGATTGGAGTGGTATTATCCAACCTGGCGCCAGCAAAGATCTTTACGTTACGTTTCGACCCGGCGAGGCTGTGGCGTTTCAAGGAGAGATTGTAGTCGATAGCGATGCAACTACAGGGGACGAGTCGATAGCCTGTTCGGGTTATGGCATTCTAGAGACCTACTTTGACTGGGCGAGACGGCAGAGCCTAGATCCATACGGTGACGGTGCGAAGTACGCGGATCCAGACAGGGATGGCTGCATTAACGAACTGGAGTTTTTTCGTGGTTCGTCACCTCTACAGAAAGATTTTGAGCCTATGGTGACGGTTCTTCCATTGGAGCCTGGCCAGCAGCTCAAACTGCGCTATTGGAAGAGTGTTTCTGCGGGCCTTGTGAAAGAGTCGATCCAGTGGTCCGGGGACTTGGTGACATGGTCCGCCGGGAGCGACTTGGTTGATGGGCGTTCTGTGTCGTTTGTGACGCAACAAATTGGGGAAAGGTCCGGGGCTCGGCTCCTCGAAGCGACAGCGATCGACAGCGCTTCCGGAACGAGGCTATTTGCGCGGCTGTCGATCGTAGAGGGATTGGTTGCTAAATGGGATTTCGACGGCAGTGGTGACGACAGCATCGGGCCATTTGATGCGGTTGCTGCAACCGCAAGCTACGACGGCTCGGGGGTCGCCGGGAATGCGGCGAATTTTGATGCCGACGAGTATGTGGACTTCGGGGATCAGGCTGCGTTCGAACTGAACAGTCATTCATTCTTCGCTTGGGTGAATCTGGACAGGATCGATCAGGCCCAGTGTGTGTTCAGTCTGCAGTTCTCGGGTTCCGGTGCTACGAAGTCCGGTCTCGCCTTCAATGTAACCGCCGAGAACGTGCTGGAGGTCCAGCAGGCGCAGAGCGACGGAAACGACTGGCTGACCGTGACGGGAACCCAAGCGCTCTCCCTTTCGGAATGGCACCACGTTGGCTACGTGAAGGACGGAGGTTCAG
Organism: Verrucomicrobiaceae bacterium E54; assembly: GCA_022548915.1. Classification (GTDB taxonomy): domain Bacteria; phylum Verrucomicrobiota; class Verrucomicrobiia; order Verrucomicrobiales; family Akkermansiaceae; genus Haloferula. Next base: position 27,302 of record JAKZES010000057.1, read on the forward strand.
TGACACTGTATCTTGATGGGGTCGAAGCAGGCTCGGGCACTACGAAGGACGCCCTGTGGATCGGGGCCGGCTCACACCACACCGGCCTCGGTGCGGGCTGGAAGGATTTCAACGACTGCTATGACATGCTTTGGTTCCGAGGAAGGATTGATCAGGCGGCGCTTTGGGGTCGTCCGTTAACTCCCAGCGAGGTCAGCAGCGTTTTTCATAGTTGTGCGTCCGGCGCTGAGAATTGATCGGCGGGAGGAGATTATTCCTCGGAACGGGGTTTAAAGGCAACCTTCGCCAGAGCATCGGAAGGTGCAGCGAGGTCATGGTGGGCTGTGTGCACTGGGGCAGACCCAGGGTTCGACCCGCGGTCCAATCCCTCGACTAGGAGCGCCTCCTGCTCCGGAACCGGAAGGTCCGCGAGCTTCATGATCTCGGTGATCCACGCTGGACAGGCCCCCGTCAGCCGGGCGATTTCCGAGTAGCTCTCCACTGCCCCCTCCCGAATCAGCCGGTCGAAGTGGATGGCCAGCGCCATCAGGCGCGCCTCGCGGGGAACCGGCTTCGGAGGCTCAGGCGGCGGGGTGGCCGGCGCTTCCTCCAGCTTCTTGCATCCGTCCCGGACCCGCCTGAACTGGATCTTCGTCTCAATGGTCGGCCCGCTGCTCATGGAAGTCGTCGTTGAATCCGTTCTCCCGGAAGGTGGTGGCGATGGTCTCGCCGTCGTAGGTGACCCGCTCTATTAGGAGGGCGAGGAGTCGGCATTGGTCGGTGACGGGCATGGCGTCCCAAGCCCCATCGAAGGTTGCGAGCGCGGCCTTGACGGTCTCGGCGGTCACCTCGGGGCCAGCACCAGCCAGGGCATCGGCAATCTCAGCCAGCCGGTTCTCCCCGGCTTGGATTCGGTCCTGCAGGTCGGCCAGGCGGCGCGGGGCGTCGGCCCCACCAACGCACTCGGCCACCTTCCGCGCCGCGTCGCGCAGGGTGTGGCGCAGGGTTGCTTCCTCTTCGAGCAGGTCCTGTTTGTTCGCCTCCGCTTGCTCGCGCGCACGTGCGGCCACGTCGGCAACCAGGGCGGGGTCACGTCCGATACTCCGGATCTGATCGACCACGAACCGCTCAATCTCCCCGGCCGGCACGGACTTCGTCGGGCAGCAGCCGCGTCCGCGTTTCAGGGCGTGGTGGCAGACGTAGTAGCGGTAGAGCCTGCCCTCTCCTTTCTTGGTGTAGGTGTGGTGCATGGCCACGCCGCACGACCCGCACCAGAGGAGCCCCCGGAGGAGGGCCCCGTGCTTGTTGCGGATGGAGGTTCCGCGGTCGCGACGGTTGCGGGTGAGCAGCGCCTGCACGGCACCCCATGTCTCCCGGTCGACGATCGCCTCATGGTTGGCTGGAAAGGTTTCGCCCTTGTAGGTGACCATTCCGATGTAGGCCGGGTTGGTGAGCATCCTGCGAAGGTTCGAGTTGTCCCACGGTTTCCCCCCGCATGCTTTCCCGCGCTTGCTCACCCACGTCTTGCGAGCCCATCCGCGGCGGTTGAGTTCTTGCACGGTCGGCATTAGCGAGCCTCGTTCCAGGAACAGCCGGAAGATCCGCCGCACCTGCTTCGCCTCATCCTCGTTGACGACGAGTTTCCCGCGTTCGGGCGCCAGGTCGTAGCCGAGCATCACCCGCCCGCCGACCCACTTCCCCTTGCGCCGGGCGGCGCTCATCTTGTCGCTGGTTCGCTCGGAGATGATCTCGCGCTCGAACTGAGCGAAGGAGAGGAGGATGTTGAGCGTGAGCCGGCCCATCGAGTGGGTCGTGTTGAACTGCTGCGTTACCGACACGAACGAGCAGCCGTGGCGGTCGAGGACTTCCATCGCCCGGGCAAAATCAAGGAGGCTGCGGGAGAGCCGGTCCACCTTGTAGACCACGATGCAGTCGACCTTACCCGCTGCTACGTCCGCCATGAGACGCTGCACTGCGGGGCGTTCGAGCGTGGCTCCCGAGAAGCCTCCGTCGTCGTAGCGTTCTTTGAGCGCCACCCAGCCCTCGTGCTTTTGACTCGCGATGAACGCCTCGGCGGCTTCGCGCTGGGCGTCGAGGGAATTGAATTCCTGCTCCAGCCCTTCCTCGGTGGATTTCCGGGTGTAGATCGCACAGCGGATCGGCTTCAGCCCGGCGGGGAGCTTCTTCTTCCGGTGGCGTGATGGTGATGCGGTGGTCATGGCTTCCTCGATTTGGCGGGTCCGAGCCCAAAGAATTTCCGGCCGTTCCAGTGGGAACCGGTGACGGCCTGGGCGATGGCGGTGAGGCTGCGGTAGCGCTGCCCCTCGAACTCAAACCCCTTGTCGAGGACCATCACGACCAGGGTGCGGCCCTGGTATTCGCGGGTCAGCACCGTGCCGGGCAGGAGTTCCGCGGGCGGGGCGGACGGGGTGAATGGCTTCGTCACCGTGGTTCCGCCGCCCTCGTCCGGCATCTTGAACCCGCGAGGCACCCGCATCCGGAGGAAGCGGATATCGGCCAGTTCCTCGGCGCGCTTCAGCGCCTCCTGGGAAAGCCCCCCGTAAGCAATCTCCTGGATCTTCCAGGCGATCCTGCGACGGAGCTGCGTCCGGTTCCGGTTGGTGGTCGGCTCGCCCCAGACCTCGAGGAACCGGGCCTGCATTTCCGCCACGCTCATTTTGGCCAGTTCGGCGATCTGGCGGGCGACTTCGGCATCCTTCTTCGCACTCATGAACTCTCTGCTCTCTGGTCCGCATGAGCGCTCGACTCCGGGAGCACCTCAAGGTCTTTCTCCGGGGGATCTTTGAGGGCGCGAAGCACGCCCCGGGCGAGAATTTCGGCGATCTCGGCGCGGCGCTGGTCGGGGGTGAGTTCGGCGGGATCGAGGGCTCGGGTCATGCCCTTCCCATGCGAAGGCGATCCATGGTCTGGCCCTACCCGATGCAATTCGTCATTCCTACGGCCGCACCAACGGAATACCCCCGGAACCCAATTGCTCCGAACCAGCCGGGAGGAACAAGAGACGCTGCGCAACGTCCGTCAAAAAACGACACTCCCGCGCGCTTGACACGTGGGTCGAAGCTCTGTGCCATTAAACTCCCATGGAAAAAGGGCGTTGTTTTATATCTACCGCACCTCAACTCGGGATCCAACGAGGGGTCGCAAAGCTGCTCTGCTGCATGACAGCGCTAGGCTGGACGACCTTCTCCGCATTCTCGCAGAGCGGACCTATCGCGCACCTCGCGTTTGAAGGGAATCTCAATGCAACAGGGTCTGAGCTCTTGGCAGTCACGAGTCACGGAAGCCCTACTCTTCGATCCGAGGCTGGAAACGGCTTCATCGACCTCGATGGGCAACAGGGCTACCTCACGATGACCCCGCGTTCGTATTTCTCTCCTCAATCGAGTGACTACACCGTGGCGTGCTGGGTAAAGTGGCCGTTACGCGACACATCATCAGATCCTGTGAATCCAACCGAGGTTGAGGCGTCTTCCGGGAGCGCCGTCGAGATGCTCAATCCCCCCGCAGGATCCACAATCACAGGCACTTTCGATTTCATCGTAGAAACGGACGACAACGCGATTCGTGTCCGCCTTATGGACGACGAAGGAGGGTTCTCGGGATTTTCTTCCGATTACACTGAACTACCAAATGGCCGGAGGCGGTTCACCTTCGCGGTCGATACTATCGCGCGCTGGTCCTCCAGTTTGCAATCCGTAGTTACCAAGCAGCTTTATGTGGAGGCGCGTCAGGATCCAGCGCTCGGACTCCCATTTGACCAGTCTTGGAAGGCTTCAGCTGGAAGAGCGGTTTCGATCGACAATCGCCATGTTGAGACAACGTCCGCCCACCTCTTCATGGCCAGCAACCTTCTTGCACCAGGAGTTGGGGGGGCCACTTGGATCCAGTTCGGAGGAAGGAGCCAGGAAGGCACGCCCTTTTTTGGAATGAGACCAGGAGGCGGCAACGAAACGCTCACAATTACGCACGGCGCAACCAACATTCGGGATGGGAGGTGGCACCATGTGGCTGGCGTGCGAAGAGGGAACACCGTTGAAATATGGGTAGACGGCGTGCTCGACGGCAGTGTCACAAACGCGAATTTGGGATCGGTCAACCTCGAAGATGTTGACTCCTATGGCCAGCAAGATCCGACCGTCCCGATCTACATCGGTTACCAGCCATCGTATACTGGCACGGAGTTCGTCGGATCCATGGATGATCTTATCGTCTTCAAGAGGGCGCTTAGCAGTTCGGAAATCGACTCGATGGTTGCAACTGGCATTGGCGCTCCATCTCCGCCAAACATTACCAACATTCTTCTGACACAGCTCACCTCTAATTCGCTCAGTTTCACGTGGGGGGCGACATTTCCTGATGACCCCGGTAGGTCGACCGCAGGTCTAGCCTACGAACTGGAGTATCGGGCCCTCGGCGACGAAGCATGGATAGGAGCGAGTCCTGCTACGACAAGCATACAGCTTTCGGGGCTGGCATCCTTTACCCCCTATGAAGTGCGAATTCGGGCGATCAACGGCGGGCAAACTGGCGGATGGTCTCTCAGCAGCCCTCATGTCACGGGAACGGAAGTCGTTTACGAGAATGAGGAGTGTATTGTTTATCAGGGTCCGCGGGGAGGATTTGATTATCCAGATCAATTGTTGGAGGAGGCGCTCGGTTTCGCGACTGAAGAGATGGTATCGGATCTGGTTAGCGATTTGATCGATATCAATGGCATTCCGCTTTTCTACGACCTATTCATCACGGCAGCCGTCAAATTTGTGAATGCCGCACTTTCGGCGGGTGACCCTAAGTTTTATCCCTTCATAATGCACCCAGATATCCAACTTCGTGGCTTGGATATTCCCCTCTTAGGCACCATTGAAGGAACGATGTTTGCGCCTGAATGGGAGCCCCTGCAGCTTGGAATGCTTATCGAAATGCGTGACCAAGGAAATAGCTTGATCTCGGATATTGAATTTGTTCACTACAACTTTTTTTGGCCAATCGAGCACCGGATTCTTGTCCCGCAGGGGGAGGTGCATAGGCTTGCTCCCGGGAATAACTATATCTTGCTAATAAAGCAGCAAGTTGGCCTTCAGCCGGTGGATTTCTGGTCGAATATTAATTCAGTATATATATTCAGTGATGCTGCGTTGGAGGTCGATGCTGAACTCGTATTCGATATTATCCGGAGCCCGAGAGGTACGATCATAGGAAACTATCGCGGCGATTTGTCGGATGGTGGGCGATTTAGTGTACTCGGCATGGATAATGGCAAAGCATTTATCATGCTCGAGCCTTTTGGAGGAGGAATCAAGACTTGGAGGGACGTGGCCGTGAGTGAGGACGGCACTTTTGTGGTCGAAGGTCCATGGATAGTCCTTGGTCTTCCCGAGTATGTTCTTTCGGGAGCATTTTCGTCGACGGGGGACAACATTCAGGTGGATTTGCTCTATGAGTCGGCGTATGACCTGCCGATCTCGGGACAGGCATTAGCAGCGTCCCCTAGTGGGTCACATGACAGTTCGGCAGGGCTGTTCCAGCGTGAGGTGAATCTTCTGGCACTTCGTCAGATGCAGGATGCATGGGTTGCCGGCGGGTCAGATGGATTTGCGCACGTTGTCATCACGACGAATGAGGGAACCATCAGCGAGGTGGTTGCGGTTGCGGCGGATGGCTCCTTTAGTTTCGTGACGGAGCAAGGAGAGACGGTCCTCGGAGCAGTGGTTGATGGCTCGTATTCCATTTCGATTCTGGACACTGAGGGAGGCTCGCAAGGGCTCAGTGTGGCGAAGGTTAACCCGGAGGGCTCGTATGCAGCTTGGCAGGGCGACGCATTTGGATCCATCCCGTTGAGTTTGCGGGGACCAGAGGAGGATCCTGACATGGACGGCCGCGTGAACCTTTTAGAGTTTCTCGAAGGAACTGATCCCGGCGTGGCCGATGTTAGTGGCGGTGCTAGCCTGGCGATTAGCGGCCAGACGCCGGAGGACAGGTTTTTCGAGTATAAGCACGCGCTCCGAGCCGATCTCGTTGGGGTCGACTACTGGGTAGAGGAGTCACGCGACGGAAGCATTTGGTCGACTGTGCCGGAGGAGCGTATTTCGAGGACAGAGGGTGACGGAACGTTGATTCTGCGGGCGGTCGACCCGGTGGCGAATGAGTCGGGGATGATGCGTGTTCGGGCCGAACTGGCGGAGTGATTGGCTATGGCTCGGTGGAGGCTTATGACCGCTGGCTAGCCGAGGCGTGATCCCATGCGGCGAGGCTGCAGAAACTGGCCCAGGCGCTCCTAGGAACAGGCAGGCATCAGCCGACGTTCCCAGAGCTTGACAACGGTTAAGAACCCTTTATTTTCCCCCTGAGGCCCGGCCTCAAGCCACAACCAAGACACACACCACCCCGCCGGCACGCGAGCCAGAAACCCCTCAGCATCAACAGTTAACCTACCATGTATTGCCTTCTCGCGTTCCGGTCCACAACAGACACACGCACAATGAAACGGACCCTCGGGCAGCGCATCCGCGAGCTGCGCCAGCAGAAAAGAATGTCCCTTCGGGACCTCGGTGAGGTCCTCAAGGATCCGGAAACCAATACCCCGGTTTCCGCAGCCTTCCTGTCCGACATCGAGAATAGCCGTCGGTTCCCGTCCGACGAGATGCTCGAGAAAATCGCCAAGGCCCTCGGCACCGACGTCGCGGACCTCAACAGCCACGACCAGCGCGCGGCTGCGCGCGAGCTCGGCGAATTGGTCGAAATGAACGTCCAGTACGCCTTCGCCTTCCGGCAGGTGCTCGACGAGGTGAAGGAGAAGGGCATGAGCCCGGAACAGATCGTCGAGGCCGTGAGAGCCCATCAACGAAATCAGAAACAATGAGGACCAATCGAGATCCAGGCCCCTTTCTCAAAACCGAATTCATTCCCGACAAGCGCATCGAGCGTCGTGCCTTGGCCGAACTCGAGGAGCTTGGGCTGATGCCCGAGCGGCCCGAGCCCATCAAGATCGAACTGTTCTCCGACCTGAAGTGGGGCATCCCTGAGGACTACGACAAGCTCCCGGCTGGGGTGCTCGGCTACGCTGCTTTCACCGTTAACCCGCATTTCTCATACTCGCGGCGGCGATTCGCCGATGGGGGGCTCGATCTCGGTGAGAGATGAGATCAGCGGCTTTTGAGCACCCTCGGCGATT
>JAKZES010000058.1 GCA_022548915.1 Verrucomicrobiaceae bacterium E54
TCCTCCACCAGCTTGCGGATCTCCTCGAGGATCCCCTTCATCCGCTGCACCATCTTCTCGTTGAGCGCCTGGTTGCGGCGCTGCAGGAACTCGCGACGCTCGCGGTCCAGCGCGATGCCCTCGTTCTGCTTCATCTGCCATTCCTGGTAGACGCTCTGCTTCTTCGAGTCGGAAATCGACGGATCGTCGAGCTGCTTGCGCATGTTCTGCAGCTCGGTGTCCAGCTCGCGGATGCGCGCCAGGCGCTCGTTGTTCTCCTTCTGGATGCGGGCGCGCTCGATGTTGATCTGCTTCTGGGCTTCGTTGGTGCGGTGGTACTCCTTGAACAGCGACTGCATGTCCACGGTCGCGATGTCGAGGGTTGCATCCTGAGCGGCCACGAGTCCGCCAAGGGCGAGGAATAGGATGGGAATCAGCTTCATTTCACCCCTGTAACGACCGTCACCCGCCCGACCCCTCGGAAAATTTCCTTTCCTCGCTCCACCCCATGGAAACATCCCCTGAATCAACTCAGCACTTGGCTCTCCACTGAGACGCGGAGCACGCAGAGGTTCACAGAGCCAGACTGGATCGAGAATCTTAAAAACCCCTTGATTTCCGCTCTCAATACTCTGCGCTGCCTCTGCGATCTCTGTGCCTCAGCGGTTCAAGAAAGCCGTAGCGACCAAACCGGCAAGAGGCTCAACGAACCACGCCATCGGTCGTGACCACCGCATCGGCGATCACCTCTCCGGCACCCACGCTCGCGCCGGGCCAGACCACGGACCGCTCCACCTTGGCTCCGTCGCCGATTTCCGCTCCGGGACCCACCACCGAGTCGATCAGGGTCGCCCCCGGGGAGATCCGCGCGTCCGCATGGACCGGATCGGCAAGTCCCAGCTCCCGATGGGCTTTGAGGTAGCTCGCAAGATCACCGAGATCCAACCAATCGCCCTCGTCGAGGACCACCGAACCCAGCCGCCCTGCTCTCGCCAGCTCCACAAACGTGTCCCGCACCGTGATCTTCTCGGCGGGCGGGATCCACTTCAGCAGCTCGGGCGAAAACACGTAGATCCCCGTGAAAAGGTGGGTGCCCGGGGCCCGGTCCAGCAGGTTGCGGATGTCGATCACCCGATCACCTTCGATCGCGATGAACCGCGCTGGGCCCTCGGAGCGCAGCGCCAGGGTGACGACATCGCCGGAGGCCTCGTGGGCAGCGATCACTTTCGACAAGTCCATCGAGGAAAAGACGTCGCCATTGTGAACGAGGACCGGTTCATCCCCGATCCAGGGGCTGATGTTCCAGATACCCCCTCCCGTCTCGAACAGGTCGGGTTCGTGGAACAAGTGCACCGGCATCCCCTGCCAGCGCCCGCAAAGAGCTTCGGCGCCGTTCAGCCCTTTCACCTCGCCCTCTTTCCAATCCGCAATCCGCAATCCGCAATCCGCAATTCTCCATCGCTCCGGCAGGTGGTGGGTGTTGATCGCAAACTCCCGGACGCCGGCGGCGGCGCAGGCCTCCATCGCCCATTCAACGAGAGGCCGGTGAAAGAGAGGCACCAGCGGCTTCGGCAGCAGGTCGGTGAGCGGCCGCAGCCGGGTTCCGAGTCCGGCACCGAGAAGGAAGGCCTTTTGGATCACGGCCTTGGGTTTCCGGGGAATCCCCGGGGGCGGCAAGGGATTAATCACCGAAGTCACCCTTTCGCTTGAGAGGCAGCAAGCGGATGCGATGCGCCGCCGCATTCAGACTCACGAGGCATCCTGTGGCCAACTGGTTTGCATGGGACTCCAAAACCTCAAGAACCTGGGCCCCGACCTCTTCGGGTATCGGGCATGCAACCCTCAGTTGGACCACACTGGGCAACCGCGTCCCCCGGAGAGCGAGAAGCCTCGTGAAGTCAAGATCCTGCGTGAGGATCAGGGCATCTCGTTGAAGAGCTTCTTCGAGAATGACTTCGTCCGAGTCGCCCGGCGAACCGATTTCCGTCCAGTGGAGCACCTCGTGCGATTGGACCTGAAGATACTCCCTCCACCTCAGCGGAAGATTCTCATCGAGAATGATGGTCACGAGGCGATCTCGTAGGTCTCCTGCGAAGAAAGCTCCGCTGCAAACTCAAGCGCCGCCCGGATGGCTTCAGGCGTCAGGGCTGGATAATCCTGACACAAGGCCTCGACGCTCCGCCCGGCCGCAATCTGTCTCACGATGTTTGCAGCCGTGATTCGGGTGCCCCGGATGCAGGGCATCCCGGTCATCACCTGAGGGTCGGCGGTGATCCACTCCGATTTCTCCATGGACGAGGATGTAATCGATTCGAGACCCGTCCGCAAGCTGCGGGCACCGTGAAAATCCACGAGAAATCGACGGATTTTCCACGTATTGAGCCGCTCACAAGCATGATGACCCGCCTCGCCCTCACCCTCGCCGCCCTCGCCATCCCCGCTCCGGCCGTGCCGGATGGCTTCGTCATTCAGGAGTTCGCCGGCCCGCCGAATGCCGACTACCCGGCCGCGATCACTGTGGCGCCCAACGGGGATGTGTATGTCTCCTCCGACCAGAACGGCTCGCTCGGAAAGGACGAGGGCATGGGGCGCATCATCCGCTGCCGAGACACCGACGGCGACGGCAAGGCCGACGACTTCGTGCATTTCGTCCCCGATGTCGACAGCCCGCGCGGCGGCCACATCGTCGGCGACACGCTCTACCTGATTCACCCACCCTTTCTCAGCACGTTCCGCGACACCGACGGCGACGGAGTGGCCGATGAGAAGAAGCAGCTGGTCAAGGGTTTTGGCGGTGGGATCGAACACCCGCGCGGTGCCGACCACACGACCAATGGCGTGCGCATGGGCATCGACGGGTGGCTCTATGTTTCAGTCGGCGACTTCGGCATGGCCGATGCCGTCGGCACCGATGGCACCCGCTACACCCTGCACGGCGGGGGCATCGTCCGGGTGCGTCCGGATGGTTCGGAAATGGAGCCCTACGCGCTGATGACCCGCAACACCTGCGACGTCGCGATCTCGCCCGAGCTCGACATGTTCAGCCGCGACAACACCAACGACGGCAAGGGCTGGAACACCCGCTTCCACCACTACACCGCCCTCGGCGACCACGGCTACCCGCGCCTCTACCAGAACTTCGCCGACGAGGCCATCGCACCGCTCGCCGACTACGGCGGGGGTTCCGGCACCGGCGGCCTTTGGGTTTCCGAACCCGGTTTCCCCGGAGGGTTCGGCGACATGCTCTTCTCCTGCGACTGGACCACCGGAAACATCTACTACCACCCGCACGAGAAGGTGGGTGCCTCGTTCAAGATCGGGCAGGAGGTCTTCGAGAAACTGCCGCGAGCCACCGACATCGACGTCGATGGCTTCTCGCGCCTCTACCTCGCCGACTGGCGCGGCGGGCAATACAAGTTTGCAGGCAAGGGAAAACCCGTCGGCATGATCCACCTCGTCAAACCGACCGGCGGCACCCCGGCCCGCTATCAGGACGTCACCCGGGCCAGCGACGAGGAACTGCCCGCCCTGCTGGCCTCGGCGAGCGCCGTGCAGCGGCTCGAAACGCAGCAGGAAATCCTCAGGCGCGGCGCGAAGCCGCTCTTCGCCGAGAAAATCTTCGCGCTCGCCAAGGACGCCGGCCAGTCCCGCCACGTCCGGGCCTGCTCCATCTTCACGTTCAAGCAACTCTACGGCAAAGATAGTACCCGCCACCTCGCCGAGCTGGTCGGCGACGCCGCGGTCCGCGAGTTCGCCCTTCGCGCCATGACCGACCGTCTGACCCAGCTTGAAGGCGTGCCGGTGAAACCCTACCTCGACGCACTGACCGACAAGGACGCCCGGGTCGTGCTGCAGGGCCTGGTCGGCCTGCAGCGACTTGACGCCGCGGACGCGACCGCGGCCATCCTTTCGGCATCCACCGGATGGAAGGACGAGGGGGTGTCCCCCCGTCTCCGCCACACCGCCATCGCCACCCTCTCATCGCTCGGAAACGTCCCCGCCCTGCTCGCGGCGGTCGAGATCGCGGACCAGCGCGGGCTCGCACTCCGGGCGCTGCAGCGCATCCATTCCGACAGATCCGTCGCAGGCCTCGTGCAACTGGTGGAAACCACCAGCGACGACGAACTCCGGCTCGACGCGCTGATCGCCCTGGCACGCCTGCATTTCCGCGAACAACCCTGGGACCTCAAGTCATGGTGGGGCACCCGGCCCGATGACCGCGGCCCGTATTTCGCGCCGGTCACGTGGGAAGCCTCCGACACCATCCGTGCGACGCTGGAGAGGGGCTTCGGCCTTCTTTCCAAGGACCAGCACCCGGCCTACCTCGACGCGATCGCCCGCAACCGCATCCCGGTGTCGGAACTCAAGTTCGAAGGCATGGACCCGGTGCTCACGGCCCTGGCCATGACCAGGCCGGGCGGACAGCAGCTCAAGATTCTCGTCGAGGCCGCCAAGGACCCGGAGCGTACGGCCTCGCAGCGAGTCCTCTGCTATCAGGCCCTGACCCGGGCCGGCGAAAAGGAGGCGATGCCGCTCCGACTCGCCGTCCTCGCCGGATGGTCGGAAGACGAGAGCGCTCCTGCCGAAGCCGGTCAGCTGACCGAGGACTTCATCAACGAGACCCAGCGCGGCATGGAGGTGAAGCCACTCCGTCAGATCGCCGCAAAGGGTGACGACACCACCAGCCGCATCGCGTGGAAGGCGCTGCTCACCGTGATGAACAGCCCGCTCGCCAAGGACCGCTGGAAGAGCGAGGTCCGCAAGCACGTCGACCAGAACCCGCTCGAAGTCGGCTTCTTCCTGGCCATTGCCGACCTGAAACTCCCGGATTTCGACCAGCAGATCGATGCGGGCCTGAACTGGGACAACCAGGCGACGATCGACGCCGCCCAGTTGGCGAAAGCCGCCGCCGCGGGAGCGGCGAAAGCCGGAAGGAAAGTCGTCGAACTGCCGCCCGCGGAAGTGCTCGCCACGGTCATGGAGGCCAAGGGCGACGTCGCAAAAGGGAAACGCATCTATACCGCGCAGGGCTGCATCGCCTGCCACGCGGTCGATGCCGCTGCCGAGCAGAAGGGCCCCTACCTCGGCTCGGCAGGATCGAAGTTCACCCGCGACTACCTCATCGAATCGGTCATCGATCCCAACAAGGTCGTCGCCCAGGGTTTCCGCACCACGCTGCTGACGCTGAAGGACGGCAGTGCCAAGCTCGGCTTCGTCACCGGCGAGGCCGACGGCGTGATCGAAATCCGCGACATCACCGGTGCCGCCAGCAAGGTCTCGCGCAAGGACGTCACCAGGGAGGAGGAACTGCCGCAGTCGATGATGCCGCCGGGACTCGCGGCGAATCTCACGATTGATGAGTTCACCTCGCTCATCGATTACCTCTCATCCCTGCGCGCCGCCGGGCAGTAAGAGGAGCGCCACGGACGGACCGCGAGCTTCAGCTCGCTTTCCCATCCCGTGGCAGGTGCGAGCTGAAGCTCGCGGTCCATTGATCGGCCGGCCCTACCAGCTCACCCTCGCCGCGAGGATGCCGTTGAGGCCCGGCTCGTTCTGGCCGGAGCCGTGGATGCGGTAGTCCTCATCAGTGATGTTCTCGATACCACCGGTCAGTTCGAGCCAGTCGGTCGCCTGCCAGCCGGCGTGAAGCATACAGACAACATATCCGGGGGTGCCCTGCGGGGGGCGCCGCTGGGTGTCTCCCGCAGCCGCCAGCTCGAGGTCGTCCTGCTTGTCCGCCGCCAGCACCCGGCCCTCGACCCACAGCCGTCCATCCGGCCGCGTCCAGCGCAGCGCCAGCGAACCGGTGAGCGGTGCCATCCGCGAGGAAATGTCATGAACCGGCGGGCCGCCGACGAAGGCCTCGCGGTCGGTGCGCCCGTCCTGCCACGCCACGAACCCCGACAGCGCCCAGTCGTCGGCGAAGCGCCACTCGCCATCGACTTCAAAGCCATAGACGTAGGCATCGGAAGCATTGGTCGTCACGTTCCCCCCACCACCGGCCGTCGCCGGCACGCTGACAATCAGGTCGCTCCCGTCGGTGTAGAAGGCCGCGGCACCGAGGCTGAGCGGGCCGCTGCGATAGCGGGTGCCGAGTTCGTAGATGATGAATTCCTCGGGCTCGACGTCGACCGATCCCGCTGCGGCCACGCCGCTGAGGGTGGTCAGGCTTCCGGAGAGGTCGTTCAGGTTCGGCGCCCGGAAGGCCTGCGAAACACCGCCGTAGAGGCTCCAGCAGTCGTTGACCGTCCACAGCGCCCGCAGCGAACCGCTGAAATTGTCCCAGCTCCGGGATTGGCCGAAAAGATCCCGCCCAAGCGTCGCATTCCACGCCCGCCCCAACTCCGCCTCGGCATGCGTGTAGCGGCCGCCGACCGTGACCTCAAGATCGTCGACCGGACGCCAGACATACTGGGCGAAGGCCCCGAAGAGGTCGTAGTTCGAGTCGTCCGCGACCGGACGGAAACTCGGGTCGTAGAGCATGCCCGCCCCGCGGTCCCGGTATCCCGCCGACTCGACCGAATCGTGGTAGTAGTCGAAGCCGTAGATCAGGGTCCCCGGGCCGACGGGAGACTCGAGGGTGAGGTCGAACCCGAGCGTGTCGATGTCGGCGATCTGGTAGCGGCGGTCCACGGGGCGGAGCGGCTGGGCCGGGCTGGGGAAGCGATCCTGCAGCTCCGAATCGCTCCCGGTCTGGTAGGAGAAGGTCGCGCTCCAACGGTTGAGCCAGTCCACCGCCGACGGCTCGCCCTCGAAGCGCAGGTAGGTCAAGCTCCGCTCCTGGTCGTAGATCCGCGAATTGAAGGTGCCGCGGGAGGCCACGCTGCCGTCGTGCTGCCAGCCGGGGTTGTAGATCGTCGAGTGCCAGCGCCAGACGTCGTCCTGGTTCACGTACTGGTGGAGGAACGTCATCGTGATCTCCGGCGTGAGCGCCAGCTCGAACTTGAGGTCGAAGTCCTGCTCCGGGTAGCCGGTGTTGCGCATGCGACCGACCCCGGTGTCCTGGATGTCGCCGAAGTCCTTGCCGGTCACGCCGAGGAGGATGCCGTATTTTCCACCGACGCCCGTGGCCGACTCGATCCGCCCGATGTGCGAGCCCTCGCCGTTGCTCCGATATTCGTAGTAGGCGGAGCCATGGTTGAAATACTCGCCCTCCGGCATGTCGCGGAAGCCGGTCGAGCGGGTGATGGCATTGACCGTGCCTCCGATTGCGTCGCTGCCGTAGAGCACCGATCCCTGGCCCTTGATCACTTCGATGCGGTCGAGCGAATACGGATCGACCGTGTTCCAGTACTGGACCGGGCCGCCCCGGGTGAGGGCGTTGTTGAATCGGACCCCGTCGACCAGCAGCAGGTTCTGCCGCCCGGTGAATCCGCGGATGAAGGGCGAACCGTGACCGTGGGCGGTCTTCTGCACCAGCACCCCGGGCGTGAATTGCAGCGCCTCGGGAAGACTCCGGCGCTTGGTGTCATTGAGAAAATCGGAATCGATCAGGTCGAAGGTGTAGGGAACCTGATCGACCGCCTGATCGGTGCGCAGCGCCTCGACCACCAGGGGGTCGAGGGCATCCTGGGCGGAAAGCGCATGCGTCGAAAGAAGGAAGACGATCGATCGGCAGGCGAAGCTTCGGAACGGTGCGATGGGCATGGAGGCGGAAATCGCAAAACCCACCCCGGCACGACAAGGGAATTGGCAACTTTTGACCAATAACTTTGCAAATGAACAATTTTTATCCATCCATGGCCTCGAAGTTGAACATGAACCCACCCCAATCGAACGCCCATCCCCGCAGCAGGGGAGGTCTTTTCCGGAGGTTCATTCTTCCCCAGATCCTGATCACCGCGGCGGCGGGCACGGTCGGGCTGCTGTGGGAAGCCTCCCAGCAGCGGGAGCTGGACCGCAAGCGCATGACCGAGGTGGCCACCGCCAATGCGACCTTTCTCGAGCAGGTCAAGGTTCCCCGCTCGAGGCACATGGCGGAGAACCTCTCGGTGATCACCGGCTCCCGGGTCGGGTTCTTTCTGCCGGAGCAGGGACTGGTCGAGGGCTGGAACTGGTCGGCCGGGGAAAGGGCCATCGCCGAGCTCGCCCGGCAGCAGGAGCCACGGATGGTGAGCCAATCGAAGCTGCGGGCGCTGTGCCGGCCGATTGCCGACGGGCGCGGCTCCATCGTGGTGATCGAACCCGCACGGCCCCTCTTCGCATCCTCCAGAAGCCTCTCGGTCATCCCGCTTCTGGGCATCACCCTCGTCGCCATTGCCGCGGCCTTCCTGATCGCGAGATCGGTCGTGGGGCCGCTCCAGAAACTGGCCGCAGCCATCGCCTCCGCATCCGCCGAAACGAAGATGCAGCTCCCGGCGCCACTCACCCGTCGCAAGGACGAGATCGGCATCCTCGCCCACACGCTGGTCGAGGAGCGCGACGCCCTCCTCGAAGAGCAGAAGCTCCGGCGCGATGCCGAAAAGATGGCGCTGCTCGGGCAACTTGCGACCTCCCTTGCGCACGAGATCAAGAACCCGGCCGCCGCGATCATCATGCACGCCAAGGCGCTCGAGGACCGGGGTGCCGAACCGGAGGGAAGGCTCATCCGCGAGGACGGCGAGCACATCACTTCGCTCGTCAACCAATGGCTGTTCGTCGCCAGGCCCGAGCCCCCACGGAGCAGCACGACGGACCTGGTCACCCTCATCCATTCGCTGAAGAACAAGCTGCGCGGCCTGCTGGAATTCCACGACTGCCGGCTCGACATCGTCGCCCCGCCGGGCCTTCCCATCGCCTGCGACTCGCAGCGCATCGAGCAGGCTTTCCGGAACCTCATCGACAACGCCATCAAGGCGATGCCGAAGGGGGGCACCGTCATCATCGAGCTGACGAAAAAGGAAACGGGCAACATCGCCTTCACCGTCTCCGACGAGGGGTCCGGCTTTTCCGAGGATGCCCTCGCCCACTTCGGGGAAACCTTTTACTCCGAGAGGGAGGGAGGCATGGGACTCGGTCTGGCTCTGGCCAAGGGCGTGATCGAGGCCCACGGAGGCAGCCTGTCCGCCCGCAACCACGCCGCAGGCGGTGCCCTGATCTCGGGCACCTTGAAGGCCCCGCCGAAGAAGCTCTCCCGCTGACATGAAGACCCTGCTGATTGTCGAAGACCACCATGCCCTCGCCAACGCCATCGCCGCGGCGGCGGAACGCAGCGGCCTGGAGACCCTGCTCGCCCCCACGCTGGCGAAGGCCCGCGACCGCCTCGATCGCGGCCCCGTGGACGGCATCCTCCTGGACATCGGTCTGCCCGACGGCCATGGACTTGATCTGATGCGGGAGTGGCGGTGGGATCACAAGCCCGAGACCGCCGTCATCACGGCCCACGGGGAGATCGGGAACGCGATCGATGCGCGCAAGCTGGGCATCGCCCGCTTCCTCGACAAGCCGGTCGATTTTCAGGAACTGGGGGCCTTCTTCGAGCTCGTGGCCGCGGCGTCCCCCTCACCCGAAACCCCGGAGCAGCCGGCAGGACGGTTCTCGCCCTTCGTCGGTGCCTCCCCCATCATGCGTCCGGTCTTCCGACAGATCTCGCACGCCTGCGCGTCGGACCAACCGGTGGTGATCCGGGGGGCGACCGGCACGGGCAAGAGCCAGGTCGCCCGGCTGATCCAGCACGCCTCCGAGCCGGGCCGGCCGTTCCACATTCTTCATGCCTCCCCACTGTTGGACGAGGACACCCTCGCCGGAGCCGTCCAGTCGACCCGGGGTGGCCAGCTGGTCATCGAGGCAATCGATTCCCTCACCGCCGGCTTGCAAACCCTGCTGGTGCGGGTGCTTGACCAGGCGAAGGAGCATGCGCCACGCCTCATCGTCACGACCGACGAGGCGGGCCTGCTTCCGAGAGTCAACGAGGGGACCCTCCAGCAGGAACTCTACTACCGGCTGCAGGTGCTCGAAATCGACCTCCCCCTCCTCCGGGAACGCCGCGACGACATCGCCGCGATCAGCGACTGCTTTCTCGGCGAATTGAACGCCGCGGCCAACACCCAGATCGCCCCGGAAGTTCTCGGGGTGTTCGCCAACTACGACTGGCCCGGCAACCTTCGCGAACTGCGGAACGCGATCAACTACGCCCTCGTCACCAGCGCCGGTGCGAGGCTCATCACCCCGGATCATATCCCGGGGCACCTCGCCGGCATTCCCGCCCGGCACGGCGAGGACGACGCCCTGGCGCTGGCCCTCGAAGCCTGGGTGGAGCGGCGGATGGAGGCGGAACCCGACTACAAGGAACTCAGCACGAGCCTGGAGAACCTGCTGCTCGAGGATCTGCTCCGCCGCTTCGACGGCAAGCCGTCCCACCTCGCCTCGGCCCTCGCGATCAACCGCACCACCCTGCGCAACAAGCTCCGGCGGATCGACCGTTGACCCGCCCCGACGATCGCCGCTTCAGGGCACCAAAATGCGCCCCGCCGCGATTCCCGAGTCCGGGATCTCGGAGGCGTTCTTCTTCAGCTCACCGAGCAGCTTCACCTCCTTGTCGGTGATGTCCTGGGGGCCGGAGAACATGATCATGTTCGGCTGGTCGCGCCACGACCGGCAGATGAAGGCGTGCTTCCTGTCGAGATAGTAGAGCACGAGGTACTGGCGGTTGTCGGCGGAAGTCTCGGCGATGAAATCCGGCCGACCCTTGCGCTCGATGAAGCGCCCGAGATCGGGATGGGCGGCGGATTGATAGACGATGCGCCGGTAGCCGAGGGTCGGCGGCTCGCTGCGCACCAGCATGATGCGGTCCTGCGCGGCGCGCTCGGTCCAGTGCATGCCGCCGCC
Organism: Verrucomicrobiaceae bacterium E54; assembly: GCA_022548915.1. Lineage (GTDB taxonomy): Bacteria > Verrucomicrobiota > Verrucomicrobiia > Verrucomicrobiales > Akkermansiaceae > Haloferula. The sequence continues at coordinate 10,786 of JAKZES010000058.1, forward strand.
GCACGAGGTGAGGAAGAGTGCCAGCAGGAGGCTTGTGACAAGGGACTTCATCGGGAGCGGGAGGCACGGTCCCGCGCGATGCGGGCCATCAGCCGGGGAACGTTGGGGCGGTTGGCTTCGGATTCGATGAAAAAGGCGGTTTCGAGCGGCACGAGGTATTCAACCGCCGAGTTGACGCCGACCAGAAGCCCGCGGGCATCGACCACCGGCCCGCCGCTGTCGCCCGGCTCGAGTGGGATGTCGTGCTTGAAGCGACGGCCACCGGAAAACGGCGTATCGGGCTCGATCGGCGTGAGCAGTCGGCCCGGAGAACTGCTGAATCCCGTGGCGATGCCCGCATGCATGACCGGGGTTCCCTGGGGCAGCCAGCGGTTGCCGGGGGTCCAGCGGTAGTGGTCGGGCGTCGCCACCTCGGCGTGCAGCAGGGCGACGTCCCCGCCCGAGCCACGCCAGACGACCCGTGCCGGAAACGCCCGGAGACGGCCGTCCCGCCGCAGGAGGAGAGCCACGCGCCGGCCTTTTGCCGAAGCGATCACATGATCCGCGGTGAGAAAGTAGCCGTCGGCCGTGATCGGGATCGCCGAACCGCCGTCGGCATCCTTCGGCGCCTTTTTCCGGGCGAAGCGCTCGTTGATCCAGTCGTTGATGTCGTCACGATCCGAAACCACCACGGCGGCGAAACGCCGCGCGGCGTCCCGATAGACCTCCCGACCCGGGATCGAACCACCCGTCACCACCGGCGGCGGCGGCGGCGGCGTGCAGCCGATCAGCGCCAGCGCGCACGCGATCGAGAGTGGAAAGGTCCATGACATCCGGGCGAAGACTACGGCAGCGGAACGCCCGGCCTCACGCGATTTCTTCGGAATCCTGCAACAATGCCCGGAGCGCCTTCCGATCCGCCGGAGGAATCACCAGCTTCCCCAACTCGTCGAGCTCGCACCACGCCTCGCCTGACTTCGCCCGCCGCCCCTTCTCCGCCGGCCGCACGCGCATCGTCACCCGGTAGCGGGTGATGCCGTACTTCCCCTGATAGACCGGCTCGCCGACCCCCCCGCCCTCCGGCAGGCGCCACATGCCCTCGCGACGACCCTCCTCGAGCTTGCGCATCAGCACCCGGTCGCCCCGGCGCAGAAACACGAGGTCCTCGTCGACCGCGGTCGCCTTGACCCGCTTCGCCTTCACCGGCAGGGCCGCGGGCTCCGGACAGCGGCAGAATTTCCCGGCCGGACACCCGAGGCAGTCCGGCACGCCCGGTCGGCAGTGGCTCTGCCCCAGCTCCATCAGCGCCGAGTTGTGGGTGCGCGGATCGGCGGCATCGAGCAACTCGCCGGCCACCTCCCACAAGCGCTTCATCGTGGGCCCCGCATCGATCGGATCGGCCGAGTCGAGGAGGCGCGAGAGCACCCGCGCGACGTTGCCATCGACGATCGGCGCCGGCTTGCCGAAGGCAAAGGACCACACCGCCCCCGCCGTGTAGCGGCCCACCCCGGGCAGCGCCAGGATCGCCTCGAAGTCATCGGGGAAGCGTCCGCCGTGCTCGTCTTCCACAGTGCGCGCCGCCTCCCGCAGCATCCGCGCCCGCCGGTAGTAGCCGAGGCCCTCCCAGGCCTTGAGCAAAGCGTCGTCCTCGGCCGCCGCCAGGGTCGCCGTGTCGGGGAAGCGCTCGAGAAACCGCGTGTAGAATCCCCGGCCGAGCACGGTGGCGATCTGCGTCTGCTGCAGCATCACCTCCGAAACCAGGATCGCGTAGGGATCGCGGGTCCGCCGCCACGGGTAGTCCCTGCCGTGGTTCCGGAACCAAGCCGCCAGCGCGCGACGGAAGGACCCGGGGTCCTCCAGCGGATCGGTCTCGAAACGCGGCTTCAGCACACGGCCACCATGACCCGGAGGAAGATGGAATGTCCAATGTCCAACAAGGGATGTCCAACTCCCAAGGAAACCACACGGCCGGTCGGTGGAAATTGGACATTCCTTGTTGGACACTGGGTGTTCCGTGTCGGGTCTCCTGTTTCGCAACCGCCTTGAATGTTGGTTCCCAGAACTCAAGACTCCCGCCGTGCCTGCCAACTCCCACACCGTCATGCTTTCCCCGGATCAGGCCGACAAACTGCGCGGGGTGCTGGAGCGGGACGGCTTCGAGTTCGGCGACCGGCCCCATACCCTTTTCTCCGCGAAGAAGGGCAAGCTGAACGTCAGCGTCTACCAGAAGGGTCCCAAGGTGCTGATCCAGGGCAAGGAGGCGGACGACTTCGTGCGCTTCACCCTCGAGCCCGAGATCACCGGCGAAGCCCGGCTCGGCTACGAGGAAGTGAACCAGCCGGACATGTTCGAGCCGCATTTCGGCATCGATGAGAGCGGCAAGGGCGACTACTTCGGCCCGCTGGTCATCGCCGGCGCCTACACCGATGCGTCCAGCGCCCGGGCCCTGCTCGACGCCGGCATCATGGACTCGAAACGCATCACCAGCGCCGCCCGGATCCGCAAGCTGGCCGGGATCATCCGCAAGACACCCGGCCTGCGCCACGTCGTGGTCGCCATCGGCCCGGAGCGCTACAACGAACTCCACCGCTCGTTCGGCAACGTCAACCGCCTGCTCGCCTGGGGCCACGCCCGGGCGATCAAGCGGCTCCACGAACTGCAGCCCGACTGCCCCCGCGCGCTCTCCGACCAGTTCGCCCGACCCGATGTGCTCAAGCGCGCCCTCGCCAAGCTCGGCGTTTCCATCGAACTCCAGCAGCGCACCAAGGCGGAGTCCGATCTCGCCGTGGCCGCGGCCTCCATCCTCGCCCGCGAACGCTTTGTCGACTGGATGGAAAAGACCTCCGCCGCCGGCGGGATCCACCTCCCCCTGGGCGCGTCCGACGCCGTGATCGACGCCGCCAGGGAACTGGTGGACCGTCACGGGAAGGACGCCCTGAACCGGGTCGCCAAGGTGCATTTCCGCACCACCGGGCGGGTCCTCGGAGATTCCGCCGCGGATGGCACGGAATCCGCATGATTTTCGAAATTTTGAACGGGACAAATCCGGCATCCTGTGGTGTCCATCCTCCCGCTTCATTGTCTCCCAAGACCTCGACCCATGGCCACCGTCACCAAGCGCGAACTCGTCGTCAAAATCAGCAACGAAACGGGTCTCACCCAGCAGGAGGTCTTCGACGTGATCCAGAAGACGCTTGATTCGATCACCGACGCCCTCGCCAACGGCGACTCGGTCGTGATGCGGAACTTCGGCGCTTTCCAGGTGAAGGAGACCAAGGCCAAGATCGGCCGCAACCCGAAGAACCCCGGCAAGGACGTGCCGATCCCGGCGCGGGCGGTGGTCAAGTTCAAGCCCGGCAAGGAGATGAAGGAGCAGGTCGCCCGGACCCTCCCCCTGATCCGCGAGCGCGAGGGCGAGTAGGAGAGCGCCGGCGTTCCGCCGGCTGTCTTTGGCATCCTGCCGAAGACCCGCTGGGTCCGGACCCGCCATCCCGCCTCCAATCTTGATCCTTAAGGCTCCTTAAGTATCATCCGGACCGTGCGCCTCCTTGTCATCCTGCTGCTCGGCCTCACTGCCCTCCTCTTTTCCTCCTGCGCCCACCCGCGCGGAAACTACAAGGGCTACAAGAACGGCAGCTACACGGTCCGCGGCCAGACCTATTACCCGATGAGCGTCGACCAGGCGCTCCACTACGAGGAAGTGGGCACCGCCTCGTGGTTCAACGAGTCGCGGTTCTTCGGCCTCAAGCGCGGCAACACCGCGATCGGCGAGAAGGTGATGCCGTGGCACAAGATCGCCGCCCACAAAACCCTGCCGCTGCCCTCGGTGGTCAAGGTCACCAATCTCGAGAACGGCAAGTCGGTGAAGTGCCGGGTCAACGACCGCGGCCCCTTCATCGCCGGCCGCATCATCGACCTCTCCCCCCGCGCCGCGAAGAAGATCGGCTTCTACGACCAGGGGCTGACCACCGTCGAGGTCGAGGTGCTTTCGGTCGGCGACGGCAAGTACAAGCGCAAGCCACGCCGGCGGAAGTTCCTCGGAATTTTCTGATCATCCCCCGAGCAGCTTCGCCAGCGCCGCGAAGTCCTCGTCGCCCCAGCCGGCCTGCTCGGCCGCCGCGAGGCGGGCGGTCACGGTCTTCAGCAGCTCGCAGTCGCCGCTTTCCGACATCCCGCTGGCGAGACGCATGTCCTTGTGCATGTGCTTCACCGAGAACATCGGGCGGAAATCGCTCTGGCGCAGCACCGGTTCCTTGAGCTGGGTGAGGCCCGAGCAGCTCACATTGCGCGACAGCGCATCAAAGAAGGTGTCGTCGTCGATACCCGACCGCGAGCAAATCGCTCGCGCCTCGGCCAGCGCCTGCATCTGGGCGGAGATGTTCAGGTTCATCGCCAGCTTCAGCGCGCAGGCCTGGCGATGATCGCCGATGTGGAGCCGGTGCGCGGAAACGAGCGCCAGCAGCGGGTCGACCGCCTCGCACAGTCCCCGGTCGCCGCCGAGATAGAACACCGTCTGTTTCTGCTCGGCCGCCGGCTTGCTGCCGGTGAAGGGCGCCTCAAGGTAGCGCGCTCCGGTCGCCAGCACCTGCTCGCGGAAGCGTCCGCTGCTGTCCGGATCGATGGTGCTCGACTGGATGACCGCCTTCGACGCGTCCAGCTCCGGCAGGATCGCCTCGACGACGCCCTGCACCGCCGGCGGATCGGCGACGACGATCTGGATCGCCTCCGCGCCGCGCGCCACTTCGGCCGCCGTGTCTTTCCACATCGGAAAATCGGGCTTGGCGGTCCGGTTCCAGGCACCGGCCAGCTTGCCCGCCGCATGATGGTGCCCCGCCCAGATTTCACCGATGATGCCAAGTCCAAGAATGCCGATGCTTTGAGGGGTCGTTTCACTCATGCCCTCCAACAAAGCCCGCTCCGCCCGAGATTCGATCAAAATCGAACCATGCCTGCCGACCAGTCCACAGGCCGGACGCGGGCCCGTTCAACTCCCATCCCGGCATCGACATTCGCTGCCGGGGCTGCTACGCCCCCCGCCCCATGCTCAAGGAAGCCGTCCAGGAAGTCCGTGTCTTCGCCCCCGCCACCGTCGCCAACGTGGCCTGCGGCTACGATGTGCTCGGGTTCGCCATCGATTCGCCCGGCGACGAGATCGTCGTCCGCCACCACGACAAGCCCGGCCTGCACATCACCTCGATCACCGGCGACGACGGCAAGCTGCCCAAGGCCGCCGACCAGAACACCGCCGGCGTCGCCGCCCTCGACCTGCTGCGCCACCTCGGCATGACCGACCGCGGTGTGGAGATGGAGATTCACAAGAAGATGCCCTTCGGTTCCGGACTCGGCTCCTCCGCCGCCTCGGCCGTGGCCGGTGCCTACGCGGTCAACAAGCTCATCGGCGAACCCCTCACCAAGCAACAGCTGCTGCCCTTCGCCATGGCCGGCGAGGCCTCGGCCGACGGTGCCTGGCACGCCGACAACGTCGCCCCCTGCCTGCTCGGTGGCATCGTCTTCATCCGCAGCAATGAGGAACTCGATGTCGCCCAGCTGCCGGCCCCCGACAACCTGTGGGCGGCGGTCGTCCACCCCGACATCGAGATCCTCACCAAGGTCGCCCGCGAGATCCTGCCCAAGGACATCCCCGTGACCAATGCCACCCAGCAGATCGGCAACCTCGGCGGCCTGCTGTGCGGCATCATCCAGAGCGACTACGGGCTCATCTCGCGCTCGATCCACGACGTCATCGCCGAACCCCGCCGCCAGAAGCTCATCCCGGATTTCTACAAGGCCAAGCGCGCTGCCATGTCGGCCGGGGCCCTCGGGTTCTCCATCTCCGGCGCCGGCCCCTCGGTCTTCGCCCTCTGCGAGGGAGAGGAAATCGCCCGCAAGGTCGGCGACGCGGTCAGCAAGGTTTTCTCCGCCGTTCCCCTGGAAAACCAGATCCACGTCTCGAAGATCAACCCCCTCGGGGTGCATGTGGTCGAGGAGAAGAGCTCGAACCCATAACCACTCTGGTTGAATGCCACCGCAGGCCGACCGGTGAGCCGCTCACTTGAGGCGGCGTGGTCACGGGGTGACCAGCCGCAGGAACACTCTATCCTTCGGCCAACCGTAAGCCGAACCGGGAACGATGACGGTATTGGTGCCCGCCGTCAGCACGCCATCCGGGCCCTCGGGCCAATCGGTCTCGCTCATGGTCTCGCTGTATTCGACGGTGTAAGGGGTTGCGGCCAGGGATTCAACGGTGAGGGTGATCTGCCCGTTCGCCGGATCGACCATGGTATCGGTGATCCTGACCATCTGGCCCCCGATGATGGCGACCGGGTATTCATACGCGCCGATATCCAGAAGCGAAACGGAACCATCGCCGTCGGCATCGAAGTAGCGCGGATTGCCGGCCAGATCGATGGGCGACGCGGTGACAATGCCGCCCGCCTCGATCAACGGGCTGGCCGGCAACAGCGAATAGTCGCCGCCGGTGGTGGGAGCGGAGGTGGGCGGAAGCGGATTGACGAAGCTCGGATCGAGACCGCCCAACCCGTCGAGGTTGCCATTGCCTCCACCCGGTTGGCCTTCGATCAGCGAATACTCCCTGACGATCGTCGAGTCACCCGAGACGATCTCACTTCCATTGGTCCCATTGCCCCACGAAACCGTGTTCTCCAACCGGATGATACTGGCGGTCGCCCCCGGAAAACTGATTCCCCCGAGGATGGTCGACGCGCTCGAGTCATTTCCGCTCAGGGTGCAGTTGCGCAAGGCGACTTCGATGTTGACACTGGCCGAAATGACCTTGTTCCCGGTATTGCCAGAAAACAGGGAGTCGCTGACCAGAACCGAATCGGAATCGTTCGCGTTGATGACCTGCCCGACACCGCTCTCCCCCGCCTGGAAACGACAGCCGGTGATTTCGGCGGAAGTGACATCCTTCACGCTGATTCCGCTGCTGCCGCCAAGGACCACGTTGCCGAGAAAATCACACGCCGTCACCGAGTAGGTCCCGATACGAGGCGTGGGCGAACCATTGGGCGATCCCAGATTGAGCGTGGATGACCTTCCCGCGTTGGACTCGAAACGGCAGCCGTGAATCCCCGCATCCGCCGACCAGGCCAGGAGGCCGTTTCCACCTCCGCTGGTTGATCCGGTGAGATGGTTGGCCACGAACTCGCAATCGCGAACCTCGTGTCGTGTCCCTTCGAGAAACGCTCCCCCCCCGGCATCGTAGGCCCGGTTTCCGATGAAGCGGCAGGACTCGATCAGCAAATCGGAATCAAAGGAAATCAGGCCACCGCCGATGTTGGGAGAGCTGATGGAAGCTCCCGGCTGATTGGTTCCGTCATCCGCCGAACCGCCGGTGATGGTGAGGCCGGACAAGGTGGTGCGGGCGGCATCGCCCTCAAGCGTGAGCACGTGATAGGCGTTGAATCCTTGGATGTCGTCGGGGTCGCTCACAATGAACCCGGTGCCCTCATCGGACTCATTCTGCTCCAGATCCCCACTCAAGACGGTCACCTCATTCTCGATATCACGTGGCCCGCCGCCATTGGGGTATCCGCCCAACAAGGTGCATCCGGGGATGAGCACGAAGGAACTTGTGGGGTCGTCCTTCTGACCGGTCGCGCCGTCGTCGGGATAGTGGACCCCCGCCGCAATGTGGATGGTGAAATGGGGGCCGGCGGCATCAAGGGCATCCCGGAGATGAAGAAAGGCATCTTCCCAGCTCTGGCCGTTGTCCAATCCGCCGACTGCCGTGCCATCGACATAGAGCTCGGAGAACAGCTCGTAGGCTCCGATGTCGATGGCCAGCCCGACCACTCGGTCGTTCCCAAGCACATCCGTGGGTTCGCCGTTGGCGGCGTCGGTCCCGGAATCGAAGGCCGGCGAGCCATCATCCGTGAGCCGGAGATCCCCCTGGACCGAGGGCGCGGTCGATGGATTGGGCGGAGTCACAAACACCGGATCGGTTCCACCATCATTTTCCAGCAAGCTGGTGGTTGCCGAGTAAGTCGAGCCGGAAAGCAGGTTGATGGACGAACCCGTGGACGAGCGCGATCCCGCCGCATGGTTGTTCCAAACGATGGTGTTCTCCAGCGTGACAACCGAATTGGCCGCCGCCTGAATGCCGCCGCCGTTGATGGTCCCGGAATTGCCCGAGATGGAACAGTTCGTGAGCGTCGGCGACGAGTCGTTGAAATTGAGCCCGCCTCCACGCTCGGCCTCGTTGCCGAGGAAGACGCAGTTGATCAAGGAAGGCGTTGCTCCGGAAAGGGTGCCCAAAGCCCCGCCCCGGGCATCGGCCGTATTGCCTGCAAACAGGCAATTGATGAAGGTGGTGCCGGCTCCCACGACCATGACGGCTCCGCCACGGCCCGTGCAGTGGTTTCCGTAGAAGCGGCAGTTCGACACCACACTGGCAGAGGTGGCCAGCAGTCCGCCCCCATGGGTGCCGTTCGTCGCGATGCCATCTTCGGCCCGGCCACCCGTGATGATGAATCCATCGAGTTCGCATGCCGCCGACAAGGTGACCACATGGGTGGAATTCGAGGGCACCACGTCGGCCGGAGTTTCCGAGATGAAGTTTCCGTCCGCGTTGAGATCGTCCTGTTTGAGATCGCCAGAAAGAATGGTTGGAAAGCTGTCTGGATCACGCTCGCCACCGGTGCCGCTGTACCCCCCCGACACGACCACTCCCTGCGGAACCACAAAGGACGCCTCGATGGTGTTTTCGTCGACGGTCACCCCCTCATCGGGGAAGTAAACCCCTTCCGCAACGTGGACGGTGTCGCCGGCCGACGCCGAGGCCAGCGCGTCCTGCAGCGTGAGAAACGCGTTTGCCCAGGAAGATCCATCATCGGAACCGGTCGTGGCAGCTCCGTTGACATAGATGTCGTCCGCCGTGACCCCCGACGAAATGACGATTGAGAAAAGCGCGATGCGGGATCCAGACACGAAGGGGCCGATGGGTGATCTCATTGGAGGGGCTTGGTGGGAGTTTCGAGCTTGCTTCAGGCGGGAGACTGACTGCCTCAAACCGACGACCCTAGGGAAAAGCCCGAGGAATCCAAGTCCGGAGAAATCTCGACGGCGTACGTGGCCAGGGCTGCCTCACTCTGGAAAATCAACCGCGAATCCACACCGAGCGCCATCCCGGATCACTTGGTTCAATATGAGGTAGCCCGGCATACGTGGCGGAGGAGAACCGAGGAGCGCCGCAGCTACTTGAGGGCGCCGATTTCCGGCTCCTCCACACCGACCGATCACCGGGAACTTGCTCTGCCGAAGGCTTTTGAGAGGCCGGTGGTGCTGAATCAAGGGACAGGAAAAGGAGGTCAAGATCTGACGAAGCTCCCTTGCATGGCTCGGGGTGAAGATGTTGAGTGGTTGGCCCGAGGAGAATTCTCATGAGCTATCGAATCGATCCACCGGCACCAACTGCTGCCGAGGTCCGCCGAATCGCCCTCGAACAGTTGGACCGCGCCCGGGCTGAACTCGGAGAACCGGAACTCGACCGTCACGAAGCCGTCCATCAGGTCCGCAAGCGCTGCAAGAAACTGCGCGCTCTGCTGCGGCTGTGCCGCGGGGCGATCGGCAAGGACTACCGCCGCGAAAACGTGCGCTACCGGGACGCTGCCCGCCCGCTCTCCGGGCTGCGCGACGCCGAAGCGCTGATCGAGGCCTACGACCGGCTGATGGATCGCTACGAGGGTCCGCTCGAGCGACAGGATTTCGCTCCGGTGCGCCGACAGCTGACGCTGCAGAAGCAGCACCGGGCCGAAGTGGAAACCGACCTGGACGCGAGGTTGGAGACCTTTGCCAGCGAGATCGAAGCGGGAAGGGAACGGCTCGACAAGTGGACCCGCAGGATCGATGGACTCGGTGATTGTCTCAGCGGCTTTCGGAAGAACTACCGGCGCGGTCGGAAGGCGATGAAGGCCGCCCTTTCCCAGCCGTCCACCGAGCGGTTCCATGAATGGCGGAAGCGCACGAAGTATCTCGGCTTCCACCTGAAGCTGCTGGAGAAGGTATGGAAGCCGGTCATGCGAGCCCACCGCAAGGAGGCGGAACACCTCGCCGATCTCCTGGGGCGTGAGCACGATTTCGCGGTTTTCCAGGCGCACCTCGAGAAGGAGTTCGCGGACTACGGCAATCGCGAGGTCATGACGATCCTGTCCGGACTGATCCACGAGCGACGAGAGGAACTTCGCCGGAAGGCGGCACTTTGCGGTCGCCGGCTGTTCGCCGAGAAGCCGGACGAGATCACGGGTCGGTTGCAGCGTCTGTTAGATACCTGAAAAGGATTCTTGCCAGAAATCCCGTGCATCCCGGGAGCATGCATCTATCATGCTGGTTCCTGCGACCATTCGGGTCTCGCCGGAAATTCACAAATCATCATGCTACGCTGGGTCGTCATTTTTCTCGTCATCGCACTGATCGCCGCCGCCTTCGGATTCAGCGGGATCGCCGCCGGAGCGGCGGAGATCGCAAAGATCATCTTCTTCATCTTCCTCGTCCTGTTCGTGGTCTCGCTGATCATGAACCTCGTGAAGAAGCGTTGATCCCCCACCCCCGAAACCTGAATTCGAAGATCATGAAAACGAAACTCCGGAACGTTCTTCTCCTCCTACCCTTCCTCGTCTTCGCCTCCTGTGAGGACAAGTCGCCGGCCGAAGAGGCCGCCGACGACATCGAAGATGCCACCGAGGAGGTTGGCGACGCGGTCGAGGAGGCCACGGACTAATCCAACAGCATTCGTTCATGGCCCGCTTCCGCAACGAGTCCGACAGCCTGGGTTCGGTCGAGGTTCCGGCCGACCGATATTGGGGTGCGCAGACGCAGCGATCGCTGGGAAACTTTCCCATCGGCGGCGAGCGCATGCCGGTCGAGGTCGTTCACGCGCTCGCCCTGATCAAGGAGGCCGCAGCCGAGACCAACCGCGACCTTGGCCTGCTCGATGCCGAAAAGGCGGGCGCCATCTCGGAGGCGGCCCGCGAGGTCCGCGACGGGCGGTGGGACGATCACTTTCCGCTGGTCGTCTGGCAGACCGGATCGGGAACGCAGTCCAACATGAACGTGAACGAGGTGATCGCCAACCGGGCGATCGAGATCCTTGGTGGCGAGCTCGGGAGCAAGAATCCGGTGCATCCGAACGACCACGTCAACCTGTCGCAATCCTCGAACGACACCTTTCCGAGTGCGATGCACATGGCGGCGGTGTCGGAACTCAACAAGCGGTTTCTGCCGAAACTGCAGGGCCTGCATGCCGCCCTCGTGCGCAAGGTGAGGGCGTTCGAAGGGGTGGTGAAAACCGGCCGCACGCATTTCCAGGATGCGACGCCGATCACCCTCGGGCAGGAGTTCAGCGGCTACGCCCGACAGGTGGAACTCGGGATCGATCGCGTGCGCGCGGCGCTTCCCGGATTGCTCGAACTGGCCCAGGGCGGCACAGCGGTCGGCACCGGGCTGAATACGGTCGAGGGCTTCGCGGAACGAATCGTCTCTCGGATCGCCGGACTCACCGGAGAACCGTTCGTTGCCGCCGGAAACCGCTTCGAGGCGTTGGCCGCCCACGATGCGGTCGTCGCCATGTCCGGCGTGTTGCGCGGCGTGGCAGCCTCGCTTTTCAAGATCGCCAATGACATCCGGATGCTCGGTTCCGGCCCGCGGTGCGGCATCGGCGAACTGATCCTGCCGGCCAACGAGCCCGGCTCCTCGATCATGCCCGGCAAGGTCAACCCGACCCAGTGCGAGGCGCTGACCCAGGTCGCGGTGGAGGTGATGGGCATCGACGCCGCCATCGGCATCGCCGGCAGCCAGGGGCAGTTCGAGTTGAACACCTACAAGCCGATGATGATCCACGGCCTGCTGCGCCAGATGCGTCTGCTCGGCGATGCGGCGGAAAGTTTCGCGCTGCGCTGCGTCGACGGGATCGGGGCCGACGAAGAACGGATCGGGGATCTGCTGGAGAGAAGCCTGATGCAGGTGACGGCACTCGTCCCGCAGATCGGCTACGACCGCGCGGCGGCCATCGCGAAGGCCGCACATGCCAACGGCACGACCCTGCGCGAGGAGGCGTTGGCCTCCGGCGAAGTGGATGCGGAGACCTTCGACCGGCTGATGGATGCCCGAGCGATGACCGGTCCGAAACCTCGGGCCTAGCCCGAATGGCCCTCCCCAAAGCGCACAACTTCCGGCCGATCCCGGAGCGACGCTCGATCACCCGTGTTCTGGGGCGGCCTAACAGACGAAGGACATGGCACCGGGCCGTCACCGAATCGAGAACCCAGGGGTCGTGGCCTCATTCCAGCAAGCGGCTCTGGAAGACTTCGTAGATCCATTTGCGCGGCCCGGCAAACACACAGGTGATGACGCGCCGGCCATCGATCACTTGATATTCGAAAACCACCCGATGAGATCCGACGCGCAGGCGGTAAAACCCTTCCAGGTCGTCGGTGAGCGGCTTGATGTCGCCTTTTTCCTGCGCCAGGTCCCTGATCGCAAGACGCAGTGCATGGCGCGGCTCCGGGGCCAGCCTTCGGAGATAATCCACCACTTCCTCCTGAACCCGGACGGTGATCACGGTTCGTCGAGTGCGGAAACATCGTGATACACCGCCGTGCCTTCGCGATGTTTGCGGATCGCGGACATCGCCTTGGGATCGGCCAGGAGTTCCATGGTTTCACCAATGGCCTCCATGCGTTCGATCGATACGAGGACGGCCACCGCCCGCCCCTGCTTGGTAATGGTCACCGGATGGTCCGCAGCCTCCGCCACCAGAGCGGAAAGCTTCTGCTGCGCGGTCTTGATGGTGTAGGTGTCGGCCATGGCAACAAAGTATCCCCTTTTCCGAAAAAACGGAAGACTTGTTATCGCCAAGAACCAGCGTTTTACCCCATGCGCTTCCGGCCTGACTCGAAACGGTGTCTGAACCACACGTTTTCCACCACTGCTTGCTGATCAGGGATCACTCGGCGCTGCTCTTCAGTCCCGCAGGGACGCCGGCAAGTCGCCACGGGTTCACCCCGCGGGAATCCCATCCCGAAATCCGCTCCGTCCCTGCCGACTTGAGAACGCCACCAACCGTTGATTTTTCGATGTTTCCAACGGATTCGGATTCTGTTTGCCTGACACCTTATATGACACCTTATACCTGTCCTTCCCGGCTGCGTGACGGTCGCAACGAAAGAGATCACCCGCACGCCGTCGGACGACGAAACGCTGAAGGATTCAGCCATCGCCCGTCCCTTGCACCCTCCTCTCGGCGACATGGAGGCTGTCAAACGCATGGGGCGTGTTGATTTGAACGAGAACTCGTCACTCTTCGCTCCTGCCTATTCAAACTGAATCCGGACCCCGTTGGCATTCTTGGCTGCGGCGCCACCGATTATCTCAGCGGATTCACCACCTCCAGGAACTCGAATTTGCGAAAGTCGGTGTCGGCGGTGTAGATGCGCCCAACTCCATGCTGGCGAAGAAGGGTCGCGATGTGGGCGTCGGGCACGAGATTGCCACGCACGGCCGCAGCGTTGGCCACCGTCGCATAGTCCTCGGCGAAGCCATCTTCTTCTCCGATCACCCGTGTTCTGGGGAGCGCCAGTAGTCGGCAAATATTGCGCCAGGCCGTTGTGGGATCGAGGGGGTTCTCAAAGATCGCCGGATGCGTCGCGATCCGCTGGTACGCCATCAGTGCCGGCCAGGTCAGACACAGCAGGTCGGGATCCCCGGCGCGTGAAATAACGAATTCCTTCGCCGCCGCATGCTGCGGTGAAGACGTGTTGCTGGCATACAGCAGGATGTTCGCATCGATCGAGTAGCTCATGACTCACCCATCGCTCGATACACCGCGTCCTTGTCGGCCAGGTCCACCTTGGCCCCCATGGAAGCCGTTTCCCACTCAAAGGGCTCGACCGGCTTCCCGCCGGAAAGCTCGCGGCTCAGGGCATCGGCCAGCAGTCGCGATGCAATCTGGCCCAAGGAGCGCTTCTCTTTCCGGCGCAGCTCCTTCAGCGCATCCAGCACCGGCTTTTCGAGATCGAGCGTGGTCCTCATGCATCATGATGTAGAATATTCCACATCAGATGTCAAAAGCCCGCTTTCCAGCCTCTCCATTTCCTGCCTCTCCCATTGATTCTCCGGCATCAACCCGCTACGAAGCGCGCCGGGAAGACAAGCCGCCTTTTTGAAAGCCACCGCCCGGCGAGCTTGGCACTTGGAACTTATTACCTGGAACTTCGGTGCGCTACCACTCGACCAACAACCCGTCCCACCGCGTCGATCTCAAGGAGGCGATCCTGCGCTCGCTGCCGCCGGACAACGGGCTCTACATGCCCGACGAACTGCCGGTGCTCGGCGAGGACTTCTGGCGGCTCTGGCGCGACCTGAGTTTCCAGGAGATCGGCTACGCGGTGGCGGAAGCCTTCTTTGGCGAGGATGTTCCCGAGGACGCGCTGGTGGAGATCGTCGATGGCACCCTCGAGTTCGACGCCCCCCTCGTTTCACTCGCGGAGAAGGACCATATCCTCGAGCTGTTCCACGGACCCACGCTCGCCTTCAAGGATTTCGGCGCGCGCTTCATGGCGCGGCTGATGGGCTGGCTGACCCGCGGCGAGGACCGCGAACTGACCGTGCTCGTCGCCACCTCGGGCGACACCGGCGGCGCGGTCGCCTCGGCCTTCCACCATGTCGAGGGCACCCGCGTCCTGATCCTGTATCCCAAGGGCAAGGTCTCCGGATTGCAGGAGAAGCAGCTCACCACCCTCGGAGGCAACATCCACGCGCTGGAGGTCGACGGCTCCTTCGACGACTGCCAGCGGCTGGTGAAGTCCGCCTTCCTCGACCGCGAGCTCTCGGAGCGCCTCAACCTCACCTCCGCCAACTCGATCAACCTGGCCCGACTCGTCCCGCAGAGTTTCTACTACATCCATAGTGCCCGCCGGGTGGACGAAACACCCGCCTTCGTCGTGCCCTCGGGAAACTTTGGCAACCTCACCGCGGGCCTGATGGCGATGCGCCTGGGCCTGCCGGTCGCGGGCTTCGTCGCGGCGACCAACATCAACGATGTCGTCCCGGAGTACCTCGACAGAGGCGACTACCGTCCGCGCCCCAGCGCCGCCACCATCTCCAACGCGATGGACGTCGGGGCACCGTCGAACTTCGCCCGCATGCAGGCGATCTTCGGCCAGTCCTGGGAGCAGATGAAGGCGACGATTTCCGGCCTCGCCTGCGACGACGCCAGCACCCGCGCGGCCATCCGCGAGGTCTGGGACACGCATCGCTACGCCATCGACCCGCACGGCGCGGTCGGCTGGCTGGCCGCGCGTCAGTGGCGGGAGTCGCACCCGGATGTCCCGACCATCACCCTCGAGACCGCCCACCCGGCGAAGTTTCTCGACGTCATGGAGCAGGAACTGGGCGCGAATACCGTCGAGATCCCCGACCGTCTCGCCATCCTCGCCGACCGCGAGAAGGTCGCCACCCCGATGGCCGCCGAAGAGGACGAGTTCAAGTCCTGGCTTGAGTCGCGCTAAGACCCGCACTCTTTCCGACGTATCAACCTTCCCCTGCCCGCCGAAGCCTCCGGCGGAAGAGGGTGTCGATCCACACATCCTGAGGCCGTATCCCCATGACCACGCCCGCTCTCGCCTTCGCACTCCTGGCATCGCTCCTCTCCGTCGCCCTTGCGGCAGACAGCCCGAAGCGCCCCAACATCCTCATCATCTACGTCGACGACCTGGCCCGTGGCGACGTCGGCGCCTTCGGCTGTCCCGACCCAGGCACCGAGAACATCGACCGCCTCGCCGACCAGGGCATGCGGCTGCTCAACGCCTACACCCACAACGCCCCGTGCAGCCCGAGCCGCACCGCACTGATGATGGGTGCCTACACCCAGCGCTGGGGCAAGTACGGCCTGTCCCGCGGCGTGCCGATCCCCGACGACAAGCCGACGCTCGCCGAAACGCTTCGCGACGCGGGCTACCACACCGGCTTCATCGGCTTTGAGAAATGGGACATCGGCCGCTGGGACCAGGGCGCGCTTGATCGCGGCTTTGTCGAGGCGGCGAAGCAGACTCCGCGCAGAAAGCATGAAGACGGCGGCGAGAGCGGCTCGTGGTATGTCGGCGTCGACGGCTCCTACCTCACCGAGAGCGAAGGCGACTACGCCATCGATTTCATCTCCCGCCACGGCAGGACCGAGCAGCCCTTCTTTCTCTACTACGTGCCGCTCGCAGTCCACACGCCGCTGCACGAGGTGCCCGAGAAGTATCTCAGGCAGCTCTACCCCGACCACGAGGGAAAATGGGAGCCACGCCAGTATCTTCGCGGCACCCTGCTCGCCCTCGACATCCAGATCGGGCGCATCCTCGACCAGCTCGACGAGATGGGCATCGCCGATGAAACCCTGGTCATCTTCGGCAGCGACAATGGCGGCGACCCGGCTGCCCAGCACCGGCCCGATCCCTACCGTGGCGGCAAGCGCGGCGTGAACCGCTCGAACCTGCAATGGGAGGGCAACTACCGCATGCCCACCATCGTGTCGTGGCCCGGCACGCTGCCCGCCGGAAAGAGCTACGCCGGCATGACCAGCACCATCGACTTCTACGCCACCGCCGCCGCCGTCGCGGAAACCCCGCTACCGAAGCACTGTGAAGGCGTCAACCTCCTGCCATTGCTGCTAAAAAAACAGCAGCCCGACCCCGACCGCATCCTCTTCTGGAACACGCATGGTTCGGAAATCGCGCGCTGGAAGCAGTGGCGGATCGTCAATTTCCGCGACGGCGGATGGCGGCTCTACGACATCGAGGCCGACCCCGGCGAGACGACCGATCTCGCGAAAGAAAAGCCGGAGATCCTCAAGGAGATCCGCGCCCGCTACGACGCCTGGCTGGCGGAAATGGCCGACCCGGTGAACCCGGTCCGCCCGCCGGACGAGGTCTATCCCCACTCCGCCTTCGGCCGCCATGCCCGGCGCCCCTTCGGCACCGGATGGATCACCGTCGACGAGTGGGACAAGATCAAGGACGACCCGACCCAGTGGGGCGAGTCCTTCGCCCGCGAGCGGATGCTGAAGGAGATGGGCAAGTAGCCCGAATGGCACTTCCTTCGGAGTGTCGCCGAGGAAGGACTACCCGGAGGAATGGACGTCTAAGGGTCTGAAGGTCCAAGGTCAAAAGTCCCTTTGCTCAGGCGTTTTGCGAGGCCGGAGCGGGAGGATTGCTCGGACTTTCGACTTTCAGACCTTTGACTTTCAGACCCAGGCCGCTGCCTGAAGAAGCGCCATTCCAACTCGCCGGACAATCACCAAGTGACGCCTTGACCACCTCCCGGCCCACGACTTGGCTCCGCCATGGCGGAAAATCCCTACGAGTCGGACAAGCTCGTCTCTGAATATCTTCTCTTCCACTACGGCAGCGCCGACGAGATCCTGCCGCCCGACGCCCCGGCCGGCATGGCCGAGGCTCTCGACTTTGCGGTGCGCACACCCGCCCACGCCACCACCGGCGGGCGTGCCCTCGACCTCGGATGCGCCGTCGGCCGCTCGGCCTACGAAATGTCGCGAACCTGCGACGAGGTGACCGGCATCGACTTCTCCCACGCCTTTGTCCGTGCCGCCGCCGCCCTGGCCCAAGGCCCCCTGCCCTACTCGCGCCTCGACGAGGCCCACCGGAGCACCCCCCTCGAGGCGAAGCTGCCGCAGGGCGTGCACGCGGAACGGGTGCACTTCGAGCAGGGTGACGCGATGAACCTCCGGCCAGATCTCGGTGCCTTCGACCTCGTTCACGCCGCCAACCTGCTGTGCCGGCTGCCCGAACCCGAGCGACTTCTGCGCCGGCTGCCGGAGCTGGTCGTTTCCGGTGGCGAACTGATCCTTGCCACGCCCTGCACCTGGCTCGGGGAGTTCACCCCGCCGGAGAACTGGCCCGAGGGGCCGACGCTCGACTGGCTGCAAGGCCACCTCGGCGGGGAATTCGAGCTTCTTTCCTCCACCGACGAACCCTTCCTGATCCGCGAAACCGCCCGCAAGTTCCAATGGACGAGTTCCCAGCTCAGCCACTGGAGGCGGCGCTGACGAGATCGAAAATGAACAACTTCACCGACCACCGACGTTTGACGACCATGCGACTCCTGCTCCTTCCCCTCCTCGCTTCCGTGGCGACCGCCGCCCCGGAGATCATCAACGACGTCGCCCTGCGCGCGAAGTTCCAGAACACCCTCGGCAAACTGGCCGAAGCCGGGGAACATCCGACCGCCCAGTCATTTGCCGACAGCATCGACGAACTTCCGGCGACCTCCACGCTTCCCGCCGACGCGAAACTCGCGACCTCCGCTCCGGAGCATCCGGCGGATTCCGTCCACCTGATCAGTTCGGTTTACAAGTGCGGACGCTGCGACCACTGGCACCTCGCGGGGGTCGCCACCGCCTGGGCGCTGACCCACGACGGCTTGATGGTGACCAACCAGCACGTCTTGGCGAAAGCCCGGGGTCAAGTGATGGGCGTCTGCGACCGGCATGGAAACGTCCACCCGATCCTCGAGGTGATCGCCGCCGACGAGGCCTCGGACGTCGCCCTATTCCGGGTCGAGGCCACGGATCTGGTGCCCCTCCAACTCGGACCCCCCGCCGGAATCGGAGCCGAAGTCGAGGTGATCAGCCACCCCCATGGACGCTTCTTCATGCACACCTTCGGCCGCGTCTCGCGCTACTCGGAAACGCCGCAACGCGAAGACCGGCCCTCCGTCGTCCGCATGTCGATCACCGCCGACTATGCCAAGGGATCATCCGGCGGGCCGGTGCTCGATTCCGAGAATCGCGTCGTCGGGATGGTCTGCAACACGCAGTCGATCTACTACGAATCCAACAACGGCCAGCCCAAGGGACCGCTGCAGATGGTCGTGAAGAACTGCGTGCCGGCCGACGCGATCCGGACCCTGCTCGGCGGCGGGTGATACCATCGAGGCCAAAGCTGGTGGCAGTGGAGGTCTCCCGGTGGCACACTGAACGCTGCCCGGGGAGAACCGGGGGTTGAAGCAACGCCCCGGAAACAGCGGATGCCGTTGGCAGGTGTTTTGCAGCCAACCCCTTCGACGATCAAACCTCGAACCAAAAGATGTAGACGGTCAGGGTGCCGTCTTCGTTGTCCACGAAGCCGACGTCCATGAACTCATCGTTCCGCACCTCGACACTGCCCCCGGTGAGCGTCTTCGTCTGCACATCCCACCAACGGGGGCTGCTCCCGGCCCCGCGGAGCTGACAACCGGGTTCGTTGAGCTCGGACACATCCACCAGCGAGGTGTCGAAGACCTCGTCGAGCCCCTTCGCCTCGACGGTGAACCGGCACCACATGATTCCATCCATGCCGGGCGAGTAGCGGAGTTGCTCGTCCCGCACTTCGAGGCCGCTGCGGAGGCCCATCATCTCCCGGTGCGAATCAAAGTCGGCGAGCCCCCGGTGGATCAGGAAGCCGACTCCGAGGGCCACTGCGGCGAGGAACCCGAACGTGATGAGGGCGGCTTTGAGGCACCCGGACCGGGCGTTGCGTCGCGGATGGGAAGATTGGGACGTGTCCGTCATGGCGGGACGGTGGCTTCCGGGAGATGAACGGCCTTCGGTCACAGCATGAAAACCTCGTGAATTCCGGCGGGCTTTCCTCGCCACCTCCCCGGCACCATCCGGATGTCGGCGAAACAACTCGACTCCGTGGTGACCCAGCCGGGCTCGGTGTTACATCGAGGATGTGCTTGGCGATTTTGGCGTCTTGGCGGTGAATCCCATTTCGTCAGGTTGTTGTATCAAGCTTCATCCGCCGCCGCTTCTCGCCGGACACTCCCGGGGGTTTGTCCGGTCGCTTTCTTGAAGGCGCGGGAGAAGCTCGACTCGCTTTCATAGCCGAGCCGCTCCGCGATCTCGGCCTGGGTCTGGTCGGTATCGCGCAACCAGTTGCGGGCGACCTCGAAGCGCCATTGCCGCAGGTAGCTCATCGGGGTATCGCCGACCAGGTCGGCGAATCGGGCCGCAAGGCCAGAGCGGGAAATGCCCACGGCTTCGGCCAGGGATTCCACCGTCCAGGCCTCGGTGGGATCGCGATGGATCAAGGCAAGCGCGCGTCCGACCTGCGGATCCTGCAAGGCGCCGAGCCAGCCGGTTTGCGCGTTCGGATCGGTCTGCAACCAGTGGCGGATCGCCTGCACGACGAGGATGTCGGAGAAGCGGGTGATCACCGCATCGCCGCCGGGACCCAGACTGCGGGCCTCCTGCATCATGATCTGCACGGATGCCCGAAGCCATTCATTGCCGGGCGTGGCCGCCGTCATCGGGATGAGCTTCGGCAAAAGGCCGACCATCCGCCGGGCGGCCGGATCCTTCACCGACGCGACCCCGCAGATCAGGCCGGCCGGGTCGCCCCCGTTGTCGATTTCCAGCAGCTCATAGCGCGGGCTGAGCAGGGGGCGGTCGTAGTCGTAGAGGTGGATCGCCGGAGTTTCCGGGGCATCGACGATCGCATGCCCGCGGCCTTGGGGGAGCAGCGCGAAGTCACCGGCTTCCATCCGGTATCGCTCGCCGCTTCCGAAAGTGATCCACGCCGATCCTTCGGTCACGATGTGAAACATCAGGCTGCCCGGCATCGGCGGCAGTTCGATGCCCCACGGCGCGCGAAGTTCGGATCGACAGAAGAAGGCGCCGCTGAGTCGCAGCGCATGCAGGGCTTCCCCCAGGGGATCGACGGACCGGAAGGCCTCCTCGGGCGAGTTTGCCGTGGGCTGGTCCGACATCTCGAAAGAATGTCCCCTCTGGACGAATGGTCAATTCTCTTGGACCCGCTGCCATAGCGGAGCGGAGGGCGAGGGATCAGGCTATGGCCGATGAAAACAAACACCATCTGCCAACTCCGTCCGAACAGCGCCACCACTCCTTTCCTTGTGATTGGGGGCAGCGGAAAAACCGGCCGACGCGTGATCGATCGCCTCCAGGCCCTCGGGCACGAAGCCCGCAGCGCCTCCCGCTCGAGCAGCCCGAGCTTTGATTGGAACGACGATCCCAATTGGAGCGAGGTCCTTGAGGGCGTCGAGTCGCTCTATGTCACCTACCACCCCGATCTCTCCGTTCCTGGGGCCTCGGATCACATTCGCGCCCTGCTGGCCGTCGCCAGGACGCAGGGCGTGAAGCGAATCGTGCTTCTCTCCGGGCGGGGCGAGGAAGAGGCGGAGTTGTGCGAGCGCCTGGTGCTCGACTCGGGCATTCAGGCGACCATTGTCCGTTGCGGCTGGTTCAACCAGAACTTCTCCGAGTCCTTCTTCCGCGACCTGCTCATGAGCGGCAGCCTTGCCGTTCCCAATGCCCACGTGGGCGAGGGGTATGTGGATGCGGATGACATTGCCGACGTCGTCACCGCCGCGCTCACCGGCGAGGGTCATGCCGGGGAGATCTACCAGTTGACCGGACCCGAGCTGCTGACCTTCCGCGACATCGCCGCGATGTTCCGGGAGGTGACCGGTCGCGAGCTCGAGGTGATCGATGTTTCGCGGGAGGACTTCGTCGCCGGACTCAAGGCGGCCCGGTTGCCGGAAGGCATGGTTCAGCTGGTCGATTACCTCTTCAACGAGGTGCTCGACGGACGGAACGCCAGTCTCGGCGACGGGGTGCAGCGAGCCCTCGGTCGCCCGCCCCGCGACTTCCGCAGCTTCCTGCAGAAGGCGCACCTGTCCGGTGCCTTTGCCTGAACGGAATCCAAGGGCGGCCGGGTCTGGTCGCCCTCGTCCTCATCCTTCTTCTTCAAGCCTCCTTCGCCATGACCATGGAACTCCTTTTCCACATCCTGCTCGTTTTCGCCACGATCACCACTACGCTGGTCGCCGGTCTTCTCTTCACCTTCGCGCTCCTCGTCATGCCCGGGCTCGGGCGCTTGGACGACCGGGCCTTCCTTCGAGGCTTTCAGGAAATCGACCGCATCATCCAGAACGGGCATCCTCTTTTCGTCCTCGTCTGGCTGGGGTCGGTGGTCAGCGTGGTGGCCGCAGCGGTCATGGGATTCGGCCAGCTCGACGGGCCGGCACGTGGGCTGCTGGTCGCCGCAGCCGGGCTCTACCTTCTCGGCGTGCAACTCCCCACGATGGTCGGCAACGTCCCCCTCAACAACCGGCTGCAGAAGCTTGAGCTCGAATCCATGAGCCAACCCGAACTCAACGAAGCCCGCCAGGCCTTCGAGCCCGCGTGGAACCGTCTCAATGCCTTCCGCACCGTGGTTTGCATCGTGGCCGTGGTGCTGCTGGGATGCGTGGGATGGGGAGGCTGATCCAGTGCGAGCCCTTGAGTGTAAGGCCCGCCGTCTTGGCCGCCGCTTGCCGCAAGTGGATTCGCGTAAAAGGCGTGTCCTGTGATCTTATGGGGAAAGCTAGCGACACCCTCCAGCGGCGGTCAATGCTCGGAAAACGGGACCCCTTCGATTGAGATTCCTTCCCGTCGTCCCCCCGACCCAGCCGCTGCGCACCGAATGCCACGCCCGGAGGGCGATCACGCGGCATTTGTGGCGGAGCAAACGCCACTTTGCATGGCGCGAGCGGAGCGAGGGCAAATTTCTCCATGACTCCGCGCAGGTTCCAGAATACGGTTTTCGGCGTGAGCCTGGCGCAAATTCTTGAAGAACTACCGGCCTTCAGCGTGGCGGAACGGCAATTGCTCATTCGCCGGGCGATGGAGATCGATGAGCCCGCGTTGTCGCCGGACGACGAGACTCTGATTTCTTCCC
The DNA here is from genome assembly GCA_022548915.1 of Verrucomicrobiaceae bacterium E54. GTDB lineage: Bacteria > Verrucomicrobiota > Verrucomicrobiia > Verrucomicrobiales > Akkermansiaceae > Haloferula. The sequence goes on from JAKZES010000058.1 coordinate 33,504, forward strand.
GGCTTGACGAGCACCGCCGTGATCCATCGTCCGCGGTCTCGTTCGACGAGATGAAACGCTCGCTGCGCTCCCGGTTCCCGAAATGAGCTGGCGGCTCGAATTCAGGCCGGAGGTCGAAGACGATGTAGCCGACGTCGCCAAGTGGTATGAATCCCGCGAAGGCGGGCTCGGCGGAGGGTTTGTCGAAGAGATCATCCGCACGTGGGAATCCATCGCCGCGCAGCCGCTCATCGGTTCACGCCGCCATCCATCGCTCGACATTCGGTGGCGCTATCCCGAGCGCTTCCCCTATCGCGTCATCTACGGTGTCGATGAGAGCACCGAATCGATTCTCGTCATCGCCATCCTCCACGCCGCCCGCCACGACTCGGGCTGGCGAGAGAGAATCTGAAGCTCGCGCGTCGAGATCGACCTCAAGCCAGGAAAAGGCGCGACACAGCCGAATACCATCGCTCTCGGAGCGGCCCTCCGAAGAAGCGACATTGGGCTTGAGCACCAGCGAAACATCGAATCGGGGGACCCCAGCTACTGATTCCCCTTGGCGAATGGAGGAACCGGAAACTACTCGACGGCCTGCACGCGCAAGGCCCGCAGGGAAAACAAGCTGGCTTCGGCCGACTCGCGGATTGGCCGCGCGCCGTTCTTCCTCTTGGCCCCGAAACATTCCCTCCGTTTGGCGAACACCTCCTCCACGAACGCTTGCGATCCGATCGCCACCCC
>JAKZES010000059.1 GCA_022548915.1 Verrucomicrobiaceae bacterium E54
CCTTCGACCACTACCGCGACCACCGCCAAAAATCAGTGAACACCATCAATATGGCACAACCCATCCAATCATAGCCTGCCAAGCAAACGCCCTAGCTAAGGTTGAAGGGGTTCCGCGAGCGGCTTCCAGCGCATGCCGCGCACCTCGCCGATCGTTTCCCACGTTGCCACGCCAAAGGGCTGGCAGTCCTCGATCGGTCCGACCCGCAGGGACAGGCGGCGGCCCTCGATGGAGACGTCGATGACCTCCTCGTCGTCGATCCAGGCCCGGATCTCATCCGCCGTGACCCGCAGGCGGATCGAATACCAGCGCCCGTTCTCGAACTCGCGGAAATCGGCGGTCTCATTTTCCGACGCATCGAGGCCGTCGATGGAGGAAATCCCGACCAGTCCCCCGCCCCATCCGCCGACGATCAGGCTCGCCGCCTCGTCGTCGGTCCGCCCCGGAAAGGTCACGCTGAAAAAGAAGTCCGTGCCCTCGACCCGGCGGGCCTCGGCTTCAAGCTCGAAGGGCACCTGCGGAATCTCTCCCGTCCAGCGGGCCCCGGTCATCGAGTAGCCCATGCCGAGTTGCAGCACTCCGTCTGTCTCCTTGATCTCGCCGCCGAGCGCGTGCTCCCACTTCCCGCTCAAGGGTCGCCACGGGTCGGCGGGAGCCTCGGGCTCCGGAGCGTTCCCGGCCACGGGCGGTTTCTCACGACAGGCGGTCAGCCACAGGCTGAAGACGAGCGCGACGGCAAATGGGATCCGGAGCATGCCTCAATGCTGAACCTCCGGCCCCGGATCGCAAGCCGGGGATTGCCGGGGCCGGGTCGACCGGTCAGTTTCCCGGCGTGATCGAAGCCCTGCTGTTCGACGCCGCCGGCACCCTCATCGCGCCCGCCGAGCCGGTCGGTGACACCTATGCCCGCATCCTGGGCCGCCACCGCATCGCCTACGGTGATCTTCAAGCCGGCTTCGCCCGGGCCTTCTCCGAAGCCGGCGAGCCCGACTTTCCAAGCCACGTCGACGGTGATGCCGCCGAGCGTCAATGGTGGCGGCGGGTGGTCGATCAATCAGTGGGCGGGGAAGTGCCCGACGAGGCTTTCACGGATCTGTTCGACCACTACGCCGCCGGAAATGCCTGGAGCGTGCTTCCCGGGGTCGTGGAGGCCCTCGAAGTGGCGCATGGCTTCCGGCTGGCCGTCGTTTCGAACTTCGACCGGCGCCTGCATCGGGTGCTCGATGAGCTCGGACTCGCCCCCCATTTCGAGCTCATCCTCACCTCGGCAGACGCCCGGGCTCGCAAGCCCTCACCAGTCATCTTCGAGCATGCCCTTCAGCAGTTGGGCCTGTCCCCCTCCCAGGTCCGGCACGTCGGCGATTCCGCCATCGCCGACGGTGAAGGGGCGGGCAATGCCGGCATCCGGGGCTACGTCCTCGGCCGAGACATCCGCGACCTGCCGGCCTTCGTCGCCCTCGCCCGAAAAGCGGACGCACGGAATTCCCTGTAAAGCCGGGCCGCCCCGACACGTTGAAGGGGTTTACTCATGTACCGGACCCTCTTCGCCCTGCCCCGCCTCCTTCTCGGAGCCGCCCTCCTGCCGCTTCCAAGCCTGGCCCAGCTCCCCCTGCAGAAGAACGACGTCGTTTGCCTGATCGGCAACGGACTCGCCGACCGGATGCAGCACGACGGTTGGGTCGAGACCCTGCTGCAGAGCGGGCTGGCGGACCAGCAGATCGCCTTCCGCAACATGGCCTTCACCGGCGACACGGTGACCTCGCGGCCGCGAAGCAAGGGCTTCACCTCGCCTGAAGACTACCTCAAGCACTGCCAGGCGGACGTCATCTTCGTGATGTTCGGCTACAACGAGTCCTTCAAGGGCGAGGCCGGCGTCGCAGGCTTCAGGAACGATCTCGGCAGCATGATCGACAAATACCGGGCCGCGAAGTTCAACGGCGAATCCGAGCCGCGCTTCGTGCTGTTTTCGCCCATCGCCCACGAGGATCACGGCGATCCGAACCTCCCGGACGGCGGCAGCAACAACGTCAACCTCGCCCTCTACACCGGGGCCATCAAGCAGGTCGCCGGGGAAAAGGGCGTCGCATTCGTCGATCTATTCTCCGCTTCCCAGTCACTCTACGCCAAGGCCGACTCGCCCATCACCCTCAACGGCGTGCATCTGCTTCCCGAGGGAAACCGCCAGCTTGGCGAGGTGATCGCCTCGGCCATCACCGGCAAGCAGGTCAAATCCACCCCGGCCATCGAACCGCTGCGCCAGGCGGTCCTCGACAAGAACTGGCACTGGCACAACCGCTACCGCGCCACCGACGGCAACGACATCTGGGGCGGACGCTCCGGGCTGAAGTTCGTCAACGGCCAGACCAACCGCGAGGTCCTCGAACACGAGCTCAAGATGCTGGACGTGATGACCGCCAACCGCGACCGCAAGATCTGGGCCACCGCCCAGGGCAGGGATCACCAGGTCGACGACTCGAACGTGCCGGCACCGATCGAGGTCATCTCGAATGTCGGCGGGGGTAGCAAAAGCTCGAACCCCGGAAAGGAGGGCAACGAAGACTATCTCAGCGGTGAGGAGGCGATTGCGAAGATGCACATCCCCAAGGGCTTCGAGGTGAACCTCTTCGCCGACGAAAAGCGGTTCCCGCAGATGGTCAACCCGGTGCAGATGCAGGTCGACTCGAAGGGCCGCCTGTGGGCCGCCTGCTGGAGCACCTACCCGAAATGGGAGCCGCTCAAGGAGATGACCGACAGCCTTCTCATCCTGCCCGACGAAGACCGCGACGGCGTCGCCGACAAGGCGATCGAGTTCGCCAAGGTCCACAACCCCCTCGGCTTCGAGTTCTGGGCCGGCGGTGTGATCGTCGCCTCCCAGCCGGACATCCTTTTCCTCAAGGACACCGACGGTGACGACAAGGCCGACCTCCGAATCGTGCTGGTGCAGGGCATCGGCTCGTCCGACACCCACCACGCGGCGAACAACTTCATCATCGGCCCCGATGGCGCGCTCTACTGGCAGAGCGGCATCTTCCTGCAGAACAACTTCGAAACACCGTGGGGACCGAACCTGTCATCGACCGCCTCGGGCATGTACCGCTTCGATCCCCGGCGTTACACGATCACCTTCCACGCCGGCAACAGCCCGAACCCCCACGGAACCAGCTTCGACTCCTGGGGCTACCACTTCGCCAACGACGGCACCGGCGGCCGGTCCTATCAGGTGCGCCCGCAAGGCAATGGCTTCAAGATGCACGAGCTGGTGAAAAAGGAGGTCCGCCCGGTTCCGGCGAACGCCGTCGTCTCGAGCAGCAACTTCCCCGACGACCTCCAGCAGGACTTCCTCGTCTGCAACGTGATCGGCTACCTCGGCATCAAGCGCTACGAACTCCACCGCGACGGCGAGACCGGCGTCGTCAAGGGAGACCCGACCGACAGCTTCTTTTTCAGCGACGACAAGAACTTCCGCCCGACCGATGCGGAGTTTGGCTCGGACGGCGCCCTCTACATCGCCGACTGGCAGAACATCATCATCGGCCACATGCAGCACAACATCCGCGATCCGAAACGCGACAAGAAGCACGGGCGGATCTACCGGATGGTTTGCAAGGATCGCCCACTGCAGGAGCCCGTCGCGATCGACGACCAGCCGATCGCCAAGCTGCTGGAAAACCTCAAGCACCCGGTCGACGGCGTGCGCCACCGGACCCGCATCGAGCTCAGCGAGCACGAGTCCGGCGAGGTGATGGCGGCGGTGAAGGAATGGATGAAGCAATTCGATCCGAAGAACAAGGAACACGCCCACCACCTGCTCGAAGCCCTCTGGCTGCACCAGCAGCACGACGTGCGCGACCAGGAGTTGCTCGACGCCCTGCTCAACTCCCCCGAACCCCACGCCCGGCCCGCCGCCAAAACCGTCGCCCAGCACTGGGGACCGGCCGATCCGACCAAGGGCAAGCGCCCGACCCAGATCGTGCAGGAAGAAGAAAAGATCGACGTCAAGGTGCCGGCCCATCTCACCGGGCAGGATGCCGACACCTACCGCCTCGGTGCCGAGATCTTCCATCGCGATGCCCACTGCGTGACCTGCCACCAGCCGGACGGCAAAGGCATGGCCAAGGTCTACCCGCCGCTGGCCGACAGCGCCTGGGTGACCGGCAGCGAAGAGCGCCTGATCAAGCTCACCCTGCACGGCCTGTGGGGCAAGATCGAGGTCAACGGCGAAGTCTATGATCCCGCCAAGGGTGTGCCGCCGATGACGGCCTTCGGAGCCTTGCTCGACGACAAGGAAACCGCCGCCGTCCTCACCTACGTCCGGAATTCCTGGGGCAACAAGGCGTCACCCGTCGCTCCCGAAACCGTGAAGAAGGTCCGCGCGGAAACCCGCGACCGCAGCATCTTCTGGAAGCCCGAGGAACTCCTCAAGGAACACCCGATGAAATGACCATCATCTTGCCGGGATATCCTGGCAGGATGGGATTCACGGCAGAGGGGCAAAGCGGGTGAACCCAAAACTGGAGATGATGAACCGCAGATTTCGCAGATTAAGGGGATTTTGTGAGAGTTGAAAACAGAGAGAGAGTCGCCTGGTGAGTGATGCCCAACTTCATCCATCCCATTGATTCTCTGCGTAATCTGCGCAATCTGCGGTTCCCATCTCTAAATCCAGACATCCACACCATTCCAGCCTTTGCGCCTTTGCGGTTCCCCTTTCTCCAACCCCAAATTGATCCATGAAATCGATCCTCACCTTCCTTGCCTCCATCCTCGGACTCGGCACATCCCATGCCGTCGAAGTCCAACCGGTCGTCTATGAAGGCACCGCCGGTCCCGGCCTCGGCAAGCACATCGTCTTCCTCGCCAGCGACCACGAGTACCGCGCCGAGGAAACCTGCCCGGCCCTCGCCCGCATCCTCGCCAGGCATCACGGCTTCAAGTGCACGGTCGTCTTCGGCGTCGATGAGAAAGGCTTCATCGACGCGGGGTCTTCACGGGTCTCCGGCCTCGAGGCGCTCGAGGAGGCCGACCTGTTCTTCATCTTCGCGCGTTTCCTGAACATCCCGGACGAAGAGATGGCGCACATCGAGGCCTACCTCAAGCGAGGAGGTCCGGTCGTTGGCCTGCGCACCTCGTCCCACGCCTTCAAGATCCCGGCCAAGGCCAGGTATGCGAAGTACGACTTCCGCTCGAAGGTCGAGGGCTACGAGAACGGCTTCGGCCATCAGGTTCTCGGCAACACCTGGGTCGGCCACTACGGCAAGAACCACGTCCAGGGCACCCGCATCGAGGCCGTCGAGGACCAGAAGGACCACGTGATCCTCACCGGCTTCGAAGGCCCCGCCTTCTGCCACGCCGGCGGCTACGTCGGGAAGCCCGGCCCGGACTTCACCGTGCTCACGACCTCGCAGCCGCTGGTGTCGATGGATCCCGAGTCGGACCCCGATCCGGAAAAGCAGCCGATGGCCTCGACCTGGACCCGCCACTACGAATCGAAGGACGGCAAAAAGCACCGCGTCTTCCACTCCACCCAGGGCGCCTCCGAAGACATCCTCGACGACAACTACCGCCGCCTGATCCTGAACGGCACCCTCTGGGCGCTGGGTCTGGAGGACGCCATCAAGCCGGACCTCGAGATCCGCTTCGTCGGCCCCTACCAGCCCAGCACCTTCAACTTCGGCGGCGAAGCCAAAGGGGTCCGCCCCTCCGACCTCGCCGGCTGGGACTCACCCATCATGCCGGAGGAGAAGAAGGAGAAGAAAGACTGAGGCGCAATCAGTTGCCCGACCGGAACGCTCTCATTCACCCGGACCCTCATCGGTTGGTCGGGAGCGAGGGCCTCACCCCTCCCGTTTCCCCGCCATCATCTTCGGCGGCACGTTGAAGAGCAGTCGGGCGTCCCGCGAGGGGGGGCGCACCACCAGTCCGATCAGCGAACCCTTCTTCACTTCGACGCTGGCCCCGTCTCCCAGCAGCCACTCGACGAGCCCCGAAAAGTCGGGCTCGTGACCGACCAGCATCACGCGGCCGAACTCGCTGAACGACTGCAATTCATTCAGCGCCTCTTCCGGTCCCATCCCGCAGTCGATCCACGGCTGGACGACCGGTCCCGGCATTCCGGCGGCCTCGCAGAAATGCCCGGCGGTCTGCCTGGCCCGCACCCGCGGACTGGTCAACACCACATCTGGGCGACGGTCCAACGCCTTGAGCAGGCGCCCGGCCCGGGTCGACTGCCGCACCCCCTTCTCGACCAACTCCCGCGCGAAGTCCCCCTCGGCGTGGGTGTCCTCGGCCTTGCCGTGACGCAGTAGCAGAAGCTCCATCCTTACATCGTCATGCCGCCGTCGACCGCGAGCACCTGACCGGTGATGTAGCGGCCCTGCGGTCCTGAAAGATAAACCACGGCATCCGCAATATCATCAACGGTGCCGAAGTCGCCCAGCGGGATCTTCGCCAGCACGTCCTCGCGCACCTTCTCCGGCAGCACGTCGGTCATGTCGGTGGTGATGAAACCCGGTGCAATGGCATTGCAGGTGACCTTTTTCCCCGCCAACTCGCGGGCGACGGACTTGGTGAAGCCGATCAGCCCCGCCTTGCTCGCCGCATAGTTCGCCTGGCCGGCATTGCCGATCAATCCGATCACCGAGGCGATGTTCACGATCCGCGGATCCTCGGCCTTCATCAGTGGGCGCATGAAGGCCTTCACCGTGTTGAAGGCGCCCTTGAGGTTCGTGTCGAGCACCGTCATCCAGTCCTCCTCTTTCATCCGCATCAGCAGCCCGTCGCGGGTCACGCCGGCGTTGTTCACGAGCACGTTCACGCCGCCGAAATCCTCGATGACCTGCTTCCCGAGCGCCTGCACCGCCTCGTGATCCGCCACATCCACGGCGTAGGCCTTCGCCGCCTCCGGATGGTCGGCATTGATCGCCTCGGCGGTCGCGCCGCAGCTCGACTCGCTGCGACTCACCACGGCGACCCTCGCTCCCCGGTCCGCGAATGCCCGCGCGATCGCCCCACCGATGCCGCGGCCGCCACCGGTCACGACCGCCACTTTTCCTTCAAAGCTCTGCATGCGGAAAGCCTGTCGTGAGACCGTCGTCATTCCAAACCGAAAAAGCCGCCAAGAAGCTCCATCGTCCCCACGGTCCGAGGCCCATGTCTCAGCCCACCCCATGCGTCCTGCCGGGGTGACCGCATTTCCACGGTTCGGAGGCTTCGGGTGGGAGTCAGGGTGTCGCCACGGTCACCTTGAGCCGGGCGAAGAGCTTCGGTCTGTGCCAGCGCCTGGCGTGCCTCGTTGGCCGGGTTCGACGGATCATTGCCCGCAAGCAGGGCTGGAGTGCCGAAGCCGAAATTGCCGGGCCCTTCGTTGGCCGTGCGGTGGGCCAGACCGTTCTCAAGGATCTGTGCGGACCTTGGGACAGTTGTAAGGATCCGTCGCCGAATAGGTGCCCGGAGTCCGGAGGGTCAGGACCACCTCGGTGATGTTGCCGGAGCGCCAGCGCAAAAGTTTCAGCGTCGCCGGGCTGCGGGCTTCCGCATCCCCGATGGCAAGCGCCAGGCCCTTGCGGGCATCGTCAACGAAGTTTCCGGGAGCGGCACCCGTTCCACCCGCGCCGAGAATCACGTCGTCGACCGCCAGGACCCCATCGGACGGGTTTCATGGCGTGAGAGGCTGTTCCGGCGCGACCGTCTGGCGGGCGGACCTGTTCCCGGGAAAGAGCCCGCTTCACAAGGCGGGATGCTAATCCAGCAGCTCCTTCAGCTTCGGCTCCATGGCCTCCGCCCACATCCGATAGCCCTGGGCCTTGGGATGGAGGAAGTCGGGCATGATCTCCCGCGGCAGCGTTCCGTCCTCGGCGAGAAAGGTGTCGCTCAGGTCGAGCCAGTGGATCATCTCGCCATCGGCGTATCCCTTGATGATCTCATTCACGCCATCGTTGATCTTCCGCTTCGCACCATCCGGCTTCTCGTCGCGCGGAAAGACGGAGAGCAGCAGGATCTTGGAGTCGGGTGAACGGTCGCGCAGCAACTCGAGGATGAGCTTGATGCCGCTGGCGGTCTCCTCCGGTGGTGCCATGCGGTGACCGGTGTTGTTGGTGCCGATCATCAGCACGTAGGCCTTCGGATCCACGCCTTCCAGCTCGCCATTCAGGAGGCGCCACAGGACATGCTCGGTGCGGTCGCCCGAGTAGCCGAGGTTGAGTGGTTTGCGGTCGCCGTAGAACTCGGCCCAGGTCTGCTTGCCGGCCCCTTCCCAGCCCTGGGTGATGGAGTCGCCGATGAAGACGAGCTCGTGACCGCCCTTCTTCACCTCCTTCAGCGTCTCCTCGTGGCGCTTCTTCCACCACCCCTGGTCGTTGCGGTGCGCCGGAAGCGTCGCCTCGTTCATCCGATACTCATCCCGGAGCCGGGCATACAGGCCTTTCATCCGCTCAAGCTCCTTCGCGTAGGCCGGATCGTCGTGAACCGAGCGCATCTCCATCGGATCCTTCTCGAGGTCGAAGAGGTTCCATGACTTGTCGCCGGGGAAGTACATCAGCTTGTAGCGCTGATCACAGACACCATCGTGAGCCGCGACCCGGTGGGTCGCCTCGCCACTGTAGAAATAGTAGAGGCCCTCCCGCCAATCCTCGGGTGCCTTGCCCGAAGCCTTGAGCACCGGAAGCAGACTGCGGCCCTGCACGGTCTCCGGGATCTCAACCCCCGCGACCTCGAGGAAGGTCGGAGCGTAGTCGATATTCTGGATCAGCGCCTCGCTCCGCGACCCGGGCTTGATCACCCCCGGCCAGCGGATGAGGAAGGGCATCGCGAAACTCTCCTCGAACATCCAGCGCTTGTCGTACCAGCCATGCTCGCCGAGGTAGAAGCCCTGGTCGGAGGAATAGATCACGATGGTGTCCTCCGCGAGTCCGCTCTCGTCGAGGTAGTCGAGCATCCTGCCGACGCCCTCGTCCACCGACCGGATGCAGCGCAGGTAGTCCTTGATGTAGCGCTGGTATTTCCAGCGGGTCACGGCATCGCCCTTCATCTCGCCGGCCTCGACCGTGGCGATCATGGCCTGGTTCTCCGTCTCGTAGGCCGCGTCCCATGCGGCCTGCTGGTCCTCATTCATCCGTCCGCGCTCACCATTCGCCAGGCCGGGCATGAAATACTCCGGAAAACGCGCGTCACCATTGAGCTTCATGTCCCAACCCCAGAAGAAATCGTTCGCGATGCTCATCCGCTGCTTCGCCAGCGAGGGATGGCGGTTCGAGTAGTCATCGAAGAGCGTTTTCGGCTCGGGCAGGTCGACGTCGTCCCACAGGTCGACATGACGCAGTGCCGGCGACCAGTTGCGGTGCGGAGCCTTGTGCTGGCACATCAGCAGGAAGGGCTTGCCCTTGTCGCGGCCCGTCTTCAGCCAGTCGATGGCGCGCTCGGTCACGATGTCCGTGACGTATCCGGTGTAGCGCTTTCTTCCGCCATCCTGCTGGATGAAGTCGGGATTGTAGTAGCTGCCCTGGCCCGGGAGCACCTCCCAGTAGTCGAAGCCTTCCGGGGTCGTTTTCAGGTGCCACTTGCCGACGAGCGCCGTCTGGTAGCCCGACTTGAGCAGCAGCTTCGGAAAGGTCGTCTGGCTGCCATCGAATCTCGACGTGTTGTTGTCGACGTAGCCGTTGATGTGGCTGTGCTTGCCGGTGAGGATGGAGGCGCGCGAGGGACCGCAGATCGAGTTGGTGCAGTAGGACCGGGTGAAGATCGCCCCCTGCTCGGCGATCCGGTCCAGATTCGGTGTCGGCGCCGCATCCTTGAGCGGACCTTCATAGGAGGAAATCGCGTTCAACGCGTGGTCGTCCGAGAAGATGAACAGGATGTTCGGACGCTTCGCCGCATCGGCGGCCGAGGCCAGCAGGACGAACAGAAGTGGCAGCAGTTTCACGCGCCTACTTACGACCGGAGATCGGGGCTATTGCAAGGCAATGCCGGAAAACGGCTCCGCGTCAGTGCCCGATCAAATCGTCGATCAGCACCGAGCGCCCCTGCTCCGCATCCCAGCAACCGAAACCGGCCTTCCACTCCCACCAACACCACGGAATCCCGTGCTTTTCGGCAGCCTTCCGCACCGCGCGGGCATAGCGCTTGCGGGATCCGAGCTCACCGGTCTGGAACGCCCCGAACTCGCCCAGATGAACCGGGCGGCCGAAATGCCCGGACCATGCCGCCGCCACCGCCATCAGACGCTCGACCTCCCGCGCCGAGCATGGATTCGCCTCCGACGGCATCGTGTTGTAGTCCTCCAGCCACTGGGGAAATCCATGGCGATCCTTCAGGCCAGGGGGCATCGCCAGCGGCTTTGCGGGCGGGCCGGGAAAGACCACCCCTTTGAGCGGTTCCAACCCGACCCAGCCGGCCCCCTGGTGGGTAAACTCGAAGGGATCGTAGCAATGGACGCTGACAATCACCCGCTCATCCTCGTCCGGAAGCCGCATGCGGCCCAGCGAGCCCACGACCGACCAGCCACCGGGATTGGCCACGACGATGCGCTTGGGATTCGACTCCCGGATCCCGGCGAGGGCCTCGGCATGAATCTCGTTCAGCACGTCACCGTCGAGCGCCCCGTTCGGCTCGTTGAGCAGTTCGAAGAACAACTGCGGAGGCCAGTCGGAAAAATGAACGGCGATGCGTTTCCACCCGTCCACAAACTCCCGGCGGTGCAACTCCGGCTTCTCGCAGAGCGCCTCGAAATGATGCCAGTCGAGCAGCACGAACAAGCCCCGCTCGATGGCGCGGTGCAACACCGGCTCCAGTTCCGCGAGGAGGCCTTGTCCGATCGCGCCCTTTTCGAAATGGAAATGCCACGCGACCGGCACCCGGATGTGGTCGAAGCCGGCATCGGCAATCCGGTCGATGTCCTCCACCGTGTACTTCAGGCCCCAGGTTCCGGGCTCGGCCTCCCAGCCATTCCCCAGGTTCACGCCGCGCTTGAGCTTGGCGCAGGCCCGGTGCGCGGGGGTGTCCGCAGCGAGGCGTTTCGGCTCCTCGAACCCCTCTGGAACCGCCGCCCGCACCCGGAACTTCAGCTCCACTAACTGAGTTCCCTTCACCTCAAGTCGCTGGACCAGCGGTCGACCGTGCCACGACGCGGCCAACCCCCGCCCGTTCATCGGCCACTCCTTCTCCGCCGGATAATCCGCCCAGGGTGAGTTCCAGCCCGCAATGCCGTTCGTGAAATCCCCGTTGGTGAACTCCGCCCCCTTCGCTTCGAAGTCATCCCAAAGCACTTCCTGCCGCCACAGCACGCCCGGAGACGCTTCCGCCCACGGCCCGTTGAGGCTCAGGTCGACGACTCCATCGGCAGCCGGGACGAATGACAGGCAAACCTCCGTCCAACGCCACCAGTCGATCGGCATCGACACATCCGTCAGGCGCCTCCGCGCCTCGGGATCCTCCAGCCAGCTTCCCTCCGAGGCCGATCCGGGCGAGACCTCGACCCGCTTGAGTGGAGGCTGATCCGCGGGCACGGTGAGGTGGAGCCTCGCCATTTCGGCGATCCGGACCGGGAGTTCGGCGGCCGAGACCGTCATCACCGAGATGCCAAGCGCCACAACCATCCGCATGATCCCCTTCTCCCACGATCACGCCGGGGCATCAAGCCCGGCTCTTGCCCGCACGGGTTCCGCTCACTAGGATCCGGGCATGGAACACCACGTCTATTTCTGGCTGAAGCCCGAACGCAGGAACGACGCCGACCGTGCCGAATTCGAGAAGGGCCTCGCCGCCATCCTCGAGATCGATCTCGTCACCGGCGGCATCTGGGCCACCCCGGCCCCCGTCATGGAGCGCCCGGTCATCGACCACACCTGGGACTACGCGCTCTCGACCCGGTTCGACTCCATCGAGGATCAGGACGCCTACCAGACCCACCCCGAACACGAGGTCTTCATCCAGCGTTTCAAGGACTGGTGGGAAAAGGTACAGGTTCGCGATCTACTACCCGGATCGTAGCAATCTCTTCGGGGAGCGCCGGCGGCCCGCCGGCCCCATTCGGCATCCTGCCGAATGATCTTCCAGCGTCCCCTTACCATCCCTTCCCCAGCCGTTTGGCGGAAACCTTCTCACACACCGGCACGTCCGGCGCGAAGGTCGCGATGCGGAACTCACTGAGAAGCCAGCCGTACTCCCAAAGTGCGGGATCGTCCGGCTGCTTCATCCATTCGGCAAACCACGGCTCCCAGAAGTTGCGCACCCGCTCCATCTTTTCGAGATCCTTGATCAGCGGCACGCTCTTGATGCGTCCGATCCGCGAGCGGATGCCCCGGAGGTGCCGACCGTAGTCCGCCAGGCGTCCGTAACCCGATCGCCAGGCAAAGCGCCGGCGCAACAGCCAGTCGAGGTGTTCCTGCAGATCCGCCGCCACCGGAGCCAGGTGCCGGTCCTCGCCGTGGTCGTGGATCCACTGCCGCACTTCGCTGACCGCCGAAAGCGCCTCTTCGAGCGCGGCCCCGATCCGTTGCCCCGCCGGCCACCACTCACCACGGGCCGCCTCCGCACGCCGCTCGAACTCCTCACCGGTTGCGATCCACCGTTCACCGAGCGCCCCCTCCGCCGCCACCGCAAGCAGGTCGTCGATCGAGACGTCGAGGCGCGGCAACTCGACCTGGGTCATCATGCCGAGCGGGAACTTCTTCTTCAGGTAGGCCCGCTGGTCCGGTTGCGCGAGCGCCAGCAGACGCGCCAGCCCCGCCCGATGCGACTCCGCCGCCTCGATCCGGGACGAGAAGGCCCGCGTTCCCACCGACTCGCCCTCATCGACCAGCGCGGGAAAGGCCGGTGATCCGCCGAGATCGACCTCTTCCGGCAGCTCCATGTCCGGCCAATCGGTCCAGCCGGAGCTCTCCCACTGCTCATTGGCCGCCTCCTCGAAGCGCTCCTTGACGACGCTTCCGAGTTGCTCGCGCAATGCCTCCAGCGAGGTCCCCAGCGCCATCTCCTCCCCCTCGTCGTCGCAGATCCAGACTTTCGTGACCCACTCGTCCGGCAACCGCGCCCATTCGAAGTCCTGCGCCCCGATCTCGAAGCCGCTCGCCGCGGAAAGGAACCGGGCCAGGCATTCTCCGAGTCCTTCCTCCCTGGGAGCCGAGCCCCACCGTTCGACAAAGTCCCGCGCCCGATCCGCCACCGGCTGGCAGGCCCGGCGCAGGTCCTTCGGAAGGGAACGGATCAACCATTCCACCCGCCGCTCCAGATCACCCGGCACCCCCCAGCCCGGAAGCCAATCGGGAACGTGCGGAAGCTGGTCGATGTGCACGCCCAGCGTCACGCCATCGTCGCGCGCCCCGGGATCACAACGATAGTACACCGCATACTCCTGACCCTCGTGTTCGATCCAGTCGGGGAACCCTGCGAGGTCAAGCCCCTCGAGATCCTCCAGAACCACATCCTCGCGAGCCGGCAGATTGGCCTCTTCGTGATTCTTCCGCCAGCGATGGAACGCCTTCGCCGTGCTCAATCCATCGGGCAGCCGGCTCTCGTAGAAATCCAGCACCGCCTCCTCGCTCCACAGCCCGTCGCGACGACGCAACTTGTGCTCGATCAGTTCGATCTCCCCGCGGAGGTCCCGCAGGCGCTCGACGATCTTCGACCGGCCCTTCACCCCGCCCTGCATCAGGCCCTCCCGGATGAAGATCTTCCGCGCGCCCTGCGGGTCGATCCGCCCGAAGTGCACCCGCCGGCCGGCAATGATCGGCAGCCCGCCGCAGATCACCGTTTCCTTGGCATACACGGCACCCTGGCCGGGGTCCCAGTGCCCATCGGAGTAGCGACTGCGACAGAGGTGCGGAGCCACCTCCTCGACCCACGCCGGATCGATCCGGGCCAACCGTCGCGCCCACAGCCGGGTCGTTTCGACGAGTTCCATGCCCATCACCCACTCGGGGCGCTTGCTGCCGAACAGGCCCGAACCCGGAAAGACCGCAAAGAAGCCACCGCCCGCCGAACGGTAGGCCCGCTGCTCCCGATCCCACAGTCCGAACTGCCGCGGGACCCCCGCAAGCAGCGCCCGGTGGAAACACGCATAGTCGGGAAGCGGGGTGGCTGCGGCTTCCAGCCGCAGACCGTCTCTGCGGCTTCCAGCCGCAGCGAACTCCCCCGCCAACTCATCATGCACATTCGCCCACTCAACCACCCTCCGATAGTTCAGGAAATGCTCCCGGCAGAACCGCCTCAACCGGTTGCCATGCCAGCGCTTGCCCTTCCGGAACTCCTGCAGCGCCCGCCACAGCAGCAGGATCGAGAGGAAGTCGCTCTCCTCATGCCGCCACTTCTCCCGGGCCTTGTCCGCCTCCTTCTGCTTTTCCTTCGGCCGCTCGCGTGGATCCTGAGTCTCCAAGCCGGCGACCACCGGCAGCACCTCGGCCAGCACTCCCTCCTCCCGGGCCTCCATCAACATCCGCGCCAGCCGCGGGTCGACCGGCATCCGCGCCATCTCACGACCGGCGTCCGTCAGCTTGCGATCCCGGTCCAGCGCCCCCACCTCGCGCAAAGTACGATACCCCTCGGAGATCGCCTTCGGCGCCGGGGGGTCGAGGAAGGGAAAGTCCTCGATGTCCGGCAGCCCCAGCGACTTCATCCGCAGGATCACGCCGGCCAGGGAACTCCGGCGGATCTCCGGGTCGGTGAATTCGGGACGCTCCGCCAGGTTTTCCTCCTCGTAGAGCCGCACGCACACGCCCTCGCGGACCCGACCACAGCGGCCCTTGCGCTGGCGGGCACTCGCCTGGCTCACCTCCTCGATCTGCAGGCGCTGCACGCCACGCCCCGGACTCCAGCGGCTCACCCGGGCCAACCCCGAATCCACCACGCACACGATGCGGGGAATCGTCAGCGAGGTCTCCGCGACATTCGTCGCCAGCACGATCCGCCGCTTCGGCCCCGGATGGAACACCCGCCGCTGGTCGCCGAGACCGAGGCGCGCGAAGAGCGGCAACACCTCCGTGTTTCGATAGCGCCGCCCTTCCAGGGCCTCCGCGCAGTCCCGGATCTCCCTTTCCCCCGGCAGAAAGACCAGCACGTCCCCATCCTCGGCCCCCGTCAGCCAATCCACCGCCCGCACGACCTGGTCCTTCAGGTCCTCGTCCTCGTCGCCGGCCATGAAATGCTCCTCCACCGGAAACGCCCGCCCCTCCGCCTCGATCACCGGCACCGTGGCTGCACCCGTGGCTGCGGCGGCCCGCCGCAGGCCGTAGTTGCGGCGGCCCGCCACATCCGCAAAGAAATCCGCAAACGCCCCCGCATCCAGGGTCGCGGACGAGATCACGATCCGCAGATCCGGCCGTCGATCGAGCAACCGCTTCAGGTACCCCAGCAGGAAGTCGACGTTCAATGATCGCTCATGCGCCTCATCGAGGATCAACGCGTCGTAGCGTTTCAGCTCGGGATCCCCCTGGGTCTCCGCCAGCAGGATCCCGTCGGTCATGAACTTGATCCGGGTCTCCTTCGAGGTCCGGTCCTCGAACCTCACCTGGTATCCCACGAAGCCCCCCAGCGGCACCTTCAACTCCTCCGCCACCCGCTCGGCTACACTCGCCGCCGCGATCCGCCGTGGCTGCGTGCAGCCGATCAGGAAGCTTGGAGCGTGAAGCTTGGAGCGTGGAGTCTGACTCCCTGCTCCCTGCTCCCTGCTCCTTGCTGCGAGCGCCTCCACCACCATCTTCGGCAGCTGGGTCGTCTTTCCCGATCCCGTTTCGGAAACCACGACGACCACGGGATGCTCGCGAATCGCTTGCACGATGGCCCCGCGACGCGCCACCACCGGCAGCGCCTCGGGATAATTCAGCTTCGGCAACTCGCCCGGCATCGCGCGCGCAGCCAAACCCGGAGCCTCCCGAATCGCAAGCCAGCCTTCTGATCGAACAAGCTTTCCTGGACCAAAATGCCACAACCCGCAAAGGGCCAAAGGTCCGGCACATACCAGCCCGGGCTGTCACATTTCGAGCCAATGGCGCGGGAGACTCCCACACCAGTTCAACAACCATCATGCGCTCATTCTGCCCACCTTGACTCCTCATCCTCGAAATGGTAGCTATCAAATGATGAGCACCACCGCCAAAGTCTTTGCCAGCGGACGCAGCCAGGCGATCCGCCTGCCAAAAGAGTTCCGGGTCAGCGGCAAGGAAGTGCGGCTGACCCGGGTGCCTGGCGGGATCTTGATCAGCGAGGGCGACCCCTGGGAGATCTTCGAGGAGGGATGCCGCAATCTGGACGATGCGTTCTTCGACGCAGTAACGCGGCGTGATCGGACGACACCCCAGAAAAGGGATTTCAACGCCGGTCTCGGATGATCCATCTGCTCGACACCGACATTTTCATCATGCTGCTGCGCGGCACGGCCCTGGCCCAGCCCCGCAATGCGCGGGAGACGCGGGTGGTCAAATCGGCCGGGCGGATCCGTGAATCGTGCCGAAAAGCGCTGGACGGAGGCTTCCGCGTGGGACTCTCCGCAATCACCTTGGCCGAGTTGGAGTATGGTCTGCATGCCGGAGGCTGCTACAAGGAAAGCCGCCCCGACCTGGAAAGGACCTTGGTCCCTTTCGAGCAGTTCGCCTTCGATCCCATCCAGTGCGTGCAGCACTACGGCAGCATCCGCGCAGCCGTGGAAAAGGCCGGCAAGACCATCGGCCCCCTGGAAATGCTTATCGCCGCCAATGCCCTCGCGTTGGACGCCATGCTGATCACCCACAATACCCGCGAGTTTCGCCGCGTACCGGGGCTTGCCGTTGAAGACTGGGCATGAAGTCGGGATTCACCGTGAGACGCCGCTGATTGCCGGTCGTGAAGATCCCCACCCAAGTCAGCCTCTTGAGCCGGCTTGGGACGCTGGCCAGGTCGGCCGGAGAGCTTCATCCGACTGCCCATCGAATTCCTCAAGCGCGTAGGCGGAAACGAAGGCATCAAGGCTTTCCGGCTGCTCGGTGCTGTGGAGCAGCATCATCCCGACGCAGAAATGATAGGTGGAGTAATACCACCTGCCGTTCGATCCCCGGCCGATAAACAAATCGTAAACCTTGGGATCGGCCTTGTGGCACTGGGCACGGTAGGCGATCCACGACCCGTCCGAAAACCGGATGATCTCCTCATTCCACCACGACCCATCCTCATCCCGTGAGCCCTGAGCTGAACTTGCAAGCTGGTCTGCGATCTCCTCAATCATCCGAGCCTTCGCCGCCCGCCGCTCGGGCGTGTGATACTGGTCCGGATTGAGCAGCAGAATCAAACCCACAGCACCGGCAATGACACACCCGAACACCACCACTCTTCGCAGCGCCTTCATTCGACTGCTCCTCCCTCCAATCCGGTTCTTCCGGGCACGAATGCGGCAACCACGCCCATCAGCGAACCGAATGCCACGATGGCCGCGAACCAGACATCGGACATCGCCAGATACGCGAGATCGCCCGCAGCCTGGGCAGGGTCGAATGCATCATTCATTCCCCGAGCCCACTCGATCTGAAAGACCCCGATGGCACGCAGCCCGAACGCGATGGCCGCAACCGCCAAAAGCGCGAAGAGATGACCCAGCAGCGCTTGGGGGAAACGCGCCTTCCCGGATCGCTTGCTCCAGATCGCCAAGACAGACGTGAGCGAAACCCCCAGTGCGCAGCCTGCAGCGATCAACGGAGTCCACCCGGCATCAGGCGTGGAAGCGAGAAAGACCATCGGCTCTCACTTCATGCGACCGGCACGCTCGTGTCGAGCCAGCACATCTCCTCGCCAGAACCACCGCGCTCAGGCCCGTGGAAACGAGGTGCCTGAACCCGTCTCCCCCCACAACCTTGCCTCACCGGGCCAGCCAAGTTCCTGAAGTCGATCCTTCACCTCGTCCGGCCCCGGAATGATCAACTCCTCCCGCTCGATCTGACGCTCATCGCGGGGAAAGCCGTCCGCCGGCAGAATCTGCTCGGAGAGATGCAGGCAGGCCCAGGCCCGCCAGGCGCGCACTTCGCGGCGCTCTCCCCTCACCCGGCTGGCCAGATGCTGGAAATGCCGCACCGGATTCCCCAGGAACCGCCCCTCGGCCCGTCGCTCAAGCATCCACGCCAAGGCCCGGTAGGGCGACGGCCACTGCCGAAGGATCGCCTCATCGCCCGTCAGGTCCGCCCCCCAGGCCCGGTCGAGCTGGAGAATCGCCTGCGCCGGCAAGCCCCGCCGCCACAAACACTGCCCATAGCTCAGGGTGGCTTCGTAGAACCGCTCATCCCGGCATTCGCCGAGCACTCGCACATCCCGAAAACTCATGCCCACCACCGCCGCCGGCAGATGCGGGCACGCGTCCTGCTCCCAGGCATGTTCGGGGTCAGCGGTCGGCATGCCCACAGCCCACCAGCACGGAGGCCGGAACTGAAAGAGAAATCGGGGCACCCGGGTATTTACCCGATCCATTTCCAGTGCATAGTCCACCGATCCCCATAATGAAGTTATTGAAGTCATTCCTCACCCTCACCGCATTGGGTGTGATCGCCCTGAATCTCATGCAGTGCCGGGAAAAGCCGATCGCCACCTTTGAGGGACCGGCAACGGACGAAGCGACAGCGGGGGCACCCTCCACAGCCCCCGACCTGCCGAAGGAGATCACCTTCAATGAGCACATTCAGCCCATCCTCTCGGAATACTGCTACCACTGCCACGGTCCTGATGCCGGAACGCGGATGCCCGAGAGCGAGCCGCTGCGTCTCGACCTCGCCGAGGACGCGCTGAAGCCGCGCGAAGGCGGCAAGCCGGTGATCATCCCCGGCGACCCGGAAGCCTCGCTGCTGGTGAAGCTCCTTCACAGCGACGACCCGGAAACGATCATGCCGCCGCCCGAGTCCCACAAGGAACTCGACGCGCGTCAGATCGCCCTGCTCGAGCGCTGGATCGCTGATGGCGCCGAGTACCAGGACCACTGGTCCTTCCTCGCCGTGGAAAACCCCGAGGTCCCCGACGGCGAGTGGGGCCGCTCCCCGATCGACAAGTTCATCGGATCGCGCATGCAGGAGGCCGGCCTCGCACCGAATCCCGAACAGGCTCCGGCCCGCTTCCACCGCCGCCTTCACTTTGACCTTACCGGACTGCCGCCGGCACCCGAAACGACCGCCCGTTTCCTCAAGAACTATCAGGAAAAGGGCGACGAGGCGCTTTCGGCCGAAATCGACCGCCTGCTCGACACCACCGCCGCGGCCGAACACCTCGCCCGCCACTGGCTCGACAACGCGCGCTATGCCGACACGCACGGCATCCACATCGACAACTACCGCGCGATCTGGCCCTACCGCGACTGGGTGATCCGCGCCTTCAAGCAGAACATGCCGTGGGACCAGTTCACGATCGAGCAGATCGCCGGCGACATGCTGCCGGATGCCACGCTCGACCAGATCGTGGCGACCGGTTTCCACCGCTGCCTCCCGACCACCGGTGAAGGCGGGGCCATCGCCGAGGAGTACGAGGCGATCTACGCCCAGGACCGGACCGACACCACCTCGGCGGTCTGGCTCGGCCTCACGGTCGGCTGCGCCTCCTGCCACGACCACAAGTTCGATCCGATCTCGATGAAGGACACCTACGCCTTCAACGCGTTTTTCCGGAACACGACGATGGGAGCGATGGACCGCAACGACGCGAACCATCCGCCCAACATCTTCGTGCCGCTGCCCGAGGATCGCGCACGCTACGCCGAGCTCAACGACGAGATCTCGAAACTCGACACCGCCCTGGCCAGCCGCAGCAAGGCTGCCAAACCGTTGTTCGAGGAATGGGTCACCTCGCCCGCGATGGAGGACCCGAGGGACATCGATTCCACCCTCGCCTTATACCTTCCGCTCAATGACGCGGAAGGCCCGATCAAGGGATACTCGGAGGGTAAAACCTACGAGTGGCCCGTAGAGGTCGAGCGCATCGACGGCCCGCTGGGAAAGGCGCCCGTGGTTTCCCGGCAACCCATCGAGTTGGGTGACCATGCCTCCTTCGCCCGCGGTGACCAGGTGACCTTCGGCGGGTATATCTACCTCGAGGGAAATCCGAACGGCGCCGTCATTTCACGGATGGGCCCGGGGCCGGACTTCCGGGGCTGGGATCTGTTCCTCGAGGGCGACAAGCCCGCCGTCCACATCATCGACGAGTGGCCGCACGCCGCGAACAAGATGCGGCGTGGCCGCGGCATCGGCACCAAGAGCTGGCAGCACGTCATGGTCACCTTCGACGGACGCCAGGCCGGCCACCAGGCCCTCGCTCTTTACGTGAACGGCGACCGGGCCCGCATGGGCTCCGATCCCAACACGGTGGGCGGCAACATCGTCAGCGATGCCCCGCTGATCCTGGGCTCCCGCTCCGGCGGCGACTCGAAGCTCACCGGCGGCAAGGTCGCGCTGCAGGACTTCCGGCTTTATCGACGCCTGCTGACGCCGGATGAAATCAAGCGGCTCTCCGGCCTCGGCCAGATCGCGGGCATCATCGGCACGCCGCGGGACCAGTGGAACGACGATCAGTCGAACAAGGTCTTCGAGTATTTCCTCAACTACGTCGACCAACCCTCGATCGACCTCCGTGCCAAGAAAGCGCCGCTCGACAAGGAACTCGCGGACATCAGGCACCGCGGCTCGATCTCCCTCGTCATGGAGGAGAAAAAGGGTTCCGAACCGTTCGCTCACATCCTCAACCGCGGGGTTTACTCCGACAAGGGGGAGAAGGTGGCCGCCGACACGCCGGCATCCCTGCCGCCGATGGCCGGGGACCTGCCGAAGAATCGTCTGGGCCTTGCCAAGTGGCTGGTATCGAGGGACAACCCGCTGACCGCCCGCGTCACGATGAACCGCCTGTGGGCCCAGCTTTTCGGCAGGGGCATCGTCGAAACGGTCGGCGACTTCGGCATCATGGGCGCACGCCCGACTCATCCGAAGCTGCTCGACTGGCTTGCCTACGAGTTCATGGATTCCGGCTGGGACTACCGCCACATGATCAAGCAGATCGCCATGTCGGATACCTACCGTCAGTCCGCGGTCGTCAGCTCCGAAAAACTCGAGGCCGACCCGTCGAACGAGTGGCTCTCGCGGGGTCCCCGCTACCGCCTCGATGCCGAGCAGCTCCGCGACCTCGCCCTGGCGGCCTCCGACCTGCTGTCACCGAAGGTCGGCGGCCCACCGGTGAAGCCCTACCAACCGGAAGGCATCTGGAGTGCCGTCGCCATGCCCCAGTCGAACACCCGCAACTACCAGCAGGACAGCGGCGAGTCACTCTACCGGCGCTCGATCTACACCTTCTGGAAACGCACCGCGCCGCATCCGGCGATGGAGATCCTGAATGCCCCGACCCGCGAGGTGACCTGCGTGGCCCGCGAGATGACCAACACGCCGCTGCAGGCATTCGTCACCCTGAACGATCCCCAGTTCGTCGAAGCCGCCCGCAACCTCGCCCAGCGGGCCCTCGCCCATGGAGACTTCGATGACCGCCTCGACTTCATCAGTCAGCGGCTGATCTCGCGTCTACTGGACGACGACGAACGGCGCATGGCCCGCCAGACCCTCGAGGCGGCCTTTGCCGAGTATTTGGAGAAGCCGGATGCCGCGGAACAGTTGCTCGGCGTCGGCGAATCGAAACCCGAGCCCGGCACTCCCGCTCCGGAACTGGCCGCGTGGACGATTGTCGCCAGCCAGATCCTCAACCTCGACGAGACTCTCACGAAGTAATCCCTAACTCCGCGTCACGATGAATTCAGTTTTCGATTACAACTCGGCGATCAACCGCCGTCAGTTTTTCCGCAAGAACGGAACCGGCCTCGGTGTCGCCGCGCTTTCGTCCCTCATGGCGCGCACGGGCATCGGCCACGCGGCCGAGACGCCCGCGCCGGATCTCGCCCATTTGCAGCACTTCGCGCCGAAGGCGAAGCGGGCGATCTACATCTCGCTGATCGGGGCACCGTCGCAGATCGACCTTTTCGACTACAAGCCGGAGCTGCAGAAACGCTTCAAGGAAGACCTCAAGAAATATCTCGCCGAGCAGGGCCAGCGCCTCACCGGAATGACCTCGGGCCAGGCCGCCTTCCCGCTGGCGCCGTCGATCTTCAAGTTCGCGCAGCACGGCCAGTCCGGTGCCTGGATTTCCGAGCTGCTGCCCTACACGGCGAAGATGGCCGACGACATCTGCATCATCAAATCGATGCACACCGAGGCGATCAACCACGAGCCGGCCAACCAGCTCGTCTACACCGGCTCCATGCAGGCCGGAAAGGCGTCGATGGGATCCTGGTTGTCCTACGGACTCGGCAGCATGAACGAGGACCTTCCGACCTTCGTCGTGCTTCACGCCACCCACAGTTCGCCCTACGCCAACGTGCAGGCGATCTCGGCCCGGCTTTGGGGTGCCGGATTCCTCCCCGGCAAGCACGCCGGCGTCGCCTTCCGCTCGAAGGGTGACCCGGTGCTTTACCTCAAGGACAGCCCGGGCATCTCGCGGGACCTCCGGCGCTCGATGCTGGACGGGCTCAATGCGATGAACCAGAAGTCCTACGAGGTTGTCGGCGACCCATCGATCCAGACCCGCATCCAGCAGTATGAAATGGCCTTCCGGATGCAGGCCAGCGTGCCGGAACTGGCCGACATGTCGGGCGAGCCGGAGCATGTCCACGAACTCTACGGTGAGGACAGCAAGGTCCGCGGCACCTTCGCCAATTCGGCCATGATGGCCCGCCGCCTGCTCGAGCGCGGCACCCGCTTCGTGCAGATCTTTCATCGCGGGTGGGACCAGCACGGCAACCTGCCGCGCGACCTCACCTCGCAGTGCAAGGACGTCGACCAGGGGTGCTACGGCCTCATCCAGGATCTCAAGCAGCGCGGCATGCTGGAAGACACCCTGGTCATCTGGGGCGGCGAGTTCGGACGCACCGTTTACTCGCAGGGTCAGCTCACCGAGACCAACTACGGTCGCGACCACCACCCGCGCTGCTTCTCGATCTGGATGGCCGGCGGCGGCGTGAAGGGCGGGCAGGTTTACGGCGAGACCGACGACATGAGCTACAACATCACGCAGAATCCGGTGCACATCCGCGACCTGCACGCAACGCTCCTGCACCAGCTCGGCCTCGACCACACCCGTCTGACCTACAAGCACCAGGGCCTCGACCAGCGCCTGACCGGCGTCGAGCCGGCCAAGGTCGTCAAGGACGTGCTCGCCTGATCCCGTGGCGCAAAGCTTTGCTTTGCGAGCCGATGGTCGAAGCTCCGCTTCGACCTCTGCCGACCGGGTCCAACGCTGGTCCTCAGATCACTCGGCGGGACAGCGTCCCACGCTTCTTTCGCAGGATCAGGGCACGATGAAATACTTTCGGTCGCCCAGCGGGAACCTCGGGTCCGCCACCAGACTGCCGCTCGGAATGCCTTCCACCTTGATCTTGCGATCATTGTAGGGGCTGAGCACGTAGCCATCACGATCCGCCTTGCGGGCGGTGGGGAAGTCCCCGCTCAGATCGAGCGTGGAAGGGTCGACCTCGTCATTGGGCGGCGGTTTCGGGGCAGGCGCCGGTTCGGGCTTCGGCTCGGGCTTGGGTGCCTCGACAACCACCGGTTCCGGCTCGGGTTCAGGCTCCGGCTTGGCCGGTCGCGGCTCTTCCGAGCCCAACCTCGAGATGATGTCGTAGGCGCTTTCCTGCGAACCGGATGTCGCCCGGCCGGCACCCGGATCTTCCTTCAGCCATTCGGCCGTGGCACGGCCCGCGGAGCAGGCGGCAAGCCCGGCACTTCCGAGAATCAGCAAACCACTGAACAGGCATCGTTTGGAAAGCGAGATCATCCTGTGGGGATCGAGTCTCCGCAGCCCCGCCAGATCAAGCACAAATCGCCTCTGGAATCCCCGGACTCCGGATGCCAGTCTTCCGGCATGCTTCGTCAGACCATGGTTTTCATCACCCCAACCAAGATGAAACTCCCCGCCCTCGCCATGGCCCTGCTCGCGCCGCTTCTCATCGCCGAGGAAAAGCCAGCCCACACTGAACTGGCCGCCGCGGCCGATGCCTTCCTCGAGAGTCTCGACGAAGCCAGTGCCGCGCGCGCGACTTTTGCCTTCGACGATGCCGAGCGCACCAACTGGCACTACACCCCGAGGGACCGCAAGGGGCTCCCGCTCAAGGCGATGACCGAGGGCCAGAAGAACGCCGCCGTCGCACTGGTGAACACCATTCTCTCGGAAAAGGGCGCGATGAAGGCGGCCCAGGTCATCACGGCGGAAGCCCTGCTCGGCGCCATGGAGAAGCGCCCCGAATTCCGCGACCCCGAGAGATACTTCGTCGCGATCTTCGGCACTCCCGGTGCCCCGAAAGGATGGGGCATGCGCTTCGAAGGCCACCATGTCTCGATCAACGTCACCGTCCTCGGCGAGGATGTGTCCGTAACGCCCTCCTTTCTCGGCTCGAACCCCGCGGAGATTCGTGAGGGCGAACACAAGGGCCTGCGACCGCTCGCGGCGGAGGAGGATCTCGGACGCGCGCTCGCCGCCGCCTTGCTCGAGTCGGGAAAAAAGGAGGTGCTTTTCAGCGACAAGGCGATCGACGAGATCCTGACCCGCGAGGAACCCACGGTGAAGCCACTCGAAGCGGTCGGCATCGCCGCCGGGGACATGAGCGAGGCGCAGCGCGGCGCGCTGATGGAACTCATCAGCGAATACACCGGACGCTACCGTGCCGATGTCGCCGAGGCCGACATGAAGAAAATCCGCGAGGCCGGGATCGAGGCCGTCCACTTCGGTTGGGCCGGATCGCTCGAACGCGGCGAGGCCTTCTACTACCGCATCCAGAGTCCCACCTTCCTGATGGAGTGCGCCAACACCCAGAACGACGCGAACCACATCCACGCGGTTTGGCGCGATTTCAACGGCGACTTCGGCCGCGACCTGCTGCGCGAGCACTTCGAAGGTCACGATCACCGGTGAATCCGCGAGTTGCCGGAATCCGGAGTCAACCGCGGCGAGACGAATGAAAGGCGCCACCCGGTGGCAAGTCGCTCCGTTCAGCCATGAAAAGTCGCAAGCTCCTCCGCTGGATCCCGGCCGCATCGATCCTGGCCGCCCTGCGTTCCCACGGGAAGCCGGTTCCCGGAGAAGCCGTCACCCCCGCCGGATTCGCCATCGCCGTGCAGTGCTGGTCCTTCAAGAGCTTCACTCTTTTCGAGGCCATCGAGCTCACCGCCGCCACCGGGGCCGGAGCAGTGGAGATCTTCCCCGGTCAGCAGATCGGCGGACCGCTCGGCGACGCCAGGCTCGACCCCGCGAAGGCCGGTGAACAGGTGCCCGCCATTCTGGAACACTGCGCCGAACACGGCATCCGGCCCCTGAGTTTCGGCGTCGTCGACGTGCCGAAGAACGAGGCGCGGGCGCGTGAGATCTTCGAGTTCGCCCGGGCTCTCGGTGTCTCGGGGATCAACACCGAATCGATCGACGCCCTCGACACACTGGAGCAACTCGCCATCGAGTACGACCTGCGGATCGGATTCCACAACCACCCGAAGCCGACCAAGCTGTGGAACCCCGCGACCATCCGGAGCGCCATCGAGGATCGGGACGAACGGATCGGCTACTGCGCGGACCTCGGCCACTGGGCCAGTTCGGCCCTCGACCCGCTGCAAGCGGTTCAAAAAATCGCACCCCGCATCCACGCCTTCCACATGAAGGACCGGGCCGGCATCGAGGAATGGACCCACGACCGCCCCTTCGGCACCGGCGTGATCGATCTTGTGGCCATCCTCGACGAAGTCCGGAAACACGGCTTCACCGGCAACGTCGTGATCGAATACGAGCACAACTGGGACACCAATCCGGTCGAGATCGCCCAGTGCGTCGGCTACCTGAGGGGCTACTCGAAGATGCGGGCGTGACCCTCGGCCCGTCAAGCGGACCGCCGATCTCCGAATCGGCTCCTTCGGCAATGCCGATTCGGAGATCGGCGGTCCAGCCTCACTCCGCCTTCTCCCAGACCCTCACGCGCAGGGCCTCGGCCGCCGCCCGCGCCTCGGCCTCCTTCTTGCTCTTGCCCTTGCCCGTGGCCAGGTCCATCCCCCGCCACTCGACCCGTGCGGTGAAGACCTTGCGATGGTCCGGCCCGGCCTCGGAAACGATGTGATACTCCGGTGGCTCCGGCTCGATCGCCTGCAGCGCTTCCTGGAGTTCGCCCTTCGGGTTCTTCTCCTCCGGGCTTCCCGCCAAGGCTTCGATCTCCTTCTGGAAAAGCCGCAGCACCAGTTCCCGGCACGGCTCGTATCCCGCGTCGAGATACACCGCACCCATCAGCGCCTCGAAGGCATCGGCCAGGGTCGAAACCCGCCGCCTTCCGCCGGTGGCCTCCTCGCCTTTGCCGAGCAGCACGTAGTCGCCGAGGTCGATGGTCTGGGCGAAGCGCGCCAGCGCCCGCCGCGAGACCAGCCTCGACCGGAGCTTGGTCAGCTTGCCCTCGGGAAAATCCGGGAACATCCGGAACAGGTCCTCGGTCAGGATCAACTGCAGCACCGCGTCGCCGAGAAACTCCAGCCGCTGGTTGTCGAAATGAGGCCGCTGGGACTCGTAGGCGAGACTCGGATGGGTCATCGCCTCCGCGAGCAGAAGCGAGTTCCTGAACTTGTAATCCAGCCGGCTTTCGAGGCTCTCCATGTCGGTATCGGTCCGGCCTCCTCCTTCCCCCGGACTCAGTTCCCGGGGAAAAAGGTGGGGTGACCGACGGGACTCGAACCCGCGACAACCGGAATCACAATCCGGGGCTCTACCAACTGAGCTACGGCCACCATTACCGGAGGGCGGATCCCTATGCCCACCCCGCCCCTTTGAAAAGGGAAAAAATCATGGAGAACATGGAGCTGCGGCTTCCAGCCGCTGGCCGTGACCGTGGCTTCCAGCCGCGGTATCAACTTCAAAACAGGAAGGATGAGACCAGCAGGATTCGCAAAGAAGCTCTCAAAAATACCGGCCGATCGCCGCTTTGCGCCCGATCCATCCACGTCCCGTCATCCTCAGCCTTGATTCACAACCCCACGGTCGCGACCCTCCCCCCATCGAAGACGACGCCCACCGCATCCCGATCACCCCCGAACTCGATCTCCACACCTTTCGTCCCTCGGAGATCGGCGAGTTGCTGCCCGCCTATTTCGAGGAATGCCTCCACGAGGGCATCCACCACGTCCGCGTGATCCACGGCAAGGGCACCGGCACCCTGCGCGAGGGCGTTCATGCCCTGCTCCGCAAGCTGCCCGAGGTCGAATCGTTCCAATACCCCGCCGGCGAAGGATCCGGCGGCTGGGGAGCCACCTGGGTCAGGCTGCGGTAGCCGGTGTTTCGGTGTTTCGGTGTTTCAGTGTTTCAGCTTTTCAGCATCTACCCTCGCAAGGATCCACAAAAGGTCCGACAGCCGATTGAAGAAGAGAAGGACCGGTTGGGGCAGCGGTCCCTCCTGCTCGTGGAGCTCCCAGACCCGCCGCTCGGCCCGGCGGGCCACCGACCGCGCCAGGTCGAGTCCGGCACGCGCCACCGAATGCTCGGCACCCGGCCGGGCCCAGCCCTTGAATCGCACCCCCCGGTCCTCGTAGATCCCCGCCTGCTGCTCCAGCCAGCCCACATCCGCTTCCACCACCTTGGCGTAGCCTTTCTCGTCATAGGTCGCCGCATCCTCCGGCAGGCACGCCAGCTGACCCATCAGGCCGACCAACTTCTCCTGCACTTCGTCCACCAGCTCCTCCAGTCCCTCCTCCAATCCCGAGGCACGGGCCAGACCCAGCGCCGAGTTCAATTCGTCAACCGCGCCCAGCGCCTCGACCCGCCGTCCGGTCTTGTCGGTCCGCCTGCCGAACAACAGATCCGTCTTCCCGTCGTCGCCTCGTCCGGTGATGATGCTCATGCGACGAGCTTCCGCTCGAAGTTCCAAGTGCCAAGTCCCAAGTTCCAAACCCGGGAACCTGGCGTTTTGGCAATGCCCCTTTTCCCGCGTGAAACTCGCCAGACTCAACGACGGCCCCGAGATCTTCCACACGATCCAGGGCGAAGGCATCAGCGCCGGCAGCCCGGCCGTCTTTGTCCGCGCCTCGCTCTGCAACCTGCACTGCCGCTGGTGCGACACCGAGTACACGTGGAACTTCGCCGGGACTCCCTGGGAACACGACAAGGACGCGCAACCCGGCGGGGCGAAGCACGACAAGGCCGAGGTCATCATCGAGCTTCCGCCCGCCGAAGTCGCCAAGGAGATCGCCCGCCACCCGTGCCCCCGCGTCGTGCTCACCGGCGGCGAACCGCTGCTTCAGCAGGGCGACTGGCTCGAGGTGATCCGCCACCTTCGGCAACGCGATCCGGCCTACCTTTTCGAAGTCGAAACCAACGGCACCCTGATCCCTGATCCGGATTTCGAGGACGCCATCGACCAGTTCAACGTCTCACCCAAGCTCGCCCACGCCGGCATGCCGGAAAAACTCCGGCTCGTCCCCGAGGCCCTCGCCCATTTCGCCTCGAGCCCCAAGGCCTGGTTCAAGTTCGTCGCTGCCCGGCCGGAGGACCTCGACGAGATCGACATCCTCGCCGAACGCTTTTCCCTGCCCGCCGAACACATCCTCATCATGCCCGAAGGCCGCACCGCCCAAGCTCTCGACCGCCACGGCCCCGCCCTCGTCGACGCCTGCCTCAGCCGCGGCTGGCGATTCGGCGACCGCCTCCACGTCCGCCTCTGGGGCGACCGCCGCGGAGTTTAGCCCGATTTCCCGCAACTTCCCACTGGCCCGGGGGTTCATTCGGGCAGAAGATCCCTTCGACATGAACCGCGAACCCGAAATCGACCCCAAGGATCCCCTCTGGGACCTGCTGCGCCAGTCGCCCCGTCATCAGGCGGGACCGCGCTTTGTCGATGACACCGTCCGAGCCGCACGGCTCGCCGGGAGCCAGCAGCCATGGTGGCGCCGGGTCTGGGTGCCGCTTTCGCTCGGAGGGCTCGCCACCGCCGCAACGGCCGCCGTTGCCATCTTCGTGATCAGTCAGCAGCAGGACGCCCAGGAAGCCCCCGCCCTCGTTGGCACCACTCCTCCGGCGACGGAAACGCTGGACGTGCTCGACGACATGGTCCGCACCGAGGCCCTCCTCATCGCCGCCGATTACCCGTCGGAGTTCACCGACGCCGAGTTGGTCAGCCTGATCACCTACTGAGACAAGGTGCCTCCGGCCATCGTCTTCGACCTCGACGGCACCCTCGTCGACTCGCTCCCCGGCATCGCCACCGCGCTGAATGCGGCGCTCGCCGAGCAGGAACTGCCGCAGCATCCCGAGGGCAAAGTGCGGGAATTCGTCGGCTCCGGGGCCTTCATGCTGTGCCGCCGTGCCATTCCCACCGGGGCGAGCGACGAGCTCGCCCGCCAGGTCGAAACCGGTTTCAAGCACCACTACGCCGAAAGCTGGACCTCGGGCACCTCGCTCTTCCCGGGCATCGCCCGGCTGATCGATTCGCTCGCCGCCCAAGGCCGGCGACTCGCCGTCCTTTCCAACAAACCCGACGCCTTCACCCGCGAAATCGTCGACCACCTCTTTCCCGACGAGCCTTTCGGCTTGGTAAGGGGCCAGCTCGACGGCTCGCCCCGCAAGCCCGATCCCGCCGCATTCCAGCCGATCTTCGATTTCTGGGGAATCCAGCCGCACGACACCCTGCTGGTGGGCGACTCCACCATCGACCGCCAGACCGCAGAGGCCGCCAAAGTCCCTTTTCTCGGTGTCGCCTGGGGCTACGAACCACCCGGAATTCTGGGTTTGGAGGTCGCCTCCACCGTCGAAGACCTCCGAAAACGACTGCGCTGAGGGAATCTCAGCGATGCCACAGATTTCCCCAGATCTTCATGGCATCCTGATGGTTTTTGGCCCAGATTCGGTAATGGACGAGCCGGATAGAACCGGCTGTCCGCAACACCAAACCGAAACTAGCAACACACGATGCAAACTGAAAACGTGAACCTGCCCATCACGGTGACGGTCCGTCACGAATCCGTGACCGACTCGCTGCGCGACTACGCCAACAAGAAGATCGAGGGTCTCAACCTCGACTACCCGCGCATCATCGAGGCCAAGGCGATTTTGGACGTCCAGAAGAACCGGCACATCGCCGAGATTCTCCTATTCTGTACGAACCACATCGTCATCGAGGCCCACACCGAAGGGCAGGACATGTACGCCGCGATCGATGAGACCATCGACAAGATCGCCCGCCGTATGCGCAAGCAGAAGACCCGCCTGATGAAGAAGCGGCGGCCGCATCGCAACGAATCGATCCGCTACATCGACGAGAGCCATTTCGACGAGTCCGTCCTCGACCACCCCGAGGAATCCGAAAACGACCCCGAGCCCTTCCTCCTCCACAAGGAACGCTACTCGCTGCGGACGATGTACAAGGAGGACGCCGTCATGGAGCTCGAGCTCTCCGACAAGCCCTTCATCCTCTACAAGAGCGCCCGCCGCGACTGCCTCAGCATCATCTGGCGCCGCAAGGACGGCGAATACGCGTCGATCGACGTCCAGCCGTAAGGCCGCTCCAGTCCCTTCCCCAGCCGGCCCTCCCACGGGGGGCCGGCTTTTTTGCCGCCCGGCCCCAATCGCGGATTTCCGTAACATTCAACGCTCCCGATTGATACGCGGGAAACCAAGTGCGTTCCCGCAAAGACAACTCCTCCGAGCTTCAAAGCTACGTCGAGCAGCTGATCGCCCACCAGGACAAGCTCCGGGCCTTCATCTACTCGTTGCTGCCCGGCAATTCCCATGTCCACGACGTCCTTCAAAATACCAATGCCGTGCTCTGGCAGAAACGGGGCCGTTTCAAGGCGGACACGAACTTCACCGCCTGGGCTTTCAAGATCGCGCGCATTCAGGTGATGCACCAGCTCGACCGGGCGAAACGCGACGGGCGCCTGGTGTTTTCCGAGAAGCTGATCGACACGATCGCCGAGGACACCCACGCCGGAGACAACCACGATCGACTTCTGCGCGCGCTCGAAGGTTGCGTCGAGAAACTCACCGACCACCAACGCACCCTCATCCGTGCCCGCTACACCCCGGGTCACTCGCTGGAGAAACAAGCCGAGGAAACGGGCCGTAGCCCCGGCAGCCTCCGCATCGCCCTCCACCGCATCCGCGACGCGCTGAAAAGCTGCGTCGAAGCCACCCTCGCCGGAGAATCCGCATGACCCGCGACAAACTCCATTCCCGGATCCAGCTGCTTCTCGACGGCGAGATCTCCGCCGAGCAGTTCGCCGAACTCGAAGCCGAGTTGCTCGCCAATCCGCAAGCACTCGCCGACTACCGGCTCTACACCGGCCTGCACTGCGGGCTGGAACGCGCCGGCGAGCTGCGTGCCTCGATCAAGCAAACCCCGGTCGTGCCGATCGACCGGGTCATGGCCATGCAGCGGCGACGGGGGGCCCAGATCTCCCTGCTGGCCGCCGCCGCGCTCGTGATGCTCTGCGGCATCGCGCTGTGGATGATCATGGCGCCGCAGACCGCGCCCGCCCTGGCCTCCTTCCGAACGGCACCCGGCTCGGCCTTCTCCCTGACCCACGGGGAAGACTCACCGGGCGGCAACGCCCTCGTCCCGGGATCGTCCATCCAGCTCGACCACGGCGTGGCCGAAATTGCGCTGCCCCACAAGGTGCGCGCCATCCTCGAAGCCCCCGCCTCCCTGAGGCTCATCGACGAACGCCTCGTCCACCTCGACCACGGCAAGGCCTTCTTCGAAGTGCCCGACGCCGACGGTCACGGTTTCACCGTCAGCACTCCGCACCAGCGCATCGTCGATCTCGGCACCGCGTTCGGGATTCATCTGCCGGCGGACTCCGGCAAGGTTCTTCTGCATGTGACCGAGGGAAGCGTCCGGATCGACGGCTCGGGGGAGGATGCACCGGGAGAAGTGATTGCCGCTCCACGAGCCATCGCCCTCGGTGGCACCAAGGTTTTGGAGGATCTGAAAGAACCATCTCAGCACTTCCGGCGGCAGCTCCCGGACCAAGTCCATCAGATCCTCGTGGAGGACTTCGAGTCCGGTCTTCGCGCGGAAACCGAATACGCCATCCACATGGATCGGACCGCTATCATCGACCAGGCCGGCAACCGCTTCGCCGGCATCTCCAAGGACGATCCCTGGCGCTTTTCCACCTCGAAAGAGCTGCGGATCCGCAATCCCAGTTTCGAGACCGATGATCCCGGCAACAAGGCTCCTCTTCACTGGCGGGAGGTGTCGGGAGTGAGCGTCCTTTTCAACACCTACACGGAACTCCCCAAGGCCACCGAAGGGTCCCGGCGCCTCCTTGTTCCCGCGGATAGCACGGTTGTGCAGGATCTCGGCGAACCCATACGGGCCGGCACCACCTACCAACTGATTCTGGATGTCGGCAACTGCCCCGCCAGGTTCCCAAGTCAGGCGGTCGTCCAATTCTACGGCAGCGATGCGGGGCATGAAGCGCCTCTCGCCGAGATCCGGCTCGACCCGGCCAAGAACGCCTGGCTTCGAAGCCAGACGCTGAGTTTTACGGCGACTGCCGAGGAAGCGACCGGCCAAACTCTCGGCATCGCGCTCTCCTCCAAGGATGGATTCAGTTCCTTTGATGATCTGCGGATCTTCGCAACGCCCGGTGTCGATCAAACGCCCCCTCCGGGAGGCCTCCCGGGAGATGGCGACCAGAGCGGGCAGCCGGATACGAGTTCGCCGTTGACCTCAAGCTTTGATCCCGCGCCGGGTACCTCTGACGCCGCGTTCGATGGCATTCCAACCCTGGTCTTCAACGAGCCGGTCCGCTTTGGTACGGGGCGCATTATCGTTCGAAATCTCACCGACCGTTCCGAAACCGAACTCGTCGTCGGCTCAGCGCGCACCTCGCTCCGCGGCCGGGTCCTGACCTTCCTCCCGCCCCTCGGTCTCGGGGAAGGAGCCACGCAGATGGGAGGCATCCCGGTTTGGGAGTGCAGCGGACCCGTGAGCCGCTTCAATCCGAGCGGCAACGGCCAGCGCTACCGGCATCCCGATCTCGTCGATGACTCCGAGGCCCGTGGTCTCCTGGATGCGATGAAAGGTCCCACCCTCGCGACCTTGGCCACCAATGGCCTGCCCGGCATCATCCGTCGCTCGCTCGGTCCGGTCGAAGAGGGCCGAACCTACACCGTCAGCGTCGGGATCGGCTGCCGAAGCCGGGACGCCGCGGTTACCTCTCCTTTCGCCGGCTATCGTATCCGGCTGCTCTGCGATTCCGTGGTGCTCAACGAAATCACGGGCCGGACGCCACCCGGATCGCCCAATAGCGTGACGCCGGTGGGCTTTTCCTGGGATTCCCGTGAATTTCCAGGCCACTTGCCTGCGGAGTCGTCGCTCGTTCTCGAAATATCGGCGCTTGGCACCGCGAACGATTCCGCCGGGCATCTCGATATCGACCACGTCCAGGTGACCTCTTTTGGTGGGACCGGGCGCTGATTTCGGATCCCCGTGACGGGAAAGCCCCATTCTTCCCTAAAACACGCGAAACCCTGTAACGTTTCGTCCCCGAGTCTGATTTGCGTGCAGACACGCCCGAAAGGGCCTGCATCAATAATGAATTCCCCACATCCCCTGACTCCAAAGAGATTTGATCGCAGGCTTGCCCTTGCGGCTGCGGTCCTAGCCACCACGGGTTTCGCGCAGGCGGCATCGATCAACTTCGTCGGCAGCCAGGACAATATCGAGACGAAGAACGACGATCAGACGATTGGCTGGCGCAATACCACGCCCGCCAAGACGCTGGACATCGACGGTGACAACATCATCGGCACCGACGGATATCGCACCAGCAACCGGTCTTCAAACCCGTCCTACGC
>JAKZES010000005.1 GCA_022548915.1 Verrucomicrobiaceae bacterium E54
CCAGCCATCGCATCCCGCAGACGATGAACACCCCGTAGATGAGAATCAGCCACAGATGACGCCGAATCCAACGCATGATCTCTCAGCAGAACGTCAAAACTGAGGCGATCCCGGTAACCGCACCAAGAGAGCCACGAGCATCCAATCAGCTCCCGATGCTGACGGCAAGAACGCAACAAAGCCGCTGATAGGGGTCGCCCTCCAGTGCCTTGTTCGCTTCATTGTTTCTCCCCACCTTCTGGGCCCTCATCTGGTTCAAGATTGGATCTGAAATCGAAGCGATTGCGATGGGCAGCTGTCTTCTCTGCGTCTCGTGGATGCAGTCCTGTAATCGGTGAATGCCAGAACTCGCCGGAACTAAACGCGGGATTCCCCGTCACCTCAGAGCCGTGATAGCTACGCGCCAAGGACCTGGCGGTCTGGGCGCCAGTAGCAATCAGGACGAAATAGACTAACGGGATTGCAAACTTCCATTGATGGATGAGCCAAGGCAGCGAGGCCGCCGAAAGCCCAAACACCCACCCGATGGTCATAGGCGGGCTACCCTCGTAGCACTTGTGGTAACCGGCGAACAAGAAGGATTGAAGCACCGTAAGAAGCAAAACTATGGATACGATCGACTTCGTCCACCCGGTCAGTCGCCACCAAAGGATCCCTGTCGACACCAATCCGATGCCGAGGACGATCGGGTCGAGTATCGATGGTTGAAATGCCACGGCACCGAAGAAGGAGTATTCCAGAGCGAACAGTTTTATTCTCGGACTCGATGGTAATATCAGAACTGGTTTTGGGGTGTCAATCGCGGTCATTGACTCGGACCTTATCAGTTGACAGTCAATGGATTAGTGAAATTGAAGCAGTGAATCAGGAAGCTTGATACGTTCTGACATTCACAAACCCCGTAGCTTTTGGAGAGGTGATTTTGGCTTTGTTGATGATTTCGATATTTGGAAATCAGGAAAAGCGAAGCACTAAAAATGTTCGTGCGAACAGTGTTCATGCGAGTTTTTTGGGGACGCTATGAGTGATGGAACTTCAAAAAGGCAATGGGATTGGCGTGAGGATCTTGAGGCGTCACGTGATCTGTCCGACCACGAGAAGCGGGGGTTCGGCTATTTTCTGGGCTGGTTTGAAAGCTGGCGGCTTCGGTTTCGGCGGACGGCGGATCTTGAGACGGCTCGAACGTTTTGGAGGGAGGTGGTGATGGGCAAGGCGCGTCAACCGTGGCAGTTGGAACAGTGGCCCGCGGCGATGCGGTGGTATCTCCGCTGGTTGGAACTGGCACGAAAGACAGGCGAGGATCACCGGTCGCTGGCCGAGCGGGTTCGTGATGCCGTGGAGTCGGCCGGTGCCCGCCGGGGATTGGCGATCCCCACCCGCCGGGCCTACGGGTCATGGGCGGCACGGTTCGCTGCCAGCGTGAGCACGCCGGAGGAAGTGATGGATGAGGATCGGATGTCGGACTGGCTGGGGCGCCTGGTCAGCGAGTCGAAGATTGCGTTTTCCACCCAGAAGCAAGCTCTCAATGCCCTGGTGTTTTTCTTGAAGGACGTGTGTGGTCGCGACGAGGTCAGGTTGAACGTGAGGATGCGGAAGCGGACACCGAGAATTCCGATTGTTCCCCACAAGAAGGAGGTTCTGGAGCTGATCGGCAAGCTTGAGGGCATCTACAAGACGGCGGCCCAACTTCAGTATGGGGCGGGCCTGAGGATGAATGAGTTGGTGTCGTTGCGGGTGAGGAATCTCGATCTGGAGCGTGGCACCATCACGATCAAGAGCGGCAAGCATGACCGTGACCGGGTGACGGTGATTCCCGAGAGTTTGCGGGAGGCGCTTCTGGCACAGATCGATCATGCCCGGATGCTATGGGAGGCCGACCGCAAGGAGGGTCGGCAGGGGGTGGCCTTGCCGAATGCGCTTGCGCGCAAATGGCCGAGGGCGGGAGAGAAATGGGAGTGGTTTTGGTTGTTTCCAGCGAGGGGTGAGTCGAAGGATCCGGAGAGCGGAATCATCCGGAGGCACCATCTCCACCCAAAAGTTTACGGAAGGGCCCTGAAACGTGCGGTCGAGTCGGCGGAGCTGGACCGGGGAATCACTTCGCACGGGCTGCGCCATGCGTTCGCCACGCATTTGCTGGAGTCCGGATGTGATCTGCGGACCATCCAGGATTTGCTGGGGCATGCCGATGTGAAGACGACGGAGATCTACACCCACGTCGCCAAGGGCGCGAACGGCTGCGGGGTGACGAGTCCGCTGGACCGGATGGAGCCGGGGTGACCCGCGGGGAGACCCGAACCTCCCATTGCCTGCATTTCTCACCCGTGAGAAATGCAGACTACCGCCCGTCGCTTCGAAGCGCACGCCAGACGCGGATCGGCAGCATGAAGCCTCGCGGTGACGCATCGGCGGTTTCGCCTTGGCGGATGCCGGTTTCATAACCGGCGCTCCTTTTGAGTTCAGCTCCCGAGCCTGGACGCGAGCTCATCGAGCAGTTTCTTGACGCGGGCGCCGGATGCGATGGGGGCGGGGTCGTCGAAGCCGATCCAGATGGCGGTGGAGCCGCTTGGACCGACACGCAGCAGCCAGGCGTCGCGCTCCGATCCGGTGAATCCCTGGAAACAGCGGCCGCTGCCGCGGTCATGGAAGAGCTCCAGCGCATTGGTGGCGGCGTGACGGGTCACGGCCTGCGACAGGTCGGGCTTGCGCCGGTAGAGTTCCTTGCCATCGGCATCGGTGACGAGGCTCACGAAGTAGGGCACCGGGCGTTTGCCTCCATTCGCAAGGGTCGCGAGGGCGGTGGCGGTCTCGGCCGGGGTGGCGGCGGCACTGCCGCGGAAAAGGTCCTCGGTTTCGAGGAAGGGACCGCCGAGTCCGCAGCGGCGGGCGATGCGGGCGGTTTCCAGCGGGCCGATCTGGCGCCCGGTGAGCAGCGGGCGTCCGGGGAGGACCCGCTTGTCCCGTTCGGCGGCGGCGGTGGCGATCCACGGTTCGACGGCGGTTCCCAGGTCTCGCCGGGCACCCGTCGCCCGGTCGAATCGTGAGTCGAGGAAGTCTCTTCCACCGATCCAGGCCAGGACCTCGCCGCTGTCGGAATCGAGCGTGACCGCCGCGCATTGGACGTAGGCCGGATCGGAGCCCGGTTCATGTTCGGCGTGGCGCGGGTGTTCCCAGGAACGGCTCTTCTCGGCTTCGAGCAGGACTTTTGAGAGGTCGGATTCGAGGCGGAGCTGCCAGCCCCGTTCCAGGGTGGTGTGGACGATGAGCCCATCGGATCGAATGTCGTTGGCCTCGAGAATCGTCGACAGCTCGTCCCGGACCATCTGCAGCGCGTATGACCGATCGGGACTCTGCTGTTCGTCCGGGATGATGCGGATCGGCAGCTCGCGGATCCGTTTGCCTTCGGCCTCGTCGATGCGTCCCATGGCGATCAGTCGCTGGAGGACCTCGTCCTGCTGGTCGCGGGCACCCTTCAGATTGCGGGAGGGCGAGAAGATGTGGGGGCCGCGGATGATGCCGATGAGCATTGCGCACTCGCCCTCGTGGAGGTCGGACACGGATTTCCCGAAATAGGTCCGGGCCGCCTCCTCGATGCCGTGGCAGCCGGCCCCGAAGTAGATCCGGTTGAGGTAGTGGGTCAGGATCTCGTCCTTGGTGTATCGGCTTTCAATCCGCAGAGTGAGGGCGATCTCCAGCAGCTTGCGGTGGATCGACTTGGCGCGCATGTCGTAGGTGTTGCGCGCGAGCTGCATCGTCAGGGTCGACGCCCCCTGGGTGAAATCCCGGTCCTTGATGTTGCGCAGCGTGGCCCGGGCCAGTCCGCGGAAATCGACACCATGATGAGTGAAGAAGCGGGCGTCCTCCCGCGCCTCGAGCGAGCTGACCAGGAATTCGGGAAGGTCCTGCCGCCGGGCGAGGTGGCGGGAGGCACCCCAACCGACCTCGATGGGGACGCCGTTGCGGTCGACGATGGTGGTGCGCGAGGGAAGCTCGGCGACCTTCTCGATGTCGTAGTCCGCCGCCTTCATCAGGTAGTAGAAGGCGATCGCGGCGAAGACCACCGCGAAGACGATCAGCGCCCGGATCAGCCAGCGCAGGGGCTCGTAGAGCCAATCCGGCAGCCAAGAAAGCCAGCGGGGAAAGCGTGAGACGGGACGCCAGGTCGACACGAAGAAGGGGGGGTAGGAGGGATCAATCGACCGGGACCGCCCGCGGCACGGGCTCGTCGATCGGCACCGCGCGCGGAGGGCGGGAGGGGTTCACGGGTTGCGCCCTCGGGGGACGGGGTGCGGGTGGCTCGACCGGCACGGCGCGCGGCGTCGAGTTCACCGGTTGGGCCTTGGGCGCCTCCTCGACCGGCCTGGCTTTGGGCGGCGGTCCGCCGGAATCCGAGGGGGTTCCGGCGTGGTCCGGGCAGAGGGCATTGGCCGGTGGCAGCAGGTCGTGGGGTACGCTGTCGGTGTAGGCCTCGCCGGCGATCTCGCAGCCCTCGGTGGCGCGCTTTCCCGAAATCCGGCAGAGCCGCACGTCGGAGAACGACAGCTTCGAGCGCAGGCCCTCGGCCTTGTAGTCGAGGCGGTCGGCGGTCTTCATCACCTCGGTCCACACCGGCAGCGCCAGCACCGAGCCGTATCCGCGGTCGATGATCTTCTTCGGCTGGTCGAACCCGACCCACACCGCGCAGGACAGGCTGGAGGTGAATCCCGTGAACCACGCGTCCTTGTAGTTGTCGGTGGTGCCGGTCTTGCCGCCGCACGGCTTGGTGAAACCGAGGCGGCGAACCGAGGCCCCGGTGCCGCTGTCGATCACGTCGCTGAGGATCTGCGAGGTGGTCCAGGCGGCGCCGTGTCCGCAGGCCTGATAGGAAAGCCGCGGGTTGCTGTACTGGACCTCGCCGCTGCGGTCGCGGATTTCCGAGATGATCCGCGGTGGAAAGCGCTGGCCGCCATTGGGAAAGATCGTGTAGGCCGAGGCCACCTCCTCGGGTGAGGCGTCGAGGGTGCCGAGAAAGGAGGTCGGGTAGGGCTGGACCTCGTTCTTGAAGCCGACCTGCTTGGCCAGCTCGGTGACCTTTTCGAGTCCGGCGTAGTTGCCGACCCTCACCGTCATCGTGTTGCGCGAGCGGATCAGGCCGTAGGAGACCGTCTGGTAGCCGTTGAAGGTGCCGTCGGAGTTCGCCGGCGACCAACTGCCGGCGCGGCGGATTTCACCGCGCCGCAGCGGGTCGTCGCTGACCAGCATGTCGGGCCGCAGCCCGGCATCGAAGGCGGCGAGATACACGAAGGGCTTGAAGGTCGATCCCACCTGGCGCTTGGCCTGGGTCGAGCGGTTGAACTTCGATTCGTCGGGGTCGCGTCCGCCGACGGTGGCGACGATCGCCCCGGTCAGGTTCTCGATCACGACCACGCTGCCCTGCAGGTATTCGGGAACCGGTCGCGGCTCCGGGAGTTCCTGCCAGGCCGCGCGGGTCTGGTGCGGGTAGCCGCGGCGGCGCTCGATACTCCGGAGGTGGGAGTTCAGCGCCTCCTCCGCGCGTTTCTGGAGAAGCGAATCGATGGTCGTCGTGATCTGCAGTCCGCCGAACTCGATGTCTTCGTCCTCGAGGATCCGTTCGAGTTCGCGCCGCACGGCATCCATCGCCCAGCTGTCGTGGAAGACGCGCCGCCACTCGGGCCGGACGTTGATCTCCTCCGCTTTCGCGGCCGCGGCCTGTTTCGGCGTGATGAAATCGGCGATCACCATGCGGTCCAGGGTCGCGTCGCGCTCCCTCAGCGCATCCGACAGGTCCTTGAAGGGCGAGAAGGCATTCGGCCCGCGGACGATGCCCGCCAGCAGCGCAGCCTCGGACAGCGTCAGGTCGCTCGCCGACTTCTCGTAGTAGGTGCGGGCGGCCTCCTCGATGCCCCGGATCGTGTGCCCCCAGAAGATGCGGTTCACGTAGTGCTCGAGCACCTCCTCCTTGGAGTAGTTGCGCTCGATGCGGAAGGCGACGGCGATTTCGAGAAACTTGCGGTCGAGCTCGCGCAGTGTGTCGGAGAACGACAGCCACGGCGCGTAGAGGTCGTAGCTGTTGCGGGCGAGCTGCATCGTCAGGGTCGAGGCGCCCTGGGTCATGTCGCGGTCCTTGAGGTTGCGCAGGGTCGCGCGGCCGAAGCCGATCCAGTCGACGCCGCGGTGGCGGAAGAAGCGCTCGTCCTCGCGCGCCAGGATCGCGTAGATGAAGTCCTGGTCGATCTGGGAGAAATCGATGATGTCGCGCTTTTCGCCATGGATGCGGCCGAGTTCCCGGCCGCGGCGATCGAGGATCACGCTGCGCTCGGGCATTTCCTCGACCTTCGCCATGTCGTAGCCGCGGGCCCGCGCGTGGTAGATGGCGGCCAGCGGCAGGATGGCGTAGAGCGCCAAGATCGCCGGATAGCCGAAGATCCGCGAGATCCAGCGGGCCGCACCCGGAAGCGGCTCGGTCAGGCGGCCGAAGAGCAGCATCGGCCAGAACAGCAGGATCGTGCCCAGCCCCCGCTTCTTGCGCCGCGTGGTGCTGCGTTTCCCCTTCCTGGAATTGGCCTTCGAATTGCGTTTCGCCATGGACGTGGTAGAGGCTAGGGGGAAGCGGGCCCGGGGGCCACGATGAACTCCGATTGAAGACGAAGCGGCCCGAATGCGTCGCTAGGACGTGTGAGAAAGCGATGAAGATATCCGAAATTTTCCATGGGATCGCGATTTTCGCGCTGCTGACGGTCTCCGCGCTAGCGCGGGAGCCGGTGACTTCGCTGAAGGATCTGGCGGCACTCGAAACCCGCACGGCGGCGTTGGTCAAGCGGACGATGCCCGCCACAGTGGCAATTCTTTCGCCCTCGAGCGGGGCGTCGGGCTCCGGCGTGATCGTTGATAAGGACGGCCTGATCCTGACCGCGGCCCACGTGACCGACGGCGCCGAGGAGGTCGACATCGTCTTTCCCGACGGCAAGCAGACCAAGGCGAAGGTGCTCGGTTCGAACTACTCCAAGGATGCCGGGATGGCGCAGATCGTCGATCCGGGCCCGTGGCCCTTCGTCGAGCTCGGAGAATCCGGGGCGCTGAAGGCGGGGGACTGGGTGGTGGCCCTCGGTCACAGCGAGGGCTACGATCCGGCGAGGACGCCCCCGGTGCGGTTCGGGCGCGTGGTCTCCGAAGGTCCGGGCAATTTCCTGACCACCGACTGCACGCTGATCGGCGGCGATTCCGGGGGGCCCTTGTTCGATCTCGATGGGAGACTGGTCGGCATCAATTCCTCGATCGGCGAGGCGCTCGACAACAACAACCACGCCGGCATCGACGGCTTCCGTGAGGACTGGAAGCGGATGCTTGCGGGCGAGAGTTGGGGAGAACTCCAGCTCAACCCGCTGGCCAATCCCGAGCGCCCGGTGATCGGCATCATGATGGGCCTCGAACTTCGCGACGGCGGGGTTCCGGTCGAGCAGGTCACGCCGCGATCGCCGGCGGCCAAGGCGGGCATCCGGCCCGGTGACATCATTCGAAGCGTCGATGGAGAGCGCGTCAGGGGCGGTCGCAGCCTTGGCATGCTGCTCGCGAAATACTCGGCGGGAGACGTGGTCGAGATCGGCGTGCAGCGCGGACGCGAGACGACGAAGTTCTCGCTCGAGCTGATGAGAATGGATCAACTTGCAGAAGAATTGAAGCGATGAGGAAAGCGGTAATCGGATTATTGGCAGGGGTGCTGACCACGGCGGTCGTCGCCCAGGACGTTCCGCTGCAGCGCGCGGAAGAGCGCCGTGCCACGCGGCAGCAGTCGCAGGAGGTTTACGATGCGATCCAGCCGGCGGTGCAGGCGGTTTCCGGCTCGACCGTCTGGGTCTGGGCAAACCGCCGTCAGGTCGCCATGGGAACCGTGGTCGGGCAGGGGGACAAGGTGCTCACCAAGTGGAGCGAGATCGCCTTTTCCCGGACACCGGTGCAGGTCGTTGGGGGCGACGGCCGGACGGCCACCGCGACGGTGCTCGGGGTCTATCAGGATGACGACGTGGCGCTGCTGCAACTCGAAGGCGCCAGGTTCACGCCGGTCCAGTGGAGCGACCAGCCGTCTCCCAAGCTCGGTCGATTCCTGATCGCCGCGGGAGCGGACGGTTCGGCGTTGAACATCGGGGTGGTCGCCGTCGAGGAGCGCCCGCTCCGCGACTCCGACCAGGCATTCATCGGCATCACCCTCGATCCCTCCTACGAGGGCGAGGGGATCCGGGTGCTCGATACCGCCGAGGGCGGCGGAGCGGCCAAGGCAGGACTTCGACGCGGGGATGTGGTGCTGAAGATCGACGGGAAAGGCGTTTCCAGCCCGTTCGAGTTGCGGAACGCCCTGCTCGATTTCTCCCCCGGCGATGAGGCGGCGATCACTTTCATCCGCGACGGTTCCGAATCGAAGGTCTCCGTCGAGCTGACCGGACGCCCCGAGTTTCCCGGCGTTCCCGAGGGCCGCCTGCGGACGATGCGGCAGATGGGCGGACCGATCAGTCTCGTGGGCCGTGGATTTCCCACCGCCATCCAGACCGACATGCAGCTCAAGCCCCACCAGTGCGGCGGACCCGTGGTCGATCTCAACGGTGAGGTGGTCGGGATGAGCATCTCCCGCACGGACCGGACCCGGAGCTTCATTCTCCCGGCCTCGAGGATCGACCAGATCCTGAACGAAGATCCCATGGACCCGACGCTGGCGCAGTTGCCGCGTCAGGCATCCCGGCCCCAGGCTCGTGCCGGCCGCGGCGGCGCGGTTCCGATGAATCCCCGCGCGGCCGGGCG
The DNA here is from genome assembly GCA_022548915.1 of Verrucomicrobiaceae bacterium E54. Classification (GTDB taxonomy): domain Bacteria; phylum Verrucomicrobiota; class Verrucomicrobiia; order Verrucomicrobiales; family Akkermansiaceae; genus Haloferula. The sequence goes on from JAKZES010000005.1 coordinate 8,788, forward strand.
CCTTCGCCGTCACCTCGAGGAAATGAGCCGCTTTCTCGACCGCCTCGATCGCGAGACGAGCCGGATCGGCGAATAGGGTCAGAGGCAGACCCGCTTGAACAGCTCGGCCAGCGGAAGCTGCATGCCGATGTAGAAGTCGCCGAACTCACCGAAGCGGGCGGAGACCTCGTCAAAGCGCATTTCGTAAACGATCGCCTTGATGTCGATGGTGTCCTTGGCGAGCAGCGTGACTCCCCACTCGTGCTCGTCGAGGCCGGTGGAGCCGGTGATGAGTTGGAGGATCCTTCCCGAGTAGGTGCGTCCGGTGCGGGCATGGCCACCCATCAGCTTCTTGCGCTCCTCGAAGGGCAGGCTGTACCAGTTGTCCTTTCCCTCGCGGCGCTTGCTCATCGGGTAGAAGCAGATGGCCGGCCAGTCGGGCAGGACCGGATAGAGGCGGTGATGGAGGTATTTCTCCATCCGCTCCTTGAACTCCTTCATCGCCTCGGCGAACTCCGGGCTGTCCTCGGACAGGCCGCGCTCACCCTTCAGCGTGTCCTCGGCATACTGTTCCGGGGTGGTCGTGTATTCGGAGCTCTCGGTCTGTGATAGGTAGGAATACACCGGCGACAGGATCTCTGGTCCGAGCGAAAGGGTGAGCTGCTTCTCGTAGGCGGTCGCGACCTGCAGGTCGGGGGTGAGGAGCATGAAGCCGACATCCGCCTTCGGCGTGGCGACGGCGAAGACGAGCAGGTGCGTGTCGGGCGTGCTGCGGATCTGCTGCACGAGTTCGGTCAACCTCGTCTTGGCGGCCCGCTGGTCCTCCTCGGTTAGGAGACTCCACTGCGCGTGGTCGATCTGATAGAACAGGTGGATGACATGCCAGCCCTCGCGGGGCACGAGGGGGGAGATGGGGTTCGCTTCGGTCATGGAAAGAAATCAGCGCTGTGCGGGGGAAACTGGGATGGTGAACATCGACTTGAACCGGCTTCCCGATGCATCGGCCCCCGGGCTTTCGAAGATCTCGATCTTCCAGCGGTCTCTGCCGACGCGGTAGCCATTCATGTCTCCCTCCGTCTCGTAGCCGTCGGTCGCGGGAAATTCGATGGTGTCGGAGCGGTTGGCCACGAATTTCCCGTTCTCGAAGGCCTGGGTGATCGTGTCGCCGACGAAGTCCCCGGTGTGGGTGCGGAAAACCGCCCGCAGCGCCCCGGTGCCGCCGGACAGCTTCACGGAAACGACCGGAATGTAGGAGACCTCGGGACGGGCCACATCGCGGTTTTCGCCCTCCCGGACGGGTTCGCGCCAGTAGGTGGTCGCGGCCTCGACCTCGGCGTAGTCGCCCTTGATCGGGAGGTCGGGTTCATCGCCGCCGATGCGGGTCGTCGGGATGTCGGAGAAAAGGCCGGCGATCCACCAGATGGCGAGGCCGAGGAACACCGCCGCGACGATGCCGAGATTGATCAGGTCGCGGCGGCCCGGAAGCTCGAGTTTGGTTGCGGGAGGAGTGGCCGGGTCTTTGGGTTTGGGCGATGGCTTCGGCGACTCCGTGTCGGCAGGAGCAGCGGAAGCTTCCGGCACCGAGATTTCCGTGGGAGCGATCTCGGCCGAGCTCTCGGGTGCGGGCTCCGCGGTGGCAGGCGACTCGTCGGGCGCCTCGGAAGCCGGTTCTTCGTCCGCAATCGTCTCGGTTGGCGACCCGGGGGACTCGGGGGTTTCCTCATCGACAGCGGGTTCTTCGACTGCTTCGGCGGGCTCGTCGTCGAGGTCCCAAAGGTCGTCCTCGGTCGTTTCGCGCGACAATTCGCTCAGGCGCGGTCGGCTGCTGCGCGGCTGGGAAGGAGGGGGGGTGGAATCGTCGGGCATCGGCGTCGACCGTTCATAGGGAAGCACCCGAGGGCTTGGCCAGAGCAAATCACGCTGCATGCATGCGGGAAAAGGAGTTGCAAGCCACGGCCGTTCGGGCGATTTGAACGGCGGACCGAATTCTGACGCCATGGCTGATCGAGAAGACAAGAACGAAGAGAACGTTGCGGGCAAGTTTTACGTCGACGCCCAGTGCATCGACTGCGACCTGTGCCGGGAGACCGCGCCGAACAATTTCCAGCGCTCGGACGACGAGGGGTATTCCTACGTCTTCAAGCAACCGGAGAACGACGAGGAGGAGGAACAGTGCCGTGAGGCCATGGAGGGCTGCCCGGTCGAAGCCATTGGCGACGACGGCGACGCGTAGGCATGGCCCGCGACGGACGGCTGGAGCGGATCCGTCGCTCGATCCTGCGGGAATGGCGGGGCGGGGACGATCCGGTTGAGCTGGACGACCACCTTCATCGGGCCACCGATTTTCTCGGTGCCATCCTCAGGGAGGCACAGGTCTCCGAGGGCATCGACGAGGAGCGGCTGCGCGAAATGTGGGTCGAGATCGCCGGTGATTTCATCTCCCGCCATGCCTCCCCGGATTCACTTCGCGGGGGGTGTCTGACCTTGAAGGTGCTGCAGCCCGCGATGCGCTTCCAGCTCGAGCAGATGAAGCCCCGCCTGCTGGCAAACCTTGAAAGGGTGGCCGGCAAGGGAGTGGTGAAGTCGATCCGCTTTTCCCTCGGCTGATGTTTCGCAACCTCATCTTCGACTGGTCGGGGACGCTGGTGGACGACCTGCCGCCGGTGCTTGATGCCACCAACCGGGTGCTGGAGGTCTATGGCAAGCCTCCGCTGGATCGCGAAGAGTTCCGCGACCGCTTCCGGCTGCCCTATCGGGAGTTCTACGAGGAGGTCCTGCCCGGCGTTCCCCTGGAGGAATTGGAGAAGCACTTCCGGGCGGCGTTTTCGGCCTCGGAGGCACCCGTCACCGTCCTGCCGCACACCCGCGAGAAGCTTGAATGGTGCCGGCGTCATGGCATCCGGAGTTTCGTGCTCACCAGCATGGATGCCGATGCCTTTCGCCAGCAACTCGAGGCCTTCGGTCTCGGTGCCTTTTTTGAAGCCACTTATTCCGGCGTGCTCGACAAGCGGGAGCGGATCTTGGAGATCCTCGAAACCCACGGACTCGATCCGGCCGACACCGCGTTTGTCGGCGACATGGTCCACGACGTCGATACCGCCCGCCATGCGCAGGTGACCTCGGTCGCCGTGCTCAGCGGATACACGCGGGCGGAGCCGCTGGCCGCGTCGTCGCCCGACATCACCCTCAAGGACATCCGGGGCCTGCAGAAGCTGATGGAGCGGCCGCTGGACCGTCGCGCACCGGTGGCGACCGTCGGTGCCCTGATTGAAGACGGGGAGGGCCGCTACCTGATGGTGCGGACTCACAAGTGGGGGCACCGGTGGGGGATCCCGGGCGGCAAGATCGAGCGGGGGGAAAGCTCCGAGGACGCCCTGCGCCGCGAGATTCGCGAGGAGACCGGACTCGAGATCGGGGAGTTCCGCTTCGTGATGGTCCAGGACTGCATCGATTCCGAAGAGTTCCAGCGCCCCGAGCACTTCCTGCTGTTGAACTACCACGCTCGGCGGCGATCGGGTGAAGTGATTCTCAACGACGAGGCCGAGGAGTTCCGCTGGGTGACGGCGGATGAAGCGGCTTCGATGGATTTGAACCGTCCCACCCGTGTTCTTCTGGAGGCGGTGGTCGCAACCCGACCGACAGCATGAACCGGATCCACGTTCGCGGTCTCGAAGTTGAAACCCGCATCGGCGTGCCCGATGAGGAGCGGGCCGAAGTCCAACTTCTCAAGGTCGATCTGGAAATGACCCCGGCCGCGGACTTCGCCGCCATGGGGGACGAGGTCTCGGCGACGATCGACTACCACCAGGTGTGCCTCGAGGTCTGCCGTCTCGCCGGGGAAGGGGAGCGAAAGCTGATCGAGACGCTGGCATCGGAGATCGCCGATCTCGTTATCGACCGCTTCGGCGCGGTCCGGGTCCGGGTGCGCATCCGCAAGTTCATCCTGCCCGAGACCGAATGGGTGGGAGTCGAGTGCGTGAGAGAGGCCTGAGCTTGGAAACGGACCGCGGGCTAGAGCCGCTATTCCGCCACTGGAGCGAGCTGAAGCTCGCGGTCCGTCTGTGAAGGCATTTTACGGAATCGTCGGAGTCATGCCTTGAGAAGCTTTCCGGCGGTGGTCTTCCAGCGATCTTCGGACCACGGAGGTGGGAAGGCCAGCTTCTTGCGGAAGCGTTCGATCCGGATCTCGGCGTCCTGACGCTGGGGTGCGAGAGTTTTCGCAAGGCAGGCGGCGGCCTGCTCGAGCTCCGTTGAATCGCGGGCGACGATGGCGAGGTCGTTTCCTGCGGCCAGCGCAGCCGGCAGGGCTTGATCCAGTGGAAACTGCGATCGAAACGCGTCGTGACTGAGGTCGTCGGAGAGGACCAGGTGTCGGTCGAAGCCGAGTTGGTCGCGCAGCAAGGCGGAAACGATTCGCTTCGACAGGGATGCCGGTCGCTCGGGGTCGAGGGCGGGCAGGGATTGGTGGCCGACGACGATGGCGTCGAGTTCGGTCATCAGCGCCGTGAAGGGGATCAGGTCCCCGGCCAGCAAGTCGCGGAGCGTGACCGGTGACCCCGAGCTGCGTCCGCCTGCCGGGAAGTGCTTGGCCGCCGAGCGGATCTCTTGCTTGCGCAGCCAGCGGTTCCACATGCCGGCATGATCGATGATCCGCTGCACGTCGCGGTGCCAGCAACGTTCTTCGGTGGGGTTGGACGGATCGTGATCGAGCACCGGGGCCAGGTTCAGGTTGATGCCCAGAAGCGACAGCAGGACGCCGGTGGCGGCGCCGTGTTCAGCGATGGATCGCGGCGTTTCCCGGGCCCCGAGATGCGCCGGGGTGGGGGTCGGGTGCACCAGTCGGCCAAGATGGGAAAAGCGACCGCTTTCCTCCTCAACCGCGATGATGGGAGGCAGCCCGGGGTCAAGCTCACGCAACGAATCGGTCAGCGAGCGAATCTGCCCGGGCGTTTCGAGGTTCCGCTCGAGCAGCAGGAACCCGGCAGGTTGAAGGTGCTCGATCCGCCGCCGGTCGGTGTCGGTCAGGGAGGTCGACTCCAGACCGATGATCAACGGTGCCGCGGCCATGACTCAGGAGCCGGCTTCCTCGCGGGCCAGCATCTCTGCCTCCTCCTCGTGGGAGTGGACCTGAAGGTTCACCTGCACGTCGGCGCGTTCGGCGGCGGCCTTGAGCACGCCGCGGATCGCGGAGGCGCTGAAGCCGTTGCGACCGATCAGCAGGGCGACGTCGGAACTCTCCAGGACCAGCTTGAAGCGAAGTCGCTTGGGACCGAGTTCGGCAACCTTGAGCTGCGCGCGCTCCGGGTGCTCGATGAACTGGACCGCGATGTATTGGAGAAAGTTCCGAATCTGATCCGTGACGGCCTGCATGGAGACACTCTGGATCCTTGCGCGTTCCGGATCAACCGAGAATCGGAACGTGGATGCGAGTGACGCCGTTCCATGAAACTCTGGAGCTGTTGCGGAGTTGGTCAGCATGGCCCGGAGGGCCTTCGGAGATTAGCCGGTGGGGATGCGGCAATCGATTCCGTCCCGGAGGGTCGGCGGAACGCTCGACAAACAGAAAAGGCCCGCCCCCCGAAGGGAGCGGGCCTGGGATGGGAGCAACCGCGCTCCAACTCAGACAATTTCGATGCGCTTTGGCTTCGCCGCCTCGACCAGGGGGATGGCGAGGCGGAGCAGGCCCGACTCCAGTCGGGCGCTGAGCGCACTCCCGTCGAGCGAGTTTCCGAGGCGAAGTTCGAGCCGGTAGCCGTCGGGTGCCGGTTCGCCGTGGATGAGCCGACCCGGGGAATTCGCGGATCCGCGCTTGGCCTCGACCACGAGGCGGGAGCCGCTGACCTCGACGTTGAGGTCCTCCTTGCGGACGCCCGGCAGGGCCACCTCGATGTCGGCGCCGTCTTCACGCCGGGTGGCGTTCCATGCCGGCTCGGCAAGGCGGGTGGGCCGCTCCTCGCGGGTGGTGATGGCGGTGTTCTCCGTCGCCGGAGATTCGCAGCAATTGGTTTCGTTGTTCATGATGGATTTCAGGTTAGTGGATTTCGATTCGATGGGTGTCACGGGTGGCGTCGGCCTTCGGAAGCCGGATCGCCAGCACGCCGTCCTCGAAGCGGGCCGCGACGGCACCGACATCGACCTTGTCGCCAAGCGGCAACCGGTAGCGGGTGTCGTCCTTCACGCGGAGGTGGAGGGCCTTTTCCTTCAACTCGAGGTCGAGTTCGTCGCGGCTGACACCGGGGAAGTCGACTTCGAGACTCCAGCCATCGTCGTCCTCATGGACGCGAAGGTCGGCCGGAGTGGTGACCACGCCGCGCAGGGCGGCATCGAACAGGCGACCGAAGTCGCTGAGCCAGGGGCTCGTGTTTCTCAAGTGTTGGGCAAGGATCATGGTGTGTTGGTTTGGTTGTCGGGAAGTTACTAGGCAGGCGGAATGCCAGACGCTTTTGGTTTGGTGCAAGTCGCTGAAAATGAACGGAGTAAAAGGTTTGTTGCTCGCGACGATCATTGCACTCACTTGGAACAAATTGACGCGGCTGCGACAGCTTGTCGGGTCGGGCTGTCGCGCCGCTCTCCCCCGGGCTTGCGGGCCGCGTGAAGGTGGCTAGCGTGGCGCGGTGGCAACGGAACGGAGTCCGGCGGGGATGATGGGGCGGCTGTCGGCGATGTTTTTCCTGATCGGGATGTCGCCGGGCTTCTACGTGCCGGTGCTCACCAACATCCTGCTCAAGGCCGGGCTGGACAGCAGCGAATTGCAGTGGGCCTGGCTGGCGTTCCCGCTGGCGTCGATGATCTCGCCGCTGTGGATCGGGGCGCTGGCAGACAACCGGTTCTCGGCCCAGCGACTGCTGGGATGGGCCGGGCTGGTCAGCGCACTGCTGCTGGGAGCCGGGTTCGTCACCTTGGACGCGGGCATGGGTCCGTGGTGGTTTCTGGGCCTGTTCTTTGCCAGCTCGGTGATCGGGGCATCGATGTGGAGCACGCTCGCGGTGATCTGCATGCGGCACCTGCGGCACAGCGAGCGCGACTTTCCCGTGGTGCGGCTCGGCGGGACCCTCGGCTGGCTTGCGGCGGGCTACGTGACGAGTCTGGTGCTCAATGCCGACGCCTCACCGGTGGCGGGCTATGCCGCCGCGGTTGTGCGGTTGCTGGGAGGTCTTCTCGCTTTCACACTCCCCGACACGCCCCCTCCGGGACGCTCCCGTTCGTGGCGGACCTTGATGGGCTTCGATGCGTTCCGCCTGCTCCGCGAAAGGGACCATCTGGTGTTCTTCGCGACCACCGCGCTGCTTTCGATGCCCCTGGTTGCCTTCTACATGTGGTTGCCGCGGCATCTCGAGGAAACGGGCGACACGCGGGTCGCGGCAACGATGGCGATGGGGCAGTGGAGCGAGATTGCGGCGATGCTGCTCATGGCGGCCCTGATGAGCCGCTTCCGGGTCAAGACCCTGCTGCTGACCGCCTTGCTTCTATCAGTCCTGCGCTACGCGCTTTTCGCCTGGTCCGGATATTCGGGGGAGCGGACCGGGCTGCTGACGGGCATCGCCTTGCACGGACTGTGCTACACGCTGTATTTCATCACCGCCCAGCTTTTCCTCGACCGCCGGGTGGCACCGGAGTTGCGGGGTCAGGCGCAGGGCCTGCTTTCGCTGGTCTCGAATGGCATCGGCTCGCTGGCCGGGACGATCATGGTGCGGGTCTGGTATGACCAGACCGCCGGCACGGATGGGGGGAGCTGGCTGTCCTACTGGGCGTGGCTTGGGGCTTTCATCGCGGTATTGACCCTCGCCTTCGCCTGGTTCTATCGCGGGCTGCCGGCCGGAGGGCGAGGCAGTCCGGGATCGTGACCATCCGGAGACTCAGTTCTCCCGCTGGCCGAGCTCGGTCATCCGTCGCTGGAGATAGCCGTCGACCTTCTCGGGGAGTTGGGCACCGGAAATCCAATTACTGGCGGCATCGTAGTCGCGTCGCAGCCAGCCATCGAGCATCCTCCGGTAGGTGCGGTCACGATCGTTGGGGTCCTGGATCATGGCGATGTAGTCGGCACCGACGGCGGGATCCTGGCTGAAGGAATGCCAGGCGAACTGGCGGTAGACGTTGTCGTCGGCATCGGCCGCGTGCCGGTCGAGGAAGCTGGCGGCGGCGGCCGGATCCTCGAGGGCCATCTGGTTGGTCAGTCCGCGCAGGGCACTGGTCCGGAGATCGCCGCTCGGCAGGCTCTGGAAGTAGCTCTGCGCGGCCGCTTCGTCCTCCCTGGCCCAGATCGAGATGACGTCATCCATCGAGCGCATCGCGCCGTTGCCGGGATTGGCCACCAGCCAATCGGCGGTGCCGGCGGGGTCGAGACGCGCGAGATCCTCGGCGGCTCGGCGGACCGCGCCGTCGCGGAGTTGTTCGTCGGTGATGCCCGCGATCCATGCCTTGGCGGCGTCCGGCCCTTGCGCCATCATCTGCGGCATGATGGCGGCGAGCGCGCGTCCTCGCTCTTCAGAGTAGGGCATCTCGCTCATCAGTTGCGTGGCGCGGGTGGGGTCGGTGGTGGCGAGTCCCTTGATCACGCCGACCATCCACGGATTGGCCCCGTCGCCGTCGTGATTCGTCTTCGCCCAGAGGATCGCGCCCTCGGCATCGGTCTGGGCCCATGCGGCGAGGATCGTGTTGCGGGCGAAAGGCGAGCCCGTGTTTTCCTTGGCGTAGTCGAGGGCGGCGTAGGGATCGACTTTCGCCCAGGCGGTGAGGACCAGCGCGTAGGCTTCCATGTTGGCGGTTTGCAGACCCTTCGCGCGCATGTCGGCGATCACCGCCTCGAACTCGTCGGCTCCCAGCGAGTTGACGAAATCAAGCCACGCCTGGGTGCGGGACAGCGGATCCGATCCGTTGAGGATGCGCACCATTTCCTCGGCTGCCGACTCGCGGTCGACCCGCGGCAGGGCCTCGGGGCGGCTACGCGTGCTGCCTTTCGCCGATTCCTGCACCGCGGCCGCGGTGGGTCGATCGGGCCGGGGCGGGATGCCGTCGGAACCGGAGCCAGCGGCATTGGAAGCGCTGGGAGCCGTCATGCGGCCGACGATGAAGGCGATGGTCGCCGCACCGATGGCGACGGCGGGGAGCATGAGTGATGGTTTCATGGGTCAGGGATACTACGGAGGAGTGGGTGCCGAATGTTTCGGTTCGGTTCCCGGGGGATGGACGATGATGCGCGCCCCCGGGCTGTTGCGCAGGTAGGCGAAGGCCCAGCTCAGAAGCACGGCGAGTTTGTTGCGGAAGCCGATGAGGAAGAGGATGTGAACGAGCAGCCACGCCATCCATGCGGCATAGCCGCGCAGGCGGAGCTTGCCCGATTTCACGACCGCGTGGTTCTTGCCGATGATTGCCATCAGTCCCTTGTCCCGATAGCGGAACCCGGGGCGGAGTTCGTGCTTCCGATCCGCGAAACGCGTCTTTTCCAGCCGCAGTTCTTCCTTCAACACCTTCGCCACGTGATCCCCCATCTGCACCGCGGCGGGTGCCACCCCGGGGACCGGAACTCCGTCGATGTCCTTCATGCGCACCAGGTCGCCGACCACGAAGACATCGGGGTGGCCGGGGAGCGAAAGATCCGGGAGCGGCTCGAGGCGTCCCCCGCGATCCGCCGGTTCGACGTCGAACTGACGGGTCAGCGGGCTCGCCTGCACCCCGGCGGCCCAGATGATGGCCGATGCCTCCAGCGTCCGTCCGTCGGTGAAGACCAGCTTCTCGTGCTCCACGCCGCAGACCCTGCGACCGGTCCAGACGTCGACTCCGAGGGATTTCAGGCGTACCCGGGCATACTCGCTCTGGTCCTCGTCGTAGGCCTCGAGGATCCGCGACGATCCCTCGATGAGGATGATCCGGAGCGTGGAGGTGTCGATCTGACGGAATTCGCTGCGCATGGAGCGGTGGACCAGATCGGCGAAGGCTCCCGACAGTTCGACCCCGGTCGGTCCGCCGCCGACGATGGCGACGGTCATCAGGCGGCGGCGCTCCGCCGGATCACCGGTCAGCTCGGCCTGTTCGAGGTTGGACAAGACCGTGCGCCGGATCCGTTGCGCTTCCTCCAGAGTCTTGAGGCCGAGCGTGTTCCTTTCCCAGTCGTCGTTGCCGAAAAAGGAGGTCTGCGCGCCGGTCGCGAGGACCAGATAGTCCCATTCATACTGTCGCCCTGATTTTCCCGTCGCCGTCTTCGCCCCGGTGTCGATGGCATCGATCTCGTCCATGAAGGCCGTGACGTTGGAGGCCTTCTCGAGGATCTGCCGCAGCGACCGGGCGATGTCGGGGGCGGCGAGCGAGGCGGTGGCGACCTGATAGAGCAGGGGCTGAAACAGGTGGTGGTTGGTGCGGTCGATCAACGTCACCCCGAAGCGCTTGTCGTTGGCGAGCTTCCGGGCACACGAGAGGCCGGCAAATCCACCGCCGAGAATGAGGACGCGTTTCGGTTCCATGCGCCGCATCCTCGCATGGGCCTCCGCATCCGCAAGTAGGGGTGGGGGACGCCATGGCTGCGAACCCGGGTGATTGACGACGCACCGATGGCGTGCCGGGGATCACGCCTTCTGGACGCGCCGGCGCAGTTTGCGCCGGAGGGCGGGGTCGCCTTCCAGTTCCTCGCAGATGGCGGTGAGGACCTTGAGGGTCGGCCGGCTGATGTGGTGCTCCATGCCCTCGACGTCGCGATAGATGATGTCCTCCGGCAACTCGAAGGCGCGCAGCAGGCGGGTGAGCAGGTCGTGCCGGACGACGATGCGCTCGGCGACCTTGCGGCCGTGGTCGGTGAGGGTGATGCCGCGGTATTTCTCGCGCACCACGAAGCCGTCCTGGTCGAGCTTCTGGAGCATGTTCGACACGCTGGCCTGGGCCACGCCGAGATTCTCGGCGATCTCGACCGCCCGGGCGTAGCCCTTGCCCTCGATGAGTTGGTGGATCTGCTCGAGGTAGTCCTCCACTGCCGGGGTTGCCACTTGTGCCTCCGTCATGACGCGGGAGCCTGACCGAAGATCGCTCGTCCTGCAAAAACTTTTTGTGTCTTCAGAAATTTTGGTTTGCCAGCAAGACTGGTAGCACCTACGGAAATTAGCCATGACTAAGAAAAGCAAGTTCACGCGGCTCGGGCTCGGCTTGGCGGTGCCCGGTGTGCTGTTCACCGCGGGTTGCGAAAGTGAGCAGGCATCGGCGGCTTCGGGCGGTCCCGCGGGCTATCCCTATCGGATCGTGACGACGGTGGGAATGGTGGCCGACGTCGCGCGCGAGTTGGCCGGACCGCGGGCCGACGTGACGGGAATCATTGGGGAGGGGGTCGATCCCCACCTCTACAAGCCGACCAGCACGGATGTGAAACGCCTGCAGTCGGCGGACGTGGTATTCTACAACGGCCTGAGGCTCGAGGGGAAGATGGGCGACGTGCTGGTCAGCGTGGCCCGGCGGGGGAGGCCGGTCTTCGCCGTGACCGAGACGATCGCGGAACAGGGGGACTACGTGATCGTCGACTCCGAAAGTCATCACGACCCCCACGTCTGGATGGACGTGCGGGGATGGATGAAGGGTGTCGAGGTGATCGAGAGGGCCCTCTCGCAATTCGATCCGGACAACGCCGGGGAGTATTCGGACAGGGCGGACGCGTATCTCGAGCAGTTGGAGAAGCTGGATGACTACGCCCGGCGTTCGCTGGCCTCGATTCCCGAGGGGCAGCGGGTGCTGGTGACCGCGCACGATGCCTTCGGCTACATGGCGAGGGCCTACGGGATCGAGGTGCGTGGGATCCAGGGACTCAGCACCGAGTCCGAAGCCGGCGTCCGCGACATCGAGGAGTTGGTCGCCTTTCTCGTCGAGCGCAAGATCCCGGCGGTCTTCGTCGAGAGTTCGGTATCCCACCGGAACGTTCGCGCCCTTATCGAGGGGGCGCGGGCGAAGGATCACGACCTGGTGATTGGCGGCGAGTTGTTTTCCGATGCCATGGGCAAGGCGGGCAGCTATGAGGGCACCTACATCGGCATGATCGACCACAACGTGACGACCATCACCCGCGCCCTGGGCGGCGAGGCCCCCGAGCGGGGCTTGAACGGCAAACTTTCCCACTGAATTTCGCCGGCATGAAGACTTTGATCCGAACCATGTCGCCCCGCGGTGACGCGGCGGGCGAGGGGCTTTCCGCACACCCTTCGAACGTGCCGCTGGCGATCCACGACCTGACCGTGGCCTATCACCGCAAGCCGGTGATCTGGGATGTGGACCTCAACATCCCCGAGGGGAAACTGGTCGGCATCGTCGGACCGAACGGCGCGGGCAAGAGCACGCTGATCAAGGCCTGCCTCGACCTGATCCCCAAGACTTCCGGCGAAGTGGCGATTTACGGGAAAAGCTACCGCAGCCAGCGGCGCATGGTGGGATACGTGCCGCAGCGGGAAAGTGTCGACTGGGACTTTCCGGTCAGCGCGCTGGACGTGGTGGCGATGGGAACCTACCGCCAGCTGGGTTGGTTCAAGCCCGTCGGCCGCAAGCAGCGCGAGGCGGCGATGGAGGCGCTGGATCAGGTCGGCATCGCGCATCTGGCCAAGCGCCAGATCCGCCAGCTTTCGGGCGGCCAACAGCAGCGGGTCTTCCTGGCCCGGGCGCTGGCCCAGGACGCGCGGGTCTATTTCATGGACGAGCCCTTCGCCGCCGTGGACGCCGCGACCGAGGAGGCGATCGTCCGCCTGCTGCAGGCACTCAACGAGCGGGGCAAGACCTGCCTGGTGGTGCACCACGACCTGGCGACGGTATCGAGCTACTTCGACTGGCTGGTGCTGCTCAACATGCGGGTGGTGGCGAGCGGGCCGACCCGCGAAACCTTCACCGCCGCCAATCTCGAGAAGACCTACGGCGGGCAACTGAACCTGATCGACGATGCGGTGCGCGCCTTGAGAAATGCGACGGATTGATCCAATCCGGTGCGGGTGCCTGTTTGCCTTGTGCCTGATCGTTCCGGCCCTCGCGGCGTCCGGGTCTGCGGAGGGCGGGGCGGGGTTCCATTGGCTGGACGTGCCGCTGCTGCGCAACCAGAACACGCGGTGGGTGGTGCTTTCGACGGCGTTGCTGGGGGTGGCTTCGGGAATCATCGGATCGTTTCTGCTGCTGCGGAAGCGTTCCCTGATGGGCGATGCCCTGTCGCATGCAACCCTGCCGGGGATCGGCATCGCGTTCGGCCTGATGGTGGCCATGGGCGGCGAGGGGAAATGGCTGCCGGGGCTCCTGCTCGGGGCCACCATCTCGGGGGTCATCGGCCTGCTCGTGATGCTTGCAATCCAGCGCACGACCCGCCTGCGGGACGACGTGTCGATGGGCCTGGTACTCAGCGTGTTCTTCGGCCTCGGCGTGGCGGTCCTTGGCGTCGTCCAACGGCTTCCGAACGCGGCCGGACTGGAGGACTTCATCTACGGCAAACCCGCGTCGATCGTCGAAGCCGACTTTGTCATGACCCAGTGGCTTGCCGCGGTGGTGGCGGTGCTGGCCGTGGTCCTTTTCAAGGAGTTCAAGCTGCTGTGTTTCGACGACGGCTTCGCGGCCTCGCAGGGATGGCCGGTGCTGGCGCTGGACATCCTGCTGCTGGGCATGGTGACGGCGGTGACGGTGATCGGACTGCAGTCGGTCGGCTTGATTCTGATTATCGCCTTTCTGATCACGCCACCGGCGGCTGCCCGTTTCTGGACCAACGACCTGCTGGTGATGATGGTGCTGTCGGGCGTGATCGGGGGAATCAGCGGCTGGCTCGGCTCGGCCGTGAGCGCGCTGGCGCCCCGGCTGCCGGCGGGGGCGGTGATCGTGGTCGTGGCCGCTGTGATCTTTCTTCTCAGCATGTTCCTCGCGCCGAGGCGGGGGGTGCTCGGGCGTTGGCTCCGGCACCGTCGACTTCGTCGAAAGATCGGACGTCAGCACGTGCTCCGGGGTGCCTACGAGATTCTCGAGGCGGGGCATGCCGTGCCGGACAACCGTCCGTTTTCCCGCCGCGAGCTGGCGGAGAAGCGCACCTGGACCTCGCGGGGACTGGAGCGAATTCTCCGGCGCGAGCGCCGGACGGGTCATCTGGAGATGCTGCCCGGTTCCCGGCTGCGTCTGACCGAGGAGGGCTTTGGCGAGGCCGCGCGGATCACCCGCAATCACCGCCTGTGGGAAATGTATCTGGTGACCCATGCCGACATCGCCCCGAGCCACGTCGACCGCGATGCGGACATGGTCGAGCACGTGCTGGAGGCGGATCTCGTGCAGCGGCTTGAGACGGCCCTGCGGGCCGACGGGGTCTGGGTGCCGCAACCCCGCAGTCCGCACCGAATCTGATTGGAGAAGGCACGATGTCCTGGAGCACATTTGACACATGGATCGTGGTGGCCGGCGCCCTGTGCGCCGTCGCCTGCGCGTTGCCGGGATGCTTCCTCGTGCTGCGGCGGATGAGCATGATGGGGGATGCCATCAGCCATGCGGTCCTGCCGGGCCTCGCGGCGGCATTCCTGCTGACCGGCTCGCGGACGAGCCTGGTCATGTTTGTCGGTGCCGCGATCGTGGGCGTGCTCACGGCGGTGTTCACGCAATGGATCAGCCGTTTCGGAAACGTCGACCGGGGGGCTGCCATGGGAATCGTCTTCACGACCATGTTCGCCGTGGGGCTGATCATGATCGTCCAGGCGGCGGACCGGGTCGACCTCGACCCGGGATGCGTGCTCTACGGGGCACTGGAATTGACGCCGCTCGACACCTGGCGCGTGGCGGGCCTCGAGTTCCCCAGAGTGGTCGGCGTGATGGCCGTCATCACCGCCCTCAACCTCGGAGTCATCGCCATCCTGTTCAAGGAACTGCGGCTCAGCACCTTCGATCCCGGCCTCTCGGATACCCTGGGGTTTTCATCGCAACTCATTCATTATCTCCTGATGACCATGGTGGCCGTCACCACGGTCGCGGCCTTCGAGGCGGTCGGGAGCATTATCGTGATCGCGATGCTGATTGTTCCGGCGGCGACGGCCCTGCTGGTGACGCGGCGTCTGGTTCCGATGCTGGTCATTGCCTGCGGTGCGGGAGTGTTGGCGGCGGCGGCGGGCCACTGGATGGCGGTCGCGGTGCCGGCCTGGTTCGGGGCCGATGCGACCAGCTCCTCCGGGATGATGGCGGTGGCTTCGGGCCTGATCTTCGCCCTGGCGTGGCTGTTCGGGCCAGCCGGGGGACTCCTGGCCGGCATTTTTCACCGCCCGCCTGACGGGCGCTCCATCACCAACAACGAAACCTGACGCCGCCGCTTGTGAAGCCGCTTGTGAAGTTTGCAAGATCTGGAAACGATGGAAGCGTAGCGTGATCTCGCTGTGCTTCTTTGGCCGATCCTGCGGGTCGGCTCGAGGATTTTGACCGGGGATTGCTTATTGCACCCCAATCTCAATTAGGTAGCTTGCCGCCGTGAGACTGATCACCCCGTGCACCGGAGCCCTTCTGCTCGCGATTTCCGTGGTGCATGCTGCCGAAGAGGCGGCGGTGGTGGAGCTGCGGGAGACGATCTCGAAGGTGGTCGACACGGAGGCCCGGATCTCGGAGGAAAAGTCCGACTGGGAGGCGCGCAAGGCGTCGATGACGGAGCTGCTGGCCCTGCACCGTCGGGAGCTGGAATTGCTGGCGGAGGAGTTGGACAAGTCCGGCGGATCGGCCGACGAGTATCAGGCGCGGAGGGATGCCGGACTCAATGAGATCGAGAGGCTCAAGGCTGCGCGTGAGAAGGTTCGCGAGGCGGTGGCGGGCGTCCGGCCGCGGATGCTGAGGCTCGCGCAGCGGTTCCCGAAACCGCTGGCCGAGGAGGTCGAAGGAGATCGTCTGAGATTGGAAACATGGCGCTCGGAGGAGGAGCCCCGCCCGGCGCTGCAAGCCATCCTCGCGATGGTCGGTGCGGCGGAGCAGTTCAACCGGCGGATCACCCGATCGATCGAAGTCCGCGAGAATCGCGAGGTGGAGGTGCTCTATCTCGGCCTCGCCCGCGGCTACTACGCCGATCGTCGAGGCAATGCGGGCGTGGGGGTTCCGTCGACCGATGGCTGGCAGTGGACGGAGCGGGCGGAGCTTGCGACCGAGATCGTCAGCGCCTTCGACCAACTGGATCGCAAGCGCCCGCCGGAACTGGTCGAGCTACCGGTTGCGATCGAGCGGGAAGGAGGCGGCCGATGAGGTGGCTTGCGGCATTGCTCACGATCTCGTTCGCACACGGGGCCGTCGACATGGACGCGGCGCTGGAGAACGCCAGGTCGGACCTTAAGGGCGCGCTCGAGCGCCTTGCTGAAGTGCGGCAGGCGATCGCCGAGGAGAAGCCACTGCTGGCCAGGGAATTCGAGGAAGTCGAGCTGGAGCTGCGACAGCAGCGCCGGCTGGTTCGCATCGCACGCACCAGCCGCGAGGATCGGGAGATGGAGATGCGCGAGCTCGAGCGCGACCGGGCGACCCGGGAGCGTGATGCCGGCTACCTGGCCGGGCTGCTCAAGGATCATGCACTGAGAATTCAAACCGTGTCCGGACCCGGCGAGCCCGAGTTGCGGGTGGCCCCGGAGGTGATGGCGGGCGAGGCCGACGATCCGGCGGCCGCGGTGCAGGAGCGGCTGGTCGTGCTCGAGGCAAGCCTCGATAGGCTCGAGGCATTGATGGGGGGCTCGACGGCACCCGGTGAAGCGGCGTCCCCGACCGGTGCGGTGGTGGGCGGGACCTTCGCGGCGGCGGGACCCTCGATGTGGTTCACCGGCGAAGGCGTCGCCGGAGCGGTCGTCCGTGACCGGGCCGGCGCCAGACCGCGGGTGATTTCCGAGAGTCCCGGGTCGGTGGCCGACCTGGTCGCCGGCAAGGAGGTGGTGCTGGGTCTCGACGTCACCGGGGGCAAGGCACGGGCGCTTGAGGAGGTGGGTGGGGGACCGCTCGCGCTCATCCGCAAGGGAGGGCTGTGGATCTGGCCGATCCTTTTCCTCGCGGTGCTGAGTTTTGCCTTCGGTGTGGTGAAACTGATCGGCTTCGCCCGCTACCGCGACCCCGGCGAGGCGTGGGTCGGCGCGATCTCGGGTGCCCTGCGCGGGGGTGATGCCGCCAAGGCCGCCGAGCTTGCCTCCCGGCCATCGCATCCGGCCGCGGAGGTGATGACGACGCTGGTGGAGCGCGCCTCATCGCCGGTCGAGCTGGTCGAGGAGACGCTCTACGAAAAACTCATGGGCGTGCAGCAGAAGGCGGGTTCGCTGCTGCCGGTGATCGCCGTGACCGCGGCGACGGCTCCTCTGCTGGGCCTGTTGGGAACCGTCTCGGGAATGATCCGCACCTTCAACCTGATCACCCTGTTCGGCTCCGGGGATCCGAAACCCCTGGCCGGGGGGATTTCCGAAGCGCTGGTGACCACGCTCTTCGGCCTGATTGTGGCGATTCCGGCGCTGATCCTTCACGCCTTCCTCGCCCGGCGGAGCCAGGGCATCGTCCAGACCACCGAGCGACTCGGACTGTCGTTCATCAACTCGCTGAGGAAGGAATGAAGAACGCGATCCTCACCACCCTGGACGAGGGAGGGCTCACCTTGTGGGCGCTTCTGGTGGTCGCGGTGATGATCTACTCACTGGTGGCGGCGGTGTGGTGGCGCGGGCGCGGGCTCCGCCGCGAGCTGGCTGGACTGGATCTCGAGCGGAGCGATCCGCGCGAGGTGCAGCGGCGGGTGGCCGCCTTCGAGCTCGACCGGATCGCTTGGGTCGAGCGGCGCCTGCCGTTCCTTGCGGTGCTGGTGGCCATGGCACCCCTGCTGGGCCTGCTCGGAACCGTGGCGGGAATGCTGATCAGTTTCGACGGGCTCGCGGGCTCTTCCGGAGGGGAGCCCATCGACACGATTTCGACCGGGATTTCCAAGGCCCTGGTGACGACCCAGGCGGGATTGGTGATCGCGATTCCGGCGGCGTTTCTGCTGGCACTCCTGAAGCGCCAGGCGCAGTCGACCCACCTCGAACTCCACAAGCTTCTCCATCGCGGCCTGGCGGCGGGGACACCCCGGGCATGAGACGCTATCGACATTCGACCGCGGAAGTGTCGGCGACGAGTCTCGACATCTCGCCGCTCATCGACGTCGTGTTCCTGCTGCTGATCTTCTTCATTGTCACGACCGTCTTCGTGAAGGAGACGGGGATCGAGGTTTCGAAACCCCGGGCGGCAAGTGCGGAGGATCTTCAGAAGCGGGCGATCCTGCTGGCGGTGACCGACGAGGGACGGGTCTGGCACGGCGGACGCGAGATCGGCATGGACGGTGTGAGGTCGGTCGTCTCGGCCTTGCTTGAAGAGGATTCCGAGCTTCCCGTGGTGATCCGGGCGGATGCCGCCGCCGCGACCGAGGACACCGTCGCGGTCGTCGATGCCGCGAAGCTCGCGGGTGCGATATCGGTATCCCTCGCCACGGAGAAATGAAGTTCACGACCACAGTGCTGGGCCTGGCGATGGCGGCGGCGTTGCTCGCGCTGCTGGGCCTGACGCGTCTGGTCATGCCGCAGGTCCCCACCACCGACTTGGAATTGAGGGAGGTTGAGATCGCGGCCCTGCCCGAACCGCCGCCACCGCCACCGGAGGATCCGCCACCCGAACAGCCGCCGCCACCACCGGCCCTCGCCAACATCACCGAGGTGCCGGACCCCACCCGAGTGGCCATTCCCAAGGTCGATGTCCCGCTCGACCTGGAAATGCCGGTGGACACCTTTTTCACCGACATCGAACCGGCGCCGCTGCCGCAACCGGTCGTCCGCCGGGTGGCGCCGAAGCCAAGGCCGACCGCGAGGCCTTCGCGGCCCTCGCCTCCGCCGGCGGTGACCAAGTCGATCTACTCGATCAACGAACTCGACTCGAAGCCGCGCTTGCTGCGCCACGGATCCGCGGCCTTCCCATCATCGCTCGCGCGGCGCGGGGTCACGCAGGGCACGGTGAACTTCGAGGTCGAGCTGAGCACCAGCGGACGGGTGAACGTCCGGCGGGTCGTTTCCGCCACCCATTCGGAGTTGGTTTCGCCGGCCCGGCGGATTGCGGGTTCGGCAAGGTTCACCGCACCGACGCGCAACGGCAAACCGGTCAAGGCCGTGATGCGCTGGCCGATCACGATCCGGAAATGAGGGGGAATCAATATCCAACAGCCAACAAGAAATATCCAATGTCCAAGGAGCGAGGCTATGATCTTGAGGAGAGGTTGATCGACTATTCGGTCAGGGTGATTCGGTTGTCCGAAGCGCTGCCTGACTCACGGGCGGGACGTCATGTCGGCGGACAAATGCTCCGTAGTGGCACCTCGCCGGCACCGAACTATGGTGAGGCTCAAGCGGCGGAGTCGCGGAAGGACTTCATCCACAAACTAAAGATCGCACTCAAGGAACTTCGTGAAACCAACATCTGGCTGAAGGTCATCCGGAAGTGGGAAATGGTCAGCCCCGTTTCGCGCATCGAACCCCTGATCGATGAAACCGACGAGTTGATCGCCATCATTTTCGCATCGATCCGCACTGCCCAAAACAATCAGGAGGAATCATGACGCGTGCCGCCTTGGTTATTGGATATTTCTTGTTGATCATTGGCTATTGGGTCAATGCGGATGAGCCTTTGCCGGTTTCGAAGTCGTTTTGGCAGGACGATGCCTTCGTGAAATCATTCAACGGCAGCTACCGGATCGAGGCGCGGATCGAACCGGTGGTTTCCACCGAGGAGAGGGGGCTGCTGTTGGAGGTGCAGAAGCTGATGGCGGCGGGAAACCGCGATGGGGCGTTGAAGAAGGTCGAGGACAGCAAGCTGACGTCGGATTCGGCGGCGTTGCTCTTCAATCTCGGAAACCTCCGGTTCGAGGAGGGCGAACTCGAAAAGGCCGGGGAGGCCTACGCCGCGGCGATCGAGAAGTATCCGGCGTTCCGGCGGGCCCATCGCAACCTCGGCCTGGTCCGGGTGAGGGAAGGGGACATCGAGAAGGGGCTGGAATCGCTGCTGGAGGCCGTGCGCCTCGGTGACTCCGACGGCACGACCTACGGCATGCTCGGCTTCTGCCGGCTGCAACGGGGGGAGTATGCGAGTGCCTTGCAGGCCTACCGGATGGCGCAGCTCGGCCAGCCGGAGTCAGCGGAATGGAAAGCCGGAGTGGCCCAGTGCCTTCAGAACCTGGATGCCCGCGCCGAAGCGGTGGCGCTGCTCGACGAAGTGATTCGCCAGCGTCCGACGGAGGCGGGATACGCCGTCCTGCAAGCATCCCTGCTGATGGATCTCGATCGCCCGGAGGATGCGGTCAAGACCCTCGAACTGCCCCGGCGCCTCGGAGTGCTCGATCCCGATGGCCATCTGCTGCTCGCGGATCTTCACCTGAGGGCGGGGCGTGTTGAGAACGCGACGGAGATGGTCGAGGCGGCCTTCGCCGGTGAACGGAAGCCCGCGCTCGACCGGACGCTGGGGCTCGTCGCCGTCGCGATGAGCCAGGCCGAGTGGAAGCTCGCAGGAGACCTCATCGGCAAGGCGACGCCGGAAGAGGGGGACGTCCCGGTGGCGCTCACCCGGCTCTCGGCCCAATGGATGATCGAATCGGAAACCGATGCGGAAGCCGGCGCGGAGATCCTGCGCGAGCTGCTTGCCAGGGACCCGAGCGACGGGACGTCCTCACTGGTTCTCGGAAAGCACGAGCTTGCGGCCGGCAATCCCGAGCTTGCCGAGACCCTGCTGCAGCGGGCGACCGCCGATTCGCTCTCCGCCTTCGACGCCTGGATCGAACTCGCCCGTCTGCGGGTGTCCGGGGACCGCTATGCAGGTGCCCTTGAGGCCGTGGATGCCGCGCTCGAGATCGAGACCTCCACCGAGCTGCAAGCCTACCGCGAGAGCCTGGCCCGCCTGGTGGACGCCGCCCGCTGACCCGCGACCGGGGAATTGCTGCCGTCCGTCCCTTGAAAATCGCGCTTGCGCCGGACGAGCGCTGCGGTGAGGGATGGACGTGACCGAGATGGATGGCAGTGAAAACCGGCGGCCGCGGCGCGGCGTGGTGATTTTTCTGAGCCTGCTGCCCCTGTGGCTGGTGATCTCGACGGGGATCGGTCTGTGGCTGTGGAACCGCGGCGGGGAGAACCAGCCCGAGCAGGCGAAGTTCAAGACGCCGATCTCTGCCGAGGGACTCGAAAGCGACCTGCGCAAGATCGTCGAGATCGCCGGCCCCCGTCATCTGGGGTCCGACCGCGGCCACATCGGCCTGAAGCGGGTCTCGGCGATGATCCGGAGTTCGCTCGGTCCCGAGAATGCCGGCTACGCGCTGGAGATGCATCCGGGACCGACCACGCCGGAGGGAACCTGGCCGCTGGTCCTTGCCCGCTTGCCGGGCGAGGGCAAGCCTCTGGCGGTGGTCGCCGGCTACGATTCCCGTGAGGGCAGTCCGGGAGTCGAGGCCAATGGCACCGGGTTGGCGTCGGTGCTCGCGATTGCCCAGGCCATGGCCGGCGAGACCCTTGGTCGCCCGGTGACCTTCGCCTTCGTACCCCACGCCTACGATCTGGACGCACCTGTGCGGGAGGTCGGCCGGCAATTGATGGATCAACTCGGCGATGTCGAACTGATCATCGTGGTCGAGGCGACCGGAACGGCGGCCGACCTGATCGTGTCGGCCAGGAACACGGCGCTGCTGGAGAGCTTCGAGAACCGGGTGCGGATTGCCGGGGCGGAAACCATCTGTCTTGGTGAGGATCACGATCCCGCCTCCTTGCTTGAAGAACTGGGAGCCCCCGCCGTGAGGCTTTCGACCCGGGCGATGGTCCTCCCCAGCGAGCAGGACGACGTTCTTCCGGGCCCCGGCGTGCATGCGCAGGCCACCGCCCATCTTGCCACGCTGGTGCGGATTCTGGCAGGCGCGCGGTAGCCGGGAAATTCTTCTTGCGCCGGTGGGGGGATACTCCTATCAACCGCCACCTCGCCGGGGGAAAGTCCGGGTTCAGGGGCGTTAGCTCAGTTGGTAGAGCACCTGCATGGCATGCAGGGGGTCAGCGGTTCGAATCCGCTACGCTCCACCACCCTCCGCTCCGGCAAGCGAAGCGCGGCCGGAGCGGAGGGTGGTGCCCCCCATAGCTCGCAGAGCGTCGGGGGGCTTCGAGGCCCGGAGCTACGGGTGGCAGGCCACCACAGGGTGCAGATGAGCCAGCGCTTTGGATCTCTGCTTGGCAGTGATGCGAGGCGTCCCGGAGGCCCCGGATTTTCCCGGAATTGAAGGGTTGGCCTCCTGACTTCGGGCGCTAGAGTTTTGCCGATGCAAGCCCCGAAACTCGAGGCCTTTGGCGAAAGGGAACTGCTGGCCTCCGGCAGCAGCGGTGCGGTCTTTCGTGCCGTCAAGCCCGACGGCACCGTGACGGCCGTCAAGCTGCTCGACGGCATGGCCGTCAACCGCTCGCTCCTGCAGCAGGCCTCCGAGCGCTTGGAAAAGGCCGGATGGCCCGACGGGATCCTGCCGATTCTCGAAGGAGATTTCCACTCGAGGCCGGCGGTGCGGGTGACCGAATGCCTGGCGGATCCCACCGAAGACGGCAATTGGCGGCCGCGCAGTCTGCAGCACCGGATCGGGGAATTCCCGGGTGATGATTCATGGGACGTGGTGCTGGGCATCCTCGACGGGCTGGCGTCGCTTCACGCCTGCCAGGTGGCCCACGGCAACCTCAAGCCCGGCAATGTGTTCTTCGACGAGCAGGGCCAGGTGCTGCTGATCGATTGGGCTCTCGGCAACATGCCGGGAATCGCGACTCTCGATTTCACGGATGCCTGTCTCTATCAACCGCCGGAACAGCTGCGGCACCCGCAGGGATACCTGGAAGAGGAGGGTTACCGCTGGGACGTTTTCAGTTTCGGCGTGCTGGCCTTCCGGCTGCTCACCGGATCATTTCCGCGCTGCGACGAGACCTTCCAACAGGTCGCTCCGCTGGAGGGGGAGATCAGCCGCGACGGGATCGCCGCGGATCTGGGCAGGATTGCCACGACCCTCGAGGGGCACGCGGCGATCGAGTGGCCGGACGAGCCGGCCAACGAACTCGACCGACGCTACCGCGAGATCATCGATGCCTGCCTTTCGCTCGACGCCCAGGCGCGCCCGGCGAATGCGTTGGAAGTCCGGCGTTCGATGCGCGAGGCCGAGGTGGCGATCGACGAGGAGGAACGGCGCGACGCCGTGCTCGACCAGCGCCGGCGCTCCCAGCGGGCCGCCTGGCGGGCGAGCATCGCAGCCGGGTTGCTGGCGGCGGCGCTGGTGACGATGGTGTTCCTCTGGCAGTTGGTGAAGAGCCAGCTCACCCGCGAGGTGACGGAGCGGGCCTCCGAAATCGCGGGCCTGCAGCAGGAACTCGGCACCGCCGTGTCGGCAAGAGAAGCAGCGGAAACGGATGCCGCCGAGGCGCGACGCGTGCTGACCACGGAGCGCTCGACCTGGCTTGCCCGGATCGAGGAGTCGCGGGAAATCGGCGACCGGCTGTTTTCCTGGGCCATGGCCGAGGGTCATCGGCAGTTGCCGCCGCTCGACGGGCGGGAGCTGAGGCTGTCGCGGTTGGAGGACTACTTCGAGCGTTTCATCGAAAGGACGGCGGACGTGGAGGAACTCGAACCGGAGCGGGCGAGAGCCCGGCTGCAGCTTGCCGAGATTTCCCTCGCAAAGGGCGAGCCCGACGAGGCCTCGGAGCGCATCGAGTCGGCGATCGAATCGGCGCAGGTTCTGGACGAAGGGCCGGAGCTGGATCTCCGGCTGGCGACGGATCGGCTGGTGCTCGCCCTGCTGATGCAGGAGCGGAATGATGCGGATGCCGGTCGCGCCTTCGCGGAGGCGCGGGCGGAGCTCGAGGCCTTGCCGCAGTCCGAGATCGACGGTGACCGGGTGGCCTATCTGCTGGCCACGCTGGATCTCCACGAATCGATGCTGCTCGCCGACGGGGGCGAAGAGGGCCGTGCGCTGGAACAGCTCCACCGCGCGACCGAGTCGCTCAACATGCTGGCCGACTCGCGACCGGATGCGGCCATCCTGCGCTCGGAGCTGGTGGACTGCTATCTTTCCTCGGCCGACATCCTGGACGGGATGGGCGAGATGGGGGATGCCCGCTCGCTTCGCAAGCTGGCGGCCGACGCGCTGCTGGAAATGATCAAGGAGCACCCGGAAAACATCGGCCTGAGGCTGGACCTGGCGGGTTGCTACGGCGCGATCGCCGAGTCGGCGATCCTCGCCGGGGATGTTTCCAATGCGGAGGCCATGTCGAAGGGCGCGGTGAAGCTGCTGACCGAGATTCTCCCCCAGCGACCGGACAGTGCGGTCGCGCGCTCGCGCCTGGCCGCCCAGCGAGGCCTGATGGCCGGCATCCTGCGCGACCGGGGCGAATCGGAGGAGGCGATGGCGCTCTACGAGGAGGGGCTGCGGCTGCTGGAGGATTTGGCGGTCGGTGAGGATGGCGACCCGATGGCCCGCTACCGCTACGCGCTGCTGACTTGGGAAAAAGGGCGGATGCTCGGCTTTTCCGGTGACCGGGAAGGGGAGATCGTCGCCGAGGAGCGGGCGGTGACCATGCTCGAGGGACTACTGGACACGCCGTACGGCATTGCCCGTGGCGAGCAGATCCGGCGCTCGCTCGGCTACGTCCTCGGGGATCTCGGGCACGCCGCCCAGATCGCCGAAAAGGAGGAGCTCTCGGCCAGCGCCTTCACCCGTGCGGTGAAGGTTTGGGAGGGCCTTTCGCGTGAGCGGCCGGGCAGTGACGAGTACGAGGAGGCGCTCGCCTGGAACCGGCAGAGGCTGGCCAGCTTTGAATGATGAGCCGTCCGGATCTCCGGCTGCTGCGCGAGGTCTCGCGATCGTTCTATCTTTCGATCCGGGTGCTGCCACGTCCGATGCGGGGGGCGGTGGCGCTCGCGTACCTGCTGGCCCGGGCAAGCGACACCCTGGCCGATACTCCGGGAGTGGCACCAGCGCTCAAGCGGTCGCTGCTCGAGGGCTTCGCCGGAGAACTCGGAGGTGGGGATCAAGCATGGCGGGACGATCTGGGTGAATTCCGTGAACGCCAGGAGCATGCCGGGGAACGCGCGTTGATCGGACGGATGGTATCGCTCTTCGATCAACTGGCCGGCTTGCCCGACGAGGAGCGGACGCACGTCACGGCGGTCGCGACGACGATCATTTCGGGCCAGCGGCTCGACGTCGAGCGATCGGCATCCGGCCAGCACCGGATGCCGGATGCCGATTCCCTCGAGGACTACTGCCACCGGGTGGCGGGGTGCGTCGGCCTGTTCTGGACGCGGATCGGCTTTGCCACGCTCGGCGCGCGCTTTTCCCGCTCCGATCCGGGAGAGCTCGAAGCCATGGGGGAGCGGTTCGGGCGGGGCCTGCAGTTGGTGAACATCCTTCGCGACCTGCCCGGCGACCTCGAGCAGGGGCGATGCTACCTGCCGGCCGAGCCCAAGCCGGATGCGATCCTGGTGGAATCCGCGCGCTGGCGAGAGGTGGCGCGCGCGAGGATGGACGATGGCCTGAACTATGCCCGCCGCCTGCGCACGCGCCGGCTGAGGATTGCCGTCGCTCTTCCGGCGCTGTTGGGGATCGAAACCCTCGACCGTCTCGACGCCGCCGATTGGTCGATGCTTCAGCGGGGGGTCAAGGTGACTCGACGCACGGTGCGGATGTGTTTCTGGAAGGCACTCGGGCTTTCCAGGCGGGGCACCGGAGCATGAATTCAGCGGGATCGGGGCCGTCAGCCGGCATGTTCCGATTGGGTGGCCCTGCTTGAATTCGGGGATTGGCCGCGTCCGCCTACTTTGAGTGGCACGCCGAAGCGGCTCCACCCTTGACCCGGCACCCGCCCGAACGTTTGCTACCGCCGCCCGTGGAGCGGATCGACATACCCAAGAAGGCGATTTACCGGCTTTCGATCTACAACCGCTGCCTGCAGCGGTTGGTGGAGAACGGTCAGGAAACGGTCAGCTCCTCGACTCTGGCGAAGGCGGCGGGAGTGAAGCCCTCGCAATTGCGCAAGGACCTGGCCTACTTCGGGCAGTTTGGAACGCGGGGGCTGGGTTATCCGGTCGAAACGCTGGCGTCGATGATCCGGGACGTGCTCGGGCGCGAGCGGCTGCAGCCCGTGGTGCTTGTCGGGGCGGGAAACCTGGGTTCGGCGCTGCTGCGTTACCAGGGCTTCGGAAAGGAAGGCTTCGAGGTCATCGCGGCGTTCGACGCCGAACCGGACGCGGTCCGGGAGCGGGGTCTCGGCGTACCGATTCACCATGAATCGAAGCTGGAGGAGTTCATTCAGGCCGAGGGAATCCGCCTGGTGATCCTGTGCGTGCCGGCCGGGGTGGCCCAGACGATTGCGAACCGGCTGGTGGCGGTGGGCGTGACCGGCATCCTGAACTTCTCCCCGGTGGTGCTTGAAGTGCCGTCGGAGATCCAGGTGAACAACGTCGACCTGGCCCTGGAGCTCGAACATCTGAGCTTTTTCGTCCGGCAGGAATGAATCGGGATGAAAATTTCCCCAAGGAATCCCCGGAGTCGGGCGTTCCGGTGCCAGGAACGCCGCCTCCGCGGCCCGGAACCGAGATGGTCGAAACCCGTGAGCAGTTCATCGAACGAGCGCTGGCCGAGTATGAGTCACCGCTGATCGGCTACGCCTACGGCTTCGTCCGCGATCTCGACCGCGCGCGGGACGTCGTTCAGGACACCTTCATCCGGCTCTGCCGCCAGGATGTCGAGAAGGTCCGGGATGGCCTGAAGAGCTGGCTCTTCACGGTCTGCAGGAACCGCGCCCTCGATGTCCTGCGCAAGGAATCCCGGATGGGGGAGCTCAATGAAGACGAACGCGGCGGGCTGCCGTCGGAGGCGATCGGCCCCGACGACGAGGCCGACCGCAACGAGCGCGTGGCCGAGGTCATGCGCTACCTCGACCGCCTCTCCGAAAACCAGAAGACCGTGATCCTGATGAAATTCCGCGACGGACTGAGCTACCACGAGATCTGCGAGCAGACCGGCCTCAGCAACGGCAACGTCGGCTTCCTGATCCATGCCGGGCTGAAACGGCTGCGGTCGATCCTTCCACCGGACCTTTTCGACTCCCAATGATGATGAACATTCGACCCGACGATCCCCGGATCACAGCCTACCACCTCGGCGAGTTGTCGAGTGAGGAGGCGCGGCAGATCGAGCGCGCCGGTGCCTCGGACCCGGCGGTGGGCATGGCCCTGCGCGAGGCGGGTGTGATGACCGGTTTTCTCAAGGACACGCTGGGGCCGGAAGGGGCCGTGGAGCTGCGTCCGGCACAGCGGGAGGCAGTGCTCCGTGCGGGCCGGGAGGAAACTTCCGGGAAGATCGTCGAACTTCGTTCGGCGAAGCGGTCGCGTCTGCCCTGGCTCACCGGTCTGGGTGCGGCGGCGGTGGTGGCTTTCACCGCGGTGTTGATGAGCCGGCTCGGGGACGGGCCCGGGCGGGTCGAGGGGCCGACGGCGCGCGAGGTCGCGCTGCTTCCCCAGCCCGGACCGACTCCCGGACGAGGCGTCACCGGCGCTGCGGCAGGTGGGGCCCATGCGACCACCGGCGGTGGTGGCGCTTCCACGGCGAGTGGCGATTTTCTGGAATCCGTCGCGCGCGAGCTTTCGCAGGGTCCCTTGCCGGAGGCGACCGAACTCCCGGCAACCACCAACCAGAGTTCGTTCAGCAACTCCGCGGTGCTGCGCCTTCCGGTGGCGGTGGGAACGGCAAGCCCGACCTGGGTTCGCCGCTGGATCGAGGAGAAGGGGGAACTGCCACCGGCGGGCGCCGTCAGGGTCGAAGAGATGGTCAACTCGGTGACGCTGCCAACCGATCGCGAGGTGGGCGGCCTGAAATTGGGGCTGTACCGTCTCGACTGGGGCGGGTCGCGCTGGATCGGGGTTCAGCTTGCCACGGGCGACGAGGCCGTCGACGACCTGAAGGTGCTTTCCGAAAGCAGGAGCAACCGCCGGGTGGTCGGGTCGTTCGGAACCCGCGACGACGATGCCCTCGAGGTCGGGTTGTCCGCTGGTCGCTCGACGCTGATCCTCGTCGAGTTCGATGACGAGACGGCCGACCCCGGGCAACTGACTGTGCTGATGGGATCCGCGATGCAGTCCTTCGAACTGGCGGAGGCTTGCACGATGGGGAATCCCGGAATGCACCACGCCGTGGCCACTGCCGTCTTCGGGCGCTGGCTGCGCGCCGAGGCCGATGAGGATCAGCTTCGGCAGGCGCTCGCCCTCGCGGGCCGGGGCGAGGTGGATCCCATCCACCGCGAAGACCACCGCTTGATGCGGCGGGCGCTCGAATTGTCCGTTTCGGATGATTGAGGAAGGCCGCGGGAATCCGCTTGGCAGAAAGCGGGTCGGCTGCGATCTCCGGTGGCATGTCCGATTCGATCCGCGAGCTGACCGGCCGCATCCGTGAGTTTTCCGCCGCCCGCGACTGGGACGCCTACCACAACGCCAAGGACATGGCCGTCGCGATCGCGGCGGAGGCGGGGGAATTGATGCAGCACTTCGTCTGGCAGCAACCGGAGCAGATCGATGCCCGGGTCGCGGCGAAGCGGGCTGAAATTGGTTCGGAGATGGCCGATGTCGGGATTCTGTTGTTGGAAATGGCGGATCGGCTCGGCTTCGACCTCGGTGCCGAAATGGCGGCCAAGATCGACCGCAACGAGAAACGTTACCCCGTCGAGAAAGCCAAAGGGAACAACCTCAAATACAACGAACTGTAAGCCTGCGCTTCAGACGCGGGGGAGCGAGGCCGCCGGGCAAAAAGAAAGACGCGAGCTGGATTCCCCCCGGATTCGCAACTCGCGCCTTTTCTGAGCCCAATCCCGAACGAGCTGCACCGCTCAGCGACCTCCCCCCGGAGTCCGAATAAGCGGCTGGTTGCATGCCCGATCTGGTGGACCGGTGCCGAAGCACGCTGGAAAGATGCCAATTATTTTAGAAAAATAAAGCATAAAATGATACGAACTTCTACCTAAGCGAGACAATCAAGCTCGCCGGGCGGGTTCAGGGGCCTTTCTCGAAGGAAATTCCCAGCCCGCGGGACCGCCAGTACGCGGCCAGTGACTTCTCGAGATCGCTCGTTGTATCTCCCAGACGGTCAAAGCTTTGAGGATTCTCGACGGGCCTGGCGGAGAAGCATTCCTCAAGTGCTTTCCTGCGCTCGGTGCCATGCAGGTGGTAGTGGGTGAGGAGCAGCGCGGACATGTAGCCATGGTAGCGAATTTCCGCCGGAATCCGGAACATCAGCCTCAGCCAGGCCCTGTGGTCGAGGCCGACGATCTGGTCGAGCGGCAGGGCTGGAATGACCTCGACCTCGTCGCCGAAGCGCCTGCGGACGTGTCGGCGGATCTGGCGGTCCATGTCGCGGAAATCGAAGCGGCCACCGCCGAGGTGAGCGGCGGCGTAGTATTCGCAAATCCCCTCGCTGAACCACTGGGACAGTTGCCCCTGCGATCCGTGCATGCAAAGATGCACGATTTCATGAACGACGGTGGCTTCGTCGGGCATCGGCCGGAGCCGACTTTGGGGATCGACCGGTGGAAACAGGTGCCCGGCGTCGAGTGCGACCGCCGCTTCGCCCCAGACGTAGGATCCCGCACTGCCCGGAGCCCCGCCGCCGTTCTCGTAGCTCTCCGCGTCGCGAAAGATCCGCAGCTCGGGCCGGTGATGCCGGGGCGGATCAAACCACGCGATCGGGTGGGCCCCGACCGCACGGGCCGTCGAGTCGGCAACCACCGCGAGCCGGTGGAGGTCGAACTCGGGCAGGTCGACTTCCGAGACGATGCGGAAATGGCGGGTGTCCCAGGTGCGGGTCTCACCTTTCACCGGCTCGCACCGCAGCGGCGTGGGGCGGAGCACCTCGAGACCGCTGACCGTCGTCAGGAAGCCGGCGGCGGCCATGAGGAGGAAGCCCTTCATCACGGCGCAGACTACCGCGGATTCCGCGGGAAGGCTTGAGAAATCCGTCTCGCGACCGCGAGCACCGATCTCGGGGGGCTCGGATCGATGGGCGGATTTTCCAGAGACAAGGTTGCAGGCCGGGTGGTTTTAAAGGAGAAGACGTCCAGCCGAATGACCGAACTTCTGATCGAACCCGCCCGCCGCAGCGGCTGCCAGGACCTCGGAAAGGTCGAGGAGGTGCTGGAATCGGCATCTCAGCGACAGCGCTCGCCCATCGACGACCTGCTCGATGCGGGCGTCGTGGACGAGGAGGCCTACATGCGCGAACTGGCGGAGGCGATCGGGATGGAGTGGCTGAGCAGCATTCCCCAGCCCGAGGCACCGCTGCCATTGCGCGAGGCCTGCGGACCGCGGGTCGCGCTGAAGTACCGCCTGCTGCCGGTCGAGATCCTCGGCGACGAGGAGAACCCACGGCTCAAGCTTGCCACCTTCGATCCCTTCAACCTGGTCGCGCGCCAGGCCGTGGCGCAGGAAATCGAGATCCCGGTCGAGTGGTGCATGGCCTCCCGCCGGCGGGTGCACGAAGCCGTGCGTCGCCTCTACGGGGTGGGTGCCGATACTTTCGAGCAGATTCTCGAGGGACGGGAGATGGATTTCGCCAACCTCGAGAATGCCGACGAGGCGAACGTCATCGACGATGACGAGGATGAGGAGGCCAGCGTCGTGAAGTTCGTCAACCAGATCATCCGCGAGGCGCTCGACCAGCAGGCGACGGACATCCACGTCGAGCCGCTGGCCGACAACCTGCGCATCCGCTACCGCATCGACGGTGGTCTGGTCGAGGTCGCGGTTCCCGAGAACATCAAGGCCCTGCAAAGCTCGGTGATCGCGCGACTCAAGATCATGTCGCGCCTCGACATTGCCGAGCGCCGGCTTCCGCAGGACGGCCGGATCAACCTGTCCTTCGAGGGCACCACGATCGACGTCCGGGTCGCGACCGTGCCGACCGTCGAGGGCGAGAGCGTCTCGCTGCGTCTCCTCAACCAGCAGCGTTTCAATGTCGACCGCCTCGGCATGGAGCCCTTCGTCCGGCACAAGATCGAGCAGCTGCTGGATCTGCCGAACGGCATCATTCTCATCACCGGTCCGACGGGTTCCGGCAAGTCGACCAGCCTCTACTCCTTCCTCAGCGAGATCAACCGGCCCGACCAGCGGATCGTGACGATCGAGGATCCGGTCGAGAACAAGTTGCCGGGCGTGATGCAGATCGCCGTGAAGTCGGACATCGGCCTGACCTTTGCCGCCGGCCTGCGGTCCATCCTCCGTGCCGACCCGAACATCGTGATGATAGGTGAGATCCGGGACCTGGAAACGGCCGAGATTGCGATCCGCGCCTCGCTCACCGGTCACCTGGTCTTTTCCACCCTGCACACGAACGACGCGCTCGGCGGCATCAGCCGTCTGACCGACATGGGGGTCGAGCCTTTCCTGGTGTCGGCCGCCGTCCGTGCCTTCCTGGCCCAGCGCCTCGTGCGTCGTCTGTGCGATCACTGCAAGACCCCCCGCGAGTTGAGTGAGCAGGATCGGCGCGATCTCGGCATCCCCCTCAACCTCGAGGGCCAGGCGTATTCCGCGAACGGCTGCGACCGTTGCCGTGACACCGGCTTTTCCGGTCGACTCGCGATCTACGAGGTCGTGGTCCTGAGCAATGCGATGCAGGAACTGGTGGCCCACAGTGCGCCCGCCCCGGAGATTCGGATGCAGGCGGTCAAGGACGGCTACGTCCCGATGCGCGGATACGGATGGTACAAGGTGATGCAGGGGACGACGACGATCGAGGAAGTGATCTCGGTGACGGCGACTGATACCGGCGGAGAGTAAGAGTTCATGCCCGCGTTCACCTACAAAGCTCTCGGCCCCGGCGGAGGCGTGCAGACCGGCAAGCTGGATGCCGGCGACCGCAACGAGGCGCTGCGCCTGCTCGACCGCAAGGGCCTGCAGCCGGTTTCGATCAAGCAGGCATCCGCCGAAATGTCCAACCGTCCCGCGCCGCGCAAGGCGAAGGCGAACAAGGAATCCTCGGCGACCACCGGCGCCGACGGGCTGATCCGGCTGAAGCAACCGGAGGTCGTTCTCTTCACCGAGGAACTGGCCGACATGCTGGCGGCCGGCCTCCAGTTGGAGCCGGCGCTTCGGGCCATGGAGAACCGGCAGGAGCTGGGATCGCTCAAGGAGGTCGCCCAAAGCATCCGCCACATGGTGCGCGACGGAACCAACTTCTCGGTCGCGCTCAAGCGGACCAGCCCGAGCTTCGGGCCGCTCTACTGTTCGCTGGCGGCGGCGGGCGAGGCATCGGGGGCGCTGGACACGATCCTCAACCGCCAGGCCCACTACCTCAAGACGCTCTCGGAACTTCGGTCACGGCTCATCCTCGCGATGATCTATCCGGCTTTCCTGATCCTTGCGGTGGTCGGGGTGATCGTGATTTTCGTCACCATCCTCATCCCGCAGCTCACCCAGCTCATTGAGACCACGTCGGGTGGCAAGCTCCCCGGTCCGATCGTCGCACTGGTCGCGGTGACCGATCACTTCGGGCAGTTCTGGTACGTCTACCTGATTCTTCTCGTGGCCGGGGGATTGTTCTTCAAGGCGTGGAAGGACAACGAGGAGAACCGCCCGACATGGGACGGGATGAAGCTCAAGATCCCTCTCGTCGGCCGGGTGATTTCGAGCCGCTTCTACGTCCAGTTCCTGGAAACGATGGCCAACCTGGTGGGGAACGGTCTGACTCTCCTCCGGGCACTCGAACTCTCGCGCGACGCGACCCAGAACCATTCGTTGCGGGTCGCGCTCAATGAGGTGATCGAGCAGGTCGGCGATGGTCGGTCGCTTTCGAAGGCGATGATCCGGACCGGCAACTTCCCGGCGCTGCTGATCGACATGGTGTCGGTGGGCGAGCAAACCGGAAAAATCGACCAGTCGCTGCGTCGCGCGGCGGAGCGCTACGACAAGGAGCTCAACAATGACTTGAGCCGGATCATGGCCCTGATCATGCCGGTGATCCTCATCGTGATGGCCATGGTCATCGGCTCGGTCGTTTACCTGATGATCAGCGCGATCTTCCAGACGATCTCGAACTTGAACTCGCGATCCTGAGCGGAATTGACCGAATAGATCCGGCCGGTTGCCCGTTTCATCGTTATGATGAAAGCGATGTGGCTGATGCTGGTGCTGGTGCTGCTGTGGATGGGCAAGGCCCGGGGCGAGGAATTCTCCGAGGCGATGGCCCGCTCGCTCATCGCCGAGGCAATCGAGATCCGCGAAAGCGGGATCCGCATCGCCAGCATCGTCGAGGGCTCGAAGAAGAGCGAGGATGGCTTCGAGGCCCGCACCGTGATCCGGGTCACGGCGGTGCATCCGGTGATAGGAGACAAGGGACTGGGTCGCCGGGTCCGGTGCTACGACTTCACGCACTCACCCCGCTACGGGTGGTTCCATCAGGAGATCCGCGAGTCGCGCGGCGGGGAAGAAGTCTGGATCTGGAGTGAAAACGAAGGCCGGGTGATCGTGCGCTGAGGTCAGGCCGGGCGCCCTTCTCAGGACTCCGCCTCGGCCAGTTCCTGGCAGCCCTTGAGGTCGAGCTTGCCGGAGGCGAGCACCGGGATCTCGCTGACCGGAAGGATCGCCCGGGGGCACCACAAGCTCGGCAGGCCGGCATCCATGAGCTTGTAGCGCAGATCGATGCATTCCTGCTCGAGGGCCCGCCCGGCCACGGTGGAAAGGAGGATGATCGCCTCGCCTTTCTTTTCGTCGGGCACGCCGACGATGGCGATTTTCCGCTCGGCTTCCGAGTCGAGGCCGAGGGCCTTGTTGACCGCGGCTTCGACGGTCTCGTGGGGGACCATTTCACCCCCGATTTTCGAGAAGCGGGAAATGCGGCCCTCGATGTAAAGGAAGCCGTCGGCGTCGACACGGCCGACATCCCCGGTGCGGAACCAGCCGTCGCCGTCGAGCACCTGGGCGGACTTCTTGGGGTCGTCGAGGTAGCCGGGAAAGATGTTCGCGCCCTTGAGCCAGATGATGCCCTGCTGGTCCAGCGGGCAGGGTTCGTCGGTCGCCGGATTGGTCAGGCGCACGGCGATGCCCGGCAACAGGTGGCCCACCGATCCGGGACGCGAGGAAGGCACGACCGTTTCGCCTTCGCCGCCCGTGGGCGAGGGGAGGTTGACGTTGGTGGCCGGCGAGGTCTCGGTGAGTCCGTAGCCTTCCTGCGGGGCGAGGCCGAAGCGTTCCTCGAAGGACTCGGCAAGGTTGCGCGGCAGCTTCTCCGCCCCGGTGACCACCAGTTCCAGCGACTTCAGCTGCTCGGGTTTCACCCGCCGCATGTAGCCGCGGAGGAAGGTCGGGGTGGCGAGCAGGAAGGTGACGCCGTGTTTCTGGATCAGCTCGCCGAGCCGCTTCGTGTCGAGCGGGTTCGGGTAGGTCACGAGGTCGAGGCCCTCGATGACCGGATACCAGAGGGTAACGGTGCAGCCGAAGGAGTGGAACAATGGCAGACAGCCGAGGATCTTCGAGCTGGACGGGGCCTGAAGCCGGGTGGCGAACTGACAAACGTTGCCGAGCACGTTGCGATGGGAAAGGGGCACGCCCTTGGGTTCTCCGGAAGAGCCCGAGGTGAAGAGGAGCACCGCCTCGTCGTCACCTCGTTGTTTGCCGATCCGGAACAAAGTGCGGATCACGCCGGCCGGGAGCAGGCGCGAAAGGATGGCCCACGTGATGATCTTCTTCTTCAGCTTGGGCAGCACCCGCTCAACGAAGATGAGGTCGCGGTTCGGTGGCCACGGGAAGGAGGGAACTTTCCGGACGAAGGGATCCGCCGTGATGAAGCGGTCGAGCTTGGCCTGACGCATGGCCGACCGGATCGCCTCGTGGCTGGCGGTAAAGTTCAGGTTCACCGGAACCTTGCCGGCGAAGATCACCGCGAGGTTGGCGACCATGCCCGCCTTGCCCGGAGGAAGGATGATGCCGACGCGGGGGTTGTCGGTCTCCTCGCGGATGTAGCGCGAAAAGACCAGGGCGGCCGCCAGCAGGCGGTCGAAGCCGAGCGACGAGTCATCCGCCCCGTCGCGGATCTTTGTCCGCGTGTGGCGCTTGAGGCCATTGAGCAGGGCCGTGCCGAGCGAAGAACCGAGCAGCGGGCGCTGCGAGAAGGCTTCCTCGGCGGCGGTGAAGAGCGACTCCTGGATGCGGGCCGCGGACACGCGGTCGGCGGCGATCGGCTGACCGACCGAGATGATCGCACCGGGAAGGTTGGCATCGTGCTCGATGCTCAGGGTCGACTCGCGCGGGTATTCGACGGCCAGCGGCAGCGTGGGGAGTCCGAACTTGCCGAGGGTGGTCAACACGGGGCCCGGGATGTGGCAGGGGGTCGAAGCCCTCGCAACGCTTCTTCCGTGAACGAAGATCAGCACCCCGCCATCGTCGATCGACTCCCGGAGCTGAAGGCCGGCGGTCGCGGGATCGGCGTCGTCAGCCGAAAAGACCGCCCCCGATCCGGACTTTGCAAGAAAGGCCTCGATCGGTGCATCCAGGGTGGTCTCTTCTTCGATCAGCCAGGTGATCGTCCGGCCGGCGAAGAGCTGCTCCAGATGCAGCAGTTCGTGGAAGGCCACACGACCCGGCACCACCAGGCATCCGGTGGTTGGGATCCGGTCGGCGTGCAGTATTTTGACGGCCTGGCTCATCGAGTGGGTGGGTGACGGGCGGATTCTGACCGTCCTTGCGTTGGAATCACGGGAAAAGCGACTTCGGGCGGGAAAATTCGCCGGAGGGCGGGGTCAGGCGCTTTCCATCCATGGATTGATCAGGCGAAGCCCGCAGGACTCGAAGTCGGCGATGTTGCGCGTGGCAAGAGCGGCGTTCGCGTTGCGGGCCACCGCAGCGATCATCATGTCAATGGGATCGGCGTGGAGGCCCTTGGCTTCCCGCAGTCGGCACAAGTCGCCGTAGAGCGTGGCGCAGTCTTCGTCGAAGGTGAGGATGCGTCCTCCGAAGCCTCGTCCGACAAAATCGCCGAACCGCTGCTCAAGATCCGCTCGGCGGCGACCGGCGGGAAGGCGCTTCAGGCCGCGCTGGATCTCGGCGATGGTGATGGTGGAGAGGGCGAGATCGAAGAGCTTCTTTCCCTGCAGCCAGGCATGCACCCGGGAATCGGGAGTGGCGCGCATCGCTTCGGAAATGACGTTCGTGTCGAGCACGATCATGGCGCGAAATCAACCGGCGGGCGCTTGGTCGCGCGAGGGGCCATTTCCAGGTCCACCCCGTGGTCCGGGCCGAAGCACTCCCGGCTGATGTCCGCCAGAGTGGATGACGGGGCGACACTTGCCGTGGAGGCCGCTCGGAGGATTTGCCGCGCGTAGGCTTCGAGCGAAATCCCCGCTTGGGCGGCTCGGCGGCGGAGCCCTTCCTTGGTGCTGTCGGGCAGGTCGCGGATGGTGATGCTGGCCATGGTGATCTGCCGGAGATTAGTGGATGCAATCAATGATGTCAAATTTCCGCCAGCCGACCATTTCGCCACGGGTTGCTCTGAGAGGCCGGGGCCTTCAGCGGCTTCCGGCCTCGGCGAGGCGCTCCGCCATTTCCGCACGCTGGAGCGCCTCGGTGATCTCCTCGAGGGCACCATCGAGGATGCCGTCGAGGTTGTGGGTCGTGAGCCCGATCCGGTGGTCGGTGATGCGGCTCTGCGGAAAATTGTAGGTGCGGATCTTTTCCGAGCGGTCTCCGGATCCGATCAGCTTGCGGCGCTCGGCCGAGTATTTTTCCTGCTCCTCGCGGACCTTTTGCTCGTAGAGCCGGCTGCGCAGGATCTGGAGTGCCCGCTCCTTGTTCTGCGTCTGCGAGCGGCCGTCCTCGCAGCGGATCATGATTCCGGTGGGAAGGTGGAAGACTTGGACGGCGGATTCGGTCCGGTTGACGTGCTGGCCGCCGGCGCCACCGGCACGGCAGACCTCGATGCGGAGTTCATCCGGACGGATATGCACGTCGACCTCCTCGGCCTCGGGGAGGACCGCGACCGTCACCGTCGAGGTGTGAATGCGGCCCTGGGTCTCGGTCGCCGGGACCCGTTGCACCCGGTGCACGCCACTCTCGTACTTGAGGAAGCGGAAGACCTCCTCGCCGCTGACGCGCAGGGCGACCTCCTTGAATCCTCCGACTTCGGACGGGCTGCTGCCAAGATGCTCGGCCTTCCAGCCGCGGTTCTCGGCATGGCGCTGGTACATCCGCATGAGTTCGGCGGCGAAGAGGGAGGCCTCGTCACCTCCGGCCCCGGCACGGATCTCGACGATGGCGTCGCGGTCTTCGTCGGGATCCGCCGGCAGCAGGGCATACTGGAGCTTTTCTTCGAGCTGCGGCACTCTCGTTTCCAGCTCCGGGATCTCCTCGCGCGCGAGTTCCGCCAGTTCCTCATCCTCGCCCCGGGCGACTTCCTGATGGTCGGCGAGTTCCTCCTTCACGCGGTTGAATTCCTCCCACAGGTCGAGCGATTCCTTTACGCGGCGGTGTTCGCGCATTACCTCACCCGCGCGTTTCGAATCGGCGAAAAGGGAAGGGTCCTCGATCGCTTCCGAAAGCTCGGCGAAGCGGCGTCGGCGTTGTTCGATGAGCGCGGCGAAATCCATGGACGGGAGGAGCTTGCGGAGCGCGGATCCAACCCGCAATCCCGGAAAAGAAATCGGCCGCGGACCCGGAGGGAGCGCGGCCGATCGAAAGAATGCGTGGGACCCGGATCAGGCCTCCGCCTTGGCCGCGGTGCGCGCCTTGCGGATGATGCTCTTGACCGTGTCGGAGGGCTTGGCGCCCACGGCGAGCCACTTGTCGGCCTTCTCCAGGTCGATGGTGTAGTTCTCGCCGTCCTGCATCGGATCGTAGGTGCCGAATTGCTCGATGTAGCGGCCGTCACGGCGCTTGCGGCTGTCGACAGCAACGATCTTGTAGTAGGGACGATCTTTCGTGCCCTTGCGGTTGAGACGGAGAGAAACCATAGCGAATCTGGAATTGGACCGGACCGTCAGGCCGACGGCGGGCGCGGAAAATGCATGGGACGACCCCGCTTGCCAAGCAGAATCCTCACAAATATCGGGATCCTGAAACATTCGGGCGGACGGGGTGAGGGATTGGCTTTGACCGGGAAATCGACGCTTTCTAGCGTTGACGGCAGTGATGAGGTGTCCGAGTTGCGTGCAAGCGATCCATGCGGGGGCGTCGTCATGCCCGCATTGCGGATTCGACCTCGCGCGATCGGACGAGCGTTTCAGCGATTTTCCCCGGTCGTGCCGCCTGCTGGAGGACCGGGCGGGCTTGATCCGGAGTGCGGAGCGCAAGCGGGTGATGCGGTTGATGTCCGGCTTTTCCGCCCGCTTCCCCCAACTGTCGTTCGCCCTGCACACCGGCAGTGGCGCGGGGAAGGATCTTCGGGAGTTCGGCTTCTGGCTCATCAACCGGGCCAGTTTCGAGGATTTGCCGGAGGATCGGGACGCTTCGGGGCTGGTGCTGCTCGCGATTGATGCCGATGCCCACATGGCGACGCTTTGCTGGGGCTACCGGATCGACGGCCATCTCTCCGAGTCCGACACGTTTCAGATCCTCAGCCGGGCGCATGCCTACTGGGTCGAGGAGCGCTACGGCGAGGGGGTCGAGCGGGTGATCGAGCAGCTGGCCTTCGTGCTGGTCCGGCGATCGAGGAAGGCACGCCGCCTCGAGCGGAAAGGGGGAGGCGCGTGAGAGGGGCGCTGCTGGTTTCGATCGCCCTCGGATGGCTGGCGGCGCAAACCGCGCCGGCCCAGGTGGATCTCATGGTGCCCGACCAGCACCTGGAAACCTACTTCGGGCGCAAGCCGGACACCTTCCTCGCGGATCCCCAGCGGCTGCTTTCCAACAGCGACCGGCGGCAGCGGGAGGAATTCCTCGCCTATCATTCCGAGGACTCGGAGATCGATTTTTATCTTCTGCTGTTTGACAAGGAACAGACGATTCCCCCCGACGTCCGGGTCGAGGAACTCGGTGAGCGGTTCTTCGGCGAAGGCCGGCCGTCGCTGATCGCACTGTATTTCCTCGGCCAGCCGGATCGCGTGAAACTCATCCTCAGCCCGCGGATTGCCGAGGTGCTCCAACCCGCCGAACTTGAGCGCTTGCGACGCCAGGCGGTCCAGGCGGCGGAGGCGAAGACGGTCGCCGCCGAGCAACTCGAGGAGTTCTGCATTCAGCTCGCGATCGGCATTTTCTGGATCGAGCAGGAGGCGGGTCTGGAAGGCGGGCCCTCGGGTGCCGGGCCGGGCGAGAAACGGGGCGACGGGACGCCGGGGCGGCAGCCGGAGAACAGCCTCATGGCGCTTCTCGATCAGTGGGTCACCGACTGGGGCGTGCCGATCGGAGTCGTCGCCGGTGGCATTCTCGCCGCCTCGCTCGCAACTTTCGTGCTCCGTCGGCGCGCCCGATACCGCTTTCCCGAAAGACTCCCGCCACCCCGACTGGGGGGTAAATGCGGGGCCGGGGTGGGGGCGGTGATCGATTTTCGGAGCAGCACCCAATCGCCTTCGCGGCAGAAGGGGGACCCCAACGACTCGCTTGGCGGGCTGTGATCGCGGCTTGCCTCGCGGGAGAGTGTGAACGACTGCTGTGCCGTGAGCCGGAATTGGGAAGACCACTGGATGGCGGGCGACACCCCGTGGGACAAGGGCGAGGCGGCCCCGCCCTTGCTTGAGTATCTGGACGAGTGGGACGACGGCTTTGTCGACGGCGCGAGAATCCTCGTGCCGGGGTGTGGATCCGGTCACGACGTCCGGGCGCTGGCGGCGGCGGGGGCGCGGGTCACGGGCCTCGACCTCTCGCCGACTGCCGTCGAGGTCGCGCGCTCGCACCCCGCCATCAACGGCGAGGCATACGTGCAAGGGGATCTCTTCGACTGGTCGGACGACTCCAGCTTCGACGCCGTGTGGGAGCACACCTGTTTCTGCGCCATCGAGCCGGAAGACCGTTCGCGTTATGCCGAGGCGGTCGCCCGCTGGATCAGGCCCGGCGGACGCCTGATCGGAGTTTTTTACCTGGATCCGGACAACCCCGACGGCAGTCCGCCCCACCCGAGCAGCAAGGCGGAGATCGAGAGACATTTGGCACCATCGTTTTCGCTAGAAAGGGGAAAGGTGCCGGACCGGGCCTTCCCCTCGAGACTGGGGCGGGAATGGCTGGCCCAATTTGTTCGGCACGGCTGAACTCACCACAGGGTTGCGGACCCGCGCTCTCGTGGGTAATTTCCACCTGTTGAAATGATGAAGAAATGGTTCCCGACCTGCCTCGCAGCGCTCTTGAGTCTGCTCCCGCTGCATGCGGAGCGGCCAGCGATCAACGACAAGAGGGCACCTGTCGGCCGAGAGGATCTCGAGAAGATCCAGGGCCTGCTGCGGTCGGCCTTGCCGGCGGCGCGGGCCGCCACCGTCTGCATCGAGCTCGGCCAGGGCTCGGGAAGCGGGGTCGTGATCAGCAAGGAGGGACTGATCCTGACCGCCGCGCACGTGACCGGCGGTGTGGGGAAGAAGTTCACCGTGCGATTCGAAGATGGCCGGAAGGTCGAGGCGGAGTCCCTCGGGTTGAACTCGGAGAACGACGCGGCCATCGCGAAAATCATCGATGAGGGGACCTATCCCTTCGTGCCGATTGATCGCGAGGATCGGACCCGGTTGGCCGACTGGGTGTTCGCCCTCGGGCACTCCGGGGGATTCGACAAGGACCGCGGAAGCGTCGTGCGGCTCGGCCGCTTGGTGCGCATTTCCGATTCCACCTACCAGTCCGACTGCAATCTGATCGGCGGCGATTCGGGCGGGCCGCTCTTCGACCTGACGGGGACATTGATCGGGATCCATTCCCGGGTGGGTCAGCGCCTGCCGGAGAACATGCACGTCCCGATAAGTGCGTTCCTGGAGAGCTGGGATGACATGATGGGAAAGGAGTTCATCGGCGAAGGTCCCTTTGCCAAGAAGCCGAGGAAGGGGAAGGGCTTCCTCGGACTGCTCGCCGAGGAGCATGAGGGCGATGGGGTGCTGGTC
Source organism: Verrucomicrobiaceae bacterium E54 (assembly GCA_022548915.1). GTDB lineage: Bacteria > Verrucomicrobiota > Verrucomicrobiia > Verrucomicrobiales > Akkermansiaceae > Haloferula. The sequence continues at coordinate 49,776 of JAKZES010000005.1, forward strand.
AAAAAGGTGGGCAGGGAGTCTCCCGCCGAGGTCGCCGGCATCCGCAAGGGCGATGTGCTGCTGAAGATGAACGGAACCGACCTCTCCAGCTTCGATGACATCAAAGAGCTTCTCAAGGAGCTGGCTCCGGACGACGAGGTCGCGTTCGACATCCTCCGTGATGGAAAGCCGGAGACGATCACGTTTAATCTCGGAGACCGTGACAGCTAGATTTTCCATGTTCTGCCTGCTGCTGGCAGCCGCCCCGGCGGCACCGGCCGCGAATTCACTCGAGACCACCTACCGGACGGCGGGGCCGGCGGTTCATGCCGCCTTCGAGGATGCCCGCGAGTTCCTGCAAGCCAGCAGCGCCGTCTTTCGGCGCGGACGGACCGAGATCATTTTCGGCACGGTGGTCTCGCCCGAGGGTCACATCCTGACCAAGGCCAGTGAGCTGGGCGACCTCTCGGATCTGACCGTGACGGTGGACCGGGAGAGCTACGACGATCCGGTTCTGATCGCCGAGGATCCGACCTGGGACCTCGCGCTGGTGAAGATCGAGGCCGAGGGGCTGGTTCCGGTGGATCTGTCGGAGGCGACCGATCCTGCACACGGCACCTGGGTGGTGGCCAACGGGGCCACCACCCGGAGCAAGCGGCGGGTCCAGGTCGGGGTCGTCGCCGCGAATTCCCGTGAAGTCTTCTCGAAGGGAGGAACGGTGCTCGGGGTCGCCTTGAAGAATGACGACGAGGCGATCATCGTGGATGCCGTGGAGGAGGGCACGGGGGCCGCGAAGGCCGGCCTCGAAGAAGGCGACCGCATCGTTTCCTTCGATGGCGAGGAGGTCTCCAAGCGTGAGGCCCTGCTCGAGTTGCTCAAGAAACGCCGCGTGGGCGAAGTGGTGAAGATCGGGATCAGGCGCGGCGACGAAACCCTGGAGGTCGAGGTCGAGCTTTCCGGCCGGGTGGACGTCTTCGGCGAGGAAACCACCCGCAACGATGCGATGAGCGGTGAGTATTCCGAGCGTCGCACGGGCTTTCCCCGGATCATGCAGCACGACATCATGGGCAACCGCCACTTCATGGGCGGTCCGGTCTTCGACCTCGACGGCCATTGCGTCGGCATGAACATCGCCCGCTTCAGTCGCTGTGAGACCTACGCCATCCCCGCCGCCGAACTCCGGCAGTTGGCGCAGGACATGATGGCGCAGGAAGTGAAGGAATGACCGGCGGGGATCCGTGCCGTCATTCGGCCAGCCAGGCATCGATGCCGCCAGCGACATTGACGGCCTGATCGATGCCCTGGCGTCGGAGAAATTCGACCGCCTGGGCCGACCGCCTGCCCGACTTGCAATGGAGATAGACGGGACCGTCGCCGGGAAGCTCGCGAAGTCTGGCGGGGAGTTCGGCGAGGGGGATCAGGCGGCTTCCGGGAATCGCCGCACGGGCGTGCTCCTCGGGCTGGCGGACGTCGACGAGGACGGTCGCGGGATTCGCCGAAAGGATCGCGCGGAGTTCGGCGACGGAAACGGACGGACACTCCAGCCCGCATCCCTGCGGCGCCCCGGTTTCCGGATTCGAAAGGGAACGGATGCTGGCCGGGTCGCCGCACAGCCGGCAGCGGGGATCGCGGTCGATCCTCACGTCGCGGAACGAAGTACGAAGTGCGTCGTAGCAAACGAGCTTTCCCAGCGGAGGGCTTCCCAGGCCCGCCAGCAGCTTGATCGCCTCCATCGCCTGGAGCGAACCGATCACCCCCGGCAGGACGCCCAGCACCCCGGCCTCGGCGCAACTTGGTGCCGCGCCCGGGGGTGGCAACTCGGGAAGCATGCAGCGGTAGCAGGGTCCGCCCCGATGCGGCGCAAACACCCCGACCTGGCCCTCGAAGCGGAAGATCGACCCGTAAACCAGTGGCTTCCCCGCGAAATAGCAGGCGTCATTGCTCAGGAACCGTGTCGGAAAATTGTCGGAGCCGTCGACCACCAGGTCGTAGTCCGCGACCAAGCCGGCCGCATTTTCAGGAGTGAAGCGCACCGGGTGGCCGACGTAGTCGACATGGGGGTTGATCTCCCGCAGCGTGCGGATCGCACTGTCGAGTTTCGGCTGCCCGACGGAGGACTCGCCGTGAAGGATCTGCCGCTGCAGGTTCGAGCGTTCAACACGATCGTCGTCGACGAGGCCGATGCGGCCCACGCCGGCGGCCGCGAGATACATGGCGGCCGGGGAGCCGAGACCCCCGGTGCCGATCAGGAGCACCGAACTGTCGCGCAGGCGGCGCTGTCCCTCCTCGCCCACTCCCGGGATTTCCAGGTGGCGGGCGTAGCGCTCGCGTTCGGCATCGGACAAGGCTGGCATCGGGCGCGAGCCTACCGGCCCGCCCGAGATTGGCAACGGAATCGCGTCTTGACGCCATCGTCGTGCGGGCGGATGGGATGGGCATGGCTGAAACCCCCTCCACCTTCATGCTGAAGCCGGGCGACCTTGCGCCGGCGTTCCGATTGCCCGATCCGTCCGGGCGGGATCATGCCCTGGCCTCCCTCGCAGGTCCCAAGGGGTTGCTGGTCGTCTTCGCCTGCAATCACTGCCCCTACGTGATCCATCTGGCGGACCAGCTCGGTGAACTGGCCGCCCAGTGGAAGGAGCAAGGCATCGCCACCGTGGCCATTTCCTCCAACGACGTGGAGAACTACCCGCAGGACGCGCCGGACCTGATGGCGGAGTTCGCCACGAGGTATGGCTGGGATTTCCCCTACCTCTACGACGAGTCGCAGGAGGTGGCCAAGGCTTACGGAGCTGCCTGCACCCCGGACTTTTTCCTCTTCAATGCGGAACTGAAACTCTTCTACGCCGGACAATTCGACGATTCCCGGCCCCGCAACGGGCAGTCGGCGGATGGATCGAGCCTCGCCGCCGCCGTCGAGGCTCTGCTTCAGGGTAATCCAGCGCCCGCCGCGCTGCCGAGCACCGGCTGCAACATCAAGTGGAAGCCGGGCGGGGCTCCTCCCTATTTCGGCTGATTGCCGGCCTTCCGGGTCGACTGATTGCGGACATCCGGCGTTGCCCGACAGGCGGCCTCCGGCATAGGCTCTGGTCAATGGACGCGCTGATTCAGAAACTCGATGCAGGGGAGGACCTCACCGACCGGGAGGTCAGGGCGGGGGCGGAGCTGCTTCTCAATGAATCGGCCCCGGACTCAACCAAGTTCCGGTTCCTCGAGTCGCTTTCCCGTAAGGGCGAGACGGCGCAGGAGATTGCCGAGTTTGTTCAAGCCTTCCTCGAGCATGCGGTGGATCCGCATGCAGGCCTCGCGGAGGTCGATGGCCCGACCATCGATGTCTGCGGTACCGGCGGCGACCAGTTGAACCTCTTCAACGTCTCGACCACGGCCATGTTCCCGGTGGCGGCGGCGGGCGGCGTGGTGGTCAAGCACGGCAACCGCGGCATCACCTCGAAGAGCGGGGGCGCGGACGTCCTGGAGGCTCTTGGGGTCCGCATCGATCTGCCGGCCGAGGGCTTTCGGCGCTGTCTCGAGGAGGCGGGAGTCGGATTCCTGTTCGCGCCCGCCTACCACCCGGCATTCAAGGCCGTGGTCGGGGTGCGCAAGCAACTCGCCGCCAAGGGTGTCCGCACCATCTTCAACCTCATCGGCCCTCTGCTCAACCCCGCCCGTCCGCAGTGCCAGCTGGTGGGGGTGTTTTCCCGGGAATGGTGCCCGGCCTTCGCCGAAATCCTCCAGCGACTCGGTCGCGAGAGTGCCTGGGTGGTGCACGGCACGACGGGCGACGGCCGCTCGGTGGACGAGGTCAGCCTGATGGGCTCCACGCGCATCTTCAAGGCGGGCAGCATGCAGGAGATGGAGGATGAGGAAATCCGGCCGCGCGACTTCGACATGAAGCATGCCGAGGTGAACGATCTGGAAGGGGGCGACGCGAAGACCAATGCCGCCATCCTCGAGGCCATCCTCGACGGACGCGAGACCGGGCCCAGGCGTGACATGGTGCTGCTGAATGCGGGGGCCGCGCTGGCCTGCTGCGGCCTCGCCGACGACGTGGGCGGCGGCATCGATTTGGCCCGCGAGGTGATCGACGATGGATCGGCGCTCGACCGGCTGCGGAAGCTCCAGGCGGCTTCGGCCTAGAGGGTGATTCGCCCGCCGCCTCCTATCCGCCCATCACCCACAGGATCGGCTGCGGCCAGACACCGAGGAGAAGGATGGCGCCGGTCAGCGCATAGACGCTGATGCGGGAGATCTGCGGGAGCTCGATTGCCGGAGCATCGCTGGGACCGTCGTCCCACCACATCGCGCGGATCACCTTGAAGTAGTAGTAGAAACCCGCGGCGGCACCGATGAACGCGACGCCGACGCCCCACCACAGGCCCTGTCGGACGGCCACCGAAAAGACGAAGAACTTGCCGACGAAGCCGGCCGTGAGGGGGATGCCGACCAGCGATGCCATGATCACGGTCATCATTCCCGCAAGCTGGGGCGATCGCTTGCCGAGGCCATCGAAGGCATCGATGTCTTCGGAGTCCCGCGCGATGCGCACCTGCCCGAGAATGAAGAAGGCCGCCAGCGTCATCACCAGGTAGGTCGCCAGATAGAAGCCCACGGTGCCCTTCGAGCCGGGATCGGTGGCGGATGCGGGCTCGCTCCACGCCGCCAGCGCCAGCAGGATGAAGCCGGCATTGGCGATGGAGGAGTAGGCGAGCAACCGCTTGAAGTTGGTCTGGCCGAGCGCCGCGAGATTCCCGAAGAGCAGGGTGGCCACCGCCATGATCAGCAGCAGGCCGAGGATGTGGCCCTTGAGTGCCTCCGCCTGCATGAAGGGCTCGAGGAAGCGGATCAGGAGGACGAAGCCGGCCGCCTTGGAACCCACCGAAAGGAAGGCGGTCGTGGGTGTGGGCGCGCCCTGATAGACATCGGGAATCCACATCTGCATCGGCACCGCGCCGATCTTGAATGCCAGGCCGACCAACACGAGGCCGATGCCGAAAAGGAGGCCGAAGGACCGCCCCATGGTAGGGGCGTCGCTGGCGATCTGCTCGAAGCTCATCGTCCCGGTCATGCCGTAAACCCAGGCGATGCCATAGACGAGGAATCCGGTGCTCAAGGCACCGAGGATCAGGTATTTCACACCGGCCTCGAGCGAGCCGACCTTGCGGCGCGTGTAGGCGACGAGCACGTAGAAGGTGACGGTGACCAATTCGAGCGCGACAAACGCGCCGACAAGATCCTTTGCCGAGGCCATCCACATCATCCCGGCGCAGGCGAAAACCGGCAGCGCGAAATACTCGCCCGTGCCCGCCTCCGACTCCGGATTGTCGGTGAACTGGGCGAGAACGGAGCGGTAATCGATCGCCATCAGGATGACGAGGATCGTGCAGACCAGGGCGAAGGCCTTGTAGAAGCGCGCGGTATCGTCAAACGCGTAGAAATTCTCCCAGATGGGCCAATCGACCCACTTGGCCCCCTCGCGGGCATCGTCGGGCCCGATCGCGAAGAAGCCGAAGACGAGGATGATGGCCAGGCCGGAGGCGGCAAACAAACCCCGGAATCGTTTGCTGTGCTCGGGCCCGAAAGCCTCGATCATCAGGAGGATGATGCCGAGGGTGACGGTCAGGGCTTCAAGGTAGTAGGCGGGCATGGGGAGAAATGACAAATGATGAAATCCGAATGCCGAATCACTTTGGGAGAAGGGAGAGCAGCAGGTTGGGGCAGATGCCAACGATCAGCAGGACGACGGCGAGCAGAACCGCCGGAATCCGGTCGGTCATCCCGAGGTCGGCGGCTTCCTCGGTGGACGGGACGACCTCGCCTTGGAACACTTTCCGGTAGGCCCGGAGCATGTAGATGGCGCTGATAACCACGCCCCATATGGAAAGGATGCAGGTGATCTGCACCGGGCCGAGTCCCGCGGTCGGCTCGTAGTTGGCGAAGGATGCGATGAAGACCATCACCTCGCCGGCGAAGTTGGCCAGGCCCGGAAGGCCGATGCTGGCCATCCCGACGAGGCCGAAAAGGAAGGCCAGCGACGGGGCGGATTTTGCGAGCCCGCCGAGCTTGTCGAGGTCGAGGGTGCCGGTGGCCCGCTCGATCTTGTCGGCGAGACCGAAGAGCATCGCGATCGACACTCCGTGGGCGAACATGAGCAGCACGGCGGCCGGCAGCGCCCACTCGTTGGTCATGCCCTCGGGCACGGCCACCAGCGCGGCGACGGCGAGAAAGATGTAGCCCATGTGCATCACCGAAGAGTTCCCCAGCATGCCGTCGAGACGCTTCTGGCTGATGGTCACGAAGCCCACCCACAGGATGTTGCCGAGCAGCAGCACGCACAGCGGCACCAGCCATGCCCCGAGGCCGTCGGGGACGAGCGGCACGGCGAGCCGGAGAAGGCCGTAGAGCCCGAACTTCTTGAGCACGCCGGCGTGGAGCATCGCCGTCGGCGCCGGAGCACTGGCGTAGGCCGGGGCCGCCCAGGAGTGAAAGGGAAAGAGGGAAACGAGAATGCCGAACCCGACGATCAGAAACGCGGCGATGCTCTTCTGCGCGGACGGATCGATCACCTCGGCGTCCTGCATCGCGATCATGTCGAAGGTGCCGGTCGCCGCAGCCAGCCACACCAGGCCGGCGAGCAGCACCAGCGACCCGAAGCCAAGGTAGATGGTGATCTTCCAGGCCGCGGCCTTGCGCTCGCCGCGGCCCAGGATGCCGATCATGAGGAAGGTCGGGATCAGCGCCAACTCGTGGAAGGCATAGAAGAAGAACAGGTCGGTGGCGACGAAGGCGCCGATCGCCCCGGCGGCGATGAGCAGGGAGGACCCGTAGTAGAGCTTCTCCCGGCCGTCGGGAGCGGTGCCGGTGAGCGACGCGGCGAAGGCGACGATCACCGAAAGCAGCAGCATGACCACGCTCATGCCGTCGATGAAGCCAAGCGAAAGATGGATCGCCGGAGTGGAGAGCACCGGAACCGTGAAGCCCCACAGGGCGGCCTTCCACGAGAAGGCGGCGGCCAGGCCGAGGACCAGGTTGACGCCGCTGGCGATGACCGCCGTCTGGCGCGCCTTGGCACCACCGAGGATAGCGGCGAAGGCCAGCAGGGGAATGAGGACAAGCAGGAGGAGCATGGCTTACTTCCAGAAAGTGGTGAAATAGACGACGAGGATCACTCCGAGGCCGAAGGTGAAGGCATAGCCCTGGAGGTTTCCGTTCTGAACCCGGCGGAACAACAGGCCGAAGGACACGGCGAGCCGGCTGGCGCCGCCGACAATCAGGCCGTTGATGATGAATTCATCGAAGAAGTGGACGAGGGCCGCGGCACCGTTCTGGACGCCGCGGACGATCACCCGGTCGTAGATCGCATCGATGTAGAACCGCTCGCGGAACAGCGGGATTGAAACGGGATCCTTGTCGCGGTTGCGATAGAGCAGAACGGCTGGAACCACCCCGGCGATCAGGGCGCCGAGCGAAATCCAGAAGAGGGCGTTGGGGTGGAACTCCCCGGCGTGCTCGGGGGTCGCCGGGGCGATGCTGTGGATGCCCGGATAGGCGCTCAGGATGGCCAGGACTCCCAGCACGGCCAGCGGCACCCACATGACCGGGCGCACTTCCTTGGCGTGATCCGAGTCGTCGCCGCGCGGCTTGCCGAGAAAGGCCACCATGATGACCCGCGTCATGTAGAAGGGCGTGAGCACCGCCACGACCACGGCCAGCCAGAACAGCGCCTGATTGTGCTCGGCGGCGTGAAGGATTGCTTCCTTGGAAAAGAAGCCGGAGGTGAAGGGGACGGCGATGAGGGCAGCCGTGCCGGTGACGAAGGTGGCCCCCGTGATCGGCATCTTCTTCAGCAGGCCGCCCATCTTCCAGATGTCCTGCTCATGGTGGCAGGCGTAGATGACCGCTCCGGCAGCGAGGAAGAGAAGACCCTTGAACCAGGCGTGCGTGTAGAGGTGGAACATCCCCGCCTCGCCGCCGCCGAGCCCGGTGGCCATGACCATGTAGCCGAGCTGCGAGAGAGTGGAGTAGGCGAGCACGCGCTTGATGTCGTTCTGTTGGGTCGCCATCAGTGCGGCGAACAGCGCGGTCAGCCCGCCGACCCATGCGATGACGTCACCGGCGAAGGTGAAGGCGAAGTCCTCGCCGATGGAGAGCTGCACGCGGAAAAGCATGTAAACGCCGGCTGCCACCATGGTGGCGGCGTGGATCAGCGCCGAGACCGGCGTCGGACCCTCCATGGCATCGGGCAACCACACGTGCAGCGGCATCTGGGCGGACTTTCCGATCGCGCCGCAGAACACGCAAAGCAGGGCCGTGCCCAGAATGATGCTGAATGCCGCCGAGTTCTCGGTGAAGAAGGCGGCGTGGTCGGCCTCGAAGCTCGCCAGGCCTTCCCTCATACCGTCGAAGACAAAGGTTCCGGTGATCCCGAAGAGCAGGAGGATGCCGATCAGAAAGCCGAAGTCGCCGATGCGGTTGACGATGAAGGCCTTCTTCGCGGCATCGGCGGCGGAGTCCTTCTGGTACCAGTGACCGATCAGCAGGTAGGAGCTGAGTCCGACCAACTCCCAGAAGATGAAGGTCATGATGAAGTTTCCGGCGAGCACGATGCCGGTCATCGAGAACATGAAGAGGGAGAGGCCGGTGAAGTAGCGGGCTTTCGCCGAATCGCCGGCCATGTAGCCGAGCGAGAAAATGTGGACCAGCATCCCGATGCCCGTGACCAGGGCCATCATCCCCGTGGCGAGTGGATCGAGCTTCAGCGTCAGGTCGATGCCCACGCCGTCGCCGACCGCCATCCATGAGAACGAGGCCGCCGATGGTTCGTCCAGCCCCCACAGCACCAGGGCGATCACGAAAGTGACCACCACCGATCCGGTCGACACCATCGACGCAATGAAGGCATTGCGCTTCAGATACAACTGGTTGGCCGCCGCGGCGAGCAGCGGGAGAAGGAGGAGGATCCAGGGGAAAAGCGACATCGGTTGGTGGTCGGATTGGGGAACCGCAGATTACGCAGATTAATGGGATTGACGGGAATCGTGACGCCGTCGCTGATTGATTACCCGACGCATCTCCAGCGAAGGCCTTCCAAAATTGAGGATCAAGCCCACTTCGAGGTTGGTCACCGCCAAATAGCTCAGAACCTGGGCGATGTGGGTTTCGTGAATAGAAGACGTGACCTTGTTTTCCAGAACCACTCTGTCATCGACGATCAAGTCCGTGATCAAGCGACTGACCACATGGCCACGGTAATGGACCGGGAAAGCCTGCTGCTGAGTGAAAGCAATCCCGTTTTCAGCCATTTCGATGCACATGGAGTTCTCGTAACTCTTTTCATCGAGTCCCGGGCCATGTTCACGATGCACACGCATCGCGAACCCGATCAATTGCTCGGTCAGGTCAACGTGAGGCGCGTTTGTCGGGTTTGGGTTCATGAATGGAAATCCATCAATCTGTGTAATCTGCGGTTTCAGCAACTTGCCTCAACCCCGCATGCTGTTGAGGTCGTCGGTTTGGATCGTCTGCCGCGAGCGGTAGAGCGCGACGATGATGGCGAGGCCCACCGCCACCTCGGCGGCGGCCACGGTGATCACGAAGAAGACGAGCATCTGGCCGTGGTAGTCGGGCAACCCATCCACCAGGTTGAAGCGGGAAAAGGCAATGAGAGTCAGGTTGGCCGCACTGAGCATCAGCTCGAGGCACATGAACATCACGATGATGTTGCGCCGGAGCACGACACCGGACAGACCGATCACAAACAGCAGACCGGAGACGAGCAGGTAGGAATGAAGGCCGGCCATCGGTTCAGGTGGGTTGACGCTTGGACAGGACCACGACCCCGACCGTGGCGACGAGGAGCAGCACGCCGATGATCTGCAGGGGGAGGTTGTACTGGGTGAACATGAGCTGGCCCACCAGGTTGACGTCCGGGATGCGCTCTTCGCCGGCCTCGTGGGCCGCCTCAAGCTTCTTGCTGATGCCCGGGCTGATCTCGGCGTAGTGGGCGGCTCCGGCCTCGAGATCGAGCGGCGGCGGTTCCGATGAGGGTGTATTGCCGAGCACGCCGATCAACTGGATGGTGAAGGCCAGCACGATGCCCAGCCCTCCCACGATCGGCACTGCCTTGGGCGCGCGCCTTTCCTCGGTCTCCAGATCGAGGAGCATGATGATGAAGATGAACAGCACCATGATGGCGCCGGCGTAAACCAGGATCTGGATGATGCCGACGAGGTAGGCATTCAATCCGATGAACAGCCCGGCGAGGCCGACAAAGGAAGTCACCATTGCGAGCGCGGCGGCCACGGGATTGCGCAGGATGACGACCGCCAGGCCGCCGGCCAGCATCAGGACCGCGAAGAACCAGAAGAGGGGGAGGGGCATGGCAGTTACTTCAACTCATTCCACTTGTTGACGAGGCCGACGCGCTTGCCGCCGATCTCGTAGAGCTTCTTCTTGTCGTGGACCATTTCCTCCCGGCTCGACCCGCTGATGAGGTAGTCCTTTCTCAGGTAGATGGCCTGCTCCGGGCAGACCTCCTCACACATCCCGCAGTAGATGCAGCGGATCATGTCGATCTCGAATTCCTTCGGGCGCTTCTCGACCTTCGCCCAGGGATCGTCGGAGGGAATCTCACCCGGCACGATCCTGATGGCCTTGGGCGGGCAGATGAACTCGCAGAGCTGGCAGGAAACGCAGCGCTCGCGGTCCTGCTCGTCGGTCACCAAGGCCGGTGCCCCGCGATAGTAATCGGGCATGGAGTCATCCCAACGCTGCTCGGGAAACTGCATGGTGGCCCCGAGTCCCGATGAGCCCATGGCTTTCGCCCCGCGGGTCTTGCCCCGCAACGAGTCGATGGCGTGCTTGAGCGTCACCAGGAAGCCCTTGAAAAGGGCGCCGAGGTAGAGCTTCTCGCCGGTGCGGAGATCGGGACGTTTGATTTTGACGACTGCCATGGAGATTCGGTCAGCTTTGGCCGAGCAGGCCGCTGTTGGGTGAGGATTCGGGTTCGCTGGTCTTGAGAACCCAGATCAGCCCGCCGGTGACGATGCCGAGGAGAACCAGACCGACGATCGTGCTGATCCAGCCGAGGTCCGGCGCGGCGATGACGAAGGCGGCGAGGAACACATTGATGAGTGCCGCCTCGAAAAAGATGACCCAGCCGAGCCGCATCAACTGGTCGTAACGGAAGCGGGGGACGGTCCAGCGGACGAGGATGAAGAACAGGATGAAGGCGATCAGTTTGGCCATGAAGACGCCCATGTGGATCAGGCCGCCGAAGGGAAGGGCGGAAATCGAGTCATCGAGCCCGAAGCCCAGCGACCAACCGCCGAGGAACAGCGTGACGACCAGCGCCGATCCGATGACCATCGCCGCATACTCGCCCATGAAGAACATCGCGAACTTCATCGAGGAATACTCGGTGTGGTAGCCGCCCACGAGCTCGGTCTCGCACTCCGGAAGGTCGAAGGGCATGCGGTTGGTCTCGGCGAAGATCGAGGTGGTGAAGATGACGAAGGCGATGAGGGCCGGAACCAGGAAAAGCAGCTTTTCAGCGAGCGGAGGTCCCTCGGCGTGCCCCCACAAGGGCAGCAGCAGCCAGCCGTGGTCGGCCTGGAACTGGACGATCTTGGAAAGGTTGAGCTCCCCATAGTAGAGGAGCAGGGGAATGATCGAGAGACCGAGCGCGATCTCGTAGGAGATCATCTGCGCGGTGGAGCGGACACCGCCGATGAAGGGGTATTTGGAATTCGACGCCCACCCGGCGAGGGTGATGCCGTAAACCGTGAGCGACGACACCGCGAAGACGAACAGCGGGCCGACGTCGAGATCGGCGATGACCAGCTTGATCTCCTCGCCATTGACCGTGATCGGAGAACCGAAGGGAACGACACAGACCGTGACGAGGGCCGGAATGACGGTCAGGGCCGGCGCCAGCCAGTAAAAGGACTTGCGGACGTAGTTCGGGGTGAAGTCCTCCTTCAGGAACAACTTGAGCCCGTCGGCCATGGGTTGAACGAGCCCGAACAGGTGGAAGTCCTTCTTGGCGCCAAACAGCGTCAGCGGAATGCCGACCCGGTTCGGTCCGACCCGGTCCTGGATGATCGCCGAAAACCGACGCTCGAAGTAAACCGACAGCGGCACGAGCGGCAGCACCACCATGAAGGTCAGACCGATGACCTTGGCGAGGATGATGGCGAGATCGATGAGGAGTTCCATGGATACCAAGTGAATCGTTGCCAGTTATCCGTGATGGGGCTTCGAGGCAGCCTGACGGGACCTGAGACCCTCAAGGCGGTTGTCCTGACCGCTCGCGACTCGGGCTGTGAATTCGGTAACCATGAACAAAGTAGCAGCTAGCGATTAACCAACGATCTCCCCGGCGGCCTTGCGGGCGCGTTCGTCTTCGAGGAGCGGGATGGTGACGTCGGTCTCGGTCACCGGCAGGCCGAGATCCCCGATTTTCGACAGGTTCAGGCCCTTGAATTCGGGGATGGCGGCGGCCATGTCCCGGAACACGTCCTCGATCAGGTGCGGGTAGTCGGGGCTGGTGGACGGCAGGTCGTCGACGAGGGCGATGAGGTCGCGCAGGATCTCCCAGTCGTCGCGGGCCCGGCCGTGGGGCTCGACGGCGCGATTCAGGCGTTGGAGGCGCCCGGTGACGTTGATCATCGACCCTCGCTTCTCGGCGAAGGCGGCACCGGGCAGGACCACGTCGCTGGCCTCGGCCGTGGGTCCGGCGAGAAGCAGGGAGGAGGCGAGGAAGTCGAGCTTCAAGAGGTCTTCGGCGGTGAAGCCCGCTTCGGCGGTCAGCTCCTCGCCGAGGACCAGCAGGCGCTTGATCCTGCCCTCGCGAACCATGTCGCGGATCCCGCCCAGGCGGAATCCGGGATCCTCGCGCCGCCAGACGACCTTCACGCCCTGCGTGTTGGGATTGCGGTCGGCACTGATCAGGATGCCGTCGGGCTCGCCGAGGCGCGGGACCACCGTGAGATGCTCGGTGCCGAGCGATTCAGTCAGCGCTTTGGTGAGAAACAGCTCCTCATTGGTCATCCGGGCGGAGGCGATGATCGCGAGTTCAGAGGGGTCGCCGGTCCTCAAACCCTCGACGGTGCGCCGGATCGCGTCCGGCCAGTCCGCCTCGCGATGGCGGCCGTCCTCCTTGACCAGCGGTTCGGTGAGTCGCTCCTCGCTGTCGATGTAGTGGAAGTTCAGCCGGTGCGAATCCGGCATCCAGCAGGAGTTCACCTCGTCGTTCTGGCGCGGGGTGATCCGGTAAACCGTCTCGCCCCGGGTCCAGATGGTGATGTTGGTGCCGGTGCCGCAGTTGACATCGATGCTCGGGGTTTCCTTGAGGAACCACACCCGCATCTGGAAGCGGAAGTCGTTGCTGGTCAGGGCGCCCACCGGGCAAATGTCGACCGTGTTCAGAGAGTAGTTCGAGTCGAGCCGGCGCCCCGGATGCACGGTGAGCGTGGTGTGGGTGCCACGCTGGGTGAAGCCGAGCACCGGATCGCCGGCCACTTCATCCATGAAGCGGATGCACCGGCTGCACATGATGCAGCGCTCGTCATCGAGCCGGATGCGCGGGCCGATATCGACGTTCTTCGGCTTCTTGACCTTCATGTCGACGAAGCGCGACTCTCCGCGTCCGTAGCCGACCGAGAGTTCCTGAAGCCGGCATTCCCCGGCCTGATCGCAGATCGGGCAATCGAGCGGGTGGTTGATGAGGAGAAACTCCATCACGCCCTCGCGAACGCTCTCGACGAGCTCGCCGCCGGTCCGGATGCCCATGTTTTCGGCCACCGTGTTGGCGCAGGCGATGATCGGGCGCGGCATCCAGCCGATCGGCTGAAAACCGTCGTCGTCGTAGGTGGGATCCTGGCCCGGCGCCGGGCGGGGCGGCATGCCCATCTGGACCAGGCACATCCGGCAGTTGCCCGGCGAGGAGAGCTTCGGATGATAGCAGTAGTGGGGGACGATCGTGCCGAACATCCGGCAGGCCTCGATCATGCGGGTCCCCTTCGGGACCTGTCGCCAGACGCCGTCGATCTGCACGTTCACAAGGCCCTTCTCGGCGGCAAGATCCTTGGGAAGCTTGGCTTCGGAGGTGGAGGCTTCAGCACTCATGAGGCGGAAATTCGGCGGGAAAAGTCCAACGCGCGCGAGAATATGAAAACCGCTCCGACCAGCGGCAAGCGCCCTTTGTGAAAAATTTCACAAAGTCGGAGAATCGCCCGCGGATCGGCCGGAAAACGGGGAAAGCGGGCGTCAGGCGCGCCCCATGTAGGAGCCGTCTTCGGTCTTGATGAGAAGGCGATCCCCGGGGTTGATGAAAAGCGGTGCCTGCACGACCAGTCCCGTTTCCATGGTGATGGTCTTGTTGCTGTTGTTGGCCGAATCGCCCTTCACCCCCTCGGGGGCCTCGGTGACGGTCATTTCCATCGACTGGGGAAGTTCGATGTCGGCGACCACCCCGTCGGCAAACAGCAGGCTGTAGGCCTGGCCTTCGAGGAGGAAATCCTTCACCTCGTCGATGATCTCCTGCGGGACGATCACGTCGTCGTAGGTCTCGGTGTGCAGGAAGTGGTGACCCGCCGAGTCCTTGTAGGAATATTCGTGGGGAATGCGCTCGAGCATCACCGACTCCATCGAGTCGTTCGAGGTCAGGCGCAGGTTCGAGACCTTCTTGGTGGCGACGCTGCGCACCGACATCTGGACGTAGGACGCCATCCGGGGAGGCGTCTTGAGTTCGTGGGCGATCACGACGCAGACGTCGCCGTTGTGGCGGACGGCGTGTCCGCGGCGGAGATTGATGACAGGAGTGCTCGGCATGTTGCGGCGGGGAATAGGGAGCGCCGGGCGGTGTGCCAAGTGAGAAGTTGCAGCGGCAGCGGTCAGGTTCAGCGCTTCGCCTGGGTGGCGGCCTCGTGTTCCTCCTCGGCGGCCTCGAGTTCGGCGCGTTCGCGGGGGATGACGCGGACGAACTTGCGAACGCTTTCCGACCAGTCGTCGAGGAGCGCCTTGCCGTGCGGACTGCCGGTTTTCCTTACGTGAAGCTCGATGAGCTGCTGCAGTTCGTCGATGTCCACCTGCCGCTTGATCGGCAGGGCGACGACCATCTCGGGATTGACCCGCGAGTAGAAGCGCCCGTCGACGTCGTAAACGTAGGCCGTGCCACCCGACATGCCGGCACCGAAGTTTTTCCCGGTCTTGCCGAGGATGGCGACGGTGCCGTTGGTCATGTATTCGCAGCCGTGGTCGCCCACGCCTTCGACCACCGCGGTGGCGCCCGAGTTGCGCACGCAGAAGCGCTCGCCGGCGCGGCCGTTGAGGAAAAGCTGCCCCCCGGTGGCCCCGTAGAGGCAGGTGTTTCCGGCGATCGCGTTCTTGTGGAACTCGAACTTCGCGGCGGCCGGAGGACGGACGACGATCTCGCCCGCCGCCATGCCCTTGCCGACGTAGTCATTGGCCTCGCCGACGAGTTCGATGCTCACCCCCGAGACCAGGAAGCAGCCGAGGGACTGGCCGGCGGAGCCGTTGAGCTTGAGGCAGACCGCCGTGTGGCCGTTGAATCCCGTGTTGCCGTGGATCTCGGCGATCCGGCCGGACAGCCGGGTGCCGATGTTGCGGTCGGTGTTGACGATGTCGTACTCCAGCTCGACCGCCGCTCGGTCGGGAAGGAGGCGGATCGCTTCCGCGACCTTTTCATCGACGGCACCGGGGCCGTATTCGGTCTCGGATGGCCGGGCGTCGGGCTCGACGTCGAGCGCCTTCTTGAGGTCCGCGAGGATCTGCAGGTCGAGCGCCGGCTTCTGGATGCCGTCGTTCCGCTCGGCGGTGCGGATCCGCGTCACCTCCGCGACGTCGGAACCGAAGGTCTCGACCAGCTCGGGCACCACGTCCTTGAGAATCGGCGAGAGGTCGACCGTGTTGGCCTTCGGGTGATCCGGCACCTCGCGCTGACGGAGGAACTCGGGACGGCCGATGAGCTCGTCGAGCGAGCGGACTCCGAGTTCCGCCATGATCTCACGAGCCTCCTCGGCGACTCCGTTGAGGAAATTGATGACCATTTCCGGCGTCCCCTTGAACTTGGAGCGCCACTTCGGATCGGTCGTGGCGACGCCGACCGGGCAATTGTTGAGGTGGCACTTGCGGACGTAGACGCAGCCCATGGCGATCATCGCGATCGTTCCGAAGTTGTACTGCTCGGCTCCGAGGATGGCGGCGATCACGATGTCGCGGCCGGTGCGCAGACCGCCATCGGTGCGCAGCGTCACGCGATTCCGCAGGTTGTTGATCAGCAGCGTCTGCTGGGCCTCGGAAAGACCGAGTTCCCAGGGCGATCCCGCATGTTTGGTCGAGGAAAGCGGGGAGGCTGCCGTGCCGCCGTCGTGACCGGAGATCAGGATGTTGTCGGCCGAGGCCTTCGCCACACCGGCGGCCACGGTGCCGACACCGGTCTCGGCCACCAGCTTCACCGTCACGCGGGCCTGCGGGTTGACTTCCTTCAGGTCGTGGATGAGCTGGGCGAGGTCCTCGATGCTGTAGATGTCGTGGTGGGGTGGGGGGGAGATCAGCTGGACGCCGGGCTGCGTGTTGCGCAGGCGGGCGATGAGTCCGTTGACCTTGTGACCCGGAAGCTGGCCGCCCTCACCGGGCTTGGCACCCTGCGCCATCTTGATCTCGATCTCGTCGGCGTTGACCAGGTAGTAGGCGGAAACGCCGAAGCGGCCGGAGGCGACCTGCTTGATGTAGGATCGGGCGAAGTCGCCGTTGGGATACTCCGAGTAGCGCTTCGGGTCCTCGCCACCCTCACCGGAGTCCGACTTCGCGCCGATGCGGTTCATTGCGATCGCGAGCGTTTCGTGGGCCTCGGGTGAAAGCGCGCCCAGGGACATCGCCGCCGTGGTGAACCGAGTCCGGATCGCCTCGATCGGCTCGACTTCGTCGAGCGGCACCGGGCCGCTTTCAGATGGAACGAACTCCAACAGATCCTTGATCGCCATCGGGTTGATCTCGAGGGAAGCCTTCACGTAGCCCTCGTAATCCTCCTTTTTCCCACCCTTCACATAGGTGTGGAAGTTCTTGATCACCTCGGTGGTCAGCGCGTGGCGCTCACCGCTCTTGCGGAAGCGGTTGTAACCGGGATCGCCGAGGTCGAGGGTCTCGCCGACTGGCACTTCCACCTCGAAGGCGGCGCGATGACGGATCAGCGATTCGCTGGCAATCTCGCGGAAGCCGACCCCTCCGATCTTCGACTGCATGCCCGCAAAGGAGAAGTCGATGACCTCGTTGCCGATGCCGATGGCCTCGAGAATCTGGGCTCCCTGGTAGGAGTTCAGGACCGAGATTCCCATCTTTGACATGATCTTGAGCAGGCCTTTCTCCAGCGCCTTGCGGTACTGGGCCATCGCCTTGCTGGCGGTCATGCCCTCGCCGAGCGCGTTCTTGCCCTCGTCCGCGGCCACCAGTTGCCGCACCGTCGCAAAGCCGAGGTAGGGGCAGACGGCGGTGGCGCCGACCGCGAAGATGCAGGCAACCTGGTGGGTGTCGCGCACCTCACCGGTTTCCACGACCAGCGAACACTGCAGGCGCTTGCGGGCCCGGATGAGGTGGTGATGCACGGTGCCCGTGGCAAGCATCGACGGGATCGGCACCCGGTCGGGACCGGTCGCCCGATCGGAAAGGACCACGATCGAAACGCCGCGATCCACGGCCGCGACCGCCTCGTCGCAGAGTTCGTCGAGGCGCTTCTTCATGCCTTCCTCGCCGCTCGCTGCCGGCCAGGTCGTGTCGAGGGCGGCGGAAGTGAAACCCTCGTCATCGAGTTGCTGGATGCGCCCGAGCTGGTGCTCGAAGAGGATCGCCGAATCGAGCTGCACGATGCGTGCGTGCTCGGGCGTTTCGCCCAGCCAGTTGCGCTCGGGGCCGAGCCCGGCCTGGAGGCTCATCACCGCCCACTCGCGGATCGGATCGATCGGCGGGTTCGTGACCTGCGCAAAGCGCTGCTTGAAGTAGGTGAAGAGCAGTCGCGGATAGGTCGAAAGAAAGGCGAGGGGGATGTCGTCGCCCATCGAGAACACCGCCTCCTGGGCGTTCTTGATCATCGGCGGAAACACCATGTCCAGCTCCTCCAGCGAGATGCCGTGGGAGACCTGCTGGCGCGAAAGATCGAGCGGATCGAAATCCTCGACCGGCGCGTGCGGCTCGGGGGAGACGAAGTGCCGGAGGTCGAGGCGGTTCTGGTCCACCCAGCGGCTGTAGGGCTTCTGGGTAGCGAGCGCCTCCTTGACGTCGCGATCGGTTCGGAAGCTGCCGGTGGAGGTGTCCACCGAAAGCATCTGGCCGGGACCGAGGCGGCCCTTGCTGATCACCTTGGAGTCGTCGAGCGTCACGGCTCCCGCCTCGGAGCCGATGTAGAGCAGACCATCCTCGGTGAGCTTGTAGCGCGACGGGCGCAGGCCGTTGCGGTCGAGCGAGGCGCAGAGCTTGATGCCGTCGGTGTAGACGAGTCCGGCGGGCCCGTCCCAGGGCTCCGAGAAGGAACGGATGAAGTGGAAGAAGCTCTTGAGGTCCTCGGAAATCTCCTCGTCGTGGGTAAAGGCGGGCGGCACCAGCATGCACATCGCATGCTCGAGCGAGCGGCCGGAGAGGACCAGCACCTCGAGCGCGTGGTCGAGCGAGGCGGAGTCGGACTCACTGTCCGAAACCAGGTCGCGCAGCAGCTCGACGTCGTCGCCCCAGACTTCGGACTCGAAGTAATCCTCGCGGCTGGCGATCCAGTTGCGGTTGCCTTCGACGGTGTTGATCTCGCCGTTGTGGCAGAGCATCCGGAAGGGCTGGCCGAGCGGCCAGGCCGGGAAGGTGTTGGTCGAGAATCGCTGGTGGTAGAGCGTGATCGCCGTTTCGAAATCGGAGTCCTGCAGGTCCTTGTAGAACGCCCGGAGCGCAGCCGGCATGGCGAGGCCCTTGTAGGAAATGAGTCGGCCCGAAAACGACGGGATGTAAAACCCGTCGACCTCGCGCATCTCGATCTCGATCCTGCGCCGACAGAGGAAGAGCTGGCGTTCGAAGTGGTCGCCATCCCAACCGCCCGGACGCTTCATCAGCAACTGCTCGATGACCGGCTGGGTGCGCCGCGCGAGTTGCCCGAGCGCGTCGGGATCAAGCGGCACGGCGCGCCAGCCGATGACTTCGATCCCGCGGGCCTTCACGGTCGAGACCGCGAACTCCTTGATCTGCTTGCAGGCGCCGGCATCGGTTTCCGGGAGGAAGAACACGCCAACCGCCAGCTCGTCGTCGGACTCCAGCGAGCCTCCCAGTTCTTCCGCCGCCCGGCGGAAGATCGGATAGGGGATCTGCGACAACACGCCGGAACCGTCGCCGGTCTTCATGTCGGCATCGACCGCTCCGCGGTGGGTCATGTTGCAGACCGAGGTCAGCGCGTAGTCGAGGATCTGGTAGCTCCGCTTCCCGTGGATCTGGGCGATCGCCCCCATGCCACAGTTGTCGCGCTCGTTGGCGAGGGAGTGGAGGCTGCCGGGAACGAGAGGGGTGGTCGGGTGGTAGGGTCGGTTCATCGTCGTGGGAAGTCGGGCGCGGGAGGCCTGTTGCAGCATCGAGCGCGCCAGCCTTCAGGCAAGTCGTTCCTGCCCCGCGACGGCGGAACTAAACGAAACCCGGCCGGGGACTGCCAAGCGGGAAAACGGAGCGGCGGGCACCCACTCAATCCGCCAGTTCATCGACCTCGAGCAGACCCTGTCCGACCAGGAATCGATCGACCGCCTTCAGCGTCAGCTCGTAGTGCAGATCCGAGACGTTGAAGTTGAAGAACGAATGCTCCGCCTTTTCAAAATCAAGGAGTTCCACAGAATTCCGGCGCCAGCGCAGAGCCTTGACGAAACGCCTCGCATCCTTGAACGGAGTGACCCGGTCGCTCTTTCCGTGGCAGATCAGGATCGGGGGGAGTTTGCGGCGGGCCTGGCGCAGCGGACAGAGTTTGCGGGCGCTCGCCGCATCGGGGAACCTTGCCGCGATCGATTTCGGGGTGGTGTCGAGCAGGGGGCTGAACAGCGCCAGGGCCCGTGGCGTGATCGGCGGCAGGTCCTTTTTCGGCAGCGCCTGCTGCAGCGCAAGCCAGGCACCCCCCGAGGTCCCGACGAGCACGACCCGGTCGGTGTCGATTCCGAAATTCGCGGCGTGTTCGTCCAGCCAGGCCAGCAGCGTCCGCACATCCTCCAGAGCCTCCAAGGGTCCGGTTCCATGGACCGACTGGACCCGGGTTTCGACGCTGATGGCGATCGCACCGCGCGTTGCGAAGTGCAGGCACTGGGGCACGAATTGCGTCGGCATCAGGTTGTCCCAGAAGCCGCCATGAAAGAAGATCACCGTCGGCCGGCGCTCGCCGGAATGAAAATCATGCGGCACGAAGAAGTGCGCGTGGAGCGGACCTTCGGGTGTCTGGAAGTAGGCCAGCGTGGTGGCAGCCTTCATCATCTCGCGCTGACGCGACTGGCCGAGGGGGGCGGTGCGGGACTGGGGGAGCATTTGACGGAAATCGATTGTTGTTTCCGAACGCCCCTTGTCCAATCGTTTCGTCAATGATTCGCGTTTTCGTTTTCTCAGGACTTCTGTTGGGCTCACTGGCCAGCGCTTCGGCCTCCGATCTGGCGCCGTCGCTAACCTCGACCTACGAGGCGTGGCGTAGCGCGATCATCAACAAGAACACGGCCCAGTGGCAGCGCCTGACGGCACCGCACCGCCAGGCCGAGGTCCACAACCGGCTCGTCTCGGAGAAACGCCCGTTTCCCGCCGCCGTGTTCGACCTTCCGGCTCCGCCGCCATCCCTGCAAAACCTCACGTGCCTCCATGTTTCGCAGAAGGGCTCGACGGCCAAGGCCGCGTATTTCGGCGCGATCGACTTCGGCGTGGGCGGTGATCCGACGCAGAATCTTCTGGTCCTCTCATTCGTCGCGAATCAGGGACGCTGGAACTACGACCGGGCCGAATTCGTGAATCTCGCCGCCTTGCCGGAGGTGCGCAAGGAACTCGCCGCGGGCAAGCTCGACTACTTCAAGGAGACGCCGGAGTGCCAGGCCACCGGGATCGTTCCGCCGACGCCGCCCAGGGTGCCGCCGGCGAAGTACATCGCCAAGGTCTACGTCTTTTGCCCGGGCCGCGAAGTCCAGGTGCAGATCAACCGGGTGAGCCGTCACAAGTTCTCCGACGACAAGGAAGCCGAGCTCGTCATGGGCGGTGCCAAGGACGGGCGCAACGAGGTGACCTTCACCGCCAAGCCGATTCGCGGCGGCACCGGCAAGGAGGCGATGGCCGTGCGGGTTTACCTGATGTCCGAGATCCCCGGAACCAAACCCATCATCGCCTACGAATACGAGGTCCAGGAAGGCGAGCCCGCCAAGGGCTTCGACTCCGGCCATTTCATCCTGAGTCCCGAAATCGCGGCCAAACTGGTGCGCTGAGGACTTCAGACCGCAATCGAGACTCCACGGAACCCCAATTTACTACTTGTAACAATGTATGTAATGCGGAGTTTAGAACAGGGATTAGTCATCGCCTGCTCAACCCTTCGGCTGGATCTCAGCGAATCAGGCTCTCCAAATCGCCGTTCAGCCATTGCTCGCCGGGTTCCGGTTCAGCTCGGCCACTCGCGACGTCCATGGCCTTCCGCTTCTGCAGTTGAATTTTCAGCACGCGCTCTTCCACGCTGTCCCTTGCCAGGAGTCGGTAAACGCTGACGGGTTTCGACTGTCCGATGCGGTGCGCCCGGTCGGTGGCCTGGTTCTCGACTGCCGGATTCCACCACGGGTCGAGATGCACGACCGTGTCGGCGGCCGTCAGGTTCAGCCCGTAGCCGCCGGCTTTGAGGCTGATCAGAAAGACCGCCGATCCCGGGCCGCTCTGGAACGCCTCCACCAGCTCAGTCCGGTTCCGCGTCGAGCCGTCGAGTCGCAGGATCCGGTCCGCCGGAAGCCCCCCATCCTCTTCGAGACGCCTGAGAAATCCGGCAAACTGACTGAATACCAGCGTTTTGGCGCCCGCGGCATGCCGCTCCTCAAGGAGTCGCCCGAGCCACTCGGTCTTGACCGATTCGAGCGGTTCCTCCTCCGAAACGAGCGCCGGTGACAGACAGATCTGGCGCAGCCGCAGGAGCGCGGTCAGCAAATGCATCCTCGCAGCCGCCTCCGAGTCGATGGTTTCCAGTTCCTCCAGAGCCCCGGTGGCCACTTCCTGATACAGGCGTCTGGCGGGCTCACTCAGCTCCAGCCACTCATCCACCACCAGTTTCTCGGGCAATTCCGGAGCAACCCGCTCCTTCGTTCGCCGAAGGTAGAATGGCGAAATCCGCAGTCCCAGACGTCGGCGGCTCGACGGACCGGCATCCTCGCCGTCGTAGCGCTGGGTGAAGTCCTTGCGCGCGCCGAGGTAGCCCGGGGCGACGAAGCGGAAGATCGACCACAGATCCTCGAGGCGGTTCTCGACCGGTGTGCCGCTCAGGGCCAATCGCCGGTCGGCCTGCAGCTTCGCCACCGCCCGCGAGAGCTGGCTGTCGGGATTGCGCAGCAGGCTCGCCTCGTCGCACACCGCCAGATCGTAGTGATTGGCGAGGTGAAATGCCCGGTCCCGCTGAAAGGTCCCGTAACTGGTGAGGAGCACGTCCGCCGACCCCGCCTCATCGCGCCGGTCATCCCGCCCGGCACCCATGTGCCGGTGAACCTTGAGTCCCGGTGCGAAACGCTCCAACTCGGCCTCCCAGTTGCCGATCAGCGAGGTCGGCATCAGCACCAGGGCCCGGAAGCGGTCGCGGCGCGCCTTCAAGGCGCACAGCAGCGCAATTGTCTGAATGGTTTTCCCGAGCCCCATTTCGTCCCCGAGAAGAGCCCCGGAAAGCTCGGTCACCCGCTCGACCAGCCACCTGAAACCCTCTTCCTGGTAGCCCCGCAGCTGACCCCGGAAGCCGGTGCCTTTGAGGGTCTTAAGAGTATCTTTTAATGACTTCCGATCAGGGACTTCCGTCTTTTCTTCCTGGATCTTTGAAATAAGGAACCGCTGCGCCTTGGTGAGCGTGAAACGCTGTTCCACGCTCACCAAACCCAGATCGGCGAGCAAGGGTTCGACGATCTCGGAGAGTTCCGCCCGGACGACCACCACGGCGCCGTCCCGCGTCTTCATGGTGCGCTGTCCCTTGCGGAGAATCGCCCGGACCTTCGCGGGATCCAGCGACCGACCGTGCTGGGTCTGGAACGAGAGCTCGCAGGCGAGACTTTCGGCACTCACGAGGTCGAGCTGAGGAGTCACCACATGGAGCCTCTCCAGGACCCTCCCGAGACGTTCCCCAATGACCACCTCGGCCGATTTTTTGAGCTCCGGAAGCCCGTCGGCCAGCCACAGCGGGACGCCCTCGGGGTCCCGCAGGTGAAATCGCCCCGCGTCCTCCCTCGTCCAGCGGGCCTGCTCCAGTCTGCTGGCGGGGTCCCCTTCCCGGCGGCGCGACCGAACCAGCAGGTGACTCCCGTTGATCCGCGGCAAGCCGGCGGAGGCCAGTTCGGGGTCCGCTTGGAAGGGATCTTCACCGTAGCGGAGTTCAAGCGTCGCTTCGAGGGCGTTGAGCGAGCCTTCGATCGTGATCCGGTGCTGCGGAACCGCCTCTTCGAAGTGGAGCTTCCCCAGCCACCCGGCCATCGGGCGGGAGAACACGTCCAGCCACGCCTCGATTTCGTCGAGGAACTCCCGCTCCGGCAATTCGAGTCGGCACGCATCGCACAAGCGCCCGACCTGCTGCCGCCACGCGGGCGACGGAGTTTCCACCGGCAGGCGTCCGATCTGAATGAAATCGCCGCGAGCCACCACCCCGCCGGTGTCATCGCCGAGGGCAAAGATCCTCGGTGCCGGGGCATCGATTTCGATCTGGATGGCGCCGTCGCTGGCTTCGCTGTCGGACAAGACCAGCGGCTCCAGGGTGTCGACCGCGAACCCGACCTGACGGCCGCCCTCGGTCTGGACTCTCGGATGTCCGCCGAGTGCGCGAAGCGCTTCCACCATCGTCTCCTGCGAAACCGATACGATCCCCCCCTGCCCCGCCCCGTGCCGCACCAGGAATTGGCCGAGTCGCCCGTCGGCCGGGGTGACCGGTTCATCGACCGGTTCAACCCGCAGTTGCAGCCGTCCCGCCACGAGCATTTCGGCGCAACGTTCCGGCAGACGGATGCGCCAGGCTGCGGTCGGGACGCTTGCCTCCGGAACGACGGGCGCCTCTTCCACCATTGCCGCTTCCGATCGTTCACCCGGGGTCGTCAGCGCCAACGCCACGCCGTGCTCGCAGATTTCACCCGTCGATCGGTTGGCGGGGCACCCGCATTCGACCGTCAGGTGGCCGTCCTGCTCCTTCACCACGCACCGGAGCCGACTCTTGCCGCGCTTGAAAACTCCACTCGCGATGGCTCCGCGCCGACGGAACGAGCCCGCCGCGCCCGCGGCGGCCAACTCCTTCCCGCGCTTGAAGGCCTGCCATCCGGCCTGCTGCCGCACCCATGCTTCGCTCCATTCCATCCCTTTTTGTTTTGCCACTTCGATCCCAGACCGGGAGACTCCTCACCCGCACCGGGCGGTTGAGCCAGATGAAAGTCATCGCGATTGGAAATCAAAAAGGAGGTGTCGGCAAGACGACCACCGCGCTCAACCTCTCCGCAGCCCTCGCCCTGCTCGGTCAGCGGGTGCTGCTCGTCGATCTCGATCCGCAGGCGAATACCACCAGCGGCCTCGGGCTGGAGGTCGATGGCGACGACTCGGTGTACCCCGCCCTGCTCGGGGAGGCCGATGTGCGGGACAAGATCCGCGACTCCGGCCGCGAGCGACTTTCCGTGATCCCGGCCCACATGGATCTCGCGGGTGTCGAGATCGAGCTCGCCCGCAGCGACGACCACCTGGTCCGGCTCCGGCAGCACCTGCAGGGACTCAAGCCCAACGACCTGTTTGAGTTCTGCATCCTCGACACGCCACCCTCGCTCGGCGTGCTCATGACCTCCGCCCTGGCGGCGGCCGACGAGATCCTGATCCCGCTCCAGTGCGAGTGGTACGGCCTCGAGGGGCTGGCCAAGATCGTCCACGTGATCGACCAGATCCGGGAAAGCGGGGCGAATCCGGACATCCTCCTCGAGGGCATCGTCATGACCATGTTCGACGGCCGGACCAATCTCGCCCGCCAGGTCGTCGAGGAGGTCGGAAACTACTTCCCTGAGCAGCTCTACAAGTCGGTGATTCCGAGGACGATCCGCATCGGCGAGGCCCCCAGCCACTCGCGGACCATCTTCGAGCACGACCCCGAGGGAACCGGCGCCCGCGCCTACATGGCGATGGCGGAAGAGTTCCTCGAGCGGCATGGGCGACCGGTCGAAGTGGCGGAAGCGGGCTGAAACCCGCTGAATCGGTCCATCCCACCCGTCTGTCGGTGCCTTGCAGGTCGACCGAGGCTTCCAGACGAAACCCGCTGAAAACCATGCGGGAATGGGGATTCCCGCTTGACCGTTGATTGCCGGACTCCGCATATTTCCGGGCCTCCCGGGGATGTCCCGAGGAGGGTTTTTTCATGTTCCGACCGCGTTCCGGCGGCGGGGCGACGCTTATCAAACGAATGTTCTCCAAATTTTTCGGAAACTGGTTTTCCAACGACATCGGGATCGATCTCGGCACCGCCAACACCCTGGTCAACGTCAAGGACCAGGGCATCGTTCTGCGCGAGCCCTCGGTGGTGGCCGTCAAGGCCGGCACCAACGAGGTCCTCGCCGTGGGTGATGACGCCAAGCGCATGCTCGGCCGGACTCCCGGCAACATCATCGCGATCCGCCCGCTCAAGGACGGCGTGATCGCCGACTTCCAGGTGACCGAGGCGATGCTTCGGCACTTCATCCGCAAGGCCAACAACAACCGCCGCAACAATCCCGTGGTCGTCATCGCGGTGCCCTCGGGCATCACCGAGGTCGAGCGGCGGGCCGTTTCGGAGTCCGCCGAGCAGGCGGGTGCCCGCGAGGTGCACATCGTCGAGGAACCCATGGCCGCCGCGATCGGCGTCGGCCTCCCGGTGATGGACGCCTCGGGCAACATGATCGTCGACATCGGCGGCGGCACCACCGAGGTGGCGCTCATCTCGCTGGGAGGGATCGTCTATGCCCGCTCGGTCCGGACCGCCGGCGACGAGCTCGACGAGGCCATCGTCTCCTACATGAAGCGGGCCTACAACCTGATGATCGGCGAACGCACGGCCGAGGACATCAAGATCCGCCTCGGATCGGCGGCGCCCATCCCGAAGGAGATCACCATGGACGTGAAGGGCCGCGACCTGGTGGCGGGTCTGCCGAAAACGGTGACCATCACTTCGCAGGAAATCCGCGAGGCCATGGCGGATCCGCTTTCGACCATCGTCGATGCCGTCCGCACGACCCTGGAACGCTGTCCCCCGGAGCTTGCGGCCGACCTGGTCGACCGCGGCATCGTCCTGGCCGGCGGCGGGGCCCTGCTTCGCGGGCTCGATCGTCTGCTGCACGAGGAAACGGGACTTCCCGTCCACGTCGCCGAGGACCCGCTGAGTGCGGTGGCCGAAGGCACCGGCAAGATGCTCCAGGAACTCGATGTCCTCAAGCAGCTCACCGGCGGATCGAAGTAATTTGAGGGAGCTCTGATGAAGCCGCTCAACCTGCTGGCACTCCTGGTTTTCCTTGCGGGGTTGACCTGGGCGCTGACGCGCAGCGAGCGGAGCGTGCGGGAGATTCAGGCGACCTACTACCGGGCGATTTCGCCCTTCCTCACGGTCGGGTCCTCACTCGAGGCCCGGGCGCGCGCATTCCTCGACGAGGTCGAGCATTCGAAGTTGCTCGAAGCCGAAGTCGGGGCCATGCGCGATGACTACGGTCGGCTCAAGCTGATCGAGTCGCAGTTCCGAAAAGTCGAGGAGGAGAACGCCGCGTTGCGGCGGGCTCTCGATTTCCAGGAACGCACCCGTTTCGAAGTCGTGGCGGCACGCGTCACGCGTCGTCAGCCGACGACCTGGTGGCAAACGGTCGAGATCGACCGCGGCGAGGCCTCCGGCATCGCCACCGCCTACACGGTTGTCACCGACCAAGGTCTGGTCGGGAAGATCGATCGGTTGGGAGATCAGCGCTCGACGGTGCTGCTCCTCACCGATGAAGCTTGTCAGGTTTCCGCCAAGGTCGAGGGAAGTCCCGAAGTCGGGATTCTCCAGGGCCAGCGGGAACAGTTCGGCGGGGTCCCCACGCTCCGTCTCCGTTTCCTTTCCCGCGATGCCCGACTTCGGGAAGGCATGCGGGTGTTTTCGACCGGCCGTGGTGGCCTGTTTCCCGCCGATCTCCTGCTAGGGGAAATCGATCGGCTGGAACCGGGTCCACTCGCGTCCGAAGCGCTGGTGCGCCCGTCGGTCGACTTCCAGAATCTGGGAACGGTGTTCGTACTCACCCCCCAGAAGGAGGAATCGTGATCCGCTATACCGCGTCGCTCATCCTCCTCGTCCTGCTGGCGGTCATCCTCCAGCAGTTCATCCCGGCCTTCACCCCGCTGTTCGGCTCGCGGCTGATGCTGGTGGTCCTCGTCTTCCTCTGCGCCGCCAGCACCGTGTCCGCCCCGGTCATGCTGCTGCTCGCGTTCCTCTGCGGATTCCTTGCCGACGCCGAGAACGCCCTCGCCACACAGGCCGGGGATCCGGAGGTCTACACGCGCCCGGTCGAATCGCTGCGCTTCGGCTACTCGATCGCGCTGTATGCGGTGATGGGATACCTCATGCAGGGCATCCAGCCGCTCTTCCGGCAAGGCAAGTGGCAGTTTTCCGCCCTGCTTTCGGGCATCGCCGTTTTCCTTTACCTGCTGGTCGAGTACCTGCTGATCAATTTCGTCCGCGGCGGCTTTTCCTTCACCCGCTGGACCTTTCTGCGGATCGCCTTCTCATCGGGCATCACGATGCTGCTTTCACCGGTGGTCTTCTGGCTGCTCTTCCAGCTCGCGGATCGCAGCCAATACCGGATCCGCTTCGACGGGTTGAAGCGGCGCACCCGGACTCCCGCCTACTGATCATGGAACCTCGTCACGGCCTCCGAATCATTCTCCTCACCGTTCTGGTGCTGGCAGGCTTCGGCGCCCTGCTGTCGCGACTCTACGATTTCCAGATCACCCACCGGACCCACTACCAGTCCCTGGTGCCGGGCGACCGCGAGGTCACGGTGCGGGAACCCGGCATCCGGGGCGCGATCCTCGATCGCAACGGCGTCGAACTCGCCCGCAACCGGCGCAACTACGAGGTCTATTTCGATCTCGAGGAAATCCACCGCTCCTACGTCCGCCAGCATGAGGAGGACGCCAAGCGCTCGGTCATCGGCAGCGAATCGGGAATGCCCCGGGTCAAGCGCGAGACCGACATCGCGCGCATCGTCAATACCTGGATCATCCCCAAGCTCGTCGAACTCGGCGTGGCGCGAAACTACAGCGCGGCGGCCTTGCGCACGCACTTCGTCACGCACCGCGGACTGGTCCCCTTCTCCTACAACACCCAGCTCGACTACGACCAGTTCGCCCGGCTCGCCGAGCACAGTGTCGAGGTGCCGGGCGTCTATCTCGATGTCCGACCCCAGCGGGAGTATCCCTACGATGCCCTCGCCTCCCACATCCTCGGCTACACCCAGCCGTGGGAAAAGGGCGACATTCCCGAGGAGGCGAAGCGCCGCTTCGATCACTACATCGGCGAGGAAAAGGGCAAGTCGGGGATCGAGGCGACCTTCGACGACCTGCTCAGCGGACCCGCCGGCAGCCGCAAGCTGGTGAAGAACGAGAAGGGCCACATCACCGGGATGATCGACTACCGCCCTCCCCAGGTCGGCGCGGACGTGACCCTCACCATCGATGCCCGTGCCCAGTTCCTCGTCTCCAACGTGCTGCGCCGGGCCGGCCGCGCCGCCGGGGTCGTCATGGACACCCGGACCGGCGAAATTCTCGCGATGGCGTCGGTGCCCGACTACGACCCGAACGATTTCATCCCGAGCATCGATGCCGAGGTCTGGAAGGACTACACCAGCAATCCGACCTCTCCCCTCACCGACCGCTGCATCGCCGGCTTCGCCCCCGGCTCGACCTTCAAGCTCGGCACCGCGGTCGCCGGGGCCCTCAACGGCTACGCCGGTCGCAGTTACTCATGCGCCGGCTTCGTCGCCTACGGCACCTACCGCCCGCGATGCTGGCTCCGCTCGGGTCACGGCACGCTGAGCCTTTCGTCGTCGATCCAGCGATCGTGCAACCCCTACTTCTTCAAGCTCAGCAACCAGCTCGGCTCGGAGCGGATGGTCACCGCGTTGACGATGCTCGGCTTCGGCCAGCCGACCGGCATCCCCGTGCCCAACGAGAGCGGCGGAGTGTTCGCCGGATCGAAAGGATGGCGGGCGGTCAATCGCGACACCACCATCACCCCGGCGACGCTGGCCCAGCTTTCGATCGGCCAGGGCGGAACGCTGGCCACTCCCCTCCAGCTCTGCGCGATGGTCTCCACGATCGCGAACGGCGGACGCTACTACCAGCCGAGGCTCGTGAAGTCGGCGGTGCTGCCGGACGGCGCGATCCTCGTCGAGGACCGCCGGACCCTGAAGGTCGACCTGATCCAGGAAGGCATGCGCCCGGCCGACCTCGAGAAGATCCGCAAGGGCATGTGGCTGGCGGTCAATGAGGCCGGGGGCACGGCGGGCCGCGCCCGGATCCCCGATGTCGAGGTCGCCGGCAAGACCGGCACCGCGCAAACGGCCGACGACGGCAAGCGCTCGCACAACTCCTGGACCGTGGCCTTCGCGCCGTACGACGAGCCGCGCTATGCGGTCGCGGTGCTGGTGCAGAACGGCAAGTCGGGCGGCAAGGTCTGCGGGCCGCTGGTCCACCTGATCCTGCGCGGCTTGCTTGCCCGCGACGAGGGCATGCGGCTCCCCCTTTCCCCCCTGGCACCCGTCCGCGGAAACAAGGACCCGATCGAGGAAATCGAACTCCCCGAGGACGTCCTGGCCGCCATCGATGTCTCGGATGTCGGCGAAACCGGCGACGAGGCCGCCGCACCCGTCGCCGTCCGCCCGGCTGTCGATCTTCCGGCCGAGGAGCCGGTCACCCCCGAACCCGTCATCACTCCCGAAATCGACGAGGAAGGCTCCGTGGTCCCACGGGCCATCCCGGTCGAAGAACCCTGAACCCTCCAACGACAACTCATCATGATCAAACGAATCAAACGCATCCTTGGCATCGGCAAACCCGCACCCAAGGAAGGAACCACCATCATCATCAACAACGAGGCGCTCGAGCGCCGGGTCGCCCTGCTCGAGGACGGACTCCTCGAGGAATACACCGTCGAGCGCGAAGGCGACGACAACATCGTCGGCGGCATCTTCAAGGGCCGCGTCAAGAACATCGAGCAGGGCCTCAAGGCGATGTTCGTCGACATCGGCATGGAGAAGAACGCCTTCCTCCACTTCTGGGATGCCATCCCCGCCGCACTCGATTCCTCCCTCGAGGAAATCCAGCGGGGCAACAGGCCGAAGAAGAAACAGAAGAAGATCAGCTCGAAGGACATCCCCAGCATCTACCCGGTCGGCTCCGAGATCATGATCCAGGTTTCCAAGGGCCCGATCGGCACCAAGGGACCACGCGTCACGACCAACATCTCGCTCGCCGGACGCTACCTGGTGCTGATGCCCTACACCGAGCAGTTCGGCATCTCGCGCAAGATCGACGACCCCCAGGAGCGCACCCGCCTGCGCAAGATCATGCAGCGGCTGTCGGTGCCGGAAGGCATGGGCATCATCATGCGCACGGTCGCCTCCGGGACCCGCGCGCGGCATTTCGTCCGCGACCTCGCCATGCTTCTGGAACAGTGGGAGGAGGTCGAGGAGAAGCGCGACTCGAATCCGGCGCCGGTTGCCGTGTTCCGCGAGCCCGACCTGATCGAGCGCACCGCCCGCGACTTCCTCACCGACGAGGTCGACCAGGTGATCTGCGACGATGAGCAAACCACCGAGTTCGTCCGCGAGACCGCCGGCAAGATCTCACGCCGGGCCAAGCGCCGCATCCACCACCTCCCGACCACCAAGCCGATCTTCGAGGCCCTCGACCTGCAGAAGCAGATCGACGAGGCCTTCTCGCGCCAGGTCTGGCTCAAGTGCGGCGGCTACATCGTCATCGATGAAACCGAGGCCCTCATCGCCATCGACGTCAACACCGGCCGCAACCGCGGATCGAAGGACGTCGAGAAGATGATCGTCCAGACCAACATCGAAGCCGCCGAGGAAGTCGCCCGCCAGCTCCGCCTGCGGAACATCGGCGGCCTGGTCGTGGTCGACTTCATCGACATGCGCCACCGTCGCGACCAGCAGCAGGTTTACAAGGCGATGAAGGAACGCCTCAAGCGCGACAAAGCCAAGACGCAGATCCTCCAGATCTCCTCGATCGGCCTGATGGAGATGACCCGCCAACGGCTCAACGAGAGCCTGCTCGACACGATGTACGAGCCGTGCCCCTACTGCCAGACCCGCGGCCGGGTGAAGACCACCATGACCATGAGCGTCGAGATCCAGCGCCGCCTGACCTCGGTGATCGCCAAGATGCGCGAGAAGGGCGAGGGCGACCTGGTCGTCGTGGTCAGCCCCGACGTCCTGAACCGCTTCAAGACCCTCGACAGCAAGATCCTCGTCGAGATGGAACGCCAGCACTCCGGCCGCCTGATTTTCCGCTCGGATCCGTCCCTTCACCGCGAGCGATTCGCCATCATCGACGCCGCCACCGAAAAGACGATCGAGTCGGCTTAGGCCGATCCGTTCCCGATCATTATCCTCTGCTGTTTGCCGAAATGAAGCAGTGGGGCTTGGCCGTGCTGTGCCTGGGAAAGTCCAATCAAGGCGTGATCGAATTCGGGAATCTTGCACCCCGGCGAATCCGGATCGGGCCCTTGGCGGTGGATGGGTCGACGGCTTTTCCGCCCTGGGTGATCGATACCTGGTCTTCGGAGTGGAGGAGGCGTGCGGCACGACGAGTGGGTTCCATGAGATCCCGCCATGATGCGGGATCCACGAGCCGGGCGGCTTCGCTGGGGCAGATGCTGGCAGTCCGGGGGCGCGAGCGCAGGAGCTCGAGGATCGCCTGTTTCAGCTCTGCGCTCCGGTCCTTGGCAGGTTTCTTGCGGCAGGAGGCCGAACAATACCTGACCTCATCCCAATGATCCTTCCATTTCGAGCGCCATTCGATGGTGCGTCCGCAGCGCTGGCAGATTTTGGACTCCGGCATGGAACAATCCGTGGTCAGGAACCTGCGTCGAAGGGTTTGGCTTCGAGGCCTCGGCCATCTTCCCGAGAGCGTCTCAGCGCTCCAGCAGCACCTCGCCATTGAAGACGACCAGATCGATCCGCCCCTTCAGTGTCTTGTCGAGGAAGGGGGTGTTGCGGGCTTTCGAGCGCATGAAGTCGACGCTGAAGGTGGTTTCGGCCTCCTCGTCGAATAGCAGGAACTCGGCGGTGCTCCCCTCGACCACCGGGACGGGATCCAGTCCCATCATGCGGCGGGGTTCGGCCGAGTAGCGCTTGACCAGCAGGTCCCACCCGAAGTCGCCGTTGCGGATGAAGCGGTCGAAGAGGCAGACCACGGCGGTTTCGAGTCCGGTGATGCCGTTCGGGGCGACGCTGAAGTCCTGGGCCTTCTCGAAGGGTGTGTGCGGCGCGTGGTCGGTGCCGAGCAGATCGAACACCCCTTCCTTCAATCCCTCCAACAGCCCGGCGTTGTCGTCGGCGGTGCGCAGCGGCGGGTTCATCTTGTAGTGGGTGTCGAAGTCCCCGATGTCCTCGTCGGTGAACATCAGGTGATGCGGCATGACCTCGGCCGTGACCTTCACGTCGCCACGCGACTTCCACCAGCGGATCGTTTCCATGCCGAGCCGCGTGGAAACGTGCTGGATGTGAATGTGGGCGCCGGTGGCGTGGGCGAGCCGGATGTCGCGGTCGATGATGATCTCCTCGGCGCAGGCCGGGCTGCCCTTGATGCCGAGCTGGTAGGCGACCGGTCCGTCGTTCAGCGCCCGTGGACCCGCCAGCTCCGGGACTTCGCAGTGGCTGGCGAAGAACATTCCGAACTCGCTGGCGTACTGCATCGCCCGGTAGAGCACCGCCGGGTCGTGGGTCGTGTCGCCATCATCGGTGAGCATCTTCACGCCGAGTCGCCGCATCGCGTCGATCGCCGCCAATTCCTTTCCCTGGCGTCCGATGGTGACACAGCCCGAGGTGTGGATCGGGATGCGGGAAACGGCAGCGGCCTTGTCGAGGACCATCTTCACCACAGAACCGGAGTCGATGGCCGGCGTGGTGTTGGGCATCATCACCACGCCGGTGACGCCGCCGTTGATCGCGGCCTCCGAGCCGCTGGCGATGTCCTCCTTGGCCTCCCCGCCCGGTTCCCGGAAGTGGACGTGGGCGTCGAACATCGATGGCATGAGCAGACGGTTGCGGCCGTCGATGACCCGGGCACCCTCGGGAGCTTCCAGGCCCGGCGCGATCGAGCGGTAGCATCCATTCTCGATCAGGACATCCGAGACGGCGAAATCCGGCGAGTCCTCGGCGACGATGCGGACATTCTGGATCAGGAGCGGCTGGGGCATGGCCCTTAGATGCCAGCGACCCGCCCCGGCGAAAAGCCCGGACTTGTGCCGGATGCACCAAAGCCCAGCATCCGGACGTGCGCCTTGTTTTCACGATCCTGCTGCTCGCGGCCTTTCCGGCCCGGGCCCACCAGATCGATGAAATCTCGATGAAGCTCGAGACCTCGCCGCAAGCGTGGCGGGCGACCCTGCTTCTCGACGCCGCCTACATGCTGCCGGAGTACCGGGGCGACGCCGAGATCGCCCCCTTCGACCTGGCCTGGCTGCGGACCCGCAGCCCCGCCGAGTGGGCGAGGATCCGGGAGGAGGCCCGGCGCTTCCTGGACGAATCCCTGTCCATCGGGGAAGGCCCCCGGGAGATTCGATTCACCGACTTCGACTCGACGCCTCCGCGTTTCATCGAATCGGGCGTCCCCGAGGAGTTGCCGGAGATCGAGGTGGTTCTGAGCGGGCCGATGTCGTCGACACCGCTGCGGATCGGCTGGAAAGAGGCGTTCGGCGTGGTGCTGATCATCGAGCATGAAGAAGGAATCCTTCCACTGGTCAGCGGCGAGTCGCTGGATTTGGAACCGGAAGCTCCGGCCTCGCGCGGCTTCATCCGGTGGATCACCCTGGGCTTCCGCCACATTCTCCCCCGCGGCCTCGATCACATCCTGTTCATTCTCGGCGTCTTCCTGCTGAGTCCGAAGTGGAAGCCGCTTCTCTATCAGAGCCTGACCTTCACCCTCGCCCATTCGGTCACGCTGGCGGCGGCGGCACTCGGTTGGGTGAGCCTGCCGGATCGCTGGGTCGAAACGGCGATCGCTCTGAGCATCGCGTGGATCGCCATCGAAAACCTCCTCGGTCGCGAGATCAAACC
Organism: Verrucomicrobiaceae bacterium E54; assembly: GCA_022548915.1. GTDB lineage: Bacteria > Verrucomicrobiota > Verrucomicrobiia > Verrucomicrobiales > Akkermansiaceae > Haloferula. Next base: position 84,293 of record JAKZES010000005.1, read on the forward strand.
GGCGCGCTATGCGGTGATCGCGGGCTTCGGGCTGATCCACGGGCTCGGGTTCGCGCGCATGCTGGCTCTCGCGCTGCCTGACTCCGCGCCGCCGCTGTGGCCGCTCGTCGGCTTCAATCTCGGGGTTGAAATCGGCCAGCTTGCCGTGCTCGGCACGGCCTGGGCGCTGACTGCCTGGTGGAAGGACGAGGCCTTCGGCCGGCTGCGAACGATCGGCTCGATCGGCATAGCGCTGGTCGGTCTGGCGTGGGCGATCGAAAGGGCCTTCCTCGCCTGAGAAAGCCACTACGCCGCGGTGGAATCCACCGATTCGATGGAGCCGTCGCGGATCAGCAACTGGCGGTCGCCCATGCCCGCCAGGCTGCGGTCGTGGGTGACGACCACCAGGGTCGATGCTCCCTCGCCGGCGAGCCCCATCAGCAGCTCCATGATTTCGGCGCTGTTGCGGGAATCGAGATTTCCGGTGGGTTCGTCGGCAAAGAGAACGTTCGGCTTGTTGGCGACCGCCCGGGCGATGGCGACCCGCTGCTGTTCACCTCCCGACAACTCCGCCGGCAGGTGCGTGGCCCGTTCCTTCAGGCCGACCCGCTCGAGTGCCTCAAGGGCCTCCTTTTCGGTGTCGGCCCCGCCGATCGCCCCGGGGACCATCACGTTCTCGAGGGCGGTGAGTTCCGGCAACAACAGATAGTTCTGAAAGATGTAGCCGATGTTGCGGTTGCGGAAGGCCGACTGGCCCTTGGCGGAAAGCGAGTAGAGGTCCTTGCCGTCGATGAAGACCTCCCCTTGCTGGGGCTTTTCCAGTCCGGCGAGCGTGTAGAGCAGCGTGGTCTTTCCCGCGCCGCTCGGTCCCCGCAGGAACACCCGCTCGCCGGCGGCGATGGATAGGTTGATGCCGTGAAGGACCTCGATCGACTTCTTGCCGATGCGGTAGCTCCGGTGCAGGTTGCGCGCTTCGATCATGCCGCGCGAAGCTAGACCTCCTGCATCCGCGCGGCGAAGGTATTTCGCGAAAACCTGATCTTCTCGCGGAGTTCCTCATCGGGAATCTGCCGGGCCCGGGCGTCGGTCGGCACGAGGCGCTTCAGCAGCCCGACCCCGTTGGCCAGCTGGATCGCGAGGCCGGGCCGAGCGTTGACCTCGATCATGATCGGGCCGCGCTCCTCATCGATCATCATGTCGACGCCGAGGTATCCGAGTCCGGTCATCTGCTGGCAGGTCACGGCGATCTCGAGGATCCGGTCCCACTCGGGGAGCTGGACCCCGATCAACGGCACCTTGAGGTCGGGGTGGACGGTCACCGGCCTGCCGTGGTGGATCGCGTGAACCGTGCGCCCCGTGGCGATGTCGACCCCGATGCCGAGGGCACCCTGGTGGAGGTTCGAGCGACCATCGGATTCCCGCGTCGAGGCCCTCAGCATCGCCATCACCGGATAGCCGCGGAAGATCACCACCCGCACGTCCGGCGCGCCCTGGAAGCTCAGTTCGGTCATCACCTTGGCCGGCTTCACCCGGTCCTCGATCAGGGCAACGTCGCGCTTGCCGCCGAGACTGAACAGGCCGGCGATGATGTTCTGGAGGTGGAAGCGGACTTCATCGGGCGAGACCACCGAGCCGCTCGGCTTGATGTAGCGGTCCTCATCCCTTCCAGAGATGACGAGGATCCCCTTCCCTCCCGACCCCCGGGCGGGCTTGACGACGAAGGAATCCCTCTCACCCAGAATGCGGTCGAGGCGGCGGATCTCCTTCGGGCTGCGAACCACGCCGAAGGTTTCCGGAACGGAAATCCCCTGCCGTTCCGCCAGCAGCTTCGTCCGGATCTTGTTGTCGACCAGGTCGTAGAGCCGTCGCGGGTTGTTCGGCAGGACGAAGCGGGCATTCCGCATGTTGATGCCGACCACCCCCATCGCCTCGAGTTCCCCCGGGGTGCGGAAGTAGCGGTGCCACCAGCGCTTCATACCGCCTCCTCGAAATTCTTGAAGCGGATCAGCTCACTCAGGCGGTAACCGGTGTAGCGGCCGACCAGAATGATGCCCGCAAGCAGCACCAGCAGCAGCTCGGGAAAGTAGAAGGCCCAGTAGCGGATCTGCTTCAGTTCCATGAACAGGTAGGCGATCACGGCGACGACCAGCGAACCCGCCACCTGGAGCAACGCGTTGCGCTTGCCCTCCTCTTCCCAGATCAACGACATCCGCTCGATGGTCCAGGCAAGGATGATCATCGGAAACAGCGTGATCTTGAGACCGTCGCGCATGCCCAGGTGCCAGCTCACCACGCTCAGAAGCATCATCAGCAGGGTCACGATCACCACGCAGGCGGCGACCCGCGGCACCACGAGAAGATTCAGCCGCGAGAGCAGGAAGCGGAACCACAGGCCCGACGCGACGATGACCACGAACATGGTCAGGCCGCTCTTCAAATCCATTTCCAACAGCGCGAGGGCCAGCAGCACCGGCATGAAGGTTCCGAGCGTGGCGATGCCGATGAGGTTGCGAAGGATGACGACGACGAAGGCGCCGATGGGGATCAGCACGACGTAGCGGAACACCTGCCGCTCCGATGCCGGCAGGCCGAAGATCGTCGAGACCAGCAGGCCCGAATCCTTGAGGTCGGTGAGCTTTTCCATCGGGATGATGTCCCGTGTGGTGGTGAAGGCCACCTGCGAGTTCTCGCCACCCGAGACCTCGAGGAGGGCGTCGCCACCGCGGTTCCAGACGAACAACTCGCGTGGATCGAGGGTCGATGCCGGTTGATCGGGATCGCGCACCTTCCAGTAAACGCCGTCGAAGTACTCGACGAAGAGCGAGGGTTTCTGCGAGCCGCGGATTTCGTTGAGCTGGACCGCGTAGGCCTGCCGGGCCGGCACGCCCGCCATGTTCAGGAGGTCGATCCCGAGGAGGGTGAGGGCGTCGGAATTGGACACCTCCTCGTAGTGACGCTTGAGCAGGGCGATCTCCTGCGAGCCCTCGATCGCGGTGATCTCGCGGAACACCCCGGCCAGCAGGGTGTCCGGATTCGAGGAAAGCTCCTTGGCCCGGCGGACGACGCTCTCGGCCGCCGAACGGAGGGTTCCCGATAGACCCGGATCGCCGGGAACCGGGACATCGCCCGGCTCGAGACGCGGACCGCCGCTGTCGACCCCCCGCTGGGGGAACCGGACGCGGTAGTAAAGCGATTGCGGTCCCTCCTTGCTGTCCGAGGCCCAGAGTGCGGCGTATTCATCGAGGGTATCCTCGACGATGAAGCTGTAACCGGCCGAGCGGGCGTCGATGCCCAGCTCGCGATCGATGGCCACGCCGGGAAGGGCCAGCCGCGCGGTGACCGGATCGCCGACCGCGACGAAGCTCACCTTGGCCTCGACCAGCCACTCGCTGGGGCGTTCGTCGACGATCAGGGGAATGCCGAGAACGACATTCTTGTAGGCGGCGACTCCTCCTCCGACCAGGGCCAGAAGGGACACGAGCGCGAGCAGCTTGATGCGTGAAGCCATGGGAAAATTGCTGCCGGTTGACGGGTTGAAATCCGGTCAGCGCATCACCTTCTCATCCGCGATGAAGGCGCGGCTCGGATCCACCCAGCCAAGTTCGCGGATGGTTGTGCGACCGATGAGCATCGGGTTGAGCATGTTGGACCGGTCGCTGAGGGTGAAATCCGTCTTCATCTTGCGCTCGCCGATCTTGACGGCGAGGCGGACGACTTCCCGCGCTTCGACGCCCCCTCCCGGTTCCTTCACGCGGGCGATCCGGACCAGCGGTGCCTCGATGCGGATCTTTCCGGCGTCCTTCTTGCGGGGATCGAGGACGACAAAGCGGACCCACTTCTTGCCATCGCGCTCGAACAGCTCCTTTTCCTCGGCGTGCACCGAACTGGTGTAGGCCCCGGTGTCGAGTTTTGCCGCGACCTTGAGTTCCGTCTTGCCATCGCTCAGGCAGGCCCATTCCTTCCAGCCGAAAACCTGAACCGGATCGGCGGATACCGGCCGGGCCACGGCGGCGGCCTCGTCCTCGGCCTCGAGTTCGGCTTCGTCCTTCGACTCCGGTTCCGTCTCCGATTCCGGTTCGTCGCTCTTCTTCTCGGCCGGCGCTTCGGCGTTGGTTTTCGGATCATCCGTGCCAGACTCCGCCGCGACGACGGAGAAAACCGCCGGAAGACAGAGGATCAACATCCATTTCGTAAGTGCCGAGAATTCTCCTTTCACGCGGGCCCACTATCACCACCCGTTTTTCTCAAATGCAACGTTATTCACAATTGGTGCCGCTCGTGGGGGTCGGCTTTTTCGTCGGCCTGACCGGCTGCGAAAACCTCCAATTCCGCAGCCCGATCGACAGGACGGAAGTCTCGGCTCCCGCCATGTGGCAGTCGGCCGGCGAGGGCCGGGGCCGGAAGATCAGCAGTGGCTGGCTTTCGGACTTCGGCAGCCGGGATCTCCGCCAGGCCGTCGAGGCGGCGATGGCCCGGAATCAGGACCTCGCCGCGGCCGAGGCGCGAATGCGGGCCGCCGAGTATGTCCGCATCGCCGGCCGCTCGAGGGTGAAACCCCGGGCGCAGCTCGGCACGTCGGGCAGCTTCTCGATCTCCGAAAACGGCACGGCCGCGACGACCGAAAGCGAGAGCTACAACCTGACCGTTTCCGCCGCCTGGGAAGTCGACTTGTGGGGACGCCTGCGCGACCTGAATCTCGCCGATGATGCCGATCTGGCGGCCGTCCGCGCGACCTACCGGGGTGCCCGGCTTTCCCTGGCCGCGGCCACCGCCCGGGCGTGGATCAACCTGATCGCCGCCGAGCAGCAGCTCGAGCTCGCGAAGGTGACGCTCGATTCGTTCGAGCGGAACCTGCGGATCAGCGAGCGCAACTACAAGGGCACCGGACAGGGCGCTCTCGATGTGCAGTTCGGGCGCACCAACGTGGCGGCGGCGAAGCGGGCCGTGGCATCGACCCGGCTGGTCCGGGACGAAGCCGCCAGGACGCTGGAGACTCTGACCGGCAGCTACCCGAGTGGTCGCACCCGCGCCGGCTCGGATCTTCCGAAGCTGAGTCGCGAGGTGCCCTCCGGAATTCCCGCGGATCTGCTCGAGCGTCGTCCCGATCTGGCGGTCGCCCGGGCCGACGTGTATGCCTCGGCCCGCCGGGCCGACGCCGCCCGCAAAAGCCTGCTGCCCTCGCTCGCGCTGACCGGGTCCGGCGGCACGCCCACCTCCCGCTTCTCGGATTTCCTCAACCCCGACTGGCTGGTCGCCAGCATCGCGGCGAGCCTGGCCCAGAACCTCTATTCGGGGGGTGAGCTCACCGCCGAGGCGCGGGCCGCGCTCGAGCGCAACCAGGCAGCGGTCCACGACTACCGCCAGGTGGCGCTGGAGGCCTTCCGCGAGGTCGAGTCCGCGCTCGCCGCCGAGGTCTCGCTGGCGGAGCAGGAACTCTATCTCCGGCGCGAGGTCGAACAGGCCGCGCTGGCTGAAGAGCAATCGACGCGGGATTACGCGGACGGCATCGAGGGCTCGGACATCCTCGACGTGCTCGAGGCCCAGCGCCGGGCGAACAACGCGCGGTCGAGTCTGATCCGCCTGCGCAGCGACCGCCTGCGCAACCGGATCGATCTCCACCTCGCCCTTGGCGGGGATTTCTCCACCGCGGAAAGCTGACGCAAGTTGGCGCCCCCCATGTTCGTATTTGGCAAGGCGGGTTCGCTCGTCCATCTTCCCGCGCCTCCGCCATGATTCTCCGCATCTTCATTCCGCTCGCCATCCTCGGTGTGGGTGGTCTGCTGGGCCTTTGGCTGTCGGAGAAGAGCGACCCCCCCACTCCCCAGCAGGCACCTCCGCAGCGCCTCAAGACCGGCGTGATCGAGCTGCACCGGACCGACTTCCCGGTCATCCTGAAATCGCAGGGCCTGGTCCGGTCCCACCACGAGACCCCCCTCACCGCCGCCGTCGCCGGCACGGTCCACATCGTCCACCCGGGTTTCGAGGACGGCGCTTTCTTTCAAAAGGGAGAGGTGCTTGCGGAACTCGAGCCGGCGGACTTCGAGGCCGCGGTCGAGGCGGCGCAGTCGGTGCTCGCCCGTGCCGAGGCGGCGATGGCGCAGGAAGAGGCCCGCGCCCGCCAAGCGCGGCTCAACTGGGAGGATCTGGGATATGAGGAAGAGCCCTCCGAACTCGTGCTGCGGGTGCCTCAGCTCAAGGAGGCCCGGGCCAACGTGGATGCGGCATCGGCGGCACTCGACCAGGCCCAACGCGATCTCGCCCGGACCAAGATCCGGGCGCCCTTCGACGGTCGGGTGCGCGATCGCCTGGTCGGACTCGGGCAGGCGGTGGGGCCGTCCACCCCCTTGGGCAACGTGTTTGCCACCGACTACGCCGAGGTCCGGCTGCCGCTCACTCCCGAGCAACTCCGCTTCATCGACCTGCCCTCGCGCCCCGGCGATGCCCCGGTGCCGGTGGAACTCCTCGATGCCCTCGGCGATCTGAACGAAGAAGAGGCGAAGGTCCGGTGGCCCGCGGAGATCGTCCGCACCGAAGGCGCACTCGACGAGGCGTCGCGCGAGTTGTTCGCGATTGCCCGCATCGACGATCCCTTCGGCCTGAATCACCCGGACCGTCCCCCGCTTCGAATCGGCCAACCGGTCCGGGCGGCGATCAATGGTGAGGTGCTCAAGGATGTCTTCGTCCTCCCGCGGGTGGCGCTGCGGGGCGTGAACCGCGTCTACCTCGTCGATCGCGAGGAACTTTCCATCGTCCGCACCAAGATCGAGCCGATCTGGACCACCACGGAGGAACTGATCGTGCGCGAAGGCTTGGAAAACGGCCAGTGGCTGTCGGTGACACGCATGCCCTACGCCCCGGACGGGGCACCGGTCGAGATCATCGCGGATGAGCCGAGCGTCGTGGTCGATGCGCCCGAAAGCGCCGGTTCCTGATCGGCCGGATTCGGGACCGGGGCCAATGATTTTCTTCCGAAAGCCGGGGTTGGCGGAATGCGGAGATCGGCATTTTGTTAACTTTTATTAAATTTTAGTTGCGCCTAACCATGTTTTTTGAAATTCTCCGCCCTGTGATGAAAGCGCCCTACCGTTCGATCATCCTTCCCGCCCTGGTTTGGGCCTCGGTGGCGACCGCCGCGGAAGCTCCCGCCGATTTGGAGAGCCGGGCCGCCGAGCAGGAACGCCAGATCCGCCAGCTCGAGGTCCAGAACCAGCGCCTGCGCGACCAGATCGAGCGGCTGCAGGAGCAGCTGGCGGCGAAGGAGGACGCCCCCCCTGCCCCGCCCTCGGAAACTCCTCCGGCGGCCGAAACGGAGCCCGAGCCGGACGCCGCTGCCGCCGGACAAGCCGAGGTATCCGTCCACATCGTGAAGGCCGGCGAGAGTCTCTCGAAGATCGCCAAGCAACACGCCACCACCACGGCGGTGCTCGCCAAGCTCAACGGCATCCGCAATCCGAGCCTGATTCGCGAGGGGCAGCGCCTCAAGCTCCCCGTGAGCGCCCCGGCACCTGCCCCCGAGCCCACGACGGCGGAAACCGTGACCGGCACACACACCGTGAAAGCCGGTGAGACCTTCTTCTCGATCGCCAAGATCTATGGCCTGAGCGTCGAAACCCTGCAGGCCGCCAATCCCGACGTGAACCCCACGGCCCTGCGGATCGGACAGCAACTCAAGCTGGGAGCCAGAAAAGACCCGGAGCCCGCCGCCGACGAACCCGCCGCGCCGGGTGCGGATGCCTCCTACGGTTCCGAAGCCATCGCCCACAAGAAGCCGGTCATCCGGAAGATTCCGATCACCGAAAACATTTCCTTCGGCGAGTTCGCCAAGCGCCACCAGATGGAGCCGGCGAAGCTGAATGCCCTCAACGGGCTTCAACTCGAACCGAAAACCGTGCTTGCGACGGGGTCGCGCCTCTACGTTTCCGCTCAGCCTTTGGAGTAGAGAGCCCCTCACCAGGATGGTCGTTCAGCGACCGATGGCACCCGCCCGGGACGCAAGTCCCGGGCGGGTTTTTCATTACTCGGCCTCGATCCCGAGGATGATCTCCGTCTCCGGCATCAGTTCCTCGAGCTTCGCCTTGCCGGCGGCGTCGACCTCGGTCTGCCAGAGGTAGAGACGCTTGAGCGTCGGGAGTTCGCTGAGCACCGCAACTCCGTCGGTGGTCACCGCCGTGCCGTAGAGGTTGAGCGATTCGAGCGAGGCCATGCCCTTGATCTGCTCGATGCCGGCGTCGGTGACCCCGGTCTCGGACAGACGGAGCATGCGCAGTCCCGTCGCGCCCGAAACCGCTGCAAGACCGGTGTCGGTCACATGCGTCCCGGAGAGGTCGAGTGAGACCAGCGATTCGGCCACCGGCTCGAGCTTCGCCAGCATCTCGTCGTTGAAACGATCGCGCATGCTCACCGCGGTGAAGGTCAGCCCGCTGGACTCCTGCGACTCGAAGTTGAGGGCCCCGGGAAACTCTTCGCGGAGGCCTTCGACCACGGTGGCCAGCTCGGCCCTCGCCTTTTCCTCGGCGGCGGCCGCCGCGGCGGCGGCTTCGGCCTGGGCCTGCAGGACCTCGGGCGGCACCAGCTTCGAGACCGCCGCCTTGATTTCCTCCGGCATCTCGGCCTCGGCGACCTTCTGGTCGGGAAGCGCGCCGGTATCGATCCACCAGGTCACGATCTCGATCTCGTGGTCCTCCATCTGCTCCTTGTTTTCCGGAGGCATGTGCTCCTCGTCGTCGAGAGGAAGATGAATCCGGAACAGGATGTTGCTGTCCTCGGCATCGCCGGGTGTGATCGCTTCGCCCTCCTTGCCGCCGAGCACGAGATTCTCGTAGGTGTCCATCCGGAGGCGGCCCTTCTGCTTGTCGGGGCCGTGACAGGACACGCATTTCTGGTCGAAGATCGGCTGAACGAGGTGGGTGTAAACGATCTGGTCCTCGACCGGGATGACCGGGGCGCCTCCATCGCCGTCCTCTTCCGCTTCGAGCATCGGCAGGCGCTGGTTTTCGGGCACGATCTGGTTGTAGAGCTCGCGGACTTCGTTCGGGGCCTCGGCGGTGAGGTAGCTCTTGCCGTGGACCATCGATCCGCCGTCGTGGCTGGCGACCGTCATCGTGGCTCCACTGATCAAGAGTGTGAGGACATAGACCCAGTTGCCGGAACCGTTCGCCAGGTCGACCCAGCGCTTGATCACGAAGGCCGCGACGGTCATCGCCGCGAAGCCGATGCCCCACCACAGGTGGCTGGAGATCAGCTCCTCATCGTACTGGCCGGGGTCGGTCTGATAGAGCAGGAATCCGAAGACCGCCGCCACCACGGCGCTCACCGCCGTGAAGAAGGCCGGGATCAGCGTCGAGCTGCCCTTGTCCTTGCGGAACAGCTTGCCGAACTCGAGGAGCAGCACCAGGCACAGCATGCCGATCGGCAGGTGGAGCACCAGGAAGTGGAAACGGCCGAGAAAGCGCTCCCATTGAGAGAGATCGGCGAGGCCGGACCCGGGCATCTGCGCGACCAGAGGCATGGCCACCAAGGCCGCCACCGTGGCGATCCCCGCGAAGCTCAGAATGACGGCACCCGCCTTGGATCGCGGCTTTTCTTCGATTTCGGATTCTTCGGAGTTCATCGACGCCCGCAACTACGTTCACGGATTGCCGGAATTTCCACTGAAATCAGACATCGACGACCGGTCCCTTTTTGTCGTCCTCCTTCGATTTCGGCACTTTCTTGCCGAAGAACGGCAGGAAGCGCCGGATATCGACGCCGAGCACGGCGAGGGACTGGACCAGAACGAGCAACGCGGTCGCCTCGTCGATGAACGGCAGCGGGTCCGGAGTGATCCCCATGACCAGCAGGTAGAGGCCGGAAAGGACCGCAAAGAAAAGGGCGAGCGCTTTTTTCACGCCGGAAACTACCCGCCTTCGCCGCCAAATCAATCAAGCTTGGCGCGCGGGGCGGTCATTTCTTCGACTTCGCGGCCTTCTTGGCGGCCTTTTTCGGGAGCTTCTTGGGCAGTTTCTTGGCGGCCTTTTTCGCGGCTTTTTCCTGGGCCTCCTCCGCGGCCTTGTCGGCAAGGACCTCGGCCACATCGCGCTTCTTCGGACCGACTTTCCGGCCGCCCTTCTTCGCCGCGCCCTGCTGCTGCTGTTCTTCCTCATCATCCCCCCCGTGGCTGAGGATGAACTGGAGGTCTTCGAGCCCGAGGTTCGAGGCGAAGCCCTCGTCCCCGAGCACGTTGGTCACGAGCTGGGTCTTCTGGTGCTGGAGGATGCGGATCTTTTCCTCGACGGTGTCGCGGGTCAGCAACCGGTAGGCGATCACCTTGTTTTTCTGGCCGATGCGGTGGGTGCGGTCGATGGCCTGGTTTTCCACCGCCGGGTTCCACCACGGATCGTAGAGGATCACGTAGGACGCCGAGGTGAGGTTGAGACCCGAGCCGCCCGCCTTGAGTGAAAGCATGAACACGGAGGGGTCCTTGGTCGTCTGGAAACGCTCGATCTCCCCCTTGCGGTCCTTGGTCTGGCCGGTGAGGTAGTGGAACGGCCGAGCCTCGAGCTCGAGGCGCGCCTTGATCAGGTCGAGCATCGAAACGAACTGCGAGAAGACGAGCACCTTGTGACCTTCCTCGTAGAGCTGGTCGAGAAGGTAGAAGAGCGACTCCATCTTGGCGCTCTCTTCCTTCAGGTATTTCGGGTCGATGAGCCCGGGGTGGCAGCAGATCTGCCGCAGGCGCATCAGCCCCTGGAGAATGGCGAAGGAATTCTTCTTCACCGCCTCGTCGGAATCGAGGCCGAGCAAGGCCTTCTGGATCCGCTTGAGTTCGGCCTTGTAGAGATCCTGCTGGACTCCGTCCATCTTGGCATAGACCTCCTCCTCGGTCCGCGGCGGGAGGTCCTGGGCCACCTGCAGCTTGGTCCGGCGCAGCAGGAACGGACGCAGGCGCGCGGCGAGGCGGTTCTGCGAGAGCGGGTCCTTGCGCTTGTCGAAGCGCTTTTTGAAGTAGGCGCGGCTGCCGAGCACGCCCGGCATCGCGAAGGCCATCAGCGACCACATGTCGAGCAGCCGGTTCTCGATCGGCGTGCCGGTGAGCACCAGACGGTTCTGGGAATCGAGTTCGCGGGCGCACTTCGCGGCCTTCGAGTCGGGGTTCTTGATCTGCTGGCCCTCGTCGAGGATCACCGTCAGCCACTTCAGTTCGTTGAGCAGATCGCCGCAGACCCGGAGCTGGGCGTAGTTCAGGATCAGCATGTCCACGTTCTCCTGGATGTGCGCGACGTCGAGGTCGTCGCGATTGCGGAGAATCTTGGTCCGGAGTTCCGGCGCGAACTTCTCGGCCTCGCTGGACCAGACGTCGAGCACCGACTTCGGGCAGACGATCAAGGCCGGGCGGTGGGACTCGTTGGCGTCATCACGGGCCTCGTGGAGCCACAGGATGTAGGTCAGCGACTGGATGGTCTTCCCGAGGCCCATGTCGTCGGCGAGGATGCCGCCGAAGCGGTTGGTCGCCAGGTAGGCCAGGAACTGGTATCCCTCGACCTGATAGGGCCTGAGTTTGGCGTTGAGGGCCTTGGGCACTTCCGGCCTGACCTCGATGGTGATGTCGCCGGCCCGGTCCTTGATCCGTTTCCATGCCTTCGGGTCGAAAACCTCGGCCGCCTTGGGGTCGGCCAGTTGAAGGGCGTGCATCCGGTGGGTCTCCCCGGAGAGGTCGAAGGGGTCGAGGCCCAGCCGGGTGACCGCGTCGCGTTGATCGGGGTCGAGCTTGATCTCGAGCCGCATCCACGAGCCATCCTCCATGCGGACGTAGCCGCCGCGGGCGGCGACGAGCTGGCGGATCTGGGTCTTGGAGAGGTTGACGCCCTCGACGTCGATGACGATGCGCAGGTCGAACCAGTCGATGTCCTGATTGACCACCTCGAAGCGCACCGCGGCCGTGACCGGGTCGGCGAGGATGGATTTGAGACGGCTGTCGATGTCGAGGTCGAGTTCCTTCGGCATCGAGTCGATCCACTCGGCGAACTTCTCGGGGAACTGCTTGGTGATGCGCGACTTGAAGGCGCCGAGCTTCTCGTCGTAGGTGAGGCCCATGTCCTCCAGCAGGAAGGGCACCGGATGAAGCGCCTCCCGCGCGAATCGAAGCAGTTGTCGGCCCTTGAGCGGCTTCTGTTCGACGACCTCCCAGCCTTCCTTGGTGAGCTTCTCGGTGCGGCGGTCCTTGGATTCGATGGCCGCGACCTCGACCACGAGGTGTTCAGTTTCGGCGGCGGTGAGGCCGGCCACCAGCTTGAGCTCGAAGCGGGGCTTGAGCTCGAGGTCCACGACCCGCTTCTTCAGCGAGTCGGGTAGCGTCGATCCGATCTTGCGCAGGAACTCGACGCCCTCGAGCGAATCGATGACCCGCTTGGGAATCAGGTAGCGGGGCATGATCTCGGTTTCCTCAAGCCAACGGGGCGGGCCCGGGAAGACCGTCTCGTCGGACTGATAGAGTTCCTTGCGACCCGGGAGCATCCGGACCGAGTGAGTCACGTTCTCGCCCTCCTGGGTGACGAGCTGCAGGGCGAAGCTCGACGAGTCGTAGGGGTCGTCCTCGCAGGTCCAGTGGAGGGGCTGGTCGACCACCTTGAAGTCGTTCTCGTCGAGGTTGACCAGGTAGCCCTTGAGGGCCGGCTGGCGGAACAGGCGGTTCATGAAGCGGCACGCCTCCTCCTGGTCGAAGTCGAAGGTCGTGTCCCCGTGTTCGCGGTAATACGAAAGGAAATGCTCCCAGAGCAACTGGCTCGGGGCGTCCATCTTCAGCGCCGCCTCACCGAAGGCCGGCAACAGGCGCTCGATCTCGTTCTTCTCGCGGAGCTGCTGCCACGGACCCTCGTTTTCGCTGATCTCCAGCCGGGCCTCGTTGATCGTGGCCACCAGACGGAACCGGACCCCGACCGGCGGTGCCTGGGGAGGCCGCTCGTTGACGTGCTCGATCCGCTCGTACCAGGCCGCGACCTCGCGCTCCTGTTCCCAGTCCGCCATCTTCTTCTGAACGTAGTTCAGGTCGGTGATGACGTTCATGAAGTCCGGGTAGGGAAGCTTCTTCTTGTAGAACGCGTAGGCCAGGTAGTTCCAGAACTCGAGAATGTCGCCCGGCGGCATCGGCCAGAGCTCGAGCGGCTCGTAGGTGGTGATTTCCCACCGGGGCGTCAGCCGCACCATGTCGTGATCGTGGATCTCGCCCTCGATCACGTAGCGGCGGTAGCGCTTCTCGACCTTGGAGACGAAGTCGGCCTCCTTGTCGTCGAGTTCGCGCCCGAGCTTGTCCTCGATCACGTCGAGAACCGGCGTGTCGTCGAACTCGTTGGGGCTCTCCGGCAGGTCCTCGCCGCGATGCATGCGCTCCATCATCGTGGCGTACTGGCAGGCACCCGAGACGATGTCGTCCTCGGCCGTGCAGGACCCGAACCAGCGATTGCCCTGAAGTCTCAGGCTGGTGCGGAAGGTTCCCGATTCATCCTCCACCCTGCCCTGGATGAAGAGGTGGTTGCCGAAAATCTGGGTGACCGTCCCGTCCTGTTGGAGTTGCTCGCCTTTTCGACGGGCCTCTTCGGGAAAGCTGTTCAGGAAATTGAGAGTCGCGCGATCAGGATTCATGGCGGGAAGGGAGGGTCCGCCCGCCGGTCATCCACCGGGTCGAAAGCGGGCCGGAAGGATAGATCCCCGTATTTGAATCCGGCAACAAAAACCTGAGCCACAGGACGATTCCCGCCGCGCACCGGGTTTGACACCCGCGATCCCCCCGACCAAGTCTTTCGGCGTGGAAGGCATTCAACGATTCGAAGGCGGCTATCTGCTCACCAATTCCTACCTCGCCCCCACCCCGGGCGGGGCGTGGGTGATGATCGACGCGCCGATCGACGCCGACCGCTGGCTGGACGATCTCGGAATCCAGCCGATCGCCCTGCTTCTGACCCACCAGCATTTCGATCACGTCATGACCGCCGGCGCCATCTCGGCGCGCGGGGTTCCGGTGCATGCCTGGAAACCTTTCGACCGGTCGCTGACGCTCGAGGAGGTGGTCCGGGAGTGGGGCATGCCTTTCGACGTGGATCCCTACGAGGTGGATCATGTCATCGAAGGCCGGCAATCGCTGGAAATCGACGGCCTGACCCTCGAGCTGCGTCACACCCCGGGGCACTCGACCGACAGCGTGAGCTTTTACGACCGGGATGCGGCGGCCCTCTTCGCCGGAGACACCCTGTTCGCCGGATCGACGGGCCGGCCGGATCTGCCGGGAGGCGACATGGCGGTTCTGAGCCGGAGCATCCGCGAGCAGATCTACCCGCTGCCCGACGCCACCCGGGTCCTCCCCGGCCACGGTCCCGAGACCACGATTGGCACGGAAGCTGCCGAAAACCCGATCGTGCGACGAATCTGAGAGACAAGGCCGGCTTCCGCCTTCGCTGCACCCGAGGGGGTTTTGCGCTGGAATTGAGGTTATTCCTCTGGAAGTTTTCGCAAAGCCCCGGGAGTCCCCACCGTTATCCATTCATGCCAGACCCAACCAAACCGTCGGTCACCCTCCCGGAGTCGCTCCGCGACCAGCTCGCAGAGTTCCGGCGGCGCCTGTGGCGTACCAAGATTGCGGAGGCCGTGCTGGCCGGGATCTTCGGTCTGATCTTTTCCTACCTGATCGTCTTCGGTCTCGACCGCATCTGGCAGACGCCCGGGCTGGTCCGGCTCGCCATTCTGCTGAGCGGCACCTCGCTGGCGGTGGTGTTCGCGCCGATGCTCCTGCATCGCTGGGTCTGGAAGCACCGCCGTGAGAACCAGCTCGCCCGCCTGATCGCCCGCAGGCATCCCGGCCTTGGCGACCGCCTGCTGGGCGTCATCGAACTGCGCGACCAGACGGAGAATGCCGACAGCCTCTCACCCCGGCTCCGGGCCGCCGCGATCGAGACGGTGGCCGCGGAGACCGCCCGGCGGAAACTGGACGACTCGCTGCCGGTTTCCCGGCACCGGCGCTGGTCGCTCGCGGTCGTCGCCCTCTTCCTGGTTGCCGGCACGGCGCTCACGCTGGTGCCCCAGGCCGGGATGAATTCACTCAAGCGCTGGCTTTTCCCCCTGTCCTCCACCCCGCGCTACACCTTCACCCTGCTGGAAACCCTGCCGGGAGAACTCCCGGTCGCCCAGGGAGAGGCCTTCACGCTCGAGGTCCGGCTGGACGACGCCAGCGAGTGGACGCCCGGCTCCGGGCTGGCCCGCATCGAGCGTCAGGACCCCGTCACCGCCGGCCTGGACGGACGGGTCTATAGTTTCGATTTCCCCGGGCAGCAGGAGCCCGGAAACGTGCGCTTCGAGATCGGGGATGCCCGCCACTCGATTCGCGTCGTTCCCGCCCTCCGGCCCGTGGTCGACCGCAGCATCGCCGAGGTCGACTATCCCGACTACCTCCAACTCGAGGACGAGTCCCTCGACCTGCCGACCGGCACCCTCACCGCCGTGCGCGGATCGGAGGTCCGCCTTGGCATCGAGGTCAGCCGGGCGCTCAAGGAGGCGCGTTTCGGACCCGTGGCGGCGATGGACCGGGATGAAGCCTCCGACTCGGCTCCGGAGTCCGAGTCCGATCCGCAGCCGATGAACCTGCGCGGACCGATGGCAACCACGGACTTGATCGAAATCGCCGAGACTTCTCTGGAGGTTCCGATGATGTGGACGGATTCCCTCGGGCTCGAGGGAAGTCAGGGCTTCAAGCTGCGGATCCAGGCGGTGCCGGACGAGGCCCCTTCCTGCTACATGGAGGGGGTTCCCAGCCAGCGGGCCCTGCTGCCGAGCCAGACCGTGGACTTCGATGTCGTGGCCAGCGACGACTTCGGGATCCGCGGATACGGCCTGGAGTGGGTCGGAGAACCGACGCGCCCCGGTTCCAACGACTCCGCCAAGGGAGAGTTGGTCCTCGAGAAGGGCCACCCGCGGTTGAAGAGTGCCTCGATACCCGCCGCCTTCTCTCCGGAGACCCACGGGATCGGTCCGCAGAAGCTCACCCTGCGCGCCTACGTCGAGGACTACATGCCGGACCGCGGCCGCATCTACTCGCAGCCGGTGATCCTCTACATCCTGAGCGAGGAAGAGCATGCCCAGATGCTGAAGAACCAGTTCGACCGCGCGATCGGTGAACTGGAGGACCTGACCCGCCGCGAGCGGAGTCTTTTCGAGGAGAACCAGCGCCTTGAAAGGCTCGATGGCGAGGAACTGCGCCAAGGTGAGCCCGCCGAGCGGCTTGAGCAGCAGGAGGAGTCGGAGCGCCAGCAATCCGAGAAGATGCAGGAACTGACCCGGAAGATGGAGGAGCTGCTCAAGGAGAGCGCGCGAAACGAGACCATCGACAAGGAGACGCTGCAGAAGATGGCCGAGGCGATGAAGTCGATGCAGGAGCTCGGCGAGCAGGACATGCCCGAGGTGCAGGAAAACCTCGGCGAGGCCGGCGACCCGAAAAACACCGGCGAGAAGTCCGAGCAGGAAATGAAGGAAGCCGTCGAGAAGCAGCGTGAGCTTCTCGAGAAGATGCAGGAAACCATCGAGAAGGCCAACGACGCCAACGAGCGCTTCGAGGCGAGCACCTTTGTGGCACGCCTCAAGAAGGCGGCCTCCGACGAGGAAGGCGTGGCGAAGGCCTCCCTCGCCCAATCCGAGCACTTCGGACTGCGCCGCGAGCAGATGGATCCGGCGGATCTGACGAAACTTGACGAGACCATCCGCCAGCAGTCGGAGACCGCATCCGAAGTCCGGTGGATCGAGGAGGATCTCGGGCATTTCTTCACGCGCACCGCGAAGGAGGCCTACGGCGAGATCCTCCAGGAGATGGTCGAGTCGGAGATCGATCTCGGTCTGGAGGACGTCCGCTCGCGCCTCAGCCGCAACCACGGCTTCATCGCCGCCAAGTCCGCCACCGAGTGGGCGGCCCTGCTCAAGGAATGGGCCGACAAGCTCGAGGGCGCCGTGAAGGAAGACGGCGGTGGTGGCGGCGGCGGAGGTGGTGGCGGCGGCGAAGACGAGGACTTCGAATTCATGCTGCGCGTGATGCGGATGGTCCAGCAGGAGCAGGACCTCCGGGCCCGCACCCGTGCGCTCGAAACCCTGAGGCGATCCTACGAACTCGAGAAGACTCCATGAAGAAGATCATTGCCATCCTGCTCGCCCCGCTCCTCGCGTGGTCGGCCGACGATCCCGAACTGGCGGAGAAAATCAGCCGGCACCAGACCGGATCCCGCAACCTGTCCGACCGTCAGGACGAGCTCGCCGCGGACGTGCAGCAACTGACGATCGAGCAGACCCACCCCAAGGTCATCGAACTCTTCCGCGAGGTCGAGGATGCCATGGACGAGGCGAGCGAGCGGCTCTATGAGCACGAAACGGACGGGGTGACGATCGCCGCCCAGACCGAGGTCATCGAGAAAATCTACGAAGCCGCCAAGGAACGCCAGAAGCAGTCGGGCGGCAGCCCCTCGGAGGGCGCCGGTGGCGCGATGATGGACATGCTCGAGCGGATGATGGGCAAGGAACCCGGCAGCAAGCCCGGGGAAGGCGAGAAGCCCGGTGACCAGGGCGGCGAGGGCATGACCGGCGAGTCCGACACCGGCAATTCGGATGTTGGCGGAGCCAACGAAGGCCGCGTCGTCGAGCGACGGGTGCCCAAGGGTGCCGGGCAGGCCGGGAAGGGTTTGCCGGCCGAGTTTGGAGACGCCCTGAAGGCCTACAACCGCGGCGCCGAGCGCCTGATCGAGAAATGACCCGCGTTTTCCTCCACGGCCTGATCGCCATCGGCTTCCTGATCCCGGCGCTGGGACAGGATCTGCGACGACGTCCGGACGATCCGATTCCGGCCCAACTTGAGACGGTTTACGAACGCGGCTTGGCTTATCTGGCGAAAAGTCAGAACGCCGATGGTGCCTGGAACGACCGGATGGGGAGCGAACCCGGCGTGGTGGGTCTGGCGGTCATCGCCTTCCTGGCCCACGGCGAGGATCCGAATCACGGCACCTACCGCGAGGTAATCCGCAAGGGCATCTCCTACATCCTGTCCCGGCAGCGCGAAAGCAACGGCTACATCGGCACCTCGATGTACAACCATGGATTCGCCACGCTCGCTCTCGCCGAAGCCTACGGGATCGTGGACGACCCCAAGATCGCCCCCGCCCTGCAGATCGCCGTCGAGCTGATCCTCAATGCCCAGGAGCGGAATCCATCCGGAGCGTGGCGCTACACGCCCGATGCCCGCGATGCGGACACCACCGTTTCGGGATGCCAACTGGTCGCCCTGCTCGGGGCCCGGAACGCCGGAATCCCCGTGCCCGACGAGGCCATCAAGAAGGGCCTCGCCTACATGTCGCGCTGCCGCGGCGGCGACGGCGGCTACGGCTACACCTCCGCCGGCGGCAGCAAGCCGACCCTCACCGCCATCGGCGTGACCTGCCTCGCCCTAGCCAAGGAAAAGGACGGGAAAGGATTCGCCGAAAGCGTGGGCTACCTGCAGAAGAACCTCAACTACCGGGACCGCAACTATCCCTACTACTTCGAATACTACATGTCGCAGGCCCTGTTCCACGCCGATGAGAACCTGTGGAACGAATGGAACCAGAAGAACCTGCGCTACCTTTCGACCATTCAGCGCCCGGACGGGTCGTGGCCCGGCAACAAGGGAGAATCCTTCAACACCGCCAGCGCCCTGCTGTCGCTTGCCCTGAACTACCGTTTCCTCCCGATCTACGAAAAATGAACCGACTCATCCCCACCCCAGCCATCCTCCTCGCCGGGCTCATTGCGGCCACCGCGGGCACCGCGGGTGCCGAGGAAACCAGCCCGGATCTCCTGCGCCTGACCAACGGGGAGCTCGAGGGACGCTTCGGCGGAATCGATCGCGACGGCGTGCTGCGGTGGGAGCGCGACGACGGCGTCGCTCCCATGGAGTTCCGCACCGACAAGGTCCGGCAGATCATCCTGCGCGGGGCGGCGAGCCTGAGAACCGACAACTCGACCTCCCACATCGAGTTGATGAACGGCGATCGCATTCCCGGTGCCATCACCGGCCTCGATGCCGAGAACCTCACGGTCGACAGTCCGGCGGCCGGGCTGTTGGTGATTCCGCGTGACGTGGTCAAGCGGATCGCCCCCAATCCCTTCGGAGGCCGACTCATCTACGCCGGCCCCTTCGATCCGGATGAGTGGAAGATCGATGACGGCTCCGAGCCCAAGGCCGCGGCCGATCCGGAGGAAAACGAGGAGGCCGACGAGCAGGAACCACCCGCCCCGGAAGAATCGCAGGAACCGGCGGAGGAAGAAAAGGAGGAGGAGGCGACGTGGCGGCACCTCGGCTCCCGTTGGTACCATGTCGCCGGAGGGGACGCGCTGACACTGGATGCCGACATGCCCCGGCGTTCCGTCTTCCGTTTCCATCTCGACTGGCGGGGACGCTCGCCGGTGGCGGTCGCCTTCCATGCGGATTTCGCTCCGAAGCCGCCGGTGGAGAAGGATGACGAAGAGGGCGGAGCCAACAATGCGAGGCGCGTCGTCTCGAGCATGAGTGAACTCACCAGCTACTTCGGCCGCGCCCTGGTCATGACCTTGCGTGGCAACTACGTGACGCTCTACAAGAGCGGCTACGGCAAGGACGGCACACCTTACATCAACACGATTCGAGCCGCGAAACGGAGCCTGCAGATCGACGATTCCGGCTCGGCGGATTTCGAACTGCGCACGGATCTCGACGAGGGATTCATCTCGCTCTTCGTCAATGGCGAGTTTGCCATGCAGTGGCTCATCGAACCGGTTGAGGGCGATGAGGACGACTCGTGGACCCCCGGCGGCGGAATCGGCTTCCGTGTCGATGGATCGGAGAATCCCCTGCGGCTTTCCGACATCATCCTCGCCGAGTGGAATGGCATGCCGGATGCCGCCCGCAGTCTCGAGAGCGAGGAATGGGATGTGGTTCTCCTGACCAACGGAACCGACCGGGTGTCCGGCCGGGTTGAAACCATCCACAACGGGCAGCTCACCCTCGAAGGCCGCTACGCTCCATTGGTGATCCCGACCGAGGAGATCGCCGACATCCGCTTCGCGGCCCGGGGCCTGCGCGAGATCGATCCCATCTCCGACGACCGGATCCGCATCCATTTCCAGCCCATCGGAATCATCAGCGGCGTGCCCGGGGTGACCGACTCGGACAAGATGGCTCTCAAATCCAAACTCATGGGTGATCTGACGCTTGATCTGGAAAGCGCGGTCATCCTCGAATTCCGCGAAGGCGGCAACTTTCTCGACGCATGGGGCGACGACTATTGATCATCGCCACCCTCGGGGTGGCAGCCGGCATCGGACACGGCGACGAACTGAAGCTCACCGATGGCGGACGCCTGACCGGAACCGTGGTCTCGATGAAGGCCGACGGTTCGCTGACCATCGAGGCCGATGTCGCGCTCGATGCCATCGAGGTCAGGCCCGGGCGCATCCGGCGGGTGGACTTCTCCAACGAGGCTCCCGCGCCACTCGATCATGATGCCCGGGTGCAGCTCATCAACGGAGACATGGTCCCCTGTGACCTGCTTTCGATCGGTGACAAGGAGATTGCCGTGCGGACCGCTTTCGCCGGGGATCTGTCGATCGCCCGCGATGTCATCGACCGGATGCAACTCGGGATCCGTCCCCACCGGGTGATTCTCTCCGGGTTGGGCGACGAGGCCGGCTGGCTCACGCCTTCCGACCAATGGTCGATCCAAGACGACCAACTCGTTTCCTCCGGTACCGGCTTCGTCGGCCGGGCCTTCGACGAACTCCCGCCCGCGTTCTCGCTTTCCTTCGACCTGAAATGGGAGCAGCGCCCCGCCTTCAAGGTCTTCTTCTGCTCGGATCCCGGCAAGGGCTCGGGCGGCGAACTCGACCGCTACTACCTCCAGTTCAACACCGCCGGGTTCGAACTCAAGCGACAGAGCACCGGCAAGACGTCCTATCATCCGCTGGGTGTCGTGAACCGCGGCCCCGAGGACTTCAGGGAGCGCGAGGTCAGCATCGAACTGCGGGTCGATCGTCCGGCCAGGATGCTCTACCTCTATCTCGACGGCGAACTCGAGGGTCGTTTTCCGGATCAACTCGACGAGATGCCCGAAGCCAGCGGCATTGTCTTCGAGAGCGGGACCAAGGGAGAGCGCGCGCACGTCGTCTCCAATCTGGAACTGCGCCAGTGGAACGCCTCGGGCGACCGGCACAAGGGGGAAGACCGCGGCGACGAGAAGGCGGACGCGGTGATCGACCACGACGGCCAGCGCTTCGGAGGCAAGCTGCTCGAAACCGCGGTTCGCGATGGCCGGCCCGTGGTCCTGTTCCAGAGCCCCCACCTGGCGAATGCCCTGGAGATCCCGGTGAACCGCATCTCCACGATCTTCCTCGCCGGAAACAAGGCCGAGTCGAAAGGCTCGCCGCTGTTCTTCGGGCTCGCCGCCGGGGGGCGCCTGAGCGCCGCCAGCGGGCGCTTTGATGATCGGACCCTCTTCCTCGAGCATGAACTTCTTGGCCCGCTCGAGATCCAGCGCCCGGCCGTGACCTCCCTTGACCGCAGGGAGTTGGCAGAGGAACCGTCGACCGATTCTCCGGACGAACCATGAACCTTCCCGTTTCAGCGCTCCTCGCCGCACTCATCCTCGTCGCCCCGGCGCGCGGGAAGGATGGGGACATGACCCTGCTGTTCACCAACGGAGACCTCGTCCGCGGCGATCTCGCCGCCTTCGATGAGTCCGGGCTTGTTTGGGAGTCCGACGCATTCACGGCCCCCCAGCGTTTCCGGGTCGACCCGGTGAGCCGCATCGAAGTCCCGCCATCTCCCGGTTTCAATCTTCCCGAGGGCAACCACATTGCCGAAGTCACCTTGACCAACGGGGACAAGCTGCGCGGGTGCCTCACCGAGGTCACCGACGACAAGATCGGCCTGCAGACCAGCTACGCCGGAGAGCTGATTCTGCGCCGCGACATGGTCGACGCCCTGAAGATCGAAAGCCGTCCGGAAGTGATCTACCTCGGACCGTCCGAACTCGGGACATGGACGCAATCGATCAAAGATGGCTGGTCGCTCGAGGACAATGCCCTGGTGTGCAAGCGCGGTTCGAGCATCGGTCGCGAGATCGGTCGTCACGACCGCATCCGCTTTGCTTTCGATGTCTCGTGGCAGGAGAACGCGCGGTTCCGGCTGTTCCTCCACGCCGACAGTGAGAACCCGGACGACATGAAGAATGGCTACGAGCTGGTGTGCCAGAGCCAGTACGCCTACCTTCGCAAGAAGACCGCGAACGACTCGTCGACCATCGGAAGCTCGGGAGGCATCCGCGAGTTCACGGAACGGGACAAGATCCGTTTCGAGATCCTCCAAGACCTGACCACCGGGCGATTCCGGCTGATGATCGACGGCCGGATCATCGACGACTGGCAGGAAGCGGCACCGGACCCGGCAAAGATGGGATCCTTCATTCATTTCTTGGCCGACCATTCGAACGGCACACGCATTTCTCGGATTGCGATCACCAGCTGGGACGGCGTGGTGGATGGCGAGTGGGGACAGGACCGACGAAATTTCGGCGGACGGATGTTTCAGTTCCAAAACATGGATGAACCCGAGCCGGACGAATCCGAAGCCTCCGGGCCGGACGAATCCCAGGGCATCAAGCTGCGGAATGGCGACCTCGTCGATGGCGAGATCGTCGAGATCGCCGACGGAATGGTGCGACTGAAGACGAGCTTCAATGAGTTCGAGCTTCCGGTGTCGAGGCTCCGGAGCTTTGCCCTGCGAACCGCCGAGGAGGCCGCCAATCCGGAACTCCGGTGGGAGCCGATCCGCCGCAAAGGCGACATCCGGGCTTCCTTCACCGACGGCGGCCGCCTGACCTTCCAGTTGGTCGGCTTCGAGGACGGGCATCTGATCGGCCGTTCACAGACCTTCGGTGAGGCAAGGTTCGACCTCGGCGTGTTCTCCAGCCTCGAGTTCAACATCTACCCGCGCGGGCTCCCGGAGGGTTGAATCGGTTTGCCATCGGTAGCTCCCTGCCGGAGCCTCTGGGCATGGCCGACATCAAGATCACCATCCATACCGACAAGGGCGACATTGACGCGACCCTCTTCGCCGACAAGGCACCGCTGACCTGCGCGAACTTCATCAACCTCGCCCAGCGCGGATACTACGACGGCATCGCCTTTCACCGCGTCGTCGATGGCTTCATGATCCAGGGTGGCGATCCGACCGGAACCGGACGTGGTGGCCCGGGCTACAAGTTTGCCGATGAGTTTCATCCCGAGCTGCGCCACGCGAAACCCGGAATCTTCTCGATGGCCAATGCCGGTCCGGGAACCAATGGCTCCCAGTTCTTCGTCACCATGGTGCCCACTCCATTCCTGGACAACCGTCACTCCGTCTTCGGCGAAGTGACCTCGGGTCAGGACGTGGTAAATAGCATCGTCGGCAAGGTCGATACCGGCGAGCAGGGCTGCAAGGCGGATGGCAAGGGCGATGCGATCACCCGCATCACCATTCACGATGACGCCAGTGCGCTCCTCGAGTCGCGAAAGGACGACGTCGAACACTGGAACTCGATTCTCGACCGCTGAGTCTTTTGATGGTTGCTTAAGAGACTTGAAGCATCTCAGGCCCTCTCGTGCTGCGGCGCGTAAGGGCTTTTTTGTGCATGTTTTGCATCAATAGGTGACAAAGTTGACCGGATTCCCTCCCCTTCATCCCTCCGTGATCGCGTGGGAACCGTCAAGACGGGTTGATTTTCCACGCCATCAGGATTTCAATCCCTCCCGTCGGCCGCACCCACGGACGACAATCACCCCATCCCCCTACAAGATGAAACTCCCCCGCTCCCCCCGCGGTGGTGCCTTGATGGCCGCCACCCTTTTTGCCCTCGTGGCACCCTTCTCCGCCTCGGCTTCCGAGCACGCATCGGTCTCGACCGGAATCCGCACGTCCTCGACGGACATCTCCACCTACGCCCAGATCCTCCACGACGGGACCAACTGGACGATGATCCCCCGCGGCGCGGTCCTCCACCTTTCCGACAAGCACCGCGACAAGCTCGGCGAGCGCCCGGTCGGCAATCTGGTGTCCTGGCCGGAGTTCCTGTCGATCAATCGCTCGTGGCTCGCCACCGAGGAGGTCACCCTGCGACAGGCGGAAGGCACCCGCGCGATCGACCCGCGGCGCCTGAGTTACTTTTCCAAGCAGAAGCGCATGGTGGTCGCGGTCTATCAGGAATCGCCGATCGCCGTCGTGTTCATTCGCTGATTGCTTTCCCCGGGCCCGTCCCGGAGAGGATTTGGTGAAGCGTCGGCCGGACGGTGGCGGGCAATCGTATGCACAGCCCCCCGCCCGTTACCGAAAGGCCGGCCTTCACCTCTTCCCTCGCCACGCCGGCAGCGTGTCGTCCAGAATGGACACGATCTTGCGTCGCTCGGACGCCGGCAGGTGGTCGGCGGGGCCTTCGCCCGTCTCGAGCGAATCCCTCAGGAGTTGCAACGTCGCCTCCTTGACCCGCGGCGGCAGACTGTCGAACGCCTTGGAATAGACCATGCACGAACAGCGGTGCTTGAAAATCCGCTCGTACAGCCTGAAGTCCGCGAGCGAGCGCCCGGACGACGACTTGGGAAATCGTGCCGCGTAGTCGCGCTGATAGTCCCGGGAACCCTCGATTCCCTCACCGAGATCCGCTTCGCCCCGGAAAAGCAGCGCCGCGACGATCTTCCCGGCCATCGCATCGGCAATCCTGCCGGCCTGACCGGTGCCGGGATCCGCGTGCGGATCAATCACCTTCGCCAGCCATTCCGCCCGGTTGTAGCGAATCGAGGCGGCGTTGAGGAGATTGTGAACGAGGCACTGGTGCTCGAGAACCATCAAGGCCACCACATCGCTGGTCCCACGCGGATAGCGGGAAACATCGATCCGGTCCGGTTCGAGTTTGCGGAAGGATTCATCCTCTTCGAACACCCGGTTTCCGTGGTGCCCGATCGCGCTGTTGCCGGTGACGTAGTAGCCGCCCCAGCGGTCACCGATCGGGGTGGTGTGATCGACCGTCACCGAGCCGAGCGAAAGCAACGGCCGCCCATCGCCATCCGGGAACACCGACCGGACCAGCATGCCCGGCACATTTTCGGTTCGCGTGGTGCCGTGGCACGAGAAGCACTCGCTGACGTCCCGGTCGATCCGCATTCCAGCCGGACCACCCGCCTCGATCAGGTAAAACACCGGCCCGAGCACCGGATCCTGGGAGATCACCTCGATCGCCCCTCCCGGAACGTAGCCGACGTAGTGGTTCTCGGAAAAATAGATCGCCCGCGGCGAATCCGGGGTGATCCGGCGGATCTGCTTGCTGGTTTTGGAAAACACCAGGATCTGCGAGCTCTCCGGAACTTCGAGCCAATCGAGAACGAAACTCAAGCGCTCCAGGTCATCCGTTCCGGTCGCCAGCGAGGGGTCCGCCTCCAGGCGCTCCATCAGTTCGGCGATCCGCCCGGTCGCTGGTGTTTCCGCGTAGCGCAGGGGCGGCAGGTCCCAGACGTCGGTCTGCTGTCCGCCGGCCAATCCGGCGGCTCCAAGCATCATGACGAGTCCCCAGCGCATGCCCCATGCAACGTTGCCACGCCGCAAAATCCTACGCAAAACCTGCCGAACCACCCTCGCCCCCCCGCCGGATCATTGGTGCGTTGGCGCCCTCCTTGCGCTGGGACCGACGTCCATCTTTTCGGTGACCGGGACCGAGTCCACGGTGGAAATGCCGCGCCCGGCAAGACGGGAGCCTTGAAGGATCCCCGCCTGTCGGGAACTTTCTGTTTTCCAAGAGCGATCGATGGGGGAAGCTGGGCCCGTGAGCGCCACTGCCCCAATCAAGCCGATCGCGGCCGAAGCCGCCTGCTACTCGACCGCCGCCGCGATCCTCTCCTGGGACCAGGAGACCCGGATGCCGCCGGAGGCCGCCCGCTGGCGGGCAAATCAGCTCGCGACCCTTTCCGGGAAAGCCCATGAACTGCAGACGTCGGCCGACTGGCGGGATGCCATTGAGTCGGCGCTGGCCTCGGCTTCGTCACCCCGGGAACAGGCCAATGCCCGCGAGATGAAACGGCGCTTCGAGCGTGCCTCGAAGATCCCCACCGAACTCGTCAAGCGCGAAGCCGCGCTGACCTCCAGAGCCAAGGGAGTCTGGGCGGCGGCCCGGGAGGCCAGTGATTTCCCCCGCTTCGCACCCGTGCTTGAGGAGTTGATCGGCCTGGCCCGGGAAAAGGCGGAGTGCTGGGGGTATCCGGACGAGCCCTACGACGCGCTTCTGGAAACCTACGAGCGTGGGGCCACGACCGCCTTGATCGGCGGGTTGTTCGATCAGGTCCGTCCTCAATTGCGGGAGATCGCCACCGCAGCGACCCGCCGGTCAGCGGAGCAGCAGCCCACAATTCCCGAAGGCCCCTACCCTGTGGCCGCCCAGCAAGCCTTCAACCGGGAGGTGGCCGAGGCTCTCGGCTTCCGCTTTTCCGCCGGTCGCATCGACTCGAGTGCCCATCCATTCTGCACCACCCTCGGGCCGTCCGACATCCGTCTCACCACGCGCTACGATGAAGCCGACTTCACCTCGTCCCTTTTCGGAGTGATGCATGAGGTCGGCCACGGCCTCTACGAGCAGGGGCTTGCCGACGATGATTTCGGCACGCCCGCCGGCGAGTCGGTGTCCCTGGGCATCCACGAGTCCCAGTCGCGGCTGTGGGAGAACCACATCGGCCGGTCGCGAGCCTTCTGGGAGAAGTGGTATCCCCGCGCACAGGCGCATTTCCCCTGCCTCGCTTCACTCCCGCTCGACGCCTTCATGCGCCACGTGCTGCGCTCCGAATTCTCGTTCATCCGGGTCGAGGCCGACGAGGCCACCTACGATCTCCACATCCTGCTGCGATTCGATCTCGAGCGCCAGTTGGTGAACGGAAGCCTCGCGGTCGCCGACTTACCCGACGCCTGGAACGAGGCATTCGGCGCGCTCTCCGGCCTGTGCCCTCCCGACGATCGAAGGGGCTGCCTCCAGGACATCCACTGGTCGATGGGAGGACTCGGTTACTTTCCGACCTACACCCTGGGGAATCTGCATGCCGCCCAGCTGTTCGCCGCCTCACAAGCGGTGCCGGAGATCGCCGATTCCGTGAAGAGCGCCGACTACGCGCCGCTGCTCGACTGGCTGCAGAAGCACGTCCACTGCCACGGTGCCACGATCGAACCCGCGGAGATCATCCGCCTCGCCACCGGCCGGGAGCCGTCGGCCGAGGCCCACCTGCAGCACCTCAGGGACCGCTACCTCACTTGATTTCCATGCCACTCTTCGGCCAGATCCAGCGGACGATCTTTCCACCATCGATCAGCGCCTGGGCCTGGATGGTCTTCACGCCGAAAATCGTCTCCGCCTTGTAGGCGACGAGCCCGGTCTGATAGGTCACGCCGTCCCGTTCCTCATCCTCCCCGGCCTTCCAGCCGAGGACCTGGTCGAAGGTGAACTCGCTGACGCTGCCGGCCTTGATGCTGTCCTGCATGAGCTTGACGATCTCCTCGGCATCCAGACTCGCCGCCGGTTCCGGAGCCGGTTCTTCCGCCGGCTCTTCCATCGGTTCGCCACCGGCGACCGGAGGCTCGACGGGATCCGGAGCGGGAGGTTCGGGCGCTGGCGGTTCGACCGCCGGCGGCTGATTGCCGAGAAGGGCCACGAGATCGGTCTCCATCACCGGCACCCGGCCTTCTATGGGACCACCCGGCACAAGGGTGACGACGAGGTCGTTGCCTTCGATTCGGACCGGGGTCGCCTGGGTCCCGGCCTCCATCACCAGCGCTTGCGCCGCGCCCGGGGCGGAGAACTCGACGCTGCGCTTGAGCGTCACCTTGCCGGGAAACTGGTCCGGCTTGAGGGCCGCCACCCAGGCAGGCGGAGCGGCTGAGGGCGGCTCGACCGGTGGTTGGGGTGCGGGCGGAGGCGGTTCGGCCGCCGGTTCAGGATCCTCCGACCGGGGTTCCTCCGGAGCGGCCGGTTGCTGGACTGAAATCAGGGACGGGCGAACCGATGGCTCCAACAGATAGCCCGCCACTCCCGCCACTGCGATACCGATGAGTCCGACAACTGGTTTCATGCTGGGATTACGTTACGAAAACCCCGCTTCTTTGCCAGAGTTTTGACCGCCTGCTTCTTCACTGGACGCCCGACCCACCCTCCGCACAGGCTCAGGCATGCCCCGGCTCTACCTCCTCGACGGAATGGCGCTCGTCTATCGCGCCCACTTTGCGCTGATCCGGAACCCCATCCGGAACTCGAAGGGCATCAACACCTCGGCCCTCTACGGCTTCACCAACACCCTCCTCACGATTCTCGAGAACGAAAAGCCGACCCATATCGGCGTGGCCTTCGACACCTCGGCCCCCACGCCCCGCCACGAGAAGTTTCCGGCCTACAAGGCCCAGCGGGAGGAAATGCCGGAAGAACTCGCGGCGGCGATCCCGAACGTCAAGCGCCTGTGCCGGGCCTTCCACATCCCGGTGCTGGAGATCGACGGCTACGAGGCCGACGACATCATCGGCACCATTGCCCGCCGCGCGGAGCAGGAGGAGGGCTACGAAACCTACATGGTGACGCCCGACAAGGACTTCGCCCAACTGGTTTCCCCGACCACCTTCATGTGGCGTCCGGGAAAGCAGGGCGCCGAGCACGAGGTGATCGGCCCCGGTCGGCTTCATGAGATCTGGGGGGTCGACCAGCCGGAAAAGATCATCGACCTGCTCGGCCTGATGGGCGATTCGGTCGACAACATCCCCGGGATCCCCGGGATCGGACCGAAGACCGCCCAGAAGCTCATCGTGCAGTTCGGGTCGCTCGAGGGCGTGCTCGAGAACTCGGACCAACTGAAGGGCAAGCAGAAGGAGAAGGTCGAGGCCAACGCCGAGATGGCGAGGCTGTCGAAGGATCTCGCGACCATCATCACCGATGTCCCGCTGGAGTCCGCTTGGGAGGATCTGGAATTGAACGAACCCGACGCCGATGCGGTCCGCGAGTTGTTCAATGAATTCGAGTTCCGGACGCTGGCGAAGCGGGTGTTCGGCAAGGACGAGGAACTCTCGAAGACCGGGTCGGACGCCGCCGGCGACGAGGGAGAGGGTGCGGAGTTGATCCGGTCCCTGGCGGACGTGAAACCCACCTATACGCTCGCCGACACTCCTGAGAAACAGCAGCGCCTGCTCGGCGAGTTGAAGTCGCTCAAGCGGTTCTGCTTCGACATCGAAACGACTTCCCTCGACCGCTTCGAGGCGCGCCTCCTCGGCATCGCCTTTTCGTGGAAGGCGCACGAGGGCTGGTATCTGCCCTACGATGAGTCCCTGCGGCCCGCACTGTTGGAGGTCTTTTCCGGACGGGCCCACAAGATCGGCCACAATCTGAAATACGACCTCTGTGTCCTCCTGCGTCACGATTTTCCGGTCGAGGGTCCGTTCTTCGACACGATGCTGGCGCACGCCGTGATGCACCCCGGCATGAAGCACGGCATGGATCACCTGAGCGAGACGCTCCTCGGATACCGACCCATCAAGTTGGCGGACCTGGTTCCCGAGGAGGTCGAGGAGGACCTGTTCAGCCAGGCGGCGAAGAAGAAGGACGGCAAACATCTCGACGTTTCCAGCATTCCGCTCGAGGCACTCGCCGAATACGCGGCAGAGGATGCCGACGTGACCTGGCAGCTCTACGAGCGCTTTGTCCGCGACCTCGATGCCGCCGACCAGACCGGTGTCTTCGAGTCGATCGAAGCCCCTCTGATGCCGGTCCTCGTCCGCATGGAAATGGAGGGGATCCGCATGGATACCGGCGCGCTCGCCGCCATCGGCGGAAAGCTCCAGCAGCGCATCGAGGAACTTGCGAGTGGCATCGCCACCCATGCCGGGCGCCCCTTCAACCTGAATTCCCCCAAGCAACTCGGCGAGATCCTCTTCGACGAACTCAAGCTCACCGAGAAGCCGAAGAAGACCCGCACCGGACAGTACAAGACCGATGAACAGACGCTGGTTTCCCTAAGCGGCCTTCATCCCATCATCGATGAGATCCTCGAATACCGCGAGGCCACCAAGCTCAAGTCGACCTATGTCGACGCCCTCCCCAACCACCTCCAGCCATCGACGAAGCGGGTCCACACCCACTTCCACCAGTTGGTGGCGGCCACCGGTCGTCTGGCATCCACGGATCCCAATCTCCAGAACATCCCGGTGCGCTCCGCCAGCGGACGCGAAATCCGCCGGGCCTTCGTCCCCAGGGAAGGCTGCGTCCTGCTGAGCTGCGACTACTCGCAGATCGAGTTGCGGGTGATGGCCGCCCTGGCTCGTGACGAGTCGATGATCGAGGCCTTTCGCAAGCAGAAGGACATTCACACGGCGACGGCCGCCCGGGTCTGGGGCGTTGCCGAGTCCGGGGTCAGTGCCGACCAGCGCCGGGGCGCCAAGATGGTGAACTTCGGGATCATCTACGGAATCTCGGCGTTCGGCCTCGCCCAACGACTCGGGATCCCGCGCGGGGAAGCCGCAGAGATCATCGAGAACTATTTCAAGCAGTACCCGGCCATCCGCGAGTTCATGGACCGCACCATCGAGGAAGCCCGGGACAAGGGCTACGTCTCGACCCTCGCGGGCCGCCGCCGCGAGTTTCCCGACCTGAAGTCGAGCAATCAGACCATTCGCGGAAACGCCGAGCGGGCGGCGATCAACACCCCCATCCAGGGCACGGCGGCAGACATGATCAAGCTGGCCATGATCCGGATCGACGATCTGATCCGGACGAAGAAGTACCGCAGCCGGATGCTTCTCCAGGTGCACGATGAGTTGATCTTCGACCTCGCTCCCGATGAGGAAGCGACGCTGCTCCCTGAGATCACGGGACTCATGGAGACCGCCATGCCGCTGCCCGGCGGCGTGCCGCTTCTGGTCGAACACGGCACCGGCCCCGACTGGCTCGCGGCGCACTGAAGGACACCCACCTCCCTACGGAGCCACGGCCAGCCGTTCGGGCTCGCTCTCGGCGTCGATGAGGAAGCCGTTCTCCTTGTAGGTCTTCAGTCGGAAGTGGGTCGCGGTCGAGAGTACGCCATCCATCGTACTGAGTTTCTCCGAAACGAAGCGGGCGACCTCCCTCAGGTCCGAGCCTTCCACCACCACCATCAGGTCGTAGCCTCCGCTCGCGAGGTAGCAGCTGGTCACCGGTTCGAAGCGGGCGATCCGCAGGGCCAGCCGGTCGAACCCGCCACCCCGCTCCGGAGTCAGCTTCACCTCGATGAAGGCGGAGACGTCATCGTCCCCGGCACGTTCGGGATCGATGACCGCCTGGTAACCGACGATCGTTCCATCCTCCTCCCACGCAGCCAGCTTCGCACGGACCTCGTCCTCGCTGAGCGACAGCAGCTCCGCCAGTTCGGCATGGGAGTGACGCGCCTTGCGGCGCAGGAGTTGAAGCAAGGGATCGATCGACATGAGGAAGCGACGCTAGCGGAATCGATGGCGGCGCTCAAGACCGGCGTCCGGCTCAGTCGCCCAGGCAAATCCCGATCGAGCGGGCCACCTGGACCATCTCACCAGCCGGATCGACGGTCCTGAGTTGATGGACGGCCTCCTCGATCGGCACGGAATCGACGTGGTAGGACTGGTAGCTGACCATTCGCCCAAAGCCGCCTTCCTCGGCGAGCTTCACCGCCTTGACCCCGAAGCGAACCCCGAGGATCCGGTCGAGCGCCGTCGGGGCCCCGCCCCGCTGGAGGTGCCCGAGCGTGCACGCCCGCGTTTCCTTTCCGGTCAGGGCCTGGAGCCGGTTGGCCACCACGTCCCCCACCCCTCCAAAGCGGACCCGGTCGCCCGTTTTTTCATCAATGGTGACCATGTCATCGTCGGGCAAGCGGACCCCCTCCGCCACCACAACCAGCGTGCTGTGAAGTCCGGACGCATCGCGCTGACGGATGAAATCCGCCACCTTCCCGAGGTCGAAGGGGATCTCGGGCAGGAGGATCACCTTGGCACCTCCGGCAATGCCGCCCCACAGCGCGATCCAGCCGGCCTGGCGGCCCATGACTTCGAGGACGAGGATGCGCTTGTGACTCTCGGCGGTGGTGTGCAGGCGGTCGAGACCGTCGACGACCGTGCTCACCGCGCTGTCGAAGCCGAAGGTCATGGCGGTGGCCTGGAGATCGTTGTCGATGGTCTTGGGCACCCCGATGACCGGCCAGCCCTGGCGGTAAAGTTGGAGCGCCGTCTTCAGCGAACCATCGCCGCCGACCACGATGAGGGCGCCGATGCCCAGATCATCAAGGGTCTGTTTTCCCTTCCTGATGACCTCGGTCGGCGTGTCCGAGACCCCGCTTGCCCCGATCCTGCTCGCGAAGTGGCCCTTGTTGGTGGTTCCAAGGATCGTCCCCCCCAGCTTGAGGATCCCGATCGTGTCCTGGGGCCGGAGAACCAGGGAGTCCCCGGGCGAAAGCAGCCCCTCGAAGCCATCCCTGAAGCCGAAGACTTCCCATCCCAACTCGGTGGCCGCGCCGACGACCCCGTGGATCACGGCATTGAGACCCGGGCAGTCGCCACCGCTGTTGAGAATTCCGATCCGCATGGATCCGAGCTACCAGATGGACCCGGCACGGATAAGGGAAATCTCCTGCCAATGCCGTACCTCAACGGGGATTCGGCACGTGGAGGATCTCCCGCTTGGCGTTTTCCACCGGAGCACCGGCGGAAACCCAGCGATCATAAATTCCCCACCCCTGCGGAATCAAGGCGCGGGCTCTTGCGAATCGATCCGGAGAATTGAGCAGCACAACGATCAGCCTGCGGGGCGTGACGCCCTTGCTCCCGTCCGGCTTGGGACGAATCAGCGGCGGGCGCTCGACCGACAGCGACAGGCACTGCCCGGCGGCGCGGGTGGTCCCGGTCTTGAGGCCGATGATGGTTTCGGAAACCAGCTCGTTGGTGTTCTTCACATTGAAGCTGCGGGGTTGTTCCAGCCCCTTCACGGTGATCAGCCGCTCCTTCTGCCGGGAGATGAAGGTGAAGCCCGGGCGCCGCATCGCATAGACCGAGAGCTTGGCGATGTCGGCCGCGGTCGAAACCCCGACCTGGTCCGGCAATTCCAATCCGTGCGGATTTCTGAAGGTGGTCTTCCGCATCTCCAGGGCCTTGGCCAGTTGGTTCATCTCATCCACGAACTCGCGGATCGGATCGCCCTGACGGCCCTTGCGGCGGAGGAACTCCCGGCCGACGTGATCCGCGAGCGTGAGTGCCGCCGCATTGTCCGAGCCGAGGACCGCCGAGCTCAGGGCCTCGATCATCAGCATCCGTTCCCCGGGCACCAGAGCCATGGGATTCGGCCCCGGAAGGGCCACGACGGCCGGGGGCACCACCACCTCCCGTTTCGCGACGTCCACGCCGGCCGCCTCCGCCCAGTCGGTGACCAGCACGGCGGTGGCGATCTTGGTCAGGCTGGCGACCGGGCGCTTGACCGTGGAATTGTTGGCGATGAGCACCTTGCCGGAATGGGCCTCGACCACCATGAGAGCCTCTTCCGCTGCCAGCAACCCGACCGCCGAAGCCGCCACCACTGCCCGAATCCATGTTTTCGCGAAACGCACGGCGGGAGTCTAGCGGTCCGCAGGCAGTCCTCAACCGCAAACGCGTCCCTCCCAAATCGTGCCTTGCCATGACCTCCGCATCCCCTAGCCTGCCGCCGTGAAGCGGCCCAGACGGCGCTTCTTCGCACCACAACGACCGGGCCAATTTCCGTTCCCGATCCAAGGAGGATCCTCCGTCCCGCTACGCAAAGGACGATCCTCCCCCGGCACCGAACGCCGGCGGATCCCGAAGGAATACCAGCCGGTGGCCGACCGCGGACGACTCGCGGTCCTCCACTTCCGGAACACCCAGGCGAGCGGCCCGACAACCAAACAACAACATGTCAGAGAGCAAATCGGAAAACCGTGGCAGCGGCCAGAGACGCCGCCGCTCCCGCGGTGGCAGAAACCGCAACCGCAACAACAACCAGCAGGGAAACCGCGACGGCAATCGTCAGGGTGGAAATCGCCAGGGGGGCAAACGTCAGGGCAACCGCAGCGGTGGTCCGAGACCGCGCCGCGCGCCCAAGCCCAAGCCGCTGACCTGGTGGCAGAAGCTTCTCAAGTCCATCGGCCTCTACAAGGAGCCCCAGCGCTCCTCCAAGGGTCGGGGCGGTTCCGCTCCCAAGTCCAACGTCCGCAACGCCCGCTCCGACGATTCGGAGCCGAAACCGGAGCGCAAGCCGCGCGAGAAACGCGAGAAGCAAGAGCGACGCGAGCCCGTCTCCACCGGAGACGTCACGACCAAGCGCATCTACCTCGGCAACCTCTCCTACGAGGCGACCGAGAGCGACCTCGAGGAACTCTTCCGCGGCGTCGGCACCGTGCGGCGGGTCGAGATCGTTTACAACCGCCGGACCCATCGCTCGAAAGGCTATGGATTCGTCGAGATGCTCAACGTCGACGAAGCCAAGCGCGCCGTCGAGATCCTGCACGACCAGTTCTTCATGGGACGCAAACTCAACGTGAGCGGCGCGAAGTCCCAGGGACCGGCCGACGCGGATGACGCCGATGACGCGGAGGATCATCCCGGCGACGAGGCCCCGACACCCGAGGAAAGCCTGCCTCCGGCCGAGCCCCAGAGCGACAGCGGGACCAAGCCGTAGTAAGCAACCCCGGAAATCCACTCACGCGCCCCGCCGGCTTGCCCGCGCGGGGCGCTTTCTGTTTGATCGGAGCGTGCCCGAGCCCATCTACATCTGCGGCCCCACCGCTTCGGGCAAGAGCACCCTCGCCCTGGAACTCGCCGGGAAACTCGGTGGCGAGATTGTGAATGCCGATGCCTTTCAACTCTACCGGGGCGCCCCCGTCCTGACCGCGGCGCCCTCGGCGGCGGAGCTGGAGACGGTCCCGCACCATCTCTATGGCGTCCTCGACCCGACCGAGGCCTGCGATGCGATGCGCTACCGGGAGATGGCGCTTCCCGTGATCGAGGAAATCCGCGGGCGGGGTCTTCATCCCATCGTCACCGGTGGCTCGGGGCTTTACCTCAAGTTCCTTTCCCACGGACCCTCCCCGCTGCCGCCGGGCGATCCGGCGCTTCGTCGCAAGCTGGACGAGCGTCCGCTGGAATCCCTCGTCGAGGAACTCGCGCAACGGGATCCGCTCGAAGCCTCCCGCACCGACTCCTCGAACCGCCGCTACGTCAGCCGTGCGCTCGAGGTTTGCCTGCTCTCGGGTCGCCCGTGCTCGGAGCTGCGGGATCGGTGGGAGAGTCGCTCGCGGGAGATCGAAGGATCGCTTTGGGGACTGGTGGTCCGGCGGCAACGAAGCGACCTGCACCAACGCATCGACGAGCGCACCCGCCGGATGCTGACGTCCGGCGCGTTCGACGAAGTGGCGGGCCTTCCCGCGGAAATGGCGGGATTCGAGAAGGCGATCGGGATCCAACAGATCCGCGAGCACCTCGGCGGCCGCATCACCCTGGCCGACTGCCGTGAGCGCATCGCTGCAGCGACCCGCCAGTATGCGAAGCGCCAGGAAACCTGGTTCCGGCGCGAGAGCTGGCTTCACGCCGTTCCATGGCCGCCGGCGAGCCCACCACCCCTGGACGTGGCCTTGCGTGCCCTTTCCAACAGGTTTTGACCTCGGAGCGATTCACGTTCAGTTTTCCCCGCATGCAGCCGGCGCAATTCGAACACGCGATCGAAAGCATCATCCGTCGCGACAGCCGCTTCGATCCTCAGGCCTACCTCTTCCTGAAGGACGCGCTGGACTTCACCCTCAAGCGGGCGGCCGAGGACAACGGCGGCCAGCCGCGCCACGTCAGCGGGCGCGAACTCGTTCACGGCTTCCGCGATCTGGCGCTGCAGGAATTCGGCCCGATGGCCCACACCCTGATGGGCGAGTGGGGGCTCGATGCCACCCGCAACGTGGGCGAGATGGTCTTCCACCTCATCGACGAGCAGATGTTCGGCAAGCAGGACTCCGACACGCTCGAGGACTTCGAGGACATCTACGACTTCGACGAAGCCTTCGCCACACCCTTCGTCCCCAAGGCACGGATGGAGCCGAGCCGGAAAGGCTAGGAACCCGAGGCCCAGGCCTCCAGCGCGCCGATCATCGCTTCGGCGGCCTTGCCGGCGGTCGCGACCACGTCGCCGTGGTCGAGTTCCGCACCCGGCATTCCGGCACCGAAGTTCGTCAGGCACGACAGTCCGAGCACACGCAACCCGAGAGCCCTCGCCTGGATGGTCTCCAGCACCGTGCTCATGCCCACCGCATCGGCCCCCATCGTGCGAAGCATCCGGACCTCGGCGGCGGTCTCATACTGAGGCCCTCTCAAGCCCGCATAAACGCCCTCGCCCAACGCCAACTTCCGCGCTTCGCAAACTGCCATGAACTCGCTCCGCCATGCGGGGTCGTAGGCCCCGGTCATGTCGATGAAACGGGGGCCACCCTCGAGCGGCGAGGTTCCGGTTAGATTGAGATGATCGTTGAGAATCATCCAGCTGCCCGGGTGCAGATCCTCTCTAAGCGATCCCGCCGCGTTGGTGAGCACCAGCGAGTCCACCCCCTGCTCCGCCATCCAGCGCACCCCGGCGGTGACCGCCTGCGCGGAGTGTCCCTCGTACAAATGGACCCTGCCGCGCATGACCACGATGTCGGTGCCACCGAGCTTTCCGAGAACGAAACACCCCTGGTGCCCAGGCACCGTCGAGACCGGCAGGCCGGCATCGGCAAAGCTCACCGTTTCGGCCACCTCGACTCGCTCGACCAGCCCGTCCAGTCCCGAACCCAAAACCAATCCCGTCATCGCCCGTCCCTAGCATTCAGGAACTCGCCGACCAAGCCTGGATCTGCGCGCTATCCCAGTCGTTGGCGGATCCTGGCGGCCAACTCCTCCAACCGGGGTACGGCCACGCCCGCTTCCCGGGCCTGCCTGAGCGGCTCTCCCCAGATGGCCTCGTATTCGACCGACCTGCCCTCGACGTAGTCGATCATGCTCGAGGGCCGGTAGGCTCCCATCGGCCGGGTTCTTTCGATCTCGAAATCAACGACTCCCGGATCGATCTCCAATCCCTTCGCGTGAGCCACCGCGACGACCTCGCGCATCAGTGCCGCGACATCGGCCTCGATCTCCGGATCGGCCAGCAGTTGATCGGTGGTGACCCCGCCCTCCGCGATCGCCAGACCGTTGAAGGGCACGTTCCAGACGAGCTTCCTCCATTGGGCGTGCTCGAGGTTCTCCGCCGCTCCGGCCTTCACCCCGGCGGCAGAAAAGGCGGCAGCAATCCTGCGGGCGCGGGGAATGCCCGGCCGGGGCACCCATTCGCCGATCGTGACCTTGCCGCCTGCGGTGTGCCGGACGAAGCCTTCTTCCAGGCGGTTCAGGCACACGAAGCAAAGCCCCCCGAGAACCCGGTCGGGACCGACAACCTGCTGCAGCGCCTCGCAATTCCCCAGACCGTTCTGCAAGGTCAGGACCTGTGTGGATTCATGGAGTAGCGGCGACAGCACCTCGGCGAAGTGGTGGTTGGCCGTCGCCTTCCACGCCACGATCACCCAGTCGACCCGACCGATTTCCCCGGGGTCTCGAAAGACCTGCGGGTTCCGCAGTTCTGCGTCTCCATCGACGCTTTCCAGACGGATCCCCCGCTCTTTCACCACGTCGAAATCGGAGCGCAGGAGGAACGAGACATCCTCCCCCGCGAGCGCCAGACGGGTGCCGTAGTAGAGCCCCACGGCCCCGGCTCCGACCAGTGCGATCCTGCCATCCAACTGCATGGCTCAGCCTTTTCGAAGCTCCGTCGCCAGCCGCTTCGCCGTCGCCACGGTGTTGCGGTGGATCTTGGCCGTGAAGTCGGTCTGGCGGTTGTAGCCGCCGCCGTAGAGCACCGTCACCGGCACCCGGTTCCGCAGGAATGCCCCGAGCAGGACCTCGTCGCGGCGCTGAAGGTCCTTCACCGAGAGATGCATCTGTCCGAAGCGGTCGTTGCGATGGTTGTCCGCTCCCGCCACCCAGATCACCAGATCCGGCGAAAAGGTGTCGAGGGCCGCCGCCAGGGTCGAAAAGAGCTGCTTCAGATACATCGCGCCCTCGACGTAGCGGGTGGTCTCGACATCCCGCGAGCCGCTCACCTTGCGGGTCGGGTAGTTCGCCCCGACATGGATCGAGTAGGTGAACACCTTCGGGTCGTCTGCCAGGATCGAGGCGGTGCCGTTGCCCTGATGGGCGTCGGTGTCCACCACCATCACCCGGATCCCGGGCCGCTGCGCCTGCAGGTCGCGGATGGCCACGGCGACGTCGTTGAACACGCAGTATCCCTCCCCGTGGTCGCGGAAGGCGTGGTGGGTTCCCCCGGCGAGACACACCGCGATCCCCTCCTCCAGGGCCGCATGGCAGGCCTGGCGGGTGGCCTCCACCTCGGTCGCGCTGCGCTGGTAAAGCTTCGGCGACACCGGAAGCCCGAGCCGGATCTGCTCCTTGGGATCGAGCTGGCCGCGGTAGATCCGTTCCAGATAGCTGAGATCATGCACCTGCCGCAGCAGGTGGGGCGACACCTCCCGCACCTCGACGATGTCCTCGGCGGCCAGCACTCCCCCCTCGATCAGCATGTCCTTCGACACGCGGAACTTCTGCATCGGGAAGGGATGCTCGGGCGGAAGCTGGAGCTCGAAGTCCTGGGAATAGAAACAGCGCATGCTCGGACTCAGGCAATCACAGCCTCCGACCCTTGCCCAATGGAATCTCCCGCTTCGGGGCTCAATGATCCACCGGCCCCGCGTCCTCCTCGCCGAAGGCCGCCCGCGGCAGGCGGACCCGGTCGACCAGGTCGCGGATTTCCTTCGGCGGATGCGGCGTCAGCTTCGAGACGACGACCGTCACCACGAAGTTCACCAGCATGCCGATCGAGCCGATGCCCTCGGGTGAGATCCCCCACCAAAGCTCGCCCCCGGGGTTCACGAACTTGAAGTAGATGATGTAGCTCGCAGTGAAGATGATCCCGCAGATCATGCCGGCGATCACGCCGGCCATGGTCGTGCGCTTCGAGAAGATGCCGAGGATGATCGCCGGGAAGAACGACGAGGCCGCGAGCCCGAAGGCGAAGGCCACCACCTGCGCGACGAAGCCGGGCGGATTGACCCCGAAATATCCGGCGATGACGACAGCTCCGCCGGCCGCGCAACGGGCCAGCACCAGCTCGGCCTTCTCCGAAAGATTGGGCGCGAAGGTCTTCTTCACCAGGTCGTGGGCCACCGAGGTGGAAATCACCAGCAGCAGGCCCGCGGCGGTCGAGAGCGCCGCGGCCAGGCCGCCGGCCGCCACCAGCGCGATCACCCAGTCCGGCAACTGCCCGATCTCCGGGTTCGCGAGCACGATGATGTCGCGGTCGATGTAGAGTTCGTTGGCCGCATCGGTGGGCGGATTGAGCAGCAGGCGCTCACCCGAATCGCCGCGGGCGGCATCGTCGCCGAGACCATCGAAGCGGGGGATGAACTTCGGGTCGTCGGGCATCGGCGCCAGGGCCGCACCGTCTCCGAGGTACTGAATCTTGCCGTCCTGGTTCTTGTCGACCCAGGCGATCAACCCGGAGTTCTCCCAGTTCTTGAACCAGTCCGGGACTTCGGCATACGAGGTCTCGCTGACGGTCTTGAGCAGGTTCACCCGGGCGAACACGGCCACCGCCGGTGCGGTGGTGTAGAGGATGGCGATGAACAGCAGCGCCCACAGCGCCGAGGTCCGCGCCGCACTGGCCTTCTTGACGGTGTAGAAGCGCACGATCACGTGCGGCAGACCCGCCGTGCCGCACATCAGGGCGGCCGTGATGCAAAAGACGTCGAGCGTCGATTTCTGGCCGTCGGTGTAGGTGTTGAACCCGAGTTCGCGGCTGAGGCCGTCGAGGGTGTCGAGCAGCGTCTTGCCGGTGTCCTGATACTCGCCGCCCATGCCGATCTGCGGCACCGGGTTCCCGGTCATCTGGATCGACAGGAAGATCGCCGGCACCATGAAGGCGAAGATCAGCACGCAGTACTGGGCCACCTGGGTGTAGGTGATCCCTTTCATCCCCCCGAGCACCGCGTAGAAGAGCACGATGATCATGCCGATCACCACCCCCGTGTTCACCTCGACCTCGAGGAAGCGCGAGAACACCACCCCCACTCCCCGCATCTGACCCGCGACGTAGGTGAAGGAAACAAAGATGGCGCACAGCACCGCGACGAAGCGCGCGAGCTTCGAATAGTAGCGATCCCCGATGAAATCCGGCACCGTGAACTTGCCGAAGCGGCGCAGGTAGGGCGCCAGCAGCAGCGCCAGCAGCACGTAGCCACCGGTCCAGCCCATCAGGTAGACCGCGCCGTCGCGACCGGCGAAGGAAATGATCCCGGCCATCGAGATGAACGAGGCCGCGCTCATCCAGTCGGCCGCCGTGGCCATGCCGTTGGCCACGCTCGGAACGCCGCCCCCGGCGACGTAGAAGTCTTTCGTCGAGCCGGCGCGCGACCAGATGGCGATGCCGATGTAGAGCGCGAAGGTCGCGCCCACCAGAAGATAGGTCCAGATTCGAACGTCCATGATCTTTCCGGTTAATCGTTGCCGCCGTGCAACAGCTCACGATCGAGCCGGTTCATGACCTTCACGTAGATCGCGATCAGAACGAGGAAGACGTAGATGCTGCCCTGCTGGGCGAACCAGAAGCCGAGCTTGAAGCCCGTTCCCGGGATCCGGATCTTGTCCAACTGGTCGGCGAACAGCACGCCGCATCCATAGGAAACGATGAACCAGACCGCCAGCAGGCCACCCAGCCAGCTCAGGTTCTTGCGCCAGTATCGCTCTTTCTCCGCCTCGGTGGGTAAATCGTTGTCTTCCATGGGTTGAGGGACTGCCTATCAGCCCCTCCGCGGAAGGAAAAGGATTTTGCCCGGAGCCTCGATCGCTCCAAAACATCCGGTCAATTCTTCT
Source organism: Verrucomicrobiaceae bacterium E54 (assembly GCA_022548915.1). Lineage (GTDB taxonomy): Bacteria > Verrucomicrobiota > Verrucomicrobiia > Verrucomicrobiales > Akkermansiaceae > Haloferula. Next base: position 125,307 of record JAKZES010000005.1, read on the forward strand.
GGCGCGTCCCCGGGGCCTGACCCAAGTTCGCCGCGAACCCCGATTGCATTGCCATGGCTCAACCATCCGGACCTCCCGATCTCCCGCCCTACCGCTCGGCTTCTCCCAGACCACAGATGCCTCAGCTTCCGAAACTCCCGTTTTCGCCGAAGTTCCTCCTCTTCGTACCGGTCGTGCTCGTGCTGATCATCGGCGTTTACACCTCGTTTTACACGGTTGAAGCCGAGGAAGCGGGAGTCGTGCTCCGGTTTGGTGGCTACCACTCGACCGAGGAACCCGGGCTGCGATTCAAGATCCCCTTCGGCATCGACCAGGTCCACAAGGTGCCGGTCGAACGCCTGATGACCCAGGAATTCGGCTTCGGCACTCCGGGTGCCACGAATCGCAGCCAATTTCGTGAACAAACCAACGAGCAAGAGGCGGAAAAACAGATGGTCACCGGCGACCTCAACGCCGCTTTGATCGAATGGGCCGTTCAATACTACATCCGCGACCCGCAGGATTATCTTTTCAACGTCCGCAATCCGGATGAAACCCTGCGCAACGCCTCGGAGTCGGTGATGCGGGAAGCGGTCGGCGACCGCACGGTTGACGAGGTGATCACCTTCGGTCGCCAGGCCATCGAGGCCGAATCGCTGCTCAAGCTCCAGGCTCTGGTGGACAAGTATGAAATGGGCCTCCAGATCGACCAGGTCCAGCTCAAGAACGTCAATCCGCCCCGGCCGGTCCAGTCTTCCTTCAACGAGGTCAACAACGCCCAGCAGGAGAAGGAGGAATCGATCAACAAGGCCAACGGCGAATACAACCGGGAGGTGCCGAAGGCGCGAGGCGAGGCCCAGCGAAGAATCAGTGACGCCGAAGGTTACGCCGTCCAGCGGGTCAACGAGGCCGAGGGCGACGCCGCCAAATTCAACGCGCTCTACACTGAATTCACGAAAGCACCCGAAATCACAAAGCGCCGGCTCTACCTGGAGACCATGACCAAGGTGGTTCCGGTGATGGGAAGGAAAATCATCCTCGACGAGGAAGCCGACCAGTTCCTTCCGCTTCTCAACCTTGACTCCCGCACTCCCCTTTCACAATGAGCGACCCCACCTCCACCAAAAAGGCCGCCACCGGCTGCCTCACCGCCATCCTCGTCCTCTTGGGTGTCGTGCTTCTGGCCGCGGCGGCTTACCGTGTCAATGAGACCGAACAGGCCATCATCACGCAGTTCGGCAAACCGGTCGGTGAACCGGTCACCGAGGCCGGCCTGCACTTCAAGATGCCCTTCATCCAGAAGGTCAACATGATTGAGAAGCGGATTCTCGAATGGGATGGCGAGCCGACCGAAATGCCGACCAAAAGCAAAACCTACATCCTCGTCGACACTTTCGGCCGCTGGCGTGTCTCCGACCCTCTGGCCTTCTTCAAAAGTCTGCGGACCGAGCGCCGCGCCCAGTCGAGGATCAGCACCATCATCGGCTCGGAGACCCGCAGTGCCGTCGCCGACAATGAACTGATCGAGGTCGTGCGCACCACCAAGAACCGTGAGGTCCTGATCGACGAGGAACTCGCTGAAGCGGATCGCTCCGGCAAGATCGGGGCCCTCAAGCCGATCGAGAAGGGGCGGTCGGCACTCGAAGAGCGCATCCTCAGCCAGGCCGCACCAAAGCTCGCCGACGTCGGGATCGAGTTGCTCGATGTGCGCTTCAAGCGGATCAACTACAACCCCTCGGTGCAGACCCGAATCTTCGACCGCATGATTTCCGAGCGCCAGCAGATCGCCGAACGCTTCCGCTCGGAGGGTCAGGGTGAGGCCGCCAAGATCATCGGTAACATGGAGCGCGACTTGCGAGGCATCGAGTCCGACGCCTACCGCAAGATCGAGACCATTCGCGGCGAGGCCGACGCCAAGGCCACTGCGATCTACGCCGAATCCTACAATCAGACGCCTGAAGCGGCGGAGCTCTACAATTTCGTCCGCACGCTCCAAGTCTACGAAGAGGTCATGGATAAGGACACCACGCTGATCCTCAGCACGGACAGCGACTTGTTCCGGTTGTTGAAGGACGCCGACCACAAGCAGAAGGCTGCGCCGTCAGCGCCCGCTGCAGGACCCTGATCCAGCGGCTTCGACCGTTCCAACGCGCCGAGATCGGGGAGTCACGGACCGCCCGCACAGGTTCCGTGATCGCGTGATAGGCTGATGATCAATCTAGGTTGATTATCATGCCCGTTAACCCCAGATCTCCCGATGCGTTCCCCTAGCCGCCTCGGGGCGTGCCCCCGCCCCCTTGTCCCTCTGACGATCCTTGCCATCTTGTGCGGTTCGTTCCTGCCATCGTCGTTTGCTCAGACGATCACCGGATCCATTGAAGCCATCGAGCACCCCTCCTACGCGGGCATCGCCTCCAACTTCCGGATCTCGAACGCCCGGGTGGACGGTGAGACGATCTACGACGGAGAGATTCTGATCTTCTGCGCGGACCTCGATGCGATCTCGCTGGACGAGGATCTGTCCTCCTACCCCCACGAGCTGTCTTCCACGAATTCACCTCTCGTGTTGGGTGCCATCGAAAACTTCGACATCTGGGACCGCTACTCCAAGACCCAAGACGAGGCTTACGCGATGGCGATGCTCCATTGGTTCGTCGACCATCACTACGAAAGCGCGTTTCTCAACGGCGACGAAACCAGCCAGTATGCCTTCCAGAACGTCGTGTGGGAGATCTTCGGCGACGGTGGCACGGCCAACGGCCTCAACTTCAACACCGGCAACATCGATCGCTCGAAGTTCAGTCCCTACGGGCGGAAAGAAGCACCCGAACTCTGGGCCGCCATGAACGCCATGCTCGACACGATCGAGAACTCCGGCGTGGATGCCAGCTACTCTCCCAAGTACCAGCTGCTCGGGATCGAGGACGTCCGGCCCGACCACCAGGACTACCTCGCGCTCGCAGCGACCTTGGACCCGATGGCGATCCCCGAACCCGGCGTTCCCTCGCTCCTCGGTGTCGCCGGTCTGTTTCTGGCTTGCCGCCGCTCCCGGTCCGGGCGGGGCTGATCGCTTACGGCAGGTAGCCGAGCCACTGGCGGCCGAGCAGCAGCACGATCGGCATCGTGAGCATGCTCACCACCGTCGTCGCCACCACGATCTCGACCGCCACCCCCGGGCGACCGCCGTAGAGCTTGGCCAGGAGGATGGGCGTCACCGCGGCCGGCATCGAGGCCTGCACGATGAGCACCTGCTCCAGCGGCTGGGGTGCCGGAAGGAACCGGGCCGCACTCAGGATAACCGCGGGTACGATGGCGAGACGGACCACAATCCCACCCAGGCTCGCCCGCAGGGTCGGGCGCTCCTTCCCAATCAGGTCCATCACCACCGCCCCGGTGACGAAGATCGCCACCGGAAACGCGCCACTGCCCAGCCAGCGCATCGTCGTCCGCAACACGCCCGGCTCGGCCACCTCGCTGCCAGCCGGGACCCGCATGCCGTCCCAGCCCGTGGCCACCAGAATCAAGCCGAAGACCACCGCCACCACCGGTCCATTGACCAGGCGCCGCCACGGGACCTGACGCTGGCCCGAGATCAGCATCACCCCCACCGACCAGATCGCCAACTCGACCCCGAGGTTGTGAACGAAGAGCATCGCGATCGCTCCCGTGCCGACCCACATCTGCTCGACCACCGGAATCGCCGTGTAGCCGAAATTCTGCACCCCGGCGGACAGCGCGAAGGTCCGCTTGCCCGTGCCCCGCTCGTAGCGCAGCAGACCCGCCGCCACCCAGGCGATGCCGAAACCCGCCACCGTCAGGGAGAATCCGGTGCCGATCCCCCATGCCACCGCCGACACGTCGCGCACGCTCTCGCTGCCGAGGATCTTGTCGATGATGAAACACGGATAGAGCACGTGAAACACGAGATGCAGGATGCCGTCGTCGTGCTCGCGCCGGGTCATGCCGACCCGCCGCAGGATCGCGCCGAGCAGCATCAGCAGATACACCGGCAACACCTGCCGCAGGACCTCGAGCATCGTCTCCACCGGCGCCAGACTCACCTCCCCGGCACCAACCCGCAAGCGCCGCGTGGATTTCCCCCTTGGACAATCGCGCGCTCTTCGCCTAGCTCCGCGACGTGTCCGAACCCGTCCCCGTCGAGGAATTCAGCCGTGTCGAGTCGATCTTCGTCCGGCACCGCAACGTGCTCGCCGTCCGCGCCCAGCTCACGCCGATCTACACCGACTACTACCTGCACCTCATGCAGCACGAGCTGAAGCAGCCGCCCGATCTGGACGGCATGCTCAAGGACCTGCTCGCCGGGCTGATGCTCCACTGCGTCGCCCGGCCGTGGGCCGAGACCATCGCTTGGACTGTCAACCTCCGCGCCCCGCGGGTGAACCTCTTTGCCACCGGGAGCTCGCTGGAGGAAACCATCACTGGACGCCTCTTCACCGAGGATGTCCGCGAGCCGGACCGGAATTTCTTCTACTCCCAGACCCTCACCCAGCCCGGGACCGAGCCCCGGACTTCGACTTTACAGGTCGATGGCGCGGACCCGCTCTTCTGGGTCGAGCAGTACTACATGCAATCCGAGCAGCGCCCGGCGAAGCTGTTCCGACTCCCCGACGAGACCTTCGTCCTGATCGCCGCCCAGCCCGACTACGATGAGGAATGGTTCGAAGCGCTGGACGCGGCGCAGGTCGCCACGCTCGAGTCCGACGAGGAAACCAAGCTGCTGGAGACCCGGAAGTTCCGCTTCGGCTGCGGGTGTGATCTGGAGAAGATCCTGCCGGTCCTCGGCGGCTGGCGGAAGCGTCCGGCGGATCTTTTTGGCGAGGAGGACAAGATCGTTGTCCAATGCCCCCGCTGCGCCGCACGCTATCTGGTAACGCGCGACATGCTTCTCTAGACTGCGGCGCTTCAGCGCCGCTTTCCCCAGGTCGATTCATCGACCGCGACCCGGCCCGGGCCGTGTTGAAGCCCGCCCCGCAAAGCGGCGCTGAAGCGCCGCAGTCTAGACCAATCCCCGTCTCCGACACTCCTCCGACAGCTTCGCATCCGCCCCGAGCACCTCGAAATCGTCGTCCACGTTCAATCGGTCGATCTTGAACCCATAGATCGTCGCCACCTGGCTTCGACTCGCGTTCCGCTCGAACCAGCCGGCCGAGCACCACGGATAAAGATCCGGCCGCGCGACCAGCCCGTGCCTCACCGGGTTCCGGTGAACGTAGGAAAGGCGGGCGAGATAGGACGTCGGAATCGTCAGCAGGGTGTCCCGGAAATTGTGCCACACCTTGCATCCACGCATTCCGTCGCGGCGATTTACCCAGCAGGCGCTGCGGCCATGCAGCACCCGTAGCCACGACCCGAGTGGCTTGCTGTCGTCATCCGACTTCGCCACGAAATGGTAATGATTCGAAAACACCGCCCACGCTTCGAGGTGCCAGCCCGCGTCGTCGGCCAAAGCCAGCAGTTCGCGCGTCAGGTATGCCAATCGCGGACGCGAGCCGAAGCGATGCTTCCGGAGATAGGTCCCTGCCGTCACGAAATACGTGCCCGCGCGCCATTTCCAGTGCGGCGGCGCATGAGGCCAGCAAATCGTCGACATGGTGTGTTTATGAACACTTTTTCAATCCGCCCTGTCAAGTCCGTGATCGAACCCTTTAGACTGCGGCGCTTCAGCGCCGCTTTCCCCAGGTCGATTCATCGACCGCGATCCGGCCCGAGCCGTGCTCAAGCCCGCCTCACAAAGCGGCGCTGAAGCGCCGCAGTCTAGAGAATCACCCCGATGACGGACCTCACAGCCATCGCGAAACGACTTCCCTCGGCACCATCCGGCGCTCCGCGACCGGTCGGTGGCGGCTGCATCCACAGCAGCTACGTCTGGGGCGATTGCTTCCTCAAGACCAACGACCTCTCGCAGTCCGACAATTTCGCCACGGAGGCCGCCGGCCTGGAAGCCATTGCCGCCACCGGCGCCATCCGGGTGCCCGAGGTCATCGTTCATGGCATTGAAGGCGAGACCGCCTTCCTGATCCTCGAGCGACTCAAGCTCGTGTCGAGTGGCGACGAGGCGGCTCTTGGCGAGCAGCTCGCCATCCTCCACAGCCACACCGCCGGGGCCTTCGGCTTCGATTGCGACAATTTCATCGGCGCGACCCCGCAGCCGAATCCCCGGACCACCTCGTGGGTCGAGTTTTTCACCGAACATCGCATCCGCCACCTGCTGCGCCTGCTCGGAGACCGGGGCCTGCGCTTTGCCGGATCGGATGACTTTCTCCGGCGACTGCCGGACCTCCTGCCGCCGGATCCCCCCGCCTCGCTCATCCACGGCGACCTGTGGGCGGGCAACAAGGCCTTCCTGCCCGACGGCACCCCTGTCCTCTTCGACCCGGCGGCTCACCATGCCGATCCGGAATGCGATCTCGCCATGACCGGGCTTTTCGGCGGATTCTCCGCCCGCTTCCACGATGCCTATCGCTCCGTCCACCCCGCTCCGGCGGACGAGCATGACCGCCATGAAATCTACCGCCTCTACCACCTGCTCAACCACGCCCTGCTCTTCGGCGGCAGCTACATCGATCAGGCGGGCGCTGTCATTAGCCGCTTTGCTTAGCCTCGTCGCCTGCACGACCGATCCCCTCGCCATCCCCGGCCCGGCGCGCTCGGTGACGCGGGATCAGGCGATCGCCACCGCCTACACCTACACCCAGGTCCGGTGGATGCCGGAGGAGCGCCACGTGCTTCATGGAAAGGATGAAGACGGCATCCTTGTGCACACCCCCGACACCGGGCTCGAGGCGCATGGCTTTTCCAACGGCTGGTGGACGCCGGGCACCGAGGCCAAGGGCGTGCCCTACCAGTGGGGCGGGTTTGACACGCCGCGGCAGTTCCTCGCCTCCATCCAGCGCGGGGAGGTTGCCGGCGACATTTCGACGGCCGCCAAGCGCCCCTTGAGCGATGCGGGCACCAGCGCCCACGCCGCCGGCATCGACTGCTCCGGCTTCGTCTCCCGCTGCTGGCGTCTCGACCGCTCCGTTTCCACCGCCGAGCTGCCATCAATTTGCATCCCGCTCAAGAGCTGGAGCCACCTGCAGGCCGGCGACATCCTGCTGAACGACCGGCACGTCCTTCTCTTCAAGGACTGGGACACGGACGGTGGGTCGATTCTGGCCTATGAAGCCGGTCCGTTTCCCGTGTGGAGGGTCAATGCCGCCTCCATCCCGGTCGCCAAGCTGCATCGCGAGGGCTACCGCGCCTGGCGCTACCGGGGGATGCGCGACTAGATCCAGCCCATCTCTTCCCGCCGCTCGCGGTAGATGATTCCGAGTGACCGCCCGTTGGTGAGTAGCACATACATCGCCACCAGGGATCTCACCACCGTCCCGATGATCGGGATGCCCTCGAAAAGCTCCCCGATGAATCGCTCGCTCAGGTAGAGCAGGCAGATCAGGAACACGGCGAGCCAGTAGATCCCACCGGCGCGCACGATGGCAGGCAGGACGATGTGCGGGCTCAGAGCACCGGCGTGGCCGAGAACCGCCACCGCCATCATCGCCATCGGAAAATACACGGCACCGAGCCCCAGCAATCCGAACAGCATCTCCGGATTGGCGTCCTCGCCGACGATGATCGCGTAGGCCAGCACCGGACCGAAGGACACCAGGCCCACCAGCCAGACCTTCAGCATGGGCAGGATCATGTCGTCCATCACTCCCGCCACCGTCGGGAAATCGGGAGCCTCATCCGAGCCGGTCGCCGTGGTCTGGATGATCTCGAAGTACATCGCGCTGATGTAGGCCGTGACCAGCAGGGCCGCGAGCCAGCCGACCACCGGCGCGGCGGCGGCCCATTCCACGACCACGAACAGCGCCGCTCCGATGAAGAAGATGTACTTGCCTCCGCCGCGCAGCGGATAGCCGAAGATGTCCCCAACCAGTCCCATCGGGGGATTTGAGCCTCCGACAGCGCCATCAGGCAAGTCCCACGAACAGCCACGCATTCCCCTTGCCGTCGCTGCCCCACCTGTCGAACCTTGCGGCATGCCAAGCAGCACATTTCTCAAGGAACAGTTCGGATTACAGGGCAAGACGGCCGTGATCATCGGAGGCACGGGCGAACTCTGCGGCACGATGGCCGAAGGCCTCGCCCGCGCCGGGGCCGAGGTGGTTCTCGTCGGTCGCATCCGCGAAAAGGGCGAACTCAAGCTCAAGAAGATCGCCGAGCACGGCGGCAAGGGCTACTTCGTCGCAGCCGACGTGACCAAGCGCGAGTCGCTCCAGAGCCTCCTCGACGAGGTCATCAAAACCTCTGGCAAGGTGGACATTCTGGTCAACGGGGCCGGCATCAACGCTCCCACCCCCTTCCTCGAGATCGAGGAAGAGGAGTTCAAGCGCATCATCGACACCAATCTCACCGCCGTCTTCCGCACCTGCCAGGTCTTCGGCGAATACTTCATCAACGAAGGCATCCCTGCCTCGATCATCAATCTCGGCTCGATGTCCGGCCTGGTGCCCCTTTCCCGCGTCTTCACCTACTCGGCCACCAAGGCCGCCGTCCACAACCTCTCGAAGAACCTCGCCCGCGAGTGGGCCGAAAACTCGATCCGGGTCAACACCCTGGTGCCCGGCTTCTTCCCGGCCGAGCAGAACCGCAAGGTCCTCGATGAAAGCCGGGTGCTCGACATCCTCCGCCAGACCCCGATGAGCCGCTTCGGCAATCCCGAGGACCTGATCGGCGCGACCCTGCTGCTGGCCTCGAACCGGGCCGGGGCCTTCATCACCGGCTCCGAGATCGTCATCGACGGTGGCTTCAACGCGATGAAGATCTGATGTGGCGCAAACCTGAGGTTTGCGAGCCGATCCACCGGGGGTCCGGCCCCGTGGCACGCCGCCTCGAACGATTCTTCGCCACCCCTGTTATCCCGACACGCCAAACCCGGAGGTTTGCCCATCACCCGCAAAGCGGGAGCTTTGCGCCACCGCCGCTTGCACCGGGGCGCTCGGGGGTGTATGGCCTCCGCCGCCGGCTGTTGGATGTCCGACGGCCCGATCCGTCTTTCCCATGATCAAGTGGATTCTCCAAAAAATCGTTGGTTCCAAGAACCAGCGAGAGCTGCGCCGCATCCGACCCACCGTCGAGCGCATCAACGAAATCGAGGAAGCCCTCCAGCAGGAACCGGAAGAGAAGCTGCGCGAACTCACGGAAAAGTGGAAATCCCACCTCGCCCGCTACCACGAGCTTGAAGCCCCGGCCAAGCCCGCCCTCGAACGTGGAGATGCCGAATTCCTGCGCGAAACCGCCGAAAAGCTTGAGTCCCGGCTCGCCGAACTGCGCGAGGAATTCCCCGAGCTTCCCCTGCGCGTGGACTCGACCGTTGAGTCGATCGAGGCCGCCAAGGCAGCCTTCCGGGAGATCGAGCCGCAGTTCCGGAAATCCCGCGCCCTTTACCTCGATCAGATCCTGCCCGAGGCCTACGCCGTCGTGAAGAACGCGGCCCGCCGTTTGTGCGGCCGGACCATCACGGTCTGCGACCAGGAAACGCCCTGGGAAATGGTTCACTTCGACGTCCAGCTTGTCGGCGGTGTCGCCCTTCACAAGGGCATGATCGCCGAGATGCAGACCGGTGAGGGCAAGACCCTCGTCGCCACCCTGCCCGTGTACCTCAACGCCCTGACCGGCCTCGGCGTGCACGTCGTGACCGTGAACGACTACCTCGCCCGTCGCGACTCCGAGTGGATGGGTTCGGTCTTCAAGTTCCTCGGCCTGACCGTCGGCTGCATCCAGAACCAGATGCCGCCGTGGGATCGCCGCGAGCACTACCAGTGCGACGTCACCTACGGCACCAACTCGGAATTCGGATTCGACTACCTGCGCGACAACGGCATGGCCGCCAGCAAGGACGACCAGGTCCAGCGCGGGCACTACTTCGCGATCATCGACGAGGTCGACTCCATCCTCATCGACGAGGCCCGCACCCCGCTCATCATTTCCGGTCCCTCGACGGTGTCATCCCACCAGTTCGACCGCTACAAGCCGCTGGTCGAGCAGTTGGTGAAGCGCCAGACGCACCTCTGCAACGAACTCGTCACCGAGGCCAAGAAGATCCTCGAGGAAGATCCCGAGACCGCCGGCCGCCACCTCTTCAAGGTCAAGCTCGGCCAGCCGCGCAACCGTCAGCTCATGCGCCTCATGCAGGAGCCCGACGTCCGCCGCCTGCTCGAGAAGACCGAGCTGTCCTTCTATCAGGACGCCCAGAAGAAGGAACTCTTCAACCTGAAGGAGGAACTGTATTTCACCATCGACGAGAAGGCGAACGACGCCGACCTGATGGAGCAAGGCCGGGAGTATCTCTCGCCTGACGATCCCGACAGCTTCGTGCTGCCCGACCTCGGCACCCTCCTCGCCGAGATCGACGCCGATCCGGAACTCACCGAGGAGCAGCGCACGATCCGCAAGGAGCAGGCGCAGGACAGGATGGACCAGCAGGCGGAGAAGATGCACAACATCTCCCAGCTCCTGAAGGCCTACTGCGTCTTCGAGAAGGACGTGCAGTACGTCGTGGAGGAGGGCAAGGTGGTCATCGTCGACGAGAACACCGGCCGCAAGATGCCGGGTCGCCGCTGGTCGGACGGACTCCACCAGGCCGTCGAGGCCAAGGAGAACGTGGTCATCGAGAAGGAGACCCAGACCTACGCCACGATCACGATCCAGAACTACTTCCGCCTCTACGAGAAGCTGGCGGGCATGACCGGCACCGCGGAGACCGAGGCGGCCGAGTTCCACGACATCTACAAGCTCGACGTCCTCCCGATCCCGACCAACCGGCCGAACCAGCGGAAGGACCTCAACGACCAGGTCTTCAAGACCCGGCGGGAGAAGTACAACGCGGTGATCGCCAAGATCAAGGAAGCCCACGAGAAGGGCCAGCCGGTTCTGGTCGGCACCGCTTCGGTGGACGCCTCGGAAACGGTTTCCCGCATGCTCAAGCGGAGCAAGATTCCCCACACGGTGCTGAACGCGAAGTTCCACATGCAGGAGGCGGAAATCATCATGGCCGCCGGCCAGAAGGGTGCCGTGACGATTTCCACCAACATGGCGGGCCGCGGCACCGACATCAAGCTGGGTGAGGGCGTGGCCGATGCGGGCGGACTGTTCGTGATCGCCACCGAGCGCTACGAATCCCGCCGCGTCGATCGCCAGCTCCGCGGCCGTTGCGCCCGCCAGGGCGACCCCGGGATGAGCCAGTTCTACATCTCCTTCGAGGACGACCTGATGCGGAACTTCGCCGCCGCCGACCGCATGACCAACATGATGGAGCGCTTCGGCATGGAGGAAGGCGAGGCCCTCGAGCACTCGTGGCTCAACAAGTCGGTCGAAACCGCCCAGAAGCGCGTCGAGCAGCGCAACTACACCTGGCGCAAGCGCATTCTCGAGTTCGACGACGTGATGAACAAGCAGCGGGAGGTCGTCTACGGCTACCGCAACGAGGTGCTGAGCACCGAGAACCCGCGCGAGCTCGTCAACGAGATCATCGAAAAGGTCATCCCCGAGCGCGTCGGAGCGTTTCTCATCGACCGGGACGAGGAGTCGCCCGACTACAACGAGCTGCTCGGCTGGGTGAACTCCACCCTGCCAATCCGGATCGAAGCCGAGGACCTGAACTTCGAAACCAACTCGGTCGAGGAGATCTCCGAGTTCCTGATCGCGCGGGTCAAGGAGACCTACGAGGCCCGGATTTCGAACCTGCCTCCGGAGATCCTCGATACCGAAGAGCGGCGGATGATCCTCGTTGCCATCGACAAGCAGTGGCAGGGGCATCTCTACAACATGGATGCGCTCCGCGAGGGCATCTCCTTCCGGGCCCAGGGCCAGAAGGATCCGCTCGTCGAGTACAAGAACGAGGCCTACAAGCTGTTCGAGAGCCTGATGGAGGGCATCGACGGCGAGGCCCTGCAGAACCTCTTCCGCTCGGCATCGAAGATCGAGGAATACCTCAAGCAACTCCATTCCCAGCAAACCCAGCTACAGAGCGCCGGACAGGCCAACACGACCAGCACCGGGAATTCCGGAAACCTCAACCCGGGCGTGGCCGGTGGCGGCGGCGGCTCGCTGAAGCTCAACCTTCCGAAGCGCAAGCCCAGCTTCAACGTCGAGAGCGTCGGCCGGAACGCCCCCTGCCCCTGCGGATCCGGCAAGAAGTTCAAGCAATGCTGCGGTCGAGAAGCGTGAGCGCCTCGACCTCAATCACCCCGGGTTTCCGGAGGAGGAAACCCGCAAACCGGCATGGAGCGAGCGGAGCGAGGTCAATGCTGCGGTCGAGAAGCGTGAGCGCCTCGAAATATGGAGCGGCGGTTATGAAACCTGCACATCTTACCCATGGCGCAGCCCGCTTCTCCTCTTCGGATCCCCACACCGCCTCCGTCCCTTGAACCTGCAACTCCACCACGGCGACTGCCTAGAGATCCTTCCGGCGCTCGACGCCGGCTCGCACGATGTGGTGGTGACCTCACCGCCCTACAACCTGGGCATCAACTACCGCACCTACAAGGACACCACGGCCCGCGCGGATTTCCTCGAATGGTGCAAGGAGTGGGCGGCCCAGGTGAAACGGGTGCTCACCGACGAGGGCTCGTTCTTTCTCAATGTGGGTGCCGCTCCGTCCAACCCACTCTTCCCGCACCAGGTCCTGCTCGCGCTGACCGACGAGCTTTTCGTGCTCCAGAACACCTTCCACTGGATCAAATCGATCACCATCGAGACCCGCGCGGGCGAAACCATCAGCGCCGGCCACTTCAAGCCGATCAACTCGAAGCGCTTCGTCAACGACTGCCACGAGTACGTGTTTCACCTGACGAAAGCCGGCCAGGTGCCCCTCAACCGCCGCGCCGCCGGCGTCCCCTATCAGGACAAGTCGAACATCGCCCGCTGGGGCCACACCGGCGGCATCGACAAGCGCTGCCGCGGTAACACCTGGTTCATTCCCTACGAGACCATCGTCTCGCGCGACAAGCAGCGCCCCCATCCGGCGACCTTCCCGGTGGCCCTGGTCGAGCAATGCCTGCGCCTCCACGGCATGGGGGAAGCCACCCGCCTGCTCGACCCCTTTCTCGGAATCGGTTCGTCGGCCGTGGCCGCCAAGCGCTCCGGCATCCGGCAGTTCTCCGGCATCGAACTCGATGAACACTACCTGGAGGTCGCGCGGGACCGGCTCAACGAATTGATCTGAGCCGCCGGCTTCCGGTCGGATGGTCGTCGAGCAAGGCCTTGATGCGGTCGCGGCGCGCGAGGCGCCGTCCCCACAAGCGTGACTGCCCGCGCAGCTTCTTGAGCGCACCGTGCCGCATCCGGACGATCCGGCGCACGGTCGCGGCATGGGACGGGACGGTCGCCGGACGGCTCTTGCCGCGCTTTCGCTTCGGCTTCCGGGGGGCTGCCGCGCCGCCGGGCGCGGCCTGCTTCTTGGCCGCAGACTTCTTCTTCGTCGGCGCGGCGTCGGGGTGACGTTTCTTCGGCAGCACCAGCTTGCCATCGGCAAACAGCAGCACATGCCCCTGGCTCAGGAGCCAGAAGAGATCCACCAGCCATTCGCGCGGAGGGTCCTCGGTTCCCGCGGGAAGGATGGCTTTCCACAGATCATCGAGCACCGCATCCGGGTTGGCATCGAGCCACTTGACGATGGTCGCCGGACGCACGGAAAGATCATCGAAGCTGACCAGCGGATGCGGCCGGGCCGGGCCGCAGTACAACTTGCCCTGCTTCTTGAAGATCGCGAGGTGATCCGATTCCAGCATCCGGCAGATCGACGGAATGATCATCGCCGGGTGGCGCCGGGTGTGGGAGGTGGCGATCTTGATCGAGGCAAGCAGGCGCTCCGAAAGATTCTGTGCGGGCACGTCGCCCGGCAGCGTCGTTTTCCGGACCTCCTCAAAGGCCTCATCAAAGGCCCGGGTCAGGAAATCCCGCTCGATCTCGGCGCGCTCGAAGGTCCACGCGTCATCATCCGCGCCCCTCGGCCGCCACCGCCGGCGAACCTTCATGCTCTCCAGCCATTCGTTGACCGCCTCCTCTCCGCGCTCGGTCCGGACCTTCGCCGCGTAGCGTTCGAAGGGCATCGTGGCAAAGCGCTCGCGATGCAGGCGACGCAGCGCTGTCTGGTAGCCATGGAAGTTTGGCGGGCCAAGCCACTCGCCGGAAATGCCGCAGCGGGCGACCACCTGGAAGTTTCCCTTCGGGGGGTCCACCTCGGTCTCCTCGGTCTCGTACAATTCCTCGAAGGCCTGGGAGCCGAAGAAATGGGAAGCCGCCTCGTCCTTGCCCAGGAAAAGACTCGCATCCTTCCGCCCCCGGTAGAGAGCAGGGCGGCCTTCCTCGACATCGACCTGCAACTGGTAGCGCTCCCGCGCCCCGAGAAACAACTGCGCCACATCGAAGAGCGAATACACCCGCGCGCGGTGCTGGATCTCCTTCACGATCAGGTGGATCGCCTCCTCGCTCGGAAGCACGGTGATCTTCACCCCGTCGGCGGCCGGCGGCAGATCGCGGGGTCCGCCGCCGCGTCCACCGAAATCGCCACGCCGCCCCTTCCGGTCATCCCGGCGATCGCCACCACGGCGATCTCCACGCTGACCTCCGCCACCCTGGCGCCCGCCGCCCTGGCGTCCACGGCCATCGCCGTCCCGGCGCCCCTTGGACTGGCGGTCCCCGGGGTGATCGGCGTAATTCTTCTTGGCATCATCACCGCGCGCCCATGCGGGCCCGAGGTCGAAAGCGGAAAGCAGATCTTTTGAAGGATCCGGCGAGTCGGTCATACGGAAGACGCTAGAACGGATCGTCCCGAAAGACAAAGCGGCGATTCCTCCAATCCAGACAGAATCGATTCAGGACGCCAACCAATCGATCATCCGGCCCGTGGCTCCGGCATGCCGCGAGAGCACCCGGCGCGCCAACTCCGGATCCGGCCGACGGGTCCCGCCGATGATCTCCTTCAGGCGTTCCGCGAGTTCGTTCTCATCCGCCACCCGCCATGCGCCCCCCATCTCGACCAGGCGCGTCGCCAGCGGCTCGAAGTTCTCCATGTGCGGACCGAACAGCAGCGGCTTTCCCGCCTGCACCGCCTCCGCCGGATTCTGGCCACCCTCGGCAAGGAAGCTCTTCCCGATCACGACGACGTCGGCGTGCGCCGTCCAGTCGCGAAGCTCCCCGGTGGAGTCCACCACGAGCACCCCCGTTTCCGAGACCGGGGAAAAATCCGACCGCAGGGCGACCTCGAACCCCGCATCCTCGAGCGAGGTGCGGACCGACTGGCGTCGCTCGGCATGCCGCGGGACGATCAGGGGAAAGCCGCCGGCCCCGGTCACGGCACGGGCAATCAACGGCTCCTCCCCCGCGTGCGTGCTGGCCGCAAGAACGACCGGCCGATCCCCGCGGCAGACGGCGAGCATCTCCTGGAATGCCTCCCGCCGACTCGGCGCCGGGCCGTCGCCGGGATCGAACTTCAGACTCCCGATCACCCGGACCTTCGCCGGAGCCACACCCAGCTGCTCCCAGATCCCGGCATCGCTTTCCTCCTGGACCGCGACCCGCTCCAGTCGAGAGAACACCGGCCTCACCCAGCTGGCAAACCTCCTATACCGCCGGCGCGAACGCGGCGACATCCGAGCATTGACCAGCGAAACCCCGATGCCCCGACTTTCGCATTCCAGCATGAGATTCGGCCACATCTCCCCTTCGACCAGCACCAATCCGGCAGGCTCGAACCGGTCGAGGTAGCGGCGCACACAAGCCCTCAGGTCGACGGGCTGATAGACCACCCGCAGCGAGCGATCCTCCCGCCCTATCGCGACCGCGTGGCCGGTCGCGGTCGCCACCGCCAGCACGAAGCGGCGATCGGGATCCCGCGCCCGCCACGCATCGATGAGCTTCAGGGCGAGCAATGTCTCTCCGACACTGACCGCATGAACGTGGGTCGCGCCGCACGGCTCGAACTCCGGTTCCAGACGGAACCACCCGAAACGCTCGAGCAGACCACTGCCGAATCCGCCCCGCCGGGCCATCTTGAGCACCCAGCCCGGCAGTGCCACGCCCAGATAGAGCGGCAACAGCAGGCGGTAGATCAGCAGGGACATCCGGGCCGAAGGCTATGAGCGTGCCTCCGGAGCGTAAAGCAGGATGGAACTCCCCCCGTAGGTCCGGTGCTCGAGAAGATCGAGACCCTTCGCCGCGCGCGCCTCCGCCTCCGCCGCCTGCTCGATCGCCAGCAGCCCCCCGTCGGCGAGCCGCTCCACAAGCAGGCCCGCATCGAGCAGTTCCGCCACATGATCCCGGTCCAGCAGGGAGCGCGCATAGGGAGGGTCCGCAAAAATCAGGTCATAACGGCACCGATCCCGCTTCAGCCAGCCATGCACCTCGGCCCGGATCACCCGGCCCCCGTCGAGTCCGGTTTGCCCGAGGTTGCCCTCAATGACCTTCTCGACCCCCCTGCCTTCATCCACGAAGACGCAGGATGCCGCGCCCCGGCTCAACGCCTCCAAGCCCAGCGCGCCCGATCCGGCAAACAGATCCAGGACCCGCGCACCCTCGACCTGCGCACCCAGCATCGAGAACAGCGCCTGCCGGACAAAATCCGTCGTCGGCCGGGTCACCGTCTTGGGCACCCGGATTTTCCGCCGCCCCGCTTTTCCCGCGATGATTCTCACCGGGACCTACCTGCCAAGCTCCGGCCCGCTCCGCAAGCATCGCGTCCACTCTTCCCAGGCCAGGTGGCGCCCACCCTCGCCGAGTTCCACCCACCACCGGCGGTCCTCATCCGCCCACAACGTGATGTCCGAGTAGGCGAGATCTCCCGGCGGCAGGTCGTGCCACCGGAGTTCACCGCAGCGATCGAAACCTTGGCCCGCCATGGCAGCCGGCATCGTCACCCGGGCGACCGCCGCTCCGGACCCTGCCCCCAACCATCCATTTCCCCTCACCGAGACCGGCGAGCCCGTAAGACGGAAGTCCGGACACTCCAGCCGACCCCGGCGAAGCCGGAGCTGTCCCGCGGCCTCGTCCATGGAACCGGCCCAACCCTCGGCGGTAAACTCGATGCCGCTGGCCCGAGCCTCCGCCCGGGCCAGCCAGGATCCAGGAAATCGAAGCAATCCCAGGCCTTCCCAGCGCGCCTCAAATCGATCGAGACCAAGCTCAAAGCCCGGACCAAGAAACTTCTCAGCCGGCTTCACAAGCCTAATTGAACCATTTGTTTGAATCAAAAATTTCGACTCTAGTAGTATACTTTGCTGCATAGCTAGTTGCAAATGTTCTTCCGAACTTTTCAAAGTCGCAATGAGTTCGTCCATTTCGGTGAGCGCGCAGTCAATATGAACGTTTGCTTCAATCGTGTCTGAGGCTGAAATCGACAACGCCCCCTCTACCTTCCCCTGACCGACCCCACGGAACGGCAAAGCACCCTCCAGATTCCGGACTCCCGCGATTTCGGTGGAGCCACCACCTCCCAGAATGACCTCGCAATCCCTCAGCGTCAGCCACGCGCCGGGAGTCTCGGCTGCCTCCCGCCCTGCGGCAGGCTCCCGTGGTGGGTCCGGAGCTTGTGGCGGAACCGGAGGACGCGTGGCTTCCGGAGGATGGAACGTCGGGCCTCCAGCTGGCCGAGGGGCCGATGGAACCACGGCGGCAACTGCGGGCGGCTGCTCGATCTGGCTCATCGCGCGCCCGGCCAAAGTCGCCAGAAGCTCGAGATCCAGCTCCAAAGTCGCGCCGT
The DNA here is from genome assembly GCA_022548915.1 of Verrucomicrobiaceae bacterium E54. Classification (GTDB taxonomy): domain Bacteria; phylum Verrucomicrobiota; class Verrucomicrobiia; order Verrucomicrobiales; family Akkermansiaceae; genus Haloferula. The sequence continues at coordinate 143,050 of JAKZES010000005.1, forward strand.
CCAGCTCCATCCCGCGGATCTCGCGCGGATTCGCGAACAGGCTCGAGTAGTCGGGCCAGATCCTGACCCGGCGCAATTTCAGGAGGGGCGCGGCGTCCAGGCCCGCAGGCTTCCCAATCCGCAGCCGGTGAGCCTCAAGTCCCGTCCATGGACTCCAGCCCAGCCGCCCGATGGTCGTTTCGAGTCCGAGCCGCCGCTCCACCATGGCAGCCGCCCGGTTCCGGGCCCAAGGCGTGGCGAGGAGCAGCTGCAGCAGTCCGAACAGAACGAGGAGGACCGCCGGCAACACGATCCACCATTTCACCCATCTCCGCCTCTTGCGGAGCATCGGATCAGCGTCCTCCGGGCGCCGGCGTCTTCAGCACCCCGGCTTCACCCATCGGGTAGCGGATGACGAGACTCTTGTCGTAGAGGCGGGTCCCCTCGGACGATACTTCCTGCATGCGATAGACCAGCAATCCGAACTTCCCGTCGCCGGTCTTGCCAATGGCGAAATTCTCCTTGGTTTCACCGAGGCTCGTCTTCTCCTCGAACTTCCATTCGTGCCCGGTCCATGCGCCGAGGATGCTGTCCTTGTCGGCGTTGACGTCCTCAAGGCGTTCGAGCGTGCCATTGGGAGAAACGAAGGCATCCTTCTCGGGATCGTATTTGAGCGTCGAGATCGGCGAGGATCCGCCCTGCGGGACCGCCGCGTTGATGCTCCAGCGGCCGTCGCTGCCCTCCTTCAACTGCAGGATGACCGGATCGACGGGCTTGAACTCGCGCTTGGCCCAGAGTTCGAGGTAGTCCTTGTACTCGTCTTCGGTGAGGCCGAGTTTCGGGTCGTAGGGCAGCGGCACCCCGGGAGCCGACTTCTTGGAGTATTCCTCGAACCACCCCGGATTCGCCTTGGCGGCCTCCTCCAGCTTGACCACGTACTTGTCGAGCTCCGGCGGTGGCAGCACGACGGTCGTGGCTCCCTTCACCAGCTTGCCGACCGGCAGGTAGTCGAGGACTTTCGGAACCTCGGCCTGGACGAGCCCAAGCAAGCCGATGGTGGCACAAGCGACGATGGATTGAAATTTCATGAGACCGCCGGGAGGCTGGATCCCCACCGGGCGAAACTCAAGTGGCAATCGCGGCGCATCGCCCCGCATTTCCCGCGCGGCAGAAGTCCGGGCTAGTTGCCGTCCAGGAAGGCCCGCAACTCCCGGGCGAGCCGTTCCGCCTGCTCCCGTGTGCTTTCATCCCCGCAAGGACTCGGGCTTTGCCAAGGGCGCAAGCGATTCCCGCCCGATTCGGCTTTGCCGGAATTTTTCGCATTCAACACACGCGCTTTACATGGCGGTGCCTGGATTTGTCGCATGAAGGTTCCCACGATCCTGCTGCTGGCATTCCCCACCCTCCCCCTCGTCGCGCATCCGCAACACCCGCCGTCGATCCACAATCCGGAACTCGATCTCGAGCAGGCGCATCGGTCGGCGAAGAGCCGTCCCGAAGTCGAGATCCGGGTGGTCGGTCAGCGCCGCGTCGTCGAGTCGAACGGAATTCCCGACCACAAGACCGGACGGTTTCCCAATCGTGACAATCCCAACGCCATCACTCCCCAAGACTACCTGTTCTCGATGCCGGTGGAACCGGAGGCGGCCAAGCGCGCGGTCGAGGTCGGCCACAACCTCTTCGGCGTTGCCCTCAACGGCGTGGTCTTCGACCCGGCCACGGCGGAATTCTATCGGAACCGCCGCGACTCTGAATGGAACTACGAGGCGCTCTCCGGCGAGGTGGATCTCGGGCTCGACGATCATCATGCCCACGTCCAACCGAACGGCGCCTACCACTACCACGGGCTTCCCACCGGGCTGTTCGAGCGCCTCTCGGGCGGTCGCCGGGAAATGACCCTCATCGGCTGGGCGGCCGACGGCTTTCCGATCTACGGGCTCTACGGGTATGTCGACCCCGAGGACTCGGGCAGCGGCGTGGTGATGCTCCGCTCCAGCTACCGCCTGAAGGAGGGCCGGCGCGAAGGCCGGGGCAGTCCCCGCGGGGAGCACGACGGCACCTACACCGCCGACTACGAATACGTCGACGGCCTCGGTGACCTCGACGAATGCAACGGACGCGTCGGCGTCACGCCGGAGTTTCCCGACGGAACGTATCACTATGTCCTGACCAGGGATTACCCCTTCATCCCGCGCCTGTTCCGGGGCAAACCCGATCCTTCCTTTGCGAAGCGTCCCCCTGGCGAAGGTCCGGAAGGGGCCGATGGCGGACCTCCCCCCGGGCCTCCGGGCGGCCGGCCGGGTCCGCCGCGTGGCGGGCCGCCTCCGCGGCGCTGATCCGTGATTTGCCTCGCGGCACGATCGGGCGCAGAGTCCCCCCATGCGTCCCATCACCACGGCCCTGATCCTGTGCCTTCTCTCCTGCTCGGGAAGCGGGCGGATCGGCGCGCTCCACGATCCCGCGCTCGAACTCCACGATCTTGCCAAGGATGCGAAAGGCCCGAACGATCTGTTCGTCAGCTACACGGCGGCGGGCCCGGTTCGCTGGAGCCAGGAATGGCCGTGGAAGCTCGATCTCAGCGGCGTGGCCTGGGACAAGAACAACACGGCAACGGTGATCACGCCCCGCCACGTGGTGATGGCAGCCCACTACATCCGGCCGGCCGGCCAGGATCTGGTCTTCCACGACCGGACCGGGCGGCGCCACGCCCGCACGGTAGAGAAGGTCGTCAAATTGACGGATCGGGGCCTCCGCTGCGACGTCGCCATCGGACTTCTCGATCGGCCGCTGCCGCCGGAGATCCGCCGCTACCCCCTGCCGAAAGCCCGCGACGACTACCAAAGCCTGCTGGTCGGTGCCACGGCGCTCGTCACCGAACAGAAACGGAAGCTGTATTTCCACCAGATTCGCAACATGGGCCCCAACTGGCTGCACTTCCAGTTCGACGACCGGCTTTCTCCCGAGCGACGCAAGAGCCTCATTTCAGGCGACTCCGGGCATCCTTCATTTCTCCTGAGCAAGGGAGAACTGCTGCTCCTCGAGACCCACACCGGCGGAGGCCCCGGCTCCGGACCATTCTACGGCGAACCGGAACTCCAGCAGAAGATGCGGGAAGTCGTCTCTGATCTCGATCCCAAATACACCTTCCGCACCGTCGAGGTCGACCAGCGGACCCTCGACGATGCGGCGACCGGCCGAAAGTCCATCCCCGCACCACCCGTGCGCAAGCCGTCACCCCAGGCTCAGCCGCAACCGCGGCAACCCGCACCCGGACCCGCGGAGCCGAGAAAACCGCGGCCGCGCGTGGTGCGACCGCCCAACTCGTGAATCACTTCGCGACCTCGACCTCGTAGTCGCCCAGCGCCCACTGGATGCCGGCGAGGTAATGCCGGAGCACCTTGGGGTGCCAGTAGATGTGGTGGTTGTGGCCGAGCGAGCAGTAGAAGACGCGACCCTCGCCCCAGTTCCTGGCCCAGGCGACCCCGAAGTCGTTGTCCTTGCGCTTGATGCCCTTGACCTCCGCGCTCTTTTCGCGGTCGAGACGGAGCAGCATGTCGACCTTCGAGGAATCGTAGGGATCCTTCAGCTGATAGATCTCCTCTTTGAATTCCAGAGGTTCGCCCTCGAACATGGCCGCAAGCGGATGCTCCTCCTTGCCGGGCTCGACGAAGATGTGCACCGGCGTGCCGGCACCCCACGGATGCCCGTCGAAGTAGCCGTTGATCATCTCGCCATACTCCGGCCAGTTGTAGAAGGTGTCGGTGGCGGCGTGAATGCCGATGAACCCCTTCCCGCTCCGGATGAAGCTCATCAGGCTTTCCTGCAGCGCCTTTTCATTCTCCGCCCCCTTGAAGACATTCTGGGTCGTGCTGAGGAAAAGGATGGCGTCGAACCGGCCGATCTTGTCCGGTTCGAAATTGGCGAGGTCATCGCTGATGACCGCCTCGAAGGCCCCGGTCTTCTCTCCCATTTCCTCCAGAGCCACCTTGCCGGTGGCGATCGACTTGTGGCGGAAGCCCGCCGTCTTGGAGAAGACCAGCAGTTTTCTCTTCTGCTTCGGCTTGGCGTAGGGCTTCGCCGGCAGCGACTCGACAATCTTCTCAAGCGCCCCGGCCGGTGGCATTTCCTTCTTGGGTGAGGCAGCGATCAGTCCGGCAGCAATGGCAAGACCCAGCGGAAGAAGGAGTGTGGTTTTCATAAGAGCTTGTGAGAACGCGTGATTCGACGGCTCCAGAGCGCTACCATTCAAGGCCGACCTCCACAAGGTTTTGGAGCAAGTGCGGAGGCTTGCCGCCACACTCCAAACAGAAACCCCTGCCGCGGCAGAACCGCGGCAGGGGCGGAGGTGCTGAAGCGGAGTTCTCAGCCCTTGAAGTGTTGAGATCAGTTACTGCTTCACGGAGCGCCATAGGAACTTGTTATAAATGCTCCCGCCTTGATGATCGCGAGGCCGGGGCTCTCGTGCTTGTCGCGCAGCCTGACCAGCCAGTCGCGCTGCACCCGGGAGAGCGCCAGCGGCGGATCCTGGTTGATCGCCAGCTCGGTGTAGAAGTCCTTCATCATCGGCACCGTCGTGTCGTCGGGAATGGGCCACAGCGTGCTGATCAGGTGTTGCGCGCCAGCCTCGACAAACCCCCGGCGCAGACCCAGCACGCCCTGTCCTGACTTGGCTTCGCCACTGCCGGTCTGACAGGCGGAAAGGCACACCAGCCAACTGCCGCGCAAGTCGAGGTCGCCAAGCTCATCGGCCATCAGAATGCCGTCCCGGCTGGGATCGTTGACCTTCCCCGAGCGCCATGCCTTGAAAGTGTTTTCCGCGCCAGCCAGAGCCAATCCGCTCTTCAGCATGGGATTGGCCTGTTCGCTCTGCTTGCCGGGATGGGGCATGTCGTCCAGATAGAACCCGTGGGTGGCCAAGTGAAGGATGCGAGGCGCCTGCAAAGCCCGCATCGTCTGCTCATCGGCCTGCTCGGCGGTGAAGAGATCGACCTTCCAGCCCCAGCCTTCCGCCATGGCCTTGAGGGCCTCGCCTTCCTCCCGGGCTCCAGGCAGTGGCGCCATCCACCGGGCGCCATCCCCACCGGACGAATCAAGGAGATATTCAGGATCCGCAAAGATGGTCATCGTCTTCCGGCTCCGCTCCATCTCATCACGATAGGGCTGACGCAGCAGGTCCCGGCCGCTTGCGACATACTGGATGTCGTAGCGCTCGCTGAGGAACTCGTCGCCGGCGTTCAAGAGCGTCGCGAATGACACGAAACACAGTTCACTGTCGGGGCTGAGAATCAGCCGCTTCGTCCCCTTGGGAAAGTGCTTCTCGACGGGCTCCCACAAAATGCTGTGAAGCTTCCGGGCGGACGCTTCCATCATCGCCGGGTTCCCGAAGTGGTTGCCAATGAACTTGTAGCCCTTCAGATAGCTGTCGAGTTCATCACCTTGACCGATCGGCACCCACTTCACCTCGCCTGCTGGTGGAATCAATATTGCGCCGTAACAGAGGACACGCCGGGCGTCGTGGTAGTGGATGAACTCAATGAGGAGTGAATCGTCAGGCAACTTTCCCTGAACATCCTCAATCTTCACCCGCAAGGCCCGGCGGGTCACGCCAGCGGAGGTGCCCAGGCCCGCAATATCCTGTTCCACCCCCTCGATGCGCGCCTTGATCTCCTCAGCGTCGCGGGCTGCCTGGGGGTCCCTCGAGAACGTGAGTTTCCGGTAATCCTCCTTGAGGCGGGCAAGCTCCGTGATGGATTCCTTGTGCTTGGGATCCTTGCTCATCAGCGCATAGCGACGCTCCTCCAGCAGCGAATCCATGACCACTCCCTTCAGCCGCAACACCACGGTTGCCAGGGCCCGCGGAGCATTCAGGGTGGCGAAGAGGTGGTAGGGATCCCGGCTGGCGGCAAACTGGAGTCTTTGCTGATGCGTCCCCACCGAGAGCACCGCGTTCATCTGCCGCTCATGGTTCAGGTAGTATTTCGTCGTCCACGCCTTCGCCTCCTCGCGCTTCTTCAACTTGTGACCCATGATGGCCAAACCCAGATAAGCATCGCGGGCAATGCGTGAATCCAGCCGGTCCTCATGCGACTTCATGAAATCCCCGAGACGCGCATAGATGCTGGCCCCCTTCTCATCCTGGTCTGTGGCGTGGCAGGTGTTGAGCAAGCCGAAGAGTGCGGCGGCGACCCATGGATGATCCTCCCCGTGCTCCCTGAGCACCCTCTGGTACAACTCGGTGAAAAGCTTCTCCGCGGCGGCGTAATCGCCCTCCATGAACGCGTTCCAGCCGCGGCCCTCGATCTGTCGCAGTTCATCCTGATTGGCGTAGGTCCCATCCAAACCCTCGCCCATACGGTCCGCCTCTTCCTGGCGACCCAGCTTCTCATACATGAGGGCGAGAGTTCGGCGTGCATCCTTCACCATGGGACTGTCTTCATCGTAAGCCTTCCGGTAGCAGGCCAGCGACTCCTCGGCATGGTGGAGGGTCTTCTCCGGATCGTTCATGACCATGTAGAGCCGGCGGCAGCAGTCGTGCCAGTAACCGGCAAGCGGCATGGTGTTGCCCGGGATGCGATTCAGCACCTGCTCGGACTCACTGAGCAGAGCCTCCGCTTCACGGAACTGGTCGAGACGCAGCTTTGTTCCAGCGAGCGAAACCATGCACATGAACACCGGTGTCTCGCCCGGCAAGCTGCTTCCTCCCGAAGCGTTGCGGTAAATCTCCATGGCTTCGACGAACAAGTCATTCGCCTCCTTGATTCTTTCGACCCTCTCAAGTGCCCGGCCACAACTCTGCAGCGCGGCGGCCAGATTGGGGTCTTCCGGGGGGTAGGCCCGCCGCGCAGCCGCCACCCATTTCTCGCCACTACGCATCGATGCGGCGACATCCCCTCTTCTCGTCAGGTAGTCGGTGAGGGCCCCATACATCCGTGCCTCGCTCTCGTGATCCTCGGAATTGCTCCGATGTAGAGCATCCAGGGCTGCCTGGATACGGGTCAGCGCGCGGTCGAGGTCTCCGGCCTCTTCGTGTAGTGCCGCCAGTTCACCCAAGACGAACCAGGCCGGCTTCGTCGAACGTTGCTCTTCTACAAGTTCCAACAACTTCAGCAGGGTCTTCTCGGCACCTTCAAACCGCTTCGCAGCCCTCTGTGCGATGCTCAGGTTCAGCAACAAGCCATCATACCCCTCCCGATCCGAAGGCTTGAGCCCTTCATAGATCTCCTTCCCATCGCTGAAGGCCTCAATCGCATCATCCGTTCTGCCATTGTTCAACAGGCAGACTCCATACAGATCTTGAACGCGTGCCAGGCCGGTTTCGCTAACGGCCTCCGGCTTCTTGCGCAGCGTCTCCAAAATGGGCAATGCCTGGTCCGCCTTTCCCTCGTTGATGAGCTTGTGGGCCCGCGCGAACTGCGCTTGGACATCTTCACCCTGGGCATGAGCCGCCCCTGCCACACCCAGTATGAAGGCGGCCATCGCCACGGATCCAAGTCGTGAGAAACGATCCATTTTCATGATTCTGGGAAGGTTTTGGGTCGGGACAAGATGGAGCTCATCGCTCCAAGCCCCCCGACGGGCTCGCAGCGCAGGGCTGTCCTACCCTGGATGTTCGCGGGGCGTCCTCCAGGGGATCTTCAGCGAGCGCGGGCCGACAGTGTTTGCGGCACACGCTCTCCGTAATGCCGGTTTCCCGCTTGAGCGGGAACAGGTGGTCGCTTTGCCGATGCCAATCGATCACGGCTCTTCGTCGATGGGTTCGAGTCCCAGAAAGCTGTTGGTGTCATCGTCTGGGGTGAATCCAAGACAAACGGTGGTCTCGCGTGGCTCAACGCTGGCTTCGTCGAAGCCAAACCACATCACATACTCATCGCCATCGACAAACCGGCTGCCCCCAAGCAGTTGAAGAATCAGCATCCCCTTGTCTTTCGGAGGAACCTTGTCCAGCCCCCTGAAGGCTCCGGGGTCGCGCTCGCGGAATGCGTGGAATCCCCGCATCTTGCCTTCCGATTTGACGACATACCACGACTTGAATCCAGCATTGGCGGGGACAATGAAATACCAGGCAAAGTGCTGATCGCGCTTAGGGCCGAACTTCTCGTCCCGGTCGACGGTGAACCGGAAGCCAGAGAGTCGCAAACCGTCGTGGACGATGACATCCTTGTTGAGTTCGATCTGAAAGGGAATCGGTCTGCCGCTGCCGGGATCGGTCTTGAGTTCGATCTTCTTGAAAGTCCCCAAGTTCTTCTGAATCGCAGCGATCCGGGCATCTTCTTCTTCGCTGGCTAAGCCCACCCCCACGATCGACAAGCAAATCATACTGCGGAGCACGGCCCTCATAGGACGTTTCATCACCGGTTTCATGGACTCTCCGAGGTTAGGAAGCCATGGACCGGTGTCAATGCGTTCGGTCGCCCGTCTTCCCCAAGTTCCCAGGAGACTTCCCTGCACACCGCGGCACCACCCCGGAAGCCGGCCCCGTTCCAGCATTCACCAAAAAGTTCCTCGGAAGGGGGCATCAGACTCCCCTGTGCCGCGGTGCGACAAGAGTCACGGACCCCAAACGAAAAGCCCCTGCCGCGAACGGGCGCGGCAGGGGCGGAGGTGTTGCGGCGGAGTTCTCAGCCCTTGCAGACCGCCTCCCAGGCACCATCGGCGTCGCTGGACTTGAGGCAGGCGTCGATGAAGGCCAGACCCATCCGTCCGTCGTCGATGTTGGCGTATTTCTCGCCGTCGCAGCTCCACTCCTCGCCCGCCTGGTAGGCACGCACGGTCTTCTCGAACTCGCGGTGGAGGCGTGCGAAGGCATCGTGGAAGGCCTCGCCGTGGCCCGGCGGGATGGTCGGCTCGTTGAGCAGCCAGTCCGGCACGTCCCCGAGGAAACCGTCGTTGGCCGACACCGCTCCGCGCCAGTAGGTGCGGTCCGGTTGGCCGTCGACCAGCACGGTGATCTGCTCCGGTTCCTCCTGGCGCCACTTGATGGCACCCTTGGTGCCGGCGACCATGATGCCGAGGTCGTTGAGGTGGCCGATGCAGATCTGCGAGGCACGGACCAGCGCCTTGCCGCCGTTGCTGAGGTCGCAATAGACGGTGAAGTGATCATCGATCGGGCGCCCCGGGACGAACTTCTCGAGCCGTGCCGAAACCCGCTCGATTTCCAGTCCGGTGACGTAGCGCAGCTGCATCATCGCGTGGGTCCCGATGTCGCCGCCGCAGCCACTGCCGCCCGCCTTCTTCGGGTCGGTCCGCCACTCGGCCTGCATCTGACCGGAATCCTCGAGCTTGTTCGCGAGCCAGCCCTGGATGTAGTACGAATCCACCCAGCGCACCTCGCCGATCAGGCCGCTCTTCACGATGAAGCGCATGAACCAGCTGGTCCAGTGGCCGAGATAGGTGTGCGCGACCGCGAAGGGCACGTTCTTCTCCCTCGCCTTGGCGACCAACTGGTCGGCCTTCTCCAGGTCGGTCGTCAGCGGCTTTTCACAAAGCACGGGGATGCCCGCTTCGAGCGCCTTCATGGCGGGATCGAAGTGGACGAAGTTCGGCGTCACGATCAGCACGTAGTCGATCTTCTCGTCGTCGGGCAGGTTCGCCTGGTCGGCAAACATGTCGTCGTAGGATTTGTAGCCCTTCACCGGGTAAGGCCAGTTCTCGGCCTCGTTCATGGCGATTTCCGGATCCGGGTGCAGCGCGACCGAGGTCACGCGGCGGGTTCCGTCGAAGTGGATCGCCTTCTGGTGCGGGTTGGCGATGAAGGCTCCCCCTCCACCCCCGATCATTCCGACTCTCAATGGTGCGTTTGACATAACTTTCAGAATTTCAGCGTTTCAGTTTTTCAGCGTTTACCAACTCACTGGTTGGACTTGTCGAAGGCCGCGTCGAAGGCCGCCTTGTTGACCGGGAAATCGATGCTTCTCGTGTAGGCGCAGCTTTCGGCGGCCCCGTGGAAACGATCCATGCGACCGTCCTCCCACTCGATGGAAAGTGGTCCACTGTAGCCGACGTCGTTGAGCGCGACGATGACCTCCTCGAAGTTGATGTCGCCGCGGCCGACGCTGCGGAAATCCCAGTAGCGGCGGGCGTCACCGAAGTCGGTGTGACCGCCGAAGACGCCCACGTCGCCGTTGCCGTGACCCCACCAACCGTCCTTCATGTGGGCGTGGTGGATCCGGTCGCCGAACTCGCGGATGAACTTCACGTAATCGACGCCCTGATAGCCCATGTGGCTTGGATCGTAGTTGAAGCCGAAGCGCTTGTGCCCACCGACCGCTTCGATCGCACGGGCGGCACTGGCGATGTCGAAGGCGATCTCGGTCGGATGGACCTCGAGGCCGAAATAGACGTCCTCGGCGTCGAAGGCGTCGAGGATGGGACCGAAGCGTTTGGCGAAGTCGTCGAAACCCGCCTGGAGATATTCCTGGCTGGTCGGAGGGAAGGCATAGAGCGCGTGCCAGATCGACGAACCGGTGAAGCCGTTGACCACCGCCTTGCCGTTGCCCGGAGTGCGGCCCGACATGTATTCCTTGCCGGCATCGAGGAATTTCCGCAGCGCCTTGGCGGTGTCGATCATCTCCTGCGCGGCGCGCTGGCGGACCCCCTCGGGATCGCCGTCGCCCCACACGTGCTCGGGCAGGATCGCCTGGTGGCGCTCGTCGATCGGATCGCAGATCGCCTGGCCGACGAGGTGCGACGAGATCGAGTAGCAGCCGAGGTCGTTCTTCTTGAGAAGCTCCCAGCGGGCCGGGATGTAGTCGGGATCATTGAGGGCGGCCTGGACGTCGAAGTGATCGCCCCAGCAGGCGAGCTCGACGCCGTCGAAGCCCATCTCCTTGACTTTCGGCAACAGTTTCTCAGCGGGCAGATCGGCCCACTGACCGGTGAATAGCGTGACTGGACGTGACATGGTTGGTTCTGAGTTCGGCGTCAGCCTAATGACACCCCCCTTGGCGAATCCATGGGAAAATCGGATTTCCCGCGCAATTCAATCGCCTGCCAGCGAACGCTCGAACTCGGCCGCGCAAAGATCCGCCAGGCGTCGATCGAGGAAAACCCGGTCATCCCACTGCCGAACCCACACCACGCCGCGGGTCGAGGAGGTCAGGAAAAGCCCCTCGGCCTGCCTGGCCTCGTCCATCGTCACGGGCCGTTCCTCGCATTCGATCCCGAGCCCGGGTGCCCATTCGATCACGCGCTGCCGGGTCGTCCCGGGCAGGCAACCCGAGGCCAGCGGCGGGGTCACGAGGTTTCCATCCTTGATCACAAAGACGTTGGCGGTGGCCGCCTCGCAGAGCATTCCCCGGGTGTTGGGAAAGATCAGCTCGTCGACCCCGGCCCGCCGGGCGTGGTCCAGCGCGACCAGGCTCTCGGCGTAGCTCGAGCATTTCACCCCGGCGAGCGGCGAGCCTTCGTTTCGCGGCCAGGGCGAGGTCGCCACCGCGATGGTTGAGGAAACGGAACCGAGCGCCTCGATCGAGAGCAGCGTCCGTGGCGAGCCGCCGGCAAGTTCCCGAAGCCCGCCCGGACCGGCCGTCTGCATCACCCGCACCCGCATCCGGGGCGCCACGATTTCGGCAAGCACCGGCTCCAACCCGGCGAGCACCGCCTTCTCCTCCGGGGCGGGAATTCCCAGCCGCGCGCATCCCGACCTCAGGCGCTCGAGATGCAGGTCCGCCCTCACCAGCCGGCCGTCCACCGCCAACAGGGTCTCGAACACCCCGAGGCCGTGGGTCAGCGCACGGTCGTGCAGCAGTTCCGCACCTCCCGGCTCTCCAAGCAGCCAGGTCTTCATGTCCCCTCGAGTTGCCGGAGAAAGACCCGCGAGTCCCGTCCACTTTCCTCCAACTGCCGTCGACGACTCTCCGGCAGATCCTCCTTGCCGCCCTCCGCGTATCCGAGTTGATCCCGGAAGAATCCGGCCGATCGATTGGTCAGGGCGAACACCCCCGCGACCCCTGCGTCAGCGGCGACCCGCTCGGCATGACGCACCAGATCCGCACCGTAGCCACGGCCCTCGTGGGCCATTTTCACGTAGAGACAGGCCACCTCGGCAAGCTCGGATGAATCGTAGTGGTGCAGGGCCACGCAGCCCACCACGTTGCCGTCGATGGTCATCACGTGATACTCGTCGATCCTCGCAAGGATGTCCTCGTAGTTTCTCGGTACCAGTTTCGTGCGGCGGACCACCCGCCCGATCATGCCGAGCAGTTCCGGAATGTCCTCGTCCCGCAGCGGGCGGATTTCGCGATACGCATCGGCGTGGATCATCGTTCCCACGCCCTCGTTGGAGAAAAGCTCGTCGACCAGTACGCCCTGCCGCCGCCCGTTGAGCACATGGACCCGCGACACACCCCGCCGGCAGGCCTCCGCCGCGGCCCTCAGCAACGCGGCACCCGTCACCTTGCCTCCCGCGGCCATGGCATCCGCCTCGGATGCCGGAACCGCCGGCACCGGTTCGCCATCGATGAGGATGGATTCCTCCAGCAGCGCGATCAGCTTCACCGCACCGATTCCCAGCGTGAAATCCACCACCTGGGGGTCCAGCGGATCGTTCGACGACGCATCCGCCACCACCGTCTGGCCCCGAGCCAGGATGCCTTTCGCCTCCTCGAGCGCCGCCGGGTCGCCGAGCGGATGCGAAAGACGAGCCGCCTTGATCTCGCACTCGAGCGTCCAGTCGTAGAGGTCCTTCATGTCGCCGCCGAGGACGCCGAGCACGAGCTTCACGCCGACCGACTCGAGCGCTGCCAGATCGAGCAGGGTTTCCGCCACGGCCGGCTCGGGCAACAGGCCGGCCTCGATGAGCACGACGAAGACCTTCCCCCGGAACTGGGGAACATACTGAAGCACTGCCCTGACATCGCTCTGCGCCGCCACGGGGTCTGCCTATCAGCCCACCCGCCGCTTCGCAAGCGGAGTGGCGCTTTCCACCTGTCCTCCGAAGCCTTGGCGAAGGATGGAAGCGCCATGACGGGGCGTGGCGACGTCCACGTCGCGGGAATCGGCGGGATCGAAGGAAACGGATGGGACTCACGATTTGAATCATGCCACCCGAGTCGGCTGAAAGCCGACCAGCCCCGTCATGGCGCTCGGAGAGCGGCACTCCGCCCCATCTTCCTACTTGGTCACGACCGGCCGCTGCCTCACGAACAAGACACCCATCAGGTGTGGGAGCGGGAACGTCATCACCCAGAGATAGCCCACCCCAAGATGATCGTTGCCCATCAACGGATCGTCTCTGAACATGATCGAGCCCAGAATCCCGGTCAGCCCCGTCACCAGCAGGCCCGAAGCGAGAAGCATGAACCACCATAGCACCCGGTTTCGCGAAAGCGTTGGGATCACGAAGGGCGAGGTCAGCGCAAGCGCCACGCCGAGCACCAGCGCGAATGACGGCCCGGCGATTTCGACGTCGATATTCTCGAAATCGACGAGGTCTCCGACAACCGCAGGCCAGACCATCCAGCCATAGGTGACTTCCTCCGATCCCACACCCCGCTGTTCCACGAACAGCGGAGAGAGATGGAATGCGAGCAGCAGCAGCAAGGACATCACGAAACACCCCAACGCCACCCGATCCGTCCATCGCCAGGTCATCACCTACTTCCGAGCCTCCATCCGACACCAAGCCCCAGCACCCCCAGGCCGATCACGCCCCAATCTCCGATCAGCATGTAGAGCGACCATCCCGGCTGGTCGGGAATCACCACATCCACCAACAGGGATCCACGGGTGATGTGGTTGCCGCTTTCATCCCGCAACTCCTGCGGCTCGCCGGTCCCGGGATGAGCCGTCGTGCCGATGGCATCCACCGCCGCACTCACGCCGGTGTTCGCGCAGCGGACCATCGGCCGACGCAACTCGATCGACCGGAACCTAGCATTGGCGAAATGCTGTGCCGCCCCGGGGCTGTCCTTGAACCAGCCATCATTGGTCACGTTCAGGATCAACTGCGGTCCGCCGCGGACAAACTTCCGCATCAGGCGCGGAACCGTATCCTCGAAACAGACGCTCGGGATCAGTCCGACGTCCCGACCATCAATCTCCGCCTTCAACGGCTCCAGGCTTTCCCCTCGCGAATACGCTCCGCCGTACTGGGCTCCCGACTGCTGCTCGTAGATCTTCTGCAAGAGCGGAACCTGCTCCACCAGCGGAATGTATTCGCCGAAGATGACCAGGTGGCGCTTGCGGAAGGTCTGCATTTCCAACTCGGGATCAAACATCACCAGCGAGTTCCAGATCCGACCGCCCGCCTTCTCCACCATCTGCTCACCCATCACCTCGCCCTCCACTTCGTTGAGCCCCATCACCAGCGTGAACTCCCCCTCATCCATCACCCGGCCCATCGTCTCCAGGTTCTCTCCCCATGTTCCCCAACTCCCGTCTTCGATCCGCAGGATCCGGCCAACCAGCGCCGACTCCGGCCACATGATCCAGTCGGGCGTCGAAAGCTCCAGCGCGCCGCCCTCGACCATCTCCTCGTCGATCCGGGCCGCGTCGGCTTCCTCGATCCGCTTCAGGGCTTTAAGCGTCTCATCTTCGTAGCCCATGTGGATTTCCTCCGGCGTCCACAACCGTCGCGCGGCTTCCTGGGGAATGTTCAACTGCACCAGCAACACCTTCAGCCTCGCACCGTCCCGTCCGCCGATCTGATCGATCCGCCACACGCCGTAGCAAAAGGCCAGCGCCAGCAGCACCGCCGTCACACCGAAGTCGATCCGCAATCCCCGGCGCTCGCCCCGGGCCTGGAGGAACAACCGACGCGCGACTTGCAGGAGGACCGCCTGAAAAAAGACCGGGAGAAACGACAGCCCGCAGATGCCCAGCAGGTCGGCCGACTGCGCCAGGACCGGTGTCCGGTGAAACGCGACGCCGAGCGTGTTCCATCCAAAGCCGGTAAAGACCCAGCCGCGCAGCCACTCGGTACCGCACCAGAATCCCGCCAGCGCGAAGGCGAAACCCATCGAGCGCATCGAATCCCGCAGCGGTCTCAAGTCCGAGCCCGTGCGCTCGCGCATCCTCTTCTCGATCCCGCTCTCGCTCCGGTTCTCCTGCTCCCGCCACGGATTTCCCCAGGTCGCCGCAAACATGCCCCACAAGGCCGGATACAGGGCAAGGTAGAGGGCCACCACCACCCAGCCGACACCGGTGACCTCGGTCAGCCAGTGGAAGGTGATCAGGAAGCAGGCCGACCCTGCCAACCAGCCGTAGCCGAAGCCCTTCCATCCCGCCCGTTTGCCCTTCAGCGTCCACAGCGTGGCCATCAAGGGCAGCATGACCAGCCAGACCAGCCCTCCGAAATCGAAGGGCGGAACCAGCAGCGCCATGGCGGCGCCCGCAACGAGCACCGCCAGCCATTTGAAAAGCATCGCCCTCATCATTTTGGAGTGCGGAGGCTTGCCTCCGCTTTCGAGCCACCTCGGCGAAATGCCACCCGCACGAACGTCGATCCGCCCAACCGGCACGTCCCCCGCCACGCTCGCAAGCTCGCCCACCAAAGCGGTGGCGAGCCACCGCACTCCAAATCCCCCTTCATGCCATCCGCTGTTCCGCATCGGCCTCGATCGCCGACCAAAGCGAGTCCAGCCCGCCGGACACCTTCGCCTTCGATGCCGTCAGATCCTCCGACGGCGCATCCTTCCCGAAAAGGTAGAACTTGATCTTCGGTTCGGTTCCGGAAGGTCGCACCGCGAACGAACGACCGTCGGCAAGATCGATGAAGATCATCTTCTCTTTCGGCAATTCGTCCCCCTCCTCATCAAACAGATCCTGGCTGGCGAAGTCCCGCAACCTCTCGACCGCCGCCCCATCCAGCTCGGTCGGCGGCGACTCGGCATACGAGGCGGCCAGCGCCTGGATCTTGGCCGCACCATCGGCGCCTTCCATCACCATGGCCCGACCCCTCTCCTCATGGTAGCCATACTCGGCGTAGATGTCGTCCAGCAGATCCGGCAGGGTGGTTCCGACCGATTTCGCGTAGGCCGCCACCTCGGCGAACATCACCGCTGCTCCATTGGCATCCTTGTCCCGGACAAAGTCGCAGCCGAGGTAGCCGTAGCTTTCCTCGCCGCCAAAGAGGAAGAAGCGGGAATACTCGAGGCGCAGCGCACGGGTCGTATCCTCGTCGAGATCCCGGTAGTCGCCACCCTTCTTGTCCGCGGGAATCGCCTGCTCGTACTTCCCGAGCTTCGAGGCGATGTACTTGAAACCGGTCAGCGTGTTCACCACGCCGAGACCGAACTTTGCGGCGATCGCACTCTGGAGTTCGGTCGTGACGAAGGTCTTCACGATCACCGCCCGCGCCCTTGTCGTGTCGTTGAGCCAGCCGATGTCGAAGGCGGTCTTCGACCGATACCAGCACATCAGCGAGCCGATCTGGTTGCCGGTCAGCAGACGCATCTCACCGTTTCCGTCGCGCGCGACCACACCCATGCGGTCACTGTCCGGATCGGTGCCGATCACGATCTCCGCGCTCTCCTTCTCCGCCAGATCCACCCCCATCTGCAACGCGGCGGCATTCTCCGGATTGGGTGAGGCGACGGTCGGGAATCGCCCGTCGCGCACATCCTGATCGGCCACCGTGAGCACCTCGAAACCGAGTTCCTTGAGCATCGGCACCGTGATCTGTCCGCCCGTGCCATGAAGGTTGGTGAAGACCACCTTGGCCGACTTTCCTTCCAGAAGTTGCGGCTGCATCAGCAGCGACTTGAGCTTGTCCATGTAGCGGCGATCCGCCTCGGCTCCGAGGACCGTCACGCTTCCCTGCTGGTCGGCGGGCAGCGGTTCGTACACCTCGCTCTCGATCGCATTCACCGCCGCGATGATCCCCGAGGCATGGGGCTCGACGATCTGGGCGCCATCGTTGAAGTAGGCCTTGAAGCCGTTGTCGTGCGACGGGTTGTGGCTGGCGGTCAGCACCACCCCGGCATCGGCCCGCAGCTCGCGGACCATGAACGAGAGCTGCGGCGTCGAGCGGGCATCCTCGAAAAGATAGGCATCCGTCCCGAGCTCGGCCGAAACCCTCGCGCAGTACTCGGCGAAGTCGCGGGAGAAGTGGCGGGTGTCATGAGCAAAGACCAGCTTGGGCTTCCGGCCCTCACCGACCGCCGAGCGGGTGTAGGCAATCAGGCCGCGCACCGCCCGCGACACGTTGAAGAAGTTCATCGTCGCGGTACCGACGCAGGGATGCTCGGGGCGCCCGTTCGGCCCGCCATCGCCCTGCTCGACCTCGGTGACGACCCCGCCGATCGTCCGACCGCGCAGGCCACCGGTGCCGAAGGCCAGCGTCTTGAAGAATCGGTCGTTGAGTTCCTCCCACTCACCGGCCTCGGCCAGCTGGCGGATGGCGGTCTCGGCCAGGGGGCCGGCCGCACCGGCCAGCAGAAGGTCGATGTTCTCGCGGGAGCTGGAAAGCAGGTGACCCGCCGCGGCGGCTTCATCGAGGAGGGAAGTGAGGTCGCTCATTTCGGGCTGGATGCTAACGCTCATCTCCGCCATGGCAATGCCCCCATGCGAGATCTCGTGCAGACGGCGCTCGATCGGCGCCAGCCGCTACCCGATGACCAGACCGACGCCTTCCGGGTCTTCGATGGCGCAGGCGACGGACTCGACGGACTCGAGATCGACGCCTTCGCCGGCCGCTGGCTGGTTTCCACCCGCGGCGACTCGATTCCGACGGAGATGCGGGACGCGCTGTTGGAAACCGGACGCACCATCTACCACAAGCGTCTCGACCAGCATCAGAAAGAGTCGCCGATTCACGTCACCGGTCCGGAATGCACCGAGCCGTTCACCATCCGCGAGAATGGCCTGAGCTTTGAGGTCTCGTTTTCCTCCGGTTACTCGCAGGGCATCTTCCTCGACCAGCGGAGCAATCGCCGCTGGCTCATCGAGCAAACCCAAGCCGACGCCCGGGTGCTCAACACCTTCGCCTACACCGGCGCCTTCTCGGTGGCCGCCGCTTCGGTCGGCGCGATCACCACCACGCTCGACCTGTCCCAGCCCTACCTCGACTGGGCCCGACGCAACCTCGAACTCAACGCCATCGACCCCAGCGACCACTACTTCTGCAAAGGCGACACCTTCCACTGGCTCCGCCGCTTCGCGAAGCAGGGCCGTCGCTTCGACACCATCATCCTCGACCCCCCGACCTTCTCCCGCGACCAGGACGGCAAGGTCTTCCGTGTCGAAACCGACTACGGACATCTCGCCGCCCTCGCCGAGAGGTGCCTCGCAGACACCGGCACCATCCTCGCCTGCACCAACTGCCGCCAGCTCACGGAAACGACCTTTCGGAATCAGCTGCTGGACTCCCTGCCCCGCGACTTCCTGATCGAATCCGTGCCCATGCCACCCGATTTCACCGGTGAGCCCTACTTGAAGACCCTCCGACTCCGGCGTTGAGGTGGATTCGGACACGCCGCTCCAGCCCGATCAGCCAGGGACATCGTTCACGCTCCCATTGCTTCACGGATCAGCGCGAAATGCCGGTCGCGCTCCAGCAGCCCGACATCGTATCGACGGGCGCAGGCATGCACGAGCACATCGCCGAGGGGCACGTTCACGCCTGCCCGCAGGCAGCGACGCGCAACCGTCGCGGTCTCTGCCCAGCAGCCCGCTTCAAACTCAAGCCACTGGCTCAGGTCCCTCCACCCCTTCAGGTTCTCTTCTTCCCGCTTGCCCTTCGCCCCTTGAAACAACTCCACCCATACCGGCCACGACATCGCCGCACGCCCGGCGCTCAGCAATTCACCCACTTCATCCTTCAGTGGGCTGTCCCCGCCTTTCCGCGCCACCTCCACCCAGACCGAACTGTCGATCAGAATCAGGGAACTCACCTCCCGCTCCTTTCCGTCGAGCGCGCCGCCATCTCCTCCAGGTCGCCCGCTTCAATCTCGTCATTGCTCGCAAAATCCAAGGTGCCGAAATTCGCCACCAAATCCTCCACCCGCTTCCGGCGGTTGAACTCCTCGATCGCCGTCAGAATCGCCTCCCGCTTCGTCCTTGCCTTGGCATACCGCATGGCATCTCGCAGCGCGTCCTCGGGAATATCAACGGTCGTCTTCATGGAATCCAAATACCACAGACTAGGATTCCATCAAGCACCTTGCGCGGAACACCGCAGGCTCGAAACGCTCCCTCAGTTCCACGAAAGACCCTCGAAGGGACTCTCCACCCTGATTCCGAAGTAGCTGGCTCCGTCCGACAAGTCTTCGCTCAGAATCGTCTCGCAGCCGCCGGGAAACGCTGGTGTCGTGCCGGGCAGCCCCAAATCCTCGGCCAGCGCAGCAACTCCCCATCCGCGCTGATTGCCATGTTTCTCAGGTTACACGAATTCCGTGAAAACGAATCCGCCGTCGATTGCAATCTCTGCCATGGCGACAGTCCGCTTCTCACCACACGTGGCGATATGCCGCCAAGGGTAGCCTCGACAGACCAGTCCGCCGACCGGCTTTCACCGAGTTCCTCAGATCGAGGCACAATCGGCTCGCCTGAGCTGGATCGGCGGTTGCTCGATCAGTTGGTCTTCGGTGAAGCCGCTCATATTTCCCCTCGTGTTTCACCAATAAGCCCGGCTTCACCGAAACGTGAAACCCCCGCACATCATGAAAACAGCCCTCCGGACCCGGCAAGGCCACCGAAATCCACCTTGCAAAATGGGTGACTCCATGGCACACATTCACCAATGAGCACGGGCACCAAAAAAGCGAAATCCGAGCGCCTCGTCGCCCGGATCAGCCCGGACGACAAGGACACCATCGAGCGCGCCGCCACATTGGAGGGCCGCTCGCTGGCCTCCTTCACGGTGGAACACCTGCTCGCCAAGGCCCGCGAGGTCATCGAGGAACGCACCGTCATCCGCCTCAACGAGGAGGAATCCCGCCGCTTCGTCGAAATCCTCAACGCCCCGCCGCGCAAGCCGACCGAGGAAATGTTGGCCGCCTTGAAGCTGTATCGGGAAACGGTCGTCAGCGATGTCAATCAGCCGGCGAAGTAGGCCCGCAGTTCAACCATCGTGACGACCATCCGGTCGCCGCTCATCGGGCGGAACCCGAACCGTTCATACCACGCCACTGCCTGCTCGTCCTTCGGATCGACCACGACCACCACGAAGGGAATCTCGGATACAAGGCAGCGGGTCAGGGCGTCATAGAGCAAGCGCTCGCCGATTCGCTGGCCCTGCACCGACTTCGCCACTGCCAGACGGCCGAGCAAGGCCGCTCCGATCCGCCGATAGCGGGGCAGCTTCCGCCCGAGCGACTTCGGCAGCTCCGGCAGCTCGCTCATTTCCACCGCCTCGGCGGACAAGGTGTAGTAGCCGAGGATCTCCTGCCCCCGCTCCGAAGCCACCGCGACCCAGCATCCGCAGGCCCCGCGCTTCACATCCTGGTTGGCCTGCTTCGCGAGGTAGTCGTTCAGCTCCGGCACCCCACAGTCGAAATCCTCGCGGTCGTGACGCGAGCGATCGAGCACCTGAATGTGGAGAAGCTCAGGCATCATGCACCCTCTTTCCGGACATCATCTCCATTGCGTGACGGCGCATCCACTTGTCGAGATAGACCGTCGGAGCCCGTCAGCTCCGCGCCTGTGGGATCGCGCACGATCACCAGCTTGAACGAGTCCTTGGGGATCTTGAAACGGTTCCCCACCTCCCGCGCTGCTTTGTCGTCGTCACGTCTGCCCGGAAGCTCCTGTTTTCTGCCTGCAGGTCGCGCAACTTTCATTTCCGCGTATTCCATACAAACCCGAGTTCCTCCAGCCGCCTTATTCGGTCCACATCTTTCATATCACCCCGTTAATGGATCCGTTGAGTGTTCACCCACCGACCTAGCTCCTTGTCCTCGTCCCACTCTTCGTGGGCAGCCGGGAAGCGGACATCGGCGTAGCGGAGGAAGATCAGGCCGAGAACGACCGGCGGGAATTCGAAGCGCTTGAGGGCGGCATTGGCCCAGAGTTGGTTGGCGGCGTCCCAGAGCTGCTTTTCCAGCTCGAAATGGGAGTCGTCGGCGGAGGCGGGTTCGGTCCAGTGCATGGGCGGGAAAAAGCAAATTGCCTCCTCTAACGGTGGCACGGGCAGCGTAAGGACGCCAAACCCAGCGTGACAAGGCGAAGCGCCGGCCGAAAAGCGTCCCCGGGAGGAATCGAACCTCCATCTAAGGTTTAGGAAACCCTTGTTCTATCCGTTGAACTACAGGGACGGGTGACGGCGGGAGACTAGTCGGGGGGATGGCGCCGGTGCAAGTCCCGGGCTTGCCGGATCCCGCCTCACTGGCGAGCATGGTCCCGCGTGAGCGAATCCGACCCGCCCCAAACCACGATCTTCCACCGCCTCGAGTTCCTCCTGTTCCGCGGGATGGAGCGGGTGCTCGGGGGAATTTCGCTGGCCGACACCTGCCGCCTGGGCCGGGCCGCAGGACGGATGCTCCATGCGCTCACCCCGCGCCACCGCCGCATCGTCCGGCGCAATCTCCGCATCGCCACGGTTGCCGAGGCACCTTCCCCTGAGCAGCTCCGGGAGCTGGTCCTCGAAGTCTACCGCCGGGCAGGTGCCAACTTCCTCGCGGCACTCAAGACCCCGACCCTCGACCTCGACGCCGTTCACGAGGCCACCCTTGCCGAGGGCACCGAGCACCTCGGAGGGCGCGGTCCCGGGCACCGCGGCGTGATCCTGACCATGGCCCACATGGGAAACTGGGAGGCGACCACGCGACTGTGCAAGGCCTACGTCGGTGAGGCGGACTACGGAGGGGTCTACCGTCCTCTGGGAAATCCCCTGCTCGACCAGCTCACTCAAAGCCGCCGCTCCATGGACGGCGCGAAAATGTTCAGCCGCAAGGATGGCTTTCACGCGCCGGCGGCCCTCCTCCGCGATGGCGGCATGCTCGGGGTGCTCGCCGATCACAAGGCCGGTGCCCGCGGGGTCGCGATCCCCTTCTTCGGGAAACTCACCACCTGCTCGCCCCTGCCCACCCTGCTCGCCAAGCGCGGACGGGCCGACGTGACCGTGCTGAGCATGGCCACCGAAAGTCCGGGGCGGTGGCGCCTCGGCGTGCGCCCGATGGAAGGCAAGCCGGAAGTCGGGCGCATCATGTCGGCGCTGGAGGCGAGCATGAGGACGAGCCTCACCGATGTCTTCTGGTTCCACGACCGCTGGCGGGTGAACTCGCTGCGACCGCTCAGCCTCTTCACCCGGATCGACCCCGAGCAGGCCGCCGCGGCCACCGTCCCGCTGCGGATGGTCCTGAGCCTGCCGCACGATCTCGAAGCGGCGCTCCGCATCCAGATCACCGACCGGCTTCTCGCCTCCCGCCCGGACCTCCGGCTCGACCTTCTCGGCGATGATCCGGCACTTGCCGGAAACGACCGGATCGCGATCCATCGATGGGATCCCGACCAACCGCCCGAGCACGCCGACGCCACCCTGCGCCGCATCGATGAGTCCCATCCCGCTCCCCTCGACGGCGTCATTCTCTTCGGTGGAGAGAAGAAGATCGCCCGGGCTGCGAAGCGCGCCGGAATCCGGGCCATCGTCGGGGTCGGCGTGGCCGGCAAGCCGTGGAGTTCCCGCCACGCCACGCCCACCGATCCTTCCGGCTGGCTCGCGATCGTCGATGAACTCGCCTGGGTCCCGCCCCGTTTCCGCAAGTGACCGATCCCCTTTCCATCCTCCTGCTCACGGACGGCAAGGCCGGCCACGAAAACCAGTCGCTGGGCCTGATCGAGGCAATCGGGAGACTGACACCCATCGAGGTGGAAAAGCGGCGGGTTCACAAGCGCGGCCTGGCAGCGCTGCTGGATTCACCGTCCCCGGAACGATCACCCGCGCTCATCGTCGGGGCGGGCCACCGCACGCACCTGCCGATGCTGGATTTCAGCCGGAGGACCGATGCCCCCTGCGTGCTCCTGATGAAGCCGACCATTCCGTCCACGTTCTTCGACCTGTGCGTCATCCCCGAACACGATCTCGGTGATGGCAAGGCCGGCCCACACACGATCGTCAGCAAGGGTGCCCTCAACCGGGTGCCTCCCCCGGGGGACGCCGCCAAACACGGCGGATTGATCCTGATCGGCGGACCTTCAAAGATCCACCGCTGGGACGAAGCGGCAGTGGTCGAGGCGGTGAACGCCATCGTCGGGCGCTGCGGCGACCGGCCGTGGCGGATCACCGACTCGCGGCGAAGCCCCGGGGGAACCCTCGATCGCATCACCCGGGCATGCCCCGGAATCGCCGGCTACCCGCACGGATCGACGGGTGCCGAATGGTTGCCGCAACGGCTGGCCGAGGCCGCCGAGGTCTGGGTCACCTCGGATTCGATTTCGATGATCTACGAGAGCCTTAGTAGCGGCGCCAGGGTCGGACTCATCCCCACGCCCCTGAAGAAGCCCGGACGGGTCTCGCGGGGAGTCGACCGCCTGGTCGAAGAGGGCTGGATCACTCCATTCGACGAATGGATGGGTCGCGGCGAACTTCCCGCCCCGCCCCGCATCCTGCGGGAAGCCGACCGCTGTGCGGCTCTGGTCCTTGAACGTTACTTTCCCGGCCGCCTACCATGAAGATCCTCCAGGTCCTGCCCGAGCTCAATTCCGGCGGCGTCGAGCGCGGCACGCTGGAGCTATCCGCCCACCTCGCCCGCGAGGGACACGAATCCGTCGTCCTTTCCGGTGGCGGGCGGCTCGTCGGCGAACTCGAAGCCGACGGCGGCCGCCACATCGAGTTGCCGGTCGGGCGGAAGTCCATAAGCTCCCTCGCTCTGATCCCCCGGCTCCGGCGGTTGATGCGCGACGAGAAGCCGGACATCGTCCACGTTCGCTCGAGGGTCCCCGCGTGGCTCGTGTGGAGGGCATGGAAGCACCTGCCCCCCGGCGGGCGCCCGCGACTCGTCTCCACCGTTCACGGCTTCTATTCGGTCAACCGCTGGTCGGCGATCATGACCCGCGGCGAGCGGGTGATCTGCGTGTCCGAGAGCATCAAGGAATACGTGCTGACCAACTATCCGAAGGTGTCCGAGCCCTTGCTGCGGGTCATTCCACGCGGGGTGGACCCGGAGCGCTACCCCTACGGGTTCCGGCCGGATACCGCTTGGCTGACCGCTTTTGAAAGCGCTTTTCCGGCAACCCGGGGGAAAACCCTCATCACCCTTCCAGGGCGCATCACCCGCCTCAAGGGCCATGGTGATCTCATCGATATCCTCAATGAACTCTCCGATCGCCCGGATGTGCACGCCGTGGTTGTCGGTGGCGCCCACCCGCGCAAGGCCGCCTACCTCGAGGAAGTCCTTGAGCGGGTGAAGGCGGAGGGCCTGACCGAGCGAATCACCTTCACCGGGAACCGCGACGACCTCCGCGAGATCCTTGCCATCTCGACGGTGGTGCTGTCCTTGACCACGCAACCCGAATCCTTCGGCCGCACGACCCTCGAGGCGCTGGCCATGGGAGTTCCCGTCGTCGGCTACGACCACGGGGGCGTCGGCGAGCAGCTCGCCCGGCTGTTCCCGGAAGGCTGTGTCCCGCCGCTCGATGTGAAGGCCGCCGCCAAGGCCATCGAAGCCCAGCTCGACCACCCCGCGACCGTCCAACCGGACAACCCCTTCACCCTTCAGCGCATGCTGGAAGGAACCGTGGATGTTTACCGCGAGCTTCTCTGATCCGGGGCGCGGAGGCCACCCCTTTGGCACTTGGAACTTCTCACTTGGACCTTCGAGGCGCAGCCTCGCTCCGTGTCCGCCTTCCCTTTCCGGCCCCGCTCTCCCCTCTGCGAGAGTCATGCCGAGGAGCGGGCGTCGATGTGGAGCCATGCCCTCGGAACGGTGATGGCCGTCGTCGCGCTGGTGATCATGATCCTCGTTGCGGCCGGAGATCCCCTCCGCGTGGTCGCCGCCTCGATCTTCGGTGCCACCCTGGTTCTGCTCTACGGTGCGTCCACGATCTATCACGCCCACTCCTGTCCGCGTCTGAAGCCCTTCCTCCAGATCATCGACCACGCCTGCATCTATCTCCTCATTGCCGGGTCCTACACACCGCTCACGCTCGTGATCCTGCGCGGAGCGTGGGGCTGGACACTCTTCGGCATCGTCTGGTTCCTGGCCATCGTCGGCGTGGCGGTGAAGGCCTGCATGCGGGGCAAGCGCGAGAGCTGGTGGTCGACGGCGCTCTACCTCGGCATGGGCTGGCTCGCCGTGATCGCGATCCGCCCGCTTCTCGCCGCGCTGCCCCCGGCCGGTCTCGCCTGGCTTGTCGCCGGCGGACTCTGCTACTCCTTCGGCGTCTTTTTCTTCATCCGCGAAAAGATGCGCTTCAACCACGCGATCTGGCATCTGTTCGTGATCGCCGGCAGCGCCTGCCACGTGGTGGCCACCACGGTTTACATGCTCCGTTGAAATGCCATGCCCGAGCTTCCCGAAGTCGAAACCACCCGCCGCGGCATCGAGCCGCATCTGGTCGGACGCCCGTTGACCCGCATTCTCATCCGCGAGAGCCGTCTCCGTCACCCCGTCCCTGACAGCCTCGAAGCGCTGGGCGGAATCCGGGTGAAAGGGGTCCGGCGCCGAGGGAAATACCTGCTCCTCGATCTCGATCGGCAGGGTTCGCTCATCGTCCACCTCGGCATGTCCGGAAGCCTTCGTATTGCGGGAACCGGCGAGGAGTTCCGCAAGCACGACCATCTGGTCTTCGGACTCCCCGATGGTCTCGAACTCCGCTACCACGACCCGCGACGATTCGGCCTGGTGCTGCATGTGCCGGAGGGCAATCCGCTGGACCACCCCCTGCTCAGCTCGCTCGGCCCGGAACCGCTCGGCGACGGCTTCGATGCGGCCGTCCTGCACGCCGCCTGCCGCAAGCGCAGTGCCCCGATCAAGCAGGTCATCATGGACGCCTCGGTCGTCGTCGGGGTCGGCAACATCTACGCCAGCGAGTCGCTCTTCCACGCCGGCATCCGCCCGCGGATCGCCGCGAGACGCGTCAGTGGCCCGCGTCTCGAAAAACTCGTCACCGCCATCCGGCAGGTTCTCACCGCCTCGATCGAGCAGGGCGGTACCACGCTGCGCGACTTCGTCAACAGCGACGGCGAACCGGGCTACTTCCGGCAGAAGCTCTTCGTCTATGAACGCGCCGGCGAGCCCTGCCGGAACTGCGGCGGGAGCATCCGCCACGCGGTTCTCGGGCAGCGCTCGACCTACTGGTGTCCGGCCTGCCAGCGGTAGGGCTGCTACTGATCCGAAAGGATCGCCGCCGCGGTGAGCTCGGCGAAAGTCCCGGTGGCGCCGATGTAGTGGATCTTGCGGTCCGGTCCGAGCACGTAGGCGGTGGGACGCATTCCGACGCGGTAGGCCTTGGCGAGCTTGCCGTCGGGGTCGGAGAAGTTCGGCCAGTCCACCTGGCCACTGCTTTGCAGCTTCCGGAGTCCGGCGTTCGGACCGGTGTGGACGCCGATCACCTCGAAGTCCTTGCCCTCGAAGCGCTCGTCGCGGCGCAGGGTCGCCACCCATTCGAGCAGCCCGTCGGTCTCCGCGCCCGTCGATTCCCAGAAGATCAACAAGCGGACCTTTCCGGCATGCTGCGACAGCTTCACCGGCCTGCCGCCGGAGTCGACCCCGTCGAGTTCGGGTGCCGTCGCGCCCTTCGACAGGTTCATGATGATGTAGAGTTCCTCCTCGGCCATTTCCGCAACCGACACGCCGTCGATGGTCACGTCCGCCGCATCGATGATGGCCTTGCGAAGCATGGAGAGCCGCTCGCGCATGATCCGCGGATCATCGGCCGCGGCTTTCGCCAGCATCGCCACGCCCAGCGCCGCAACGCCGGCCACCTCCTTGTCCGGATTGCGCGCGGCGATCCGTCTCAGCAGTTCCAATTCATCCATCCCGCCGCAGGCCACCAGTCCCAGGCAAACCGATGGCAACGACTTGCTGGCGACATGGTGCCGGGCGACCGCCTCGCGGATTTTCGCCGCCTCGTCCCGCATCGCCGGCAGCGCCTGTCCCTCCGGACCCTCCTCAGTCAGCGGACCCACCACGCGCAGAAACCAACCCGCGGGCTCCAGGGTCCATTCCTGGTCGAGGCTGCCTCCGATCACGCTCCACATCCGGCGCGCGGCGAGCAGCGGGTCCGGTCGATCCTTGAGCAGCTTCTCCCGCTCCGCATCGGTCTGGGCCAGCTTCATCCTGATCTGGAAGGCCTCGGCGGATTTCTCGAAGGCGGTGCGCACGGCCTCCGCCTGCGACGGCGTGCCCGCCATCGCGGTCGGCAGCATCAAGAGTAGGGCGGCGATCAGGCGCATCGGGGAAATCCTAGGTCGCCCATCCAGGCCTGACAAGCCCCCGGCGGACGCGCGCTTGCCGTGGTCGGTTCCGTCCCCTTTACTCCCCGCGCGATGGCCACCCACCACATCGATGTCCGATATGTCGCCGAGCTTGCCCGGCTCGAGCTGACCGATGCCGAATGCGAGGAATTCCAGCCGCAGCTGAATGCCATTCTGAGCTACGCCGAAAGCCTTTCGAAGCTCGACGTCGAGGGAATCGAGCCGATGGCCCACCCGGTGCCGGTCCACGACGTGATGCGCGAGGACATCCCCCGCCCCGGGCTCGACCGGGACGCGGTTCTCGCCAATGCCCCCGACCAGACCCAGGGCCAGATCCGGGTCCCGAAGGTGATCGCCGACGCCTGAGCCAAGCCATGTCCCTCGCCACCCAACCCATCCGCGACCTGCGCCGGCAGCTCACCGCCGGTGAAATCCGGCCTTCCGACATTCTCGACGACCTCGCCGGAGCGATCGAGTCAAGGGAGCCGGCGCTTGGCGCCTATCTCTCCTTCAAGCTCGATGCGGCGAAGCAGGCGGCTGATGAAGCCGATCTCTCGCTTCCCCTCGGCGGCATCCCGATTGCCCTCAAGGATAACATCAACGCCCGCGGCGAGCCCTGCACCTGTTCCTCCCGCTACCTGGAAAAGGGCTACGTTTCGCCTTACGACGCCACCGTCACCGCCAAGCTCAAGGCCGCCGGGGCGATTCCCTTCGGCCGCCTCAACATGGACGAGTTCGCGATGGGCTCGTCGACCGAAAACGCGGCGCTGGGCAGGACCGTCAACCCGCACGCGCCTGACCGCATTCCCGGTGGCTCGTCCGGCGGATCCGCCGCGGCGGTCGCCGCCGGCACCGCGGTGGCGGCCCTCGGTTCCGACACCGGCGGCTCGATCCGGCAACCGGCGTCCCATTGCGGTGTGGTCGGCCTGAAGCCGTCCTACGGCCGGGTTTCCCGCTATGGACTCGTCGCCTTCGCCTCCTCCCTGGACCAGATCGGACCCCTGACCCGCAGCGTCGACGACTCGGCGGCCATCCTGCAGGCAATCGCCGGCCACGACCCCTCCGACTCCACCTCGCTTGACAGCGAGGTTCCGGATTTCAGCGCCCAACTCGACGCCGGGGTTTCCGGGCTCAAGCTCGGGCTTCCCAAGGAATACTTCGGAGAGGGCATCGAACCCGCCGTCCGCGCCTGCGTCGAAGCCCGGGTCAGGGAACTCGAAAGCCAGGGAGCCGAGATCGTCGAGATCTCACTGCCGCACACCGAACACGCCGTTGCCACCTATTACATCATCGCCCCGGCGGAGGCCTCCTCGAACCTGGCCCGCTTCGACGGCATCCGCTACGGCCACCGCAGCGCCAACCCCGATGACCTTCTGGACCTCTACAAGAAGTCCCGTGAGGAAGGTTTCGGCCCCGAAGTGAAGCGCCGCATCCTGCTCGGCACCTACGTCCTTTCATCCGGCTACTATGACGCCTTTTACAACCGCGCGCAGAAGGTCCGCACGCTGATCCGCCGGGACTTCAGCGAGGCCTTTGAGAAGGTCGATGCCATCCTTTCCCCGGTCGCCCCCTCCCCCGCGCGCCGGATCGGCGGGAACAGCGATGATCCGCTCAAGGAATACCTGTCCGACATCTACACCATCGCCGCCAACCTCGCAGGCATCTGTGCCATTTCGGTCCCGGCAGGAATGGTGGAAAGCGATGGAGCCCAACTCCCCGTCGGCCTCCAGATCCTCGGCCCCCACCTCGGCGAAGCGACCCTGCTGCGCGTCGCCAAGGCCGCCGAGGTGGCGCAAGGCTGAGCCTTGCGAGAGTTGTGCGAAGCTCCTGCTTCGCACCCGCGACGAACCGATTTCCAGGAAAGATCTGTTCAAGGAAGCGTCAGCGCCGCTTCAACCTCAAAGGGGACCCTGATCGCAAGATAGACTCCAAAACCCTGAATGAGCGTGCCGATCAGGAACGCGATCTTCTGCCGGATCCGATAGTCTTGGCGCAACACATGCACTGCCAACCCGATGAGCACCATCCCACTCACTCCTCCTAGATAAAGGAGCGTAAGTGGCCACCCGGCAAGACTGCCATCCAGAACGCGGTCACCGGGTTCCCACCTGTAGACAAGAAGCGCGTGTATCCAAAGCGTTCGGGCAATCACCACATAGCACGCCACCAGCGCGACTCCGAGATTCTCCGTGACCGGCTTCCGGCGGGAAAAACTAAGGGCCATGAAGAAGCCGACGGCGCCAACCAACCCGAGTTGTTGGATCAGGGTTTGGCCGATCGTCATGGAGATTGCCTACCATGGGTGCGGAGATTTCTCCATACCCATAGTCCAAGCTGGAACTCTGAGCATCACTCGCAAAGCTCAGCTTTGCGCCACCCCGAATCGCTTCACCAGCACCTCGCGACGGAAGCCGAAGATCCGCTCGAGCTTCCCGCGCACGAACACCGCGTGGGCGATCGCGCCGAGCGGACCCATCGGCAGCGCGTAGTGGACCAGGTCGTGCATGCGCGTGCCTCCTTCGATGGCCTCGAAGTGGTGGCGATGATGCCAGAACTTGTAGGGACCGAAGCGCTGCTCGTCGATGAAGGCCACCCCCTCCTCCACCGCCTTGATCTCCGTCACCCAAGGGATCCAGATCCCCGGCGCCACCTTCACCTTGTAGGTGATGATCTGGCCCTCGTGCATCTCTTCCGAATGGAGCGTCTCGATCTTGAAGCCGAGCTCGTCCGGCGTGATCTCATCCAGGTTGCGGGGCGTCGAAAAGAAAGCCCACGCCTCCTCGATCGGAATCGGGAGGTCCTGGGTTTGCTCCAGCACGTGGATCTTCATGGCGCGGGAAAATGTCACCGGGCGGCCCGCCCGCAAGCGGAGCTTCAGTGATTCACGAGTTCGGAGAGGAACATCAGCGCGAAAAACAGCCAAAGAACCGCGCCTGCCAGCATCAATACCTGAAGCGGCTGGCCACGCTCGCGCCGCCGCAGTG
This sequence comes from Verrucomicrobiaceae bacterium E54, assembly GCA_022548915.1. Taxonomy (GTDB): domain Bacteria; phylum Verrucomicrobiota; class Verrucomicrobiia; order Verrucomicrobiales; family Akkermansiaceae; genus Haloferula. Next base: position 173,305 of record JAKZES010000005.1, read on the forward strand.
CGACGACCCCGGCCCAGATGCCTCCGGCGCCAGCACCGAACAACAGCAGGCACGCTGAGAGATCGGCATCCATGCCGAGACCCAATCGACCCGCGAAGCCCTGCATCGCCATGCCACCGAAGGGAATCGCCAGCAACCCGAGGCAGCCAAGGCCCGTGAACCACGACGGCTGGCGGGGCCGCTCAACGTCCAACCAGTCCCCCGTTTCGATTTCCAGCAATCCCTCGACAGGCTTCCGCCACACCCAGACCCAGGCATCCACGTCATCCGGCAGGTCGTCCCAGGCGTCCACCTTGGGATCCAATCTCACGCGGATCCTCGCTCTCTCGTATTCCTCACCCCGCATGCTTCCCGGAGCCAGGCCCTCGAAACCGTCGAGCTTCGCGAGCAGTTGGGGTCCGACCCGATAGACGTCGCCAACGACTTCCACTCCCTCATCATCCGGCACGAAACCCGGATACCAGGACACCTCGTAGAGCCTGCCCGTCACCAACCCGCGCCGGACCCACTCCGCACCCTTCATCCGGTGCTGGTTGGACGCCCCGATCCGGAGGGTTCCATACACGAAGACCCATTCCGAATCCGTGTCCATCCGCGCCAATCCGTGGTTCGTTCACACCTTGTATCCCACGCTCTCGTCGAGATACGCCTTCAATTCATCCAGGCCCTCTTCCATCTCGGCCGAAATCGGAATCACCTTCACCTTCGGGAAACGCGCCCGGAATACCGCGAGCTTCTCTTCCGCCCCCTCCAGGTCCATCTTGTTGGCGATCACGATCCACGGGAAGTCGCCGAGTTCCTCGTCATACTCCCGGACCTCCTTGCGCAGGATTTCCAGGTCGGAGATCGGCTCCCGGCCCTCGCTTCCCGCCATGTCGAGGACGAAGAGCAGCGTCCGGCAGCGGGTGATGTGACGGAGAAACTCATGACCGAGTCCGCGGTTCTCGTGCGCCCCTTCGATCAGCCCGGGAATGTCGGCGACCGTGCAGCGACGGAACCCGCCGAAATCCACGACCCCCACCACCGGCTGAAGGGTGGTGAAAGGATAGTTCGCGACCTTTGGCTTCGCCGCCGACAGCTTGCCGATCAGCGTCGACTTGCCCGCGTTCGGGAAACCAACCAGTCCGGCATCCGCAATGCGCCGCAGCTCCAGATAGAACACCCCCTGTTCGCCCTCGGTTCCCGGCGTGCTCTCCGTCGGAGTCTGATTGGTCGCCGACTTGAAATGCGTGTTCCCCTTGCCCGCGATCCCGCCCTCGCAAAGCACGAACTCCTGACCGTTCTCGGTCAGGTCCGCCACCGGCTCGAGCTCGATGCCCGCCTCGCTGCGCTCCATCGCGACCGCCTCGCGGACGTCGTGTGCCGGGGCCCGATAAACCACCGTGCCCGGAGGTACGCGGCCGATCTTCGTCTTGCCCTTGCGGCCGGTGCGCTTGAAACGGCTGCCGTGCTGACCGTCCTCGGCGATCAGCTTCGGATCGAAGTGATACTGCCGCAGGTTGTCGGTCGAGGGATCGACCACCAGCACGACATGACCGCCGTCGCCGCCGTCACCGCCGTCGGGTCCTCCGCGCGGAACAAACTTCTCCCGTCGGAAGGAAACGTGGCCGTTTCCCCCGTCACCGGCCTTGGCGAAGATGCGGATGTGATCGATGAACATGCTTATGAACGGTCGAGTTGCGCGAATCAGACGCGGGCGTCCAGCCATTTCCCACGGAAGTGCTGGCGCGCGAAGATCGCTGCCTGGCAAACGAGGTCCAGGCTCAGGATGATCCACACCGCAAGCAGGCTCGCCAGTCCGAGGTGCTGGGCCACCGCCAGCACCACGATCCGGAAGAAGATCATGCTGCCGAAGGAGTAGCGGATGACCATGGCGGTGGCCCCCGCGCCCCGCATCGAGGTCTTGAGGACGATGCAACTCGCGAAGAAGGGCTGGGTGAGCGCGCAGACGATGAACAGCGGCGCGGCAAGACCGACCAGCTCCACGCTGCCGGGTGCCACCAGACCCACGACCTGCCGGCCGCCCAGCACGAAGAACACACCCATCGCCGTCATGATCACGAGGGCGACGCGCCAGCAGAGCCTCACCGCCTTCACCGCCATTTCCTTCGATCCGGCGCCCAGGTACTGACCGGCCAGGGCCGCCGCCGCCGTGGCGATGGCAAACCCCGGCAGGAAGGACATCGACTCGACGCGAATGGCGAGGATGTGCGCTCCCAGCGCGCCCTCCTGCGGGAGCGAGGCGATCACCCGGACTCCATAGGCGTGGATCGCCCACATTCCGGCAATCTCCAGCGCCTGGGGTGCGCCCACCCTGACGATCCGCTTCAGCGTGCCCGCACACGGGGCGAGCGTCCGCCTCGACCAGTGCAGCGCATCCTCACCTCCGCGCACCAGCAGGGTGACCACGATCAATCCGCACGCCCAGCCGATCACCGTGCCCGCCGCGATCCCGGTGATCCCCCGGCCTCCGAAAGGCTCCGGGCCGAAGACCAGCAACCAGCTGGCCAGCATGTTCACGCCGTTCACCGTGACCATGCCGATGAAGGGCGTGCGCGTATCCCCGGATCCGCGCAGCGCGGCGTTGATGGCGAGCATCGCTCCGCTGAAGGGCCCGGAGAAGGCGAAGACCCGCAGGTATTCGCTCGCAAAGGCCGCCGACGAAGGACCGAGTTGCATCCACCGGATCAGGGCATCCCCGCCGAGCAGCAGCACGGTCATCGAAATCAGTCCGGCCCCCAGGCCCAGCCAAACGCCCTGCCCCATGCCCCGGCGGGCAAGCTCGTGATCGCCCGCGCCGGTTGACCGCGAGACCAGGGCCATCACCCCGGTGGCCACCGCGATCTGCAGGATATTGAAAAACCACGCGACGTAGCCCCCGAGTGCCATGGCATCGAGCACCGCGACCCGGTCGCCGACATCGGCCATGCGGCCGGCAATGGTCAGGTCGGTCATGCCCACCGCAAAGGTCATGACCTGCTCGAGCAGCGGCCACACCGCGAGGATGGCGACCTGCCGGGGCAGCGACAGCCCGGCAAGCCGGCCGCCGAGGAGCCGTTCTTCGGCCACTCCACGCTGGCTTGCTTCGGCGCTTCGTCCCGGCTTCGGCATCAGGAGGCGGACCCTGACCCAGCCCGGCCCGCCCGGCAAGGACCGCGCGACGCTGTCGCGCACCGAAACACCTTGAGACCTCCATTTCCCAGAACCGTCGGAACCATCATCACGACATCAACCGGATCATCTCCCTGATGCCGCCGCACGCGACGGCGTCGCGCGGTCCTGCCCAATCCAGTTCTTCAGCCAACTCCACTCTTCCCTCGGACGCATTCCGGGTTAGTTTGTCATCGAACGATGTCCGACGCGCAAATCGAACTCACCGGAAACCTGCTGCTCGCCACCCCGGCGCTGCGGGATGGAATCTTTGACCGCTCCGTCATCCTGCTGGCCGATCACTCGGCGGACGGCGGGGCCTTCGGCCTCATTCTCAACCAGCCCACCGGCCACGAGGTCAGCCACTTCCTCAACAAACCCGAGTTCGAAGCCCTCGCCCGCATCCCGGTTCACGTCGGTGGCCCGGTGTCGCGCGAACAACTGACCTTCTCGGCCTTCTGGTGGAATCCGAAGGACGGTCTCCACTGGCAGATCCGGCTGCCGGCGGCCGAGGCCATCCAGCGCACCCGGCAACCCGGCGTCCTGGTCCGCGCCTTCATCGGCTACTCCGGCTGGACCGAGGGCCAGCTCGAGAACGAGCTCCGCCACCAGTCGTGGATCACCGCGAAGCCCGGCCCCAACCTGCTCGGAAAACCCCACGACCAGGAGCTGTGGGCGGACATCCTCAAGTCGATGTCGCCCTTCCACCGCCTCCTTGCCGACGCCCCCGCCTCGCCGGAGCTCAACTGACAGCGAACCTACGAACCGAAGGCGTTCTCGACGCGGTGGACCTTCGGCTTCTCGCCCTCGAGCAGGATCACCTCGATCACGTCGAAGCGCCACGGGATCTCGCGGGTCCGGAGCTGCTTGAGCCATTCGTTCGCACCGCGACGGATCAGCGCCTGCTTCTTCTCCCCGACCGCATCGAGCGGCCGCCCGAAGTCGGTCCGGGTGCGGGTCTTGACCTCGGTGAAAAGCAGCACACGGCCCTCCCGCGCCACCAGATCCACCTCGCCCCCGCCCGGCGCCCGGAAGTTCTGATAGAGCACCTTCACGCCACGCGCCCGCAGCCAGTCGCGCGCGATCCTCTCGCCCAGTTCCCCGATCGCCGCCGAGTCCAGGCGCGCCCCATCAGGCGTCGTCAAGCGGCAGCACCTGTTGAGCAACGGGCTGAAACGATCGACGATGTATGCGGCAAGGCCCATGGCGGCGCAGTGCTTCGAGATGCGCCTTCGTACCATAGCCCTTGTGACGCTCAAAGCCGTAAGCCGGAAACTCCTCCGCCGCCTCGAGCATGTGCCGGTCGCGCGAGACCTTGGCGATGATGCTCGCCGCGGCGATCGACAGCGACAGGCCGTCGCCCTTGACCACCCCGTCGTGCGGAAGCGGGAAGCCCTTCACCGGGAGGCCATCGATCAGACAAAAGTCCACCGTCACCCCCAGGGCCTCCACCGCCCTCGCCATCGCCGCATGGGTCGCGCGCAGGATGTTGATGCGGTCGATCTCTTCGGGTCCGGCAAAGGCCAGACCCCAGCGGATCGACGGGTCGGTGGTCAACTCCTCGTAGAGCCTCTCCCGTTTCGCCGCCGACAGCCTTTTCGAGTCGTTGAGAACCTCGGAGTGGAAGTCGTCCGGCAGGATCACCGCCGCGGCCGCCACGGGGCCGGCCAGGGGGCCCCTGCCCGCCTCATCGATTCCCGCGACGATGCGCAGGCCGCGGGATCGACAGGCGGTTTCAAGGGAAAGGTCGGGCATCGGCCCTCAGAAAATCCCGAAACGACCGTTCATGCCCATCTCGGAATGCACTTTGTTGCCGAAAATCTGGGTCGCATAGACGTAGCCGTCCGGGGCGACATAGACGCCGATGCCGGTCGCGCTCCAGTCGTGCTTCAGGTTGTAGACGTGCTTGCTCGACCCGACCCAGGCCTTGGTCAGCTCCGACGGGATGTTCCCCGGGATCATGCCACCGGCGACGTTTTCGGCACAGTGGCCCAGGCCATAGCGCCTCTCGGCAAGCATTGCCCGTTCCTCGAAGCCGAAGTGCGAGATGTTGTCGGAGCCAAGGGAGAACTTGCCGCGGTTCCGCGCCATGAACTCGCAGTGGCGGCGGGCCATGGCATCGAGACCGGCATGGCGCGGGATCGGCGCTTTTCCAATCGAGGCGCGATACTCGTTGAGCGAACGCTCCAGACGGTCCGCCATGTCCGAGGACGAGCGCGCCGATGATTCGGCGGCTCCCGAAGACGCCGACATCGGGATGCGGGTGGTATCGAGGCTGGACGAGCAGGAGGCCAGCAGGGCGAGGGATCCGACCATGGCCAAGCGGAAAGCAGGGAGGAGATTCATTGGTTTGAGGAATGGTTCCAAGGCCAAGGATCGGCCTCTTGATAGCGACAATCGTGAAAAACTACAGGTATTTTAAAAATAATGTGATTTTCATCATCACACCCTCAAAAACATCGGGGTCGCCTGATTTCCAGCCATTTCCGCACCCAGATCCGCGGGAATCAGCGGTATCGAAGAAGCATTTACCCTGCGGCGTTGCTCTGCGCAGGATTGCCCCGCCGACCGGCAGCCGGTCCGCCCCTCATCGATCCGAACCATGAAATCCTGCCCGAAATTCACCCTTGGCGTCGGCGACCGTTTCGCCCACGGCGCCGTCGCCCAGCTCCAAGCCTTCATCGCCGCCCGCCAACTCGGGATCGACATCACTCCGGTCTGGAACAAGTCGAACCGCGAGCACCTCATCATTGGTTCGGAGCCGCAAACGACCCGCGACGCGGCGGATGCCGCGGTGAAGCAGCTCGATTGGACCGGCGACTACCTCCTCGATGCCGATCACATCAACCTCTCGACCGTGGATCGCTTCATCGCGCCCTGTGACTTCTTCACCCTCGATGTCGCCGACGACATCGGGACCCCCGCCGATGCGGCCGATGTGGCGGCCTTCATCGACAAGCACCCGGAGTTGATCGGCACCATCGCGATCCATGGCATCGACCAGCCGCTGGAGATCACCCGCGAGGACGTCGAGCGGACCGCCAACCAGTTCCTCAAGGCCACCCAGCATGCCAAGGCGATCTACGACCACATCGTCGCCGCCAAGGGCACGGACTTCGTCACCGAGGTCTCGATGGACGAGACCGACTCCCCGCAGACCCCGCCCGAATTGCTGATCATCCTCGCGGCCCTCGCCGATCAGGGCATTCCCGTGCAGACGATCGCGCCGAAGTTCACGGGCCGCTTCAACAAGGGCGTCGACTACGTCGGCGACCTCGCGCAGTTCGAGCAGGAGTTCAACGACGACCTCGCAGTCATCGCCCATGCCATCAAGACCTACGGCCTGCCCGCCGGACTGAAGCTTTCGGTGCACTCGGGCTCCGACAAGTTCTCCATCTACCCGATCATCGGAAAGGCGCTCGCCCGCACCGGCGCCGGTCTGCACATCAAGACCGCCGGTACCAACTGGCTCGAGGAGGTGATCGGCCTCGCCGAATCCGGTGGCGAGGCACTCGAGCTTGCCAAGCGGATCTACGCCGGGGCGCTTGAGAAGAAGGAAGCCCTCTGCGAGCCCTACGCCACGGTCATCGACATCGACTTCGCGCAACTCCCCCCGGCCGATGAGGTCGCCGGCTGGAGTGGTGAGCAGTTCTCCGCCGCCGTGACCCACGAGCCCGGCAACCCGAGCTACAACTCCAACGTCCGCCAGCTCCTGCACGTCGGCTTCAAGGTCGCCGCCCAACTCGGCGACGAGTATCTCGACGCCCTCAAGGCGAACCAGGAGACCATCGGCCGCTGCGTGACCCACAACCTGCTCGAGCGCCACATGAAGCCGCTGTTTGCAGGATAGGAGTGGCGCTCTGCGAGCGCCATGCCGGGGCGGGGCGACGTCCACGTCGCGGTTTGGGGCGGACCTCGAGTGTCAGGCATGACCGAACCTGGGGTCAGCTACGAGAAGTCGGCTGCAAGCCGGCCCGCCCCGTCATGGCGCTTGAAAAGCGCCACTCGTGCGCGTGCACATACATGAAACCAACCAGTGAGAGTCTGAGTCCTCCCGAGACGAGCAACGGGAGAGCAGCCGAAGGCAACT
>JAKZES010000060.1 GCA_022548915.1 Verrucomicrobiaceae bacterium E54
TCCGCCGCCACGGACAGGAGAAAAATCAATCGCGAAGGGCATAATCGAGAATCAGGTTGGTGCTGCCGGCCGACAGGGGGATTTTCACGATCACCTCGCGCGAATCCTCCCCGCCGGAAGCGGTGCGCAAGCTCACCCCGGCATCCGATGGCATTTCATGAATGGCGAGCTGCAGCTTGGGCGTCTGGAAGACCGAGGGCGAGACCTGCTCGAGAGAACCGGTCAGCGCACGGAAATACAGCGTCGCCGGCTCCCCGGTTTCGAAGCTAAGGGTTCGGCGCAGCACCTGTCCCTCAGCCGATGTCTCCGGCACGGCGATGTCGGTGATGGCCACCTTCCCACTGTGATAGCGGAAGGTCGGGACGCCCGAGTCATCGAGCGAGTAACCCTTGAAGGCATAGCCATACTGACGCGGATAGAGCGGGTCGGGATTGGCCGGTGCTTCCTTGGTCCGCACCGGCATCGCCGGCCACGGGTCCATCGGCTCGGCCAGCAGGCTGACGTCCTGGGTCATTTGGACGGGTCTGCCGACCGGGTTGAAGTCCCCCGCCCCCTGGCCTCGCCAGTTCACCCTGACGAACTCACCCTTCCAGATCGCCGACAGCGTCCCGTTCTGGGCGTTGAACGCGAAGTTGAGCCCTCCGGGATGTCCCACCGCAATGCCCCGGTATCCGGCCACCCTGCTTCGACCACGGTAAACCCGGGTCTCGTCTTCGACGACCAGCGACGAATCCTCCGCCTTCAGGCCATCCGGGTCGCGGGCCGAACGGCCGAGCGAGAAGTAATGATACAGCGCGCGCAGTTGCTCCTCGGTGTCGCCCTCGAGGATTTCGGTCTGCACCGCCTGACCGCCGGGCCAGAATGAGGGCATGATGATGCCCGGCCGGACCTGCGATGGCGCCCGCATGAACATGTCGAACCACGCCGGCTGCAAGCGCTGGTAGGTCGTCATCAGGTCGATGCCCTTCATGCCCGGGCCCTCCTTGCCGTTGAAGTTGTGGCAGGCGATGCAGTTGAGTCCCTTGTTGCCGACCAGCAGGTGCCCGCCATTCCGGATCATCGGTCCCGACTCGCGGTCCAGCGGTGGATACTCGAGGGGCTCGAGGTGATCGACCTCGGCAAAGTGATCCGGCAGTCCCTCCAGGGCCACCTCTCCGTACACCGGCATCCGGGCAAGCATGTAGGGACGCACGCGCTCCCCGTTGTAGAGCACCTTGTTGAGCCACTCGCGGCGCAGCTTGGCACCGACCAGGGTCAGCTGCGGCGGGATGCGCGACTCGTTGCCGAGCGCCTCCTCGGTGCTGCCGAAATAGGCATCGCGGTCAGGATGGACACCTCCGAAGTCGTCGCGCTGATGACAGGCGATGCAGTTCAGTTGAGTCAGCTTGCGCTTCACCCGCTCATCGGCGGAAACGGGTTCGGAAGCCGCCTTCAATGCCGCCCGGATCATCTCGCGCTGCTCGTCGCTGAGTTGGTAGTCCGGCGCGGATTCCGGCATGGCCGAGAGGCAGCCTTGATCCAGTCGCATCGCAGGACCGGCTGCCGGAGCCGAGGGAGTCTTCGGGAAATCCGCTTCCACCGACGGCGGTTCGTGGCACGCCACGCAACGCATTTCGAAGAAGGCCTTGCGGCCGGCGGCGATGCGGGCGTCGTCGCGCTTGGGCAGGGCCGTCGGCTCACCCGCGGCCGGGCTCGCTTGCACGAGGAAGGCGGCGATGGCTTCGGCCTCCTTCTTCTGCAGGCCAAGATCGGGCATCCGGCCGGCAGGACGCACGGTCAGCGGGTGATGCAGGAACTCCGCGAGCCCCGAAAGTTGATACTTGCTGCCGACATGACCGAGCCCGACGTCGCCCGGCAGTGGCTTTCCGTCACCCGACTTGGGGCTGTGACAAGCGACACAACCCACCTCGTGAAAGAGCTCGCCACCACGCTTGGCATCGGCTTCCCCGGGCGGTCCGGCTTTCTCCGACTTCCCTGGCGCGAGAAGATACGCGGTCAACGAATCGGCAAGCTCGCTCCGCTCTTCCTCTTCCAGACCGTGGAGCAGATCCGGCATCCGGGTTCCAGGGTCGTGCGCCGACGGTGCCGCGATGAACTTCCGGATGAAGCCGGGATCGAGGCGATCCGCCAGACCATTCAGACGTGGACCTGCCAGCGGCGGGGCGTCCCCCATGCCGTCGTGACATGAGGCACAGCGCAGCTCCTCGATCAGGACCGATCCCTGCCCGGCGGCATCCAGCGGATGCTTGCCATGAAACCCCGGAATGGCGGGCGGCGCTGCCAGCGCGCCTGAGACCAGGCCGAGGGCGGTGAGAAAAAAATGCGGTCTTCCGGGCACCCGCGGAGGGTAGCGGGCAAGGACATCGGGTCCAGTCCGATCCTTGCTCCGCGAATCCTGCTTCAAGGCTTCAGGGTGAGCTTGTGCAGCCTCAACATCGAGGGCCCGGGCAGCGGCGGCTTGCGCGGTCCGTCGCGGTTCGCCCCGAGGGTCTCCCACTGGAGAATGTAGCGGACCGATGGGTCCCCCGAATCGCCATGGTCCTCCTCGCGGTGGATGCCCATTCCCTTGAAGTCGCTTTCCAGCCGATCCAGCTCGCGCGGAATCGTCCGACCGACCGAGACCCGTCTCGCCACCGGACGCAAAGTCTTCTCATCGACGAACAAGCGTCCTCCCCCGTGGTCACGATGACGGAAACTCACCGTGAAAAGGCCCTCGTCCACCTGGGACAACGCAGTGACCCGGATGCCGATGAAGCCCATCGAACCGTTGCCGCTGAATTTGATCGGTTCGTTCCAATCGGTCAGCTGCCGACAGTGCCACTTCCCATTTTCCGGGCGCGCGGCGTAGATCTGCATGTGCCCCTCGGCATCGGACTTGTGGTAGGTGATCAGCGGGCGTCCGCCGGAATCGAATGACAGCTTCGCACCCCCATTGATGATGCCTCCTCCGCTCGGAATCGGATCGACCAAAAGCGACTCCTCCCCGATCACGATCGGCAGCTTGACCGACTTCCCGAAGGCCGACTCCCACCGTTTCAGGTCCGGGCTTCGCGCGTAGGAAAGATGGTGGTTGGTCGCGCAGTCGGGCGTGTGGCGCCAGACCCAGATCATGTGGAACCAGCCATCCGGTCCCCGGACCGGCGCGGTCGGATACGCGTTGCGCTCCCCTTCACCGTCGAGAACGGGCACGTCGAGCAACCGGGACCAGCGACGGCTTTCCGGATCGTAGCGGTTCCACAGCCTCTTGCCCTTCCCCGATCCGCCGTCCCGGTAGTTGAAGATCAGGGTGCCCTCGTGGTCGGTCAGGAACTTCGGGTAGGTCACCCGCTTCTCCTGCTTTCCGACCATCGGCGCCCGCTCCAGGGTCGTAACATCGCCGGTCTCACGGGTGCGGAAATAGACCAGCGGCACGCAGTGCATGTTGCCCGAGACGTGGAGCTGCCCATCGTCGTCGACCGCCATCGTGATGTAGTTGTGCGAATCCCAACCCACCTTCGATGGCAGGACCTGATAGGTCCACTCAGCGGCATCCAACAAACGCGACGCAACGGTCATTCGGCGCTCCTCATCGAAGTAGGCGACATACTGCCGCCCGCCATGCGTCAGCAGGCAGAAGCCCACGGGAAAATCCGCCGGCACACGGGCGATGTCGAGGGACTCCGCCAGCTTGAAGGACGGAGTGGCCTTCGGAACCGCCAGGACCACTGCCGTGAGGGAGATGAAAAGCAGGAGGGGCAGACTTCGACTCATGGCATGAATGCCTGTGGATACCGCCGACTGCCAACCCAACCTTTCACCCGGGAACCCGCACAAGACCTCGTGAGGAGGGGAGTGGCGCTTTCCAAGCGCCATGGCGGGGCATGGCGGTCGCCAGACCGCGGTGAAAGGCCGAGTTCAGGATCGGCTTCCGACGGAAAGGGAACGGCCGGCCTAACCCTGCGGCTGGAAGCCGCCTCTCCAGGGCATGGCGCTTGGAAAGCGCCACTCCCCTGGCGACAGCCGCCGTGGTCCGGTGGGACTCCCGGCACCGCGACCCGGCACCTCCCCGACTCTACTCGACCTCGAGGGGCGGAACCTTCATGCGCTGCAGGAAGAGGCTGATGTTGCCACCGTACTTCTTGCTGCGCGGATGGTGCTTCTTGAAGGTGATGGCGGCGAGGTCCACCTGGCCGTCGGCAAACTCGGGCCACCACTCCTTCGGGATGACCCGGCCGATCGGCCGCGAACCGCCGCGGCGGTCCACGCCGTTTTGATCGTCGATGAAAAGCCTGCCGTTCACATACACCTGATATCCCCCGCCCGAGCCGACGTGGGAAATGCCGCCATGAACCAGGCGGTAGCGATAGCCTTCCTCGAAGGTCGGAAAGTCGAAGGTGCCGCGGATCAGCAGCACGTCCTTCTCCCACAGCGTCTGGACCGGGTCGCCGCACTTGCAGAATGACAACCCGCAGTCGCTGCGCGATCCGGCGATCATGCCCTTTTCGCCATCGGCGGCACCGAAGGGAGCCTGCCCGGTCTTCCAACCGGAAGCCCGGGGATCAAAGCCCACCGCATGCCACTCTTCCATCCCGGAAGGGAAGGTCACTTCGCGAAAGCGACCCAGACGGTCATCCGGCTCCATGAACTTCTCGGGGGGATCAAAGCTGTGGTATTGCCACACCATCTCGTTCGGGTGGGGGCCGAAATCCCGCCAGTCGAATTCATCGACCCCGACCTTGCGGTAGAGTTCGGTGAGCCCCTCCATCTTGCCGCCCCCGACCTCCTCGCTGACCGCCTCCTTCAGCAGGGTCCCGCGGTTCTTCTTCACGTAGGCCGGGATCAGGTTGCCGCCCACCGCCTCGTCGACGACCCTCCGCAGCTCCGGGCTGAGTTGTTCCGGATCGGCTTGGAGGAAGATCTCCTTGAAGGGCAGATCCTGGTCGGGATAGCGCTGTCTTCCGATCTGATAGAGCGTGTCGTACCCGCCGGGCAGCTTCGCCAGCGAATCGGCCAGGGCCTCGCGGGTCATCGGATTGACGACATTTTCAACCCGCCCCGAGTGGTGGTCGTACTCGACAAAATCGACGTAGGCCTCCTTCAGGCATTCCCGCGCCAGTTGCTGCACCTTCGGCGGGGCACTGCGCAGGTTTTCCGGCAGCGGCCCCCAGCGGAACTGCCCGGAGAGGCTGTATTGATAGTTGGTCTGCAGGAGTTTCCCGATCGCCGGAAGCACTTTCTCGTAGCACCGCTCGTCGCCCACCACCGGTGCCAGCGCCCCGAGCGCGGAATGCTGAAGCCACCATTCCTCGTGCGCAAGGAAGGGGAGGATCCGGTCAACCTGGCCGACGATCCAATCCTTCGGCGCCTTGCCCACCGCCTGGATCGCCATGTCCTTCACGAACCACGACTCCGCCGGATCATCGATCATGCCGATCACATGATCGAAAACCGCACGCGACATCAGCGGGTCCGCCCCGCTGTCCAAACCTTCGAGAGCGGCACGCCGCACGCGTGCATCGTCGCAGGCCAGCAACTCCATCAGCAAGGCCTCGCCGTGGTGGCCGATCGACCGCGCCGCGGTGCTCCGGACCACGATGTCCGGATGGCGGATGAATTTTCTCAACTGCCCCTCGTCCAGATCGCCCCCGCCAAGCCGACGCAGCATCGCCATGCCGGTATGGCCGGCGAAGGTCTCGGCGGAGAGGTCGTAGGTGCCGCCCTTCGGGCAGGCCGCGGGAGTGATCGACTGGAAATCATCGTCCTCCGCCGTGCCCCACGGCCGCTCGGGCAGGGCGTGGAGTTTCGAGAACTTCGTCGGAGGCGCACCCGTGAGGCGCAACGTCTTGCGCGGCACGGTGTAGGTGAAGGCGTAGCCGGCGCCCCACTCGGTGTTGTCGTAGCGGGCGCCACCGAGGATGCCGAAGGAGCCGTCGAATCGCCGCGACAGCTCGTAGTGCCAGCGCCGGTTGTCCATGAACTCGCGGTAGTGCTCCGGCAGTTCGTCGCGGACGAGTCCCATCGAGGCGCTGCGCCAGATCTCGCCGATGCCGCCGCCGGTGTGGCCGTGCAGCATGTAGGAGGTGCTGTAGAAGGCGAACTGCGCCGAGGCATCCCGGGCGCGGGCGTAGATCGACTTCTCGCCCCGCGGATCGAGCGCCGCCGCCGCCGCCATCGAAAAGGCCAGCTTGCCGTTCTTGCCGTTGTCGGTGTAGCCGCCTTCGGGCTTGCCCTTGCCGTAGGGCACGTTGCCCCGCGCCGAGTAGCGGTAGAAATGGGCGAGGACCCGCTGCAGCGTCTCGTCCGGCACTTCGGCCCCGCATTCCTTCGCCAGCATCAGGTAGCCGACGCACAAGGTGCCCGCCGCGTTGAGGTGACCCCCGCCGCCGCCGTAGCTCAGGCTCGCGGTCGGACCGCGTCCGGCCCAGCCACCGAAGTTCTCCATCTCGACCAGCTTGTCGGCCATCTTCTGGATCGCCGGCAGGACCTCGGCATCGCCGGTGCGCAGGTAGTACTCACAAAGCGCCAGGCCGCCGTAGCCGATGTGCCACGGATACGACGAGCCCCCGTCATGCGCCCGCGCCCACTGGCGGACATGCTCGAGGTCGCTCGCATCGCCGGTCGAAAGCAGGAACAGCATCCCGAGACCGGCAAATCCCTGGTCCGCCCCGGGCTGCTTGAGATAGTCCGCGTAGTTGCGGACGATCTTCTCGGACTTCGGACAATCGAGCGGCCATGTCGCGCTGTATTCACCCATCACCGGGATCGTCACCACCACCTCGCGGGCCTCGCCACCCGGTTCGCCGGATACCGCCATCACCAACCGGCCATCGCTCGCCTCGGCCTCGGTGATCCAGTTGCCGAGTTGGATGCGGGGGTCGATGTCGGCCAATTTTGCGCCATTGATGCTCTGGATGAACATCCCCGGCTCGAGTTGCGCCGCGGCGGCAGGAGAGCCGACTTCGACACCCTTGATGCGCATCGTAAAAGCCGGCTGCAGCAAGTCGAGGCTGATGCCGATCGGGCCGACCCGGGTCAGGTGGGTCACCGGTGTCTGTTCCCCGGGGCGGAGGGAGAACAAGCCGTGCTCGTTCTTGTAGAAAGGTTCCGCGGCCAGCGAGCCGGCGCAGCCGAGGGTCAGAAGAATCGGGGCGATGGTTTTCATGAATGGGATCGGAACCCGGCGGGAACTGCCGGAATGATGGCCGGATACGCCGGAGGTGGCGCCCTCCTCTCGGATCGGCCCCGGATTATCGGTCGGTCGGCGCGCTGCGACCGGACCCGCGGGTCTCGTCCAGCAACTTCTTCAGCTCGGCGACTCTCTCCGGGTAGCGCTCGACGAGGTTGACCGTTTCGCCGGGATCGGTGGCGAGATCGTAGAGCTGGCCGGGCGTGTCGGGCGCGGTGTCCTCAATGATCCAATCCTCGGGAATGCTCCAGTTCTTGCTGCCCTTGCGGTCGTAGCGGTTGCCGCCGGAACCCTTGTGATCGAGGTATTTCCACGGCCCCCGGCGGATGGCGAGGTCAAGCGACCAAGTCTGGTGCAGGGTGAACTCCCGGACGGGCGCATCGCGACCCTTCAACAAGGGCAGCACGCTCACGCTGTCCTCGCCGGCGGTCTCCGGCAGTTCGAAGCCGGTCACTTCCGCAAGGGTGGCGAAGAGATCGGTGAGGCAAACCGTCTCGCGGATGGTCCGGCCCGCCGGGGAAACCCCGGGCCAGCGAACCAGCATGGGCACCCGGTGACCGCCCTCCCAGTTGTCGCGCTTCACCCCGCGCCAGGGGCGGGCGCCGTCGTGATCGTGAAGATCGCGCATGTGGATCACCGTGCCGACCTCCGGACCATTGTCGCTAGTCACGATGACGATCGTGTTCTTCGCCAGTTCGAGACGATCGAGTGCCTTCATCAAGTCACCGACGTGCCCATCGAACTGCGCGATGAAGTCGCCGTGCGCCCCCTTCCCCGTCGTCCCCTGGAATCGTTTCGAGGGAAACGAGGGCAGGTGCACCGCCTGGGTCGAGTGCATGAGGAAGAAGGGCTGATCCGGCTTCTCCTTCGCGTGGCTTTCGAGAAACCCGATGCTCTTCCCGAGGAAAATCTCGTCGATTTCCTCCATGTCGAAGTCCGGCGCGATCAGGCCCTCGCGGCAGTCGAAGGACCACGGGTGCTCCGGCAGCGTCGAGCGGTCGAGCAGCTTCGTCGGTGGCACCGGGATGCGGTCGCCGTCGATGAAGGCATAAAGCCAGTCGGTGGTCGGGCAGCAGGCGGTGCCGAAGAACTCGTCGAACCCGTGGCTCACCGGCCCGCCTTCGATGGCCCGCGAGTAGTCGATCCGCTTCACCGGCTCGAGACCGTCCTTGTGGATCGGCTTCCCATCCTTGTCGAAGAAGGTCATGCCGATGTGCCACTTGCCGAAAAGCGCGGTGCGGTAGCCCTTTTCGCGCAGCATCTCCGGCAGCGTCAGGCGGCCCTCCTCGATCAGGCACGGTCCTCCAGCCCCGGTGAACACCCCGCGATAGGGAATCCGGAAGGCCATGCGGCCGGTCAGCAGGCTGTAGCGCGACGGGGTGCAAACCGTCGACGGGCTGTGCGCATCGGTGAAGCGCAGCCCTTCCCCGGCGAGTCGGTCCAGATGCGGGGTCTCGATCTTCGCCTCCGGGTTGTAGCAGGAGATGTCACCGAACCCGAGGTCGTCGGCAAAGATGAGCAGGATGTTGGGCGGGGCCGCGCCGAGGCATGAGACGAGAGAGAGACCCATGAAAATCCGGACAAGCGACTTCATGGAGCGAGCCTGAGCGAGGGAGTGGCGCTTTCCAAGCGCCATACCATGGAGAAGCGGCTTCCAGCCGCAGGATCGAGCCGACCCCTCCCTTCCCGACGGAGTGAAACCCGCAGCCGGCGTTCCACCGCGGTCTGGAGACCGCCACGCCCCGTCATGGCGCTTGGAAAGCGCCACTCCCCCATGAAAGCCGCCGGGGCCCGGTGCGGTAGATTGGGCCATGATGACGCCCCTCCATGGTTGCCTCGCGACCTTCGCTCTCCTCGCCGGGCTCTCGACCATCGATGCCCGGACAGCCTCACCGGGCGGCATCACCTACCACGTCGATCCGGCAGGTGGGGCGGACGACAACCCGGGCCGGTCCCCCGAACAGCCGTGGAAAACCTTCGCCCCGCTCAACCGCCTCAAGCTCGCTCCCGGCGATCGCATCGAAGTCTCACCCGGGCGCTTCGACCACAGCCTCGAACTCACGGGCGCCGGCACCGCCGAACAGCCGATCGAAGTCCACTTCGCCGCCGGCCGCCACGACTTCCACCCGACCCATCTCTTCCGCGACACCTTCAACATCTCGAACACCAATGCCGAACCCGAAGGGCTCAAGGCCGTGGCGCTGATGCTGCGGAACGTGAAACACGCCCACATCACCGGGCCGGGCGCCCGCATCGTCTGCCACGCGAAAATGATCGAGGTCTGCGTGGATCACTGCGAGGACATCACCCTCGAAGGCCTCGCCTTCGACTACCAGCGGCCGACCGTGTCGGAATTCAAGGTGGTCGAGACCGGACCCGATCACGCGATCCTCAAGATCCACCAGGACTCCGCCTACTCGATCGCCGAAGGCAAGCTCACCTGGACCGGCGAGGGTTGGAGCCACGGCGAAGGCCTCGGTCAGGAACTCGACCTCTCGACCGGACGCGTTCACCGCATGCGCAGCCCGCTGGGCGGTCTCACGGCCGAAGAAAAAGAGCCCTTCACCGTCCGCGTGACCGGCAAGCACCGGCTGAAGCAGGATAGGATCTATCAGATCCGCGACCCCCATCGCGACTGTGCCGGAGTCTTCACCCGCCGCAGCAAGGACATCCTTTGGAAGGACGTGAAGTTCCACTTCATCCACGGCATGGGCATCGTCAGCCAGTTTACCGAGAACATCACCCTCGACGGCGTCTCGGTCGCACCCGACCCCGACAGCGGACGCACCACTGCGGCCTGGGCCGACTGCTTCCACTTCTCCGGCTGCCGCGGGAAGATCCTTGTCAGGAACTGCGTCTTCTCCGGTGCCCACGACGATGCGATCAACGTCCACGGCACCCACCTGCGGGTCGTCGAGAAGCTCGGACCCAACAAGGTGAAGGTGGCCTTCATCCACAAGCAGACCTTCGGCTTCCTCGCCTTCAATCCGGGCGACGAGGTCGACTTCGTTCATGCCGACACCCTCGAGCCGTACGCCACGAACCAAGTGATCACGTCGAAGCTGATCAACCCCCGCGAGATCGAACTGGTCCTCGATAAACCCGTGCCCGCCGAGCTGCGCGACCACGACGTGATCGAAAACGTCACCTGGACGCCCGAGGTGGAGGTCCGGGGTTGCGAAGTCCGGCACATCCCGACCCGCGGTTTCCTTTTCACCACCCGCCGCAAGGTCGTCGTCGAGGACAACGACTTCCACGCCACCCACATGTCGGCGATCCTGCTCGAGAACGACGCCGAAGGCTGGTTCGAGTCCGGCTGCATTCGCGACCTGACCATTCGCAACAACCGCTTCCACCAATGCGGCGAGCCGGTGGTGAAGATCAACCCGCGCAACAGCCAGCCGAACCCGGCGGTGCATCGCAACATCCGCATCGAGGACAACACCTTCCTCCTCCGCGGCCAGGTCGCCGTCGGCGCCCACAGCACCACCGGACTGAGCATCACCGGCAACGCCATCCACGGGGATCCCCTGCCCACCGAAGAGTCGGCATTCCGGATCGAGCGCTGCGGGGAGGTGACGCTGAAGGGTAATCGATTCCTTCCCGTCGAAACCGAGTAAGCGGATATCTGTGACAGTTCGCTGACTCCCTGATCGAATCACCGGTCTTCACACGTTCCGTCCTGTGTGATGACCAAGATACGCTGCTTCGCGTGGATGATCCTGGCCCTTCCGGCTGCGACCGCCTCGGAACTCTGGTACGAAAAGCCTGCGGAGAAGTGGACCGAGGCGCTTCCCATCGGCAACGGACGGCTCGGGGCGATGGTCTTCGGCGGCACGGATGAAGAGCACCTGCAGATCAACGAGGAGACGATCTGGACCGGCAAGCCGCGCCACTACCACAACGAAGGGGCGGTCGAGCATTTGCCACAGATCCGCAAGCTGCTCTTCGAAGGAAAACAGAAAGACGCCGAGAAGCTCGCGATGAAGGAATTCATGAGCGAGCCGCTGAGGCAGATGGCCTACCAGCCCTGCGTCGACCTGAAGATCCGCTTCGAGGGCGAGGGTGAGGTCAGCGGATACCGCCGCGCGCTCGATCTCGACGGGGCGGTCACCAGCAGCACCTGGAAGCGCGGTGAAACCCGATTCACCACCGAGTGCCTTTCCAGCCATCCCGACGAGGTGATCGTGTGGCGGATCACGTCCGACCGGCCCGGTGGCGTTTCCTTCAGCGCCCGCCTCGAGTCGCCACATCCGGAGAACGGAATCACCGCCGAAGGCGACCGCACTCTTGCGCTCACCGGCACCGTGGCGGGCGGCGCCATCCGCTTCCAGACCCGCGTGGAAGCTCGCAGCGAGGGCGGATCGGTCTCGCTGGATGAGGGCATGTTGAGGATCAGCAACGCCGACTCCGCCACCCTCCTCGTGGTCGCTCGCAGCAATCACAAGTCGTACCGGGATGTGTCCGCCGATCCGGCCGCGCTTTGCACGGCGGACCTGAAGAAGGTCTCCTCCAAAACGTGGCCCCAACTCCTCGCGGACCACCAGGCCGACCACCGTTCGCTTTTCCGCCGCGTCACCCTCGACCTGGGCGGCGAGCAGAAGAACAAGCTCCCGACCGACCAGCGCCTCAAGCCCGCCAAGGACACGCCCGACCCCGCGCTCGATGCGCTCTATTTCCAGTTCGGCCGCTACCTCCTGATCGCCAGTTCCCGGCCCGGATCCCAGCCGGCCAACCTGCAGGGCATCTGGAACGACAAGATCAAGCCGCCGTGGGAAAGCAAATACACGGTGAACATCAACACCGAGATGAACTACTGGCCCGCCGAGCTGTGCAACCTGAGCGAGTGCCACGATCCGCTCTTTGACATGCTCGACGACTGCGTCGAAACCGGGCGCCTGACGGCCAAGGCCCACTACGGAGCCAGGGGCTGGGTGCTGCACCACAACACCGACCTGTGGCGCGGCACCGCCCCGATCAACAATTCCAACCACGGCATCTGGCCGACCGGAGGCGCGTGGCTGACCACCCATTTCTGGGAGCGCTACCTTTTCACGAAGGACGAGGAATTCCTTCGCCAGCGTGCCTACCCGGTGATGAAGGGAGCCAGCGAGTTCTTCGTCGACTACCTGATTCCCCACCCCGAGACCGGCGAGCTGGTCAGCGGTCCCTCGAACTCTCCCGAGAACGGCGGACTGGTGATGGGCCCGACCATGGACCACCAGATCATCCGCACGCTGCTCCGGGCCACGGCGGAAGCCACCCGCATCCTCGAGGTCGATGCCGACTTCGGCGCGAAGCTGGACGCGATGGCCGGCAAGATCGCGCCGAACCGGATCGGCCAGCACGGGCAACTCCAGGAGTGGCTCGAGGACAAGGACGACCCGAAGAACCATCACCGCCATGTCTCCCACCTGTGGGGGCTGCATCCCGGCAACGAGATCACGCCACGCGGCACGCCGGAACTCGCCGAGGCCGCCAAGCAATCGCTCCGTTTCCGCGGCGACGGCGGCACCGGCTGGTCCAAGGCATGGAAGATCAACTTCTGGGCCCGTTTTCTCGACGGCGACCACGCCCACCTGATGCTGCGCGAGGCGCTCGCCGGAAACACCTTTCCCAACCTGCTCGACGCCCACCCGCCCTTCCAGATCGACGGCAACTTCGGCGGCACCGCCGGCATCGCCGAGATGCTGCTGCAGTCGCACGCCGGCGAGATCGAGCTGCTGCCCGCCCTGCCGTCGGCCTGGCCCGACGGCAACGTCACCGGCCTGCGCGCCCGCGGGGGCTTCGAAGTCGATCTCGAGTGGAAGAAGGGCAGGCTCACCAAGGCCACCATTCGTTCCAAGTCGGGCAACCAGGCCCGCCTCCGCCACGGCGACACCGTTCGTGCGATGGAGTTCTCGATCGGAGACTCCGTCGAACTCGGCCCCGACCTCAAGCCGCTCTGAAGGACCGCGCGACGCTGTCGCGCATCGCCGCGCCTGCCCGCCTCCCCGTGCCCGCCCCCATGCGGACCGCGAGCTTCAGCTCGCCCCGGAGCCTCCGTTCGATGCGAGCTGAAGCTCGCGGTCCGTTTCTCAACCCGCTCTGAGGCAACTCCAGCTTCGGTGGTGAGTGGCCAGGGACCGGTGGCCATTCATTCCTCTCACCGCCCACTCATCACCAGCGCCAGAAAGACTCACACGCCATTCCGCATCCCCTCTGAAAAACACTCTCCCGGCCATTCGATGCGCGACAGCGTCGCGCGCTCCTTTCCTCAGAACGTCCACCCGAAGAACCAGCGCAGGTCCAGTGCGTTGGTCTTCGGGCCAGCCGTCAGCGTGCCAGGCCGCCGTCCGCCGTAGCCAGCCTTCACCGCGGTGTAGAGTCCCGCGTCGAAGGTGCGTTTCACCACCACATCGATTTCCTGACACACCCGCCCGCAGCGATGCTCCGACGCGACATACATCGCGTAGAACATCCAGTCCTCCCATTTCCAGACGCCCTTGAGATACCCGGAATTCGTGCCGCCCTCGAACTGCATGGTGTACCAAAGCAGCTCGGTATCGATGGTGAACGAGGTTCGGAAGGGGGTCTGGAAGTCATCGCCGCGGATGAACACCCCGCCACCGCTCAGGGTCAGTCCGCCGAGGGCGTAGTCCAGGCCGGCCTCGATCACGTTCGAGCCGATGTCACCCAGTCCGTCGCGATTCATGCGGCCGACATCCCGCTGGTTCGCCCAGTGACCTCGGAAAGTGAGCGAGCCACAGTCACCCCCAAGCTCCCAGGTGTAGGCACCCTTGAGTCCAAAGACATTGAACAGATCGTCGCCGTAAAAATCATAGGCTCCCAAGGAGAACGCGTCGCAGGGGGTGTAAACCGCTGAGGCAAAGAAGAACCCGTTGGTGTCGTAGGGCACGCCGACCCGATCCTCGACATCGATGAATTCCGCCCGCCATGTCGAAGGCCCGCCTTCCCGCGAGGCCCAGCTGCTGAACCGGTCGAACCAGCCGAGATCCAGCGTGAGGTTGTCGCGAGGCTGCGTCTTCAACACGACGCCCTCGTAGGACTGATCCTTCTGGCGGATGTTGTAGGTCGGCGCAAAGTCGTAGTTTAGGATCTGACGCCCCACCCGCAGCTCGGCCCCTTCCCAACCGACCGACTCGAAATTGAAGCCGGCATACGCCTCGTTGAGCACGCTGAACTCGTCGTTCGACAACCAGTAGGCGGGCCCGCCGGCCCTGCGATCGCCGTCCTCGAAGACCCGCCAGCTGTAGATTCCCTGCCCCCCGACGAATAAGCCGCCCCATTCCGGCGAGCGGTAGTTGAGAGTGGCCGCCAGGGTTCCGCTGTTTCCGTGCCCGGCGCCTTCAATGTCGCGATGCATCAGCAGGCTCTGGAGCTTCCCGGAAAAGAGCCCGTATCCGTCGGCTTCCAAGTCCTCGAAAATCGCTCCCGGGGAAAACGCCGGGGAAGCGCCCGACTCAGCGGACGCCGTGGGGATGAAAGCGACTCCCGCCACGCAGGCGAGTCGACGCAGGAAGGAAGCAGTGAGCTTCATGGCGGACGAACCGGCCCGGCCATACGCCCGAAGCCTCCTCGAAGCAATGCCTCGCCGCCTCCCTGCAAGACGAGGCGAACCCTTCCGCAATTGCTGCGCACTTGGAGCGCGACGCTGCCGAACCCTCTCGACACCAACCCGGGCCTCCCGTTAGCGTCCGTCCATCATGTCCATTGCTTCCCGAGCTGATTTCACGGCCACCTCGCCCTCCCCTCTCCCCCGCCGCGGACGCCTTGTCACCGCCCTCGCCTGCGGCCTTCTGGCGGTCAGCCCGGCGCAGGCCATCATCGGCATCCTGACGGAGTTCGGAACCAGTGGTGACGGAACGGAGTTTGTTACGACCATCAGTACCACCGACCTGGTCAACTCGGGCGCACCGTCCCTGTCGTCGGTCTCGTCCAGCCCCGTGCTCAATGTCGCATACGTGAACGACGGCACTGGATTGTCGGCTGCTGCCCTGGAAGACAGCTCCCAGTATCCGGCGACCATCGACTTCAATCTCGACCTTGATGCCAGCCCTCTGGGTTACAGGATCACTTCCCTGTCAACCTTCACCGGAGGCTCCGTGACCATCGACCCCGAGTGGAGCGGACGGGAGCACGAGTTCGCCCACCAAAGCTACTCGGTGTTCTACAGCCTCGTGGGTGATACCGGCTTCACCGAGTTTTACACGGCGGCAGCCGTGGCCGATCCAGGTGAATACGCCGCCAAGGTCACCCTCGTGAACATCCAGACCGTGGTTCCGGACGGCGTGGACGCCATCCGCTTCACCTGGTTGGATCCCGTCCCCTCGATTGCCCCGGCCGGCACCGACCCGCAGAACACGGCCACCATCATCCGCGAGATCGATGTCTTCGGCTCCGCCGTCCAGGTTCCCGAACCCAGCTCGGCCCTGCTCCTCATCCCCGCCTGCCTGACCTTCCTGCGCAGGCGGCGCCCGGAACAAGGAGGCTGAGAGAAACCGCCCCCACGGGTGGGCACGGATTCGCCGCCCCTGCCAGAACCCCACCCGCGCGAACGTAGGGGGTCCATGCCCAGGCACCTGCTTGCCCTCCTCCACCTCGCGCTTTGCCACCTCTCTCTCGGCGCAGCCCCGCGGCCCAACATCGTCGTCATCATGGTCGACGACATGGGCTACAGCGACCTCGGTTGCTTCGGGGCCGAGATCGAAACACCCCATCTCGACTCGCTGGCAGGGTCCGGACTACGCTTCACGCACTTCTACAATGCCGGCCGCTGCTGCCCGACCCGGGCCTCGCTGCTGACCGGACTCTACCAGCACCAGGCCGGCATCGGGATGATGAGCCAGGACCTTGGCCATCCGGCCTATCAGGGTTTTCTCAATGATCACTGCGTCACGCTCGCCGAGGCACTCCGGCCTGCCGGATATTTCACCGCCATCAGCGGCAAATGGCACGTCGGCTCGGCCCCGGAACACTGGCCGCTCCAGCGCGGCTTCCACCGCTTCTACGGCACGCCCCAGGGCGGCGGCCACCACTACCGGAACCTGCCGGGTCGGGAGCTGGTCATGAACGACGAGGTCATCCCGGTGCCGGACGACTGGTATTCGACCACCGCCTTCACCGACCACGCGCTGCAGTTTCTCGACGAAGGCTTCGAGGCCGGCAAGCCGGTGCTGCTCTACCTCGCCTACACCGCCCCGCACTGGGCGCTGCACGCGCCCGACGAGGAAATCGCGAAGTTCCGCGGTCGCTACCGCCAGGGCTGGCA
Source organism: Verrucomicrobiaceae bacterium E54 (assembly GCA_022548915.1). Taxonomy (GTDB): domain Bacteria; phylum Verrucomicrobiota; class Verrucomicrobiia; order Verrucomicrobiales; family Akkermansiaceae; genus Haloferula. The sequence continues at coordinate 16,437 of JAKZES010000060.1, forward strand.
GCCGGTGCGCGAGGCGCGTTTCGCGCGGCAGATGAAAATGGGCCTGTTTCCGGCCGGCACGAAACTCTCCCCGCCCGACCCCCGGATGCCGGATTGGGAAAAGGTCAAGGACCCGGAGGAAATGGACCTGCGGATGGCGACCCATGCGGCCATGGTCCACCTCATCGACCGCGGTGTCGGTCGGGTCGTCGAGAAACTCAGGCAGTACGATCAACTGGACAACACGCTGATCCTGTTCTTCTCCGACAATGGCGCGAGCGCCGAAAGCGGGCCGACCGGATTCACCGGCAGCCGCGGCGGCGACCCCAAGGCCCGCACCGGCACCTCGGACTCCTACAACAGCTTCGGCATCGCGGGCGCCAACCTCTGCGACACGCCCTTTCGTCGCTACAAGATGGAGATGCACGAAGGCGGCATCGCGACACCACTGATCGCCCACTGGCCGAAGGGCATCCCCGAAGAACTGGAAGGCTCCATCACGACCACCCCTGGCCACATCATCGACCTCATGCCGACCTGCCTCGATCTTGCGGAGGCATCCTACCCGTCGCGGCAGGATCTCACTCCCCTTGAGGGCCTGAGCCTGAAACCGGCTCTTCAGGGAAAAGCCATGCCACGGCGCGAGTTCTACTTCGAGCACATGGGCAATGCGGCGGTGAGAATCGGCCCATGGAAACTCGTCCGCGCCAAGGGCAAGCCTTGGGAACTCTACACCCTCACCACCGACCGCACCGAGCTCAAGGACCTCGCCAAGACCGATCCCGAAATGGCGAACGCAATGGCCACAAAATGGAAGATCTGGGCCGCGCGGGTCGGGGTTCAACCGTATCCGCTGCGGGACAAGTAAGAGTTTCGCTGCTGTTTCGACGGACTTGAAAATCCAACGACTGCTCCCCATCCAATCGATGATGTCAACCTTTCACCCGATCCGCTATGCACGGGTAATGACCATTCCAGTCTGTGGCTTTTCCAAGGTCCTCTGCGGAACTAGGTTCCGCCTGCTGGTCGCGGTGCTCGCTCTGGCCAGTTGTTCGCCTGAAAGAGAAGAAATTGATTCATCAGGACTGCTCCTCTCCGAGACCCTTCCGCTTGAACGCGTGGCAGCTCTTGTCCCGGCAGAATCCGTTGAATCCACGACCCCCGATCTTGTCATGGGAGGATTTCACTATGGAGTCGCGTGCCGACTTGATGAAGGCAAGCGAATCGACCATCGAGACCTCGCTCCGCTGTTTGACGAATCTGAGCAGCATTTCGAGCAGTACAACCCCTGGATCGGAGGTGAGAGAAAGGTCCTGGTGGCCGTGGATCATTTCGGCCTGCCGATCCTGTCATTCAGATCACACGAAGGTGTCCCTGATGTCCTGAGGGTCCGAGGCGTCGTGCCGAGTGACCAGGGCGAAGGATGGCATGCCAGAGCATCTTTCTATTGTGAACTCAATGGCGAGGGAATCGTCGAGAAACTCCATGCAATCCTCGAGGAAGGTGGCGAATTTTCTCCCAGTGATATCGTGGAGCCAAATTAGCACCCAAGCGACCTGTCCCGTTCCCTAGCCGCTGGCGTCGGAACTTGAACGCCGCTTGAGAACGGCAGGTGATGCGGGGTAAGGCTAACGCGAGCCTTTGGGAGCGTTACCAGCGAGTTTGAGGCGCTTGGTTGAGCGTCCCGAAGGGACGGAACATCCATAGCCGGGGACTTCGAGTCCCCGGTTGGTGCCTAACGATCTCTTTCGTCGGGAACCGACGACACATCGATAGACCGCGTGGATACAGCTGTTTCGTCGGTTCCCGACGAAGAAGACCTCTCTTCGCCTTCCGGGCGCTGAAGTGCCCGGCTACCGCTGTTTGGTCCCGTCGGGACCATCGAAATTGGCGGTTAAACCCGTGCCATCCGGGCAAGCTCCTATCCTGCCAGTTTGGAGGAGGCTATCCACCCGGCAGAAACCGCGCCCTGACGCTGTCGTAACCCACCAAACGCTCGTACTCGGGTGTCGTCTCGATGTGAGGCTCGCTTTTGATCACCTCGATGCTTCCGACCCGCGAGGCGAGTTCCTCGAGCAGGACACGGATCACCAACCTGGCGTGCGCCGCGCCGAGGCAGAAATGGGGTCCGGCACCGAAGGCGATGTGAGGGTTGGGCTTGCGGGCGAGGTCGACGGTGTCGGGCTCGGGGAAGGCCTCCTCGTCGCGATTGGCCGAGGCCCAGCAGAGCGACATCCGCTCGTCCGCCTCGACGGTCTCGCCATGCAGCTCGGTGCGCTCGGGACAGACGCGGCCGATGTGGGTCAGCGGGGTGGTGATGCGGAAAAACTCCTCGGCCGCGAGCACCGCCCGCTTCGGGTCCTCACGCAGCCACGGCAGAATCTCGGGATGCTCCGCAAGGTGGCAAATTACCGTGGACACCGTGTGGATGATGGTGTCCCGCCCGCCGGCAAAGGTGAGGTTGCCGATGCCCATCATCTCGTCGCGAGTCAGCGGTCGTCCGTCGATCTCGGCGGTCACCAGCGCGGAGAAAAAATCCTCGCCGGGATCCGCCGCCGCCTCGTCGAAGCGGCGATGCAGGTAGTTCTCCAGCGTGACCCCCTTGCTGCCGCTGTCGTCTCCGTCGTGAAAGACGTGAATCCCCCACTCGATCCACTCGTCGGCCTCGTCCTCGGAGACCGCCAACAGGTGCGCCAGCGCCTTCGATTGCAGCGGCAGCGCGAACTCGCGGACGATCTCGATCTGCTCGGCCTCCGCGGCGCCGACGACCAGGCGGCCGATCAGATCCCGGACCGCCGCCACCACCTCCGGCTGACGCGGACGCTTGAAGAAGGGCTCGACCAGATCCCGCCATTTGCCGTGCTCCGGAGGGTCGGTCTCGATCGGCAACTGGCGCATCGAACGCATCTCCTCCTCCGAAGGAATCGGCACCCGGAAGGGATGGTTCGAGCTGAAGCGCTTCCAGTCCTTCGCCGCCTCGCGGACCTCTCCATGGCGCAGCAGCATCACGATGGACTCGCCCTCGAACGGGCAACGCAACACGCCGCGTTCCTTGCGGACCGACTGAAAGGGATCGGGAAAAGTCATGGCCTCCGTGAGAATGCCGCTTTGACCGCCTAAGACAAGAGCGAGGCTTTGCGGCAACTCTCCATGCTCGATGGAAGAACCGTGAATCGACGCCGATGCATGCGAATGAATGGATAGCTGCGATTTCCGAACCAATGCGGCCTCCTGAAGGAGGAACTACGAACATCGCTGGCCGGCCTGTTCAGTTCGTAGTTCCCCCTTTAGGGCGTCGAGCGCCTCGCCCTGACTCCGCTTGAGTGATCCCCACACTCATCCTCGTCATCCATCCCGGCCCGAACCCGACACAGTTCATCTCAACCCTCCCGCTACGAAACACTCAACCGGTGCTCCTTCGTCAAACCATCAAGCATCATCGTGAGAATCGTACTACTCATGCAGTAGTCCGGCACGCCCAGACCTTTGCCGCTCACCGAGTCGTAGTGCTCGTTGATCCCGTTTCTCAGTGCGTTGGCGACGGTCTTGTCGGCGATGTCGGCGGCGAGATTGTGATGCCCGTAGGCCGCGAGGCCCGAGGCGATCTGGTAGTTGGTCGACGGCCAGACGTCGCCACGCCAGAAGGCATTCGATTTCCACCGCGAATCGGTGCGGTCGACGGTCGGCACCGGCAACGGCGTCTGCCACGCGGGCGAGCCGAGCACCTCGGCCATCCGCGCGGCCATGGCCCGGGTCGGCACCCCGGCCGTGAGCGGGATCCAGCTGCCAATCGTCGCCACGGGAATCTTCTCGAGTGAGTCGCGCTTCACCGAGAGGAAGGTGCCCGCCTCCTCGTCCCACATGTGCTCACGCATGCCGGCCACTCCCTGCTCCATGCGCTTGCGGCGCCGGGCGGCCATCTTCCCGTCGCCCACGACTTCCGCCAGCCGGGCAAGGCTCCGCTCGCCCATGATCAGGTAAGCGGTGTTGCCCGGCACGCAGACGTCGGCATACCAGGGGCCCTCGTCCGTGCCCTTGCGGTTCGGATGGCGGGTCATCCGCATGTCATCCATGTTGCACTCGTAGTCGAAGGTCTCCCAGCGGGCGTGCTGCAGCTTTCCTGAGTAGCTGCCGACGACGAGCAGCCCGTTGCTGTGCAGGTCGCGCTCGCGCCAGAACCAATCGTGGAAACGTTCGAGGCGCGGAAGGCACTGCGCCAGGAGCTTCCGGTCGCCGGTGCGCTGGAAGACCCGCTCGACGCCCCAGGCCAGGATCGGGATCTGCGAGAATTGGCGCACCTCCTGCGGAGCAGTCTTGATCGCGACGGTGATCATGTCCCGCGCGTAGCCGGGTGCGGTCTCGTTCCAGCGGTCCTGAAAGTCCCAGTAGTTGCCGAAGATCTCGCGGATCAACCCGTCCCGCCCGGGCAGGAGCGCCAGCAGGTCGACGACGAACATCGTGTCCCAGATCCACTGCCCGCGGTAGTGGGGGCCGCCGGGAACCACCCACTGCCGCTCGAGCGGCGGAGTCGGATCCATGACCTTCTCCAGCACGCATTTCTCCATCACCCGCTTCGCCAGCGTGAGGAGTTCGGGGCTGTCGGTCTCGAAAAGCGCCCCGAGGTCGGCGTCGGACGCCAATCCGACCCGCGGGCTCATTCCAAGGGCGGACCACGCGGCCGTGGTGGTGAGGAATCGACGACGCTTCATGGCCGGGATCGGGAGGACTCAATCCGCTGCTTCCCCGGGAACCACCCAGATGTTCCGGAAGCGGATCGGATTGCCATGATGCTGAAGGTAGATCGGACCCGGTTCGGGCGACTCCTTGAACTTCGCCGCCGCCGTGGATTTCGGAAGCTCCTGGTTCTCGTGGATCAGCACGCCATTGAGGCGGACGGTGATGCGCGCGTTTTCGACCTTCTTGCCGTCCTTCCATTTCGGACCGGTGAAATCGACGTCGTAGGTCTGCCACGCGAGCGGCGGCAGGCACATGTTGAGCTTCGGATCGGCGACCGAATAAATGCCGCCGGCTTCATTGGACCGACCTTCAAGGCCAAAGGAGTCGAGGATCTGGGTCTCGTAACGACCCTGGTGATAGACGCCGCTGTTGCCGCGCTTCTGGCCGCGCGCATGCGGCTTGTAGGGGGTGCGAAATTCGAGATGAAGCGTGTAGGCGTCGAACTTCTGCTTGCTGATCGCGTCGGAGTTGACGAGCAGGTCGCCGTCCATCTGGCCGTTGTTCCAAGCGTCCGCCGAGGTGCCGTCGAAAAGCACCACCGCGCCCTCGGGCGGCTTGGCGCCCAGCGTCGGGCTCTCACGCTCGATCCGCGACATCATGTGGGCCTTTCCGTCGATCGCGAAGCCGGCCACCTCGTCCTTGATCCTCACCTCGACTTCCCCGCCCTTCAGCGTGGTCGTGTCTCCCTTCCGCTCGCCCGAGAGCTTGAGCCGGCGCTTGCCCCGCTCCCAACCGAGGCCCGGCAGGCCGTCCTCCAGCAGGTAGCCATCGAAGCGTCCGTCGCCGAGCGCGACCACCTGCAGCCCCCAATCCGCGCCCGGCTTCCCGGAGCCATACTCGCCTTGGATCGAGAAATCCGGATCCTCGGCCGCCGCTTTCGCCGGGTCGATCCAGGTGGCGTCCTCCGCCCGGACGGAGAGGCTGAGGGCAAAGGCGGCGAGGGCGAGCGTGAGAAGAACTTTCATGGAGAGGCTGGTCCTACGTTTCGACCGCCTCGTGCCTTGCATCCATGCGCCCCGGGATCGTCGAAGGTCTGAAGGTCCAAGGTCAAAAGTCCCTTGGTTCAAGCATCCACGAAGACCCGGTCCGGCTCGGAAGTTCAGACCTTCGACTTTCAGACTTTTTGACCTTCGACCGACTCCCGGACCTCTTTCAGCACCTCCTCGTCCATCTCCACGAGGTGGCCCGCCTCGGGGAAGCGCCCCTCCTTCACATCGGCGATGTACTCGCCGAAAGCCGCGAGGCGCTCCTGCTGGAGCCGGCGATACTCCTCCGCGAAATTCCGGTAGGCCTTAGCATGACGAGGCAGCCGCTCGTCGTAGTCGCCGAGAATGTCGTCGGAGAAGAGAAACTGGGTGTCGCAGCCGCTGCCCGAGCCGAGGGACATCATCAGCATCGAGGTCTGCGTGGTCAGGAAGGAGGCCAGTTGATGCGGCACGCATTCGAGTTCCGCCGCGTAGGCGCCGGCATTCTCCAGATCCTTCATCTGCTGGAACAGCTGCTTCGCTTCGTCGGCGGTCTTGCCGATCGCACGGTAGTTCGTCCAGGTCACGTGGCGCGGCACCATCCCGAGATGCCCGACGACCGGGATGCGTTCCCGCGCCATCGCCTCGATGATGAACGGGCTGGCCGAGCAATACACCGAACTCGCCCCGAGTTCGAGGGCCCGGAAGCCGACCCGGATCGCCTCCTTGGGCGAGGCCAGCCCGTGCGGCGTCGCGCAGGACAGGAAGCTTTCGGGCGCCGCCGCGGCCAGCGCGGGAAAGCGCGCCTGCGACTCCGGCGAATCAAAGCTGCAGCTCATCAGGTCGACCCCGGCCTGCTCGGCGGCTTCGGCTTCGTCCGGCGACTTGACGTGGATATGGGTCAGCACACGCTTCCCCTTCAGCATTTGCAAATCGCGAACCGTGTATTTCTTGCGTGGCCGGAGCATGGGCGAGCCTTTCAGCCGGAAAGATCCCGATCAAGCTCGACGGACTGCCGGGACCGGCGAAAGGATGGCCCCCCGCCCCACGTCTCATCCACGCACTCCATGATGTCGAAATTCCTGCTCACGCTCGCCCTGCTCGGAACCACCTTGGCCCAGGAAGTCGGCCCCATCGACGACAGCCTCGCCTCGGAGTATGGCCTGGACCGCTCGTTTTTCAAGAAGGCCACCATGGTCGAGGACATCCTCATCGCCACCTCGGACAAGGTTTCGGACCACGCCCACCTCGAGTCGGCCTACCTGTTCGGGAAGATGATGAAGGTGCTCAAGCCGGAGATCGCGAAGCGGATCCGCGACGGCAAGGTGCTGTGCATCCTCGTCGGCCACGACGAACTCACCTCTGACATCCCCCAGTTCAAGTCGGACAAGACCGGTGAGGAGCTGGACTTCTACAACTGGCGCAGCCGCGGATTCCTGACCCGTGTGGACGGTCGTCCGGTGGTGCTCTTCGCCGAGGAGGACGTGCTGGAATATGAGGGCGGGATGCAGGCAGAGAGCATCCTGATCCACGAATTCGGTCATGTGATCCACCGTCCGGGCTTCTATGAGGGACTCGACGAGGAACTGATGAAGACCTGGGAGGCGGCCAAGGAGGCGGGCCTGTGGAACGACGGCCGCGCGTCGCAGCGGTTCCGGCGGATCAAGGGCGACGAACCGGTGCCGCTGCTCGACGCCCTGGTGAAGGCATTTCCCAAGGAGTCACCCGAACTGCTGCGCAAGTGCCTCGACGCCGGCGACATTCTCGTGAACGAGAAACCCACGAACTCGAAGGTCAAGGTGACCGGCGCCGACAAGGTGCGGATCGTCTTCGGCGGTCCCAAGGACTGCTACGCACGGAAGAACCGCGGCGAGTATTTTGCCGAGATCGTCCAGGCCTGGTTCAGCACCAACCGGACGATGGACCACGACCACAACCACATCGACACCCGCGAGGAACTCAAGGCCTACGACCCCGGCGCGGTGAAGTTCCTCAGAAAAATCTTCAACGAGGATCCGTGGGTTTTCGTTTCGCCGCGCGAACGGGCCGGCGAGAACCACCTCGAGGGCTACGACCCGGCGACCGCGCCGGTGGTCGTCCAGCCGGACTTCATCATGGACGCCGCCAACGACTACTACGACGAATACTGGGCCGACTACTGGCAGCGGCTGCGCGACAAGCACGGCATTACGGCCAACAGCACGGAGTGAAGTCAGGACCACGTTGGAAACCGCAGAGAACGCAAAGAGCGCAAAGACTTGAAGTTGAGTTTCTAACGGAGCCCGAGTCTCTGCGTTCCCCTGCGCTCTCTGCGGTTCATCAATCTTTCCATCCCCATCGACCATGAAGTTTTTCGTTGCGTTCCTCGCCTGGCGGTTCCCGTCGGAACTTTCATCCCGGCCCACCATTCGAGCCACCCGCCGCATCGAACTCGAGCAAGCGCGATGAGCCGGCCGTTTTGGAAAGACCTCTTCAAGCCGGGCGGTTTCGCCTGGTCGATCAAGGTGCGCCAGGGCGACCTGGACGATTTTTTCGCCCCTCAGGACGAGGCCATGATGGCGGAGCGCCGCCGCTGGCTGGACGGGCATCCCGACCGCCATCTCGTCGAGACACCCGAGGCGGCACCAATGATCGCAGCGGCCTGGGAGCTGGCGACGAGGCTGGGCCACGTCGGGCGCCCGGACGACGCCCCGGCGGACCTGCTCGGCCTTTCGCGCCGCTGGGAGCCGGACCTGGTGTTCTACGATGCCAAGCGGCGCACCTTCGCCGCCGCCTGCGTCTGCCTGCCATCGTCATGGGACCCGCGGAAATGGATCGGCCGTCCGCTCGACGAGGTCCACGACGAGGTCCCGCGCCTGCAGCAACAGATCGGGGCCGGCATCGACCGCTTCCTCGACCGCCTCGAACCCGGCCGTGCCTTCCGCCGCGAAAACTGGAGCCTGACGCACGGCGGCGAACTCAACTTCCACCCCGCACTGGATCGACCGAAGCTGCAGGCGGACACGCCCCTCGATGAAGTCTTCCTGCGGATCGAGCACCAGATCTTCACCGGGCTGCCGGGCGGGGTGATGATGGGCCTCCGGATCCGGACCTGCCCCCTGGCCGATCTGGCCGCCGATCCCGAGGTCTGGGAAACGATGGCCGAGAAGATCGAGACCATGCCCGACGACGTCGCGGAGTACAAGAGCCTGCTGAAAGCCAGGGATCCGCTGGTCCGGGCGATGAAGGAATTCGCCCCGGAGATCTAGCCTGCCGGCACCGGGGAATCCATCCGCGCGGGCGAGACGTGCACGATCCAGTCTTCATCCGGCGAGTCGGGCGCGCGGCCGAGGGTGACCACCCCTCCGCCGCTGACGGTCGTCACCGATCCCTGCCGCATGGCGCCGCCATTGCGCGGGTCGAACCAGCGGACGAAGAGATCCCCGGCAGCACCGGTGAGGTCGAGCGTGGTGGTTCCCCCGCCGTCGCCACGGTAGAGCTGGACGACATAGTGGCTGCCGGGCGAAGCCAGACAGCGGTTGGCGTTGTTGCCGGAACCCGAGACGAGGGCGTTGGCATTGGACATCGTCCAGAATGGCGCACCGCTGATTTCCCAGAACTCGAGGAAATGGCGGCACACGTCCCAGAACCGGTCGCGCGAGCGGAAGTCCTGGCAGGTCAGGTCGGAGTGCGCGTGGCGGTATCCGAAATACCACTCCACCCCCGCGCCTCCGGCCAGCGCATGACCCCACAACGCGTTCCGGCGGCCGTCGAGGTGGCTGTTGCCCGCATCGTCGTCGGGACGCAGCGCGTGCTGGGCATCGCCCGGCTCGTCGCACGCCACCACCCATTTCCTCCCGGCCGCGGCGGAGTTCCCGACCCAGGCCAGGGTATCGGCAAACACTTTCGAGAAGCTCGCGTTGTTGGTCTGCAGCGAGGCTCCGGCATAGGTCGAGGCATTGCCGAGCAGCGGACTGTAAACCGCGCTCTTCTGGTCCGGATAGGTGTGCAGGACCACCGGATGGCGGTAGGGGTCGTGATCGTGGAACCACTGCGCGAACTCGATCCGCTGGGCGGGTGTGTTGGTGTTCTCCTCACCGATGTTCCAGTTCAGCGCGAGGTGATGGCCGAAGCGGGCGACGAGTTCGCGGTAGTAGAGGATGCGTTCGCGGCCAAGCGCGCCGCCATCCAGGCGCTGGTCGTTCTCGGTCTCCTGTGTCTTGAAATGCAGGAACATCCCGCGCGTGCCGCCGAAGGACATGATGCGGTCCCATTGATCGAGTTTCGAGACATCGAAGCGGTCCTTGTAAACGACGCCGCCATTCCAGCGCTGGTTGTCGGAGACGGCCTCGTAGGCGTCGACATCGCCCACCAGGCGGTGCGGGAAAACGTTGTCGTCGTCACCGTCGATGTTGAAGGTGAGGAATGAGAAGGCGTTGAGTCCTTCCGAGGCGAGGTAGTCGATGGCCCCGAGCAGTTCACTCCCCTTCCCTCCCTGCCAAGTGAATCCGGACATACGGGAGGCATCGTAGTCGGCGGCGTGGGGCGACCACGACTTGCGGCGGTTGCCGGCATCGGGCGTGGCGTCGAAGTCCTCGTAGGCAAGGAGGTTCTCCGGGGCATCGGTCCCGCATTTCATGAACCACTCGCCGGTCTCGGCGAAACGCAGGTGGTGGGCACCGACATATTCCAGCCGGCCCTTCGCCCGCAGGTCGGGGGCGGCCTTATCGGTCGGCCCCACCTCGAAGCTGCCGGCCTCGCCATCGAAATACCCCGCCGAGATTCCGGCGCCGGCATCGATCGCGATGTCGTCGCCGCTGCGGAAGGACAGGACGTAGTTCCAGGTGCCCTCCTCATCGGGCCGGAAGCGCACCTGCCACTGGTCGCCGGCGTCGCCCGAGCTTTCCGCGGCATCGCCATCGGCGGCATAAAACCCGGGGACCACGTAGGATTTGCCACTTCCCGGGTGGCTGAAGGTCGCATCCAGCCGGTAGTCGGCGAAGGGATTCGGCTCGGCGGTCTCGCTGGTGGCGGGACCCGGACAGTGGAGCGTCACCCGATGCCACTTCTTGAGCTCGCCGGAAACGGCCACCGTCGTCGCCCCTTCCGGCAGCACCGTGACATCCACCTGGTCGGAGTCGCTTCCCCCGCCGACCGCTGTGGCGGAAAATTCAAACCGATAGGTTCCCTCGGCGAGATCCGAGACCAAGAACAAGATTGCCGGCATCATCTTCCATTTCACGGTGGCCACCATGCCCGGGATGAAGTGCATCGGCAAGATGTAGTGCCCCTCGGAAGTTGGACCGCCATTCGTCCTATCGAGGCTGCCGTGTTCGGTCGTATCGGCTTGGTGATTTGAAGTTCAGAGCTTGGTGGTGGATCCGGCTCATCCGCAGGTCACGGCCCCGAGACGACGAGGATCCCGGGAACTCGGGACACGCTTCGGCCACGTCATCACGTGGACCTCCCACCGGGCACGCCCCCTTTTGTCGGCTGGTTGGTGCCTCCCCGGATCCCCTTATTTTTTGGAATTCAACCGCCACCACCATTTTAGGCTCCACAGGCATGCCGGACCTGTCACTCTGCAAACAACCCCCGAAAAAATCCCAGCTGACCCACCACCCCCACACATCATGAATTCCCCTTCCCTCCCCGGCCGGCTCATTGCCGCTGCCGCGCTGCTGCTGGCGGCATCGACCTCGAACGCCCCGGCCCAGGCCACCCTTCGCAGCTACGACGCTAAAATCATCGCCAAGGCCCAGCCCGACGAGTGGTGGTTCAGCTTCTACGATCCGGACACCCCGGGCAGCGGTGAGAACCTCTACGTGAAGGACGGAATCAACCTGGAAGACGGACTTCCCGGCCTCCCCAAAACCAACCAGGTCTATGTCTGGGGGATGACCCGCAAGGACAACTACCTTTGGTGGGGCACCGGGGCCAATGTCTCGACCCTGGTCTCGAGCACCTATCTCGACATCAACAATCCGTCGTTCAGCAGGAGTCGAAGCCGCGATATCAATTACAAGGTCGCGGAATACGGCTTGAGCAAGTTCGCCCGGGACGGCGTCTTCGACGGTGAAACCCAGATGGGAGCGCCGATTTCGTCGGCTTACGGTGACTGGAGACCGCCGGACATCTTCCGCTACAATCTGGATACCGATGAGATCGAACGTCTGGACCTCAACATGCGGACCAGCGATCCCGCGGCGTGGGCGCTGCTGTGGCGTTGCCTGGGCCTGCGTTCCGCGGGTTACACGCCCTCGACCCCCGGGTTCCCGGACGGCCTCGTGATCCTGGCCGGCCCCGCCCGTCCATCGGATCCGGGCGAGGAAAACGAGGGCATCATCATGTTCGCCTTCGACGCCGCCACCGGAGGGATCGTGGCCGCCAAGCCTTTCCCGGAATACAACAACATCCGGAAATGGACCTTCTTCAACGAGCAGGCCTACACGACCGTGGCCAGATCATCGGGAGGGGGCGAGGTGCTGCGCTGGTCGAAGGAAACCGCCACTCCGGCAAACCCCTTGGTCTTCGAGACCGTCGGCAACCTCAATGCTGGCGGAGCCGAGCTTGAGATTCACGATGATGGTGACGGTCCGCGGCTGTTCGTGACAACCTGGCCGAACCTCAACTCGGATGCTGGCGGCGGTGGTCTGCTCGGAGGTCTCAACGAACTGACGGACCTGCTCAACGCCCCGGCAGGGCTCTGGCGCAGCCCCGTCATTCCGGCCAATGGTCTGCGATCCTTCAACGCCAACCAGTGGAACCTGGTCTGGAGCGTCACCGACTACGAGCCGGACTTGATCCTCGCCATGGCCTACGGCGGTGGGGCGCTGGCCTCGTTTGACGGCTACCTCTACTGGGGCACCATGCACGTGCCCGGCACCTCCTCCCTAATTCACGATACATTTTACGGCACTCCCCGGCCTCTCGTGCCCAGGCCGGATCCCTACCCCGAGGATCCCGAGGACCCCGCCCGGGTCGCCTACGAGGCCGACCAGGAACGCCTCGACGACGAGGAGGACGACGACTTCCAGTATTCCTACCGGGCGATCTCGCTCTGGCGGGGCAGGAATTTCACCAACACCGGCGGCGAGATCGACCTGCTCTACGGCAACGCGCAGATGCCCGTGCGACTGCCGCGCTCGCAGTTCACCTACGGCAACGACCCGAGCGGTGACCTCAACACCTCGTGGCAGTATTTCCTCATCACCCGGCTTGGCTCCATGCGTTTCGTCGAGGACGGCGAGCGGGTGCCCTTCGGGCTGTTTGCCTTCCTCGGACAAACCGCCGTGCTGGAGGACGGGGGCGACTGGGACTTCGTCCCGAATGCCCGCGGCTACGCCCCGCTTTACGGCGGAGAGGGGGCCGGTGATTACTACAACAACTACACCTGGGTGATGCAGGTGCTCAACGGCAAGCTTTACGTCGGCACGATGGACTGGGACGACATCAACACCCCGGACTTCAGGGACGGTGCCGACATCCTCTGCTTCCCTTCGTCCACGCAACCTGCGGTCGCCATCAGCCGCCGGGGCATGGCCAACTGGTCGAGCTACGGCGTCCGCACAATCGCTGCGGATGAAAACCGCGGTGAACTTTATCTCGGGATGGCCAACGTCTGCAACCTGCTCCTCGACGAAGACTACTACGGAGAACCGGTGTCGGGCGGCTGGGAGGTCCAGCGGGTGAAGATGCGTTTTCCGGACGAGGACTTCGACGAACTCGACGATGACTTCGAGAACGAGTTCTTCGGCAGCACAACCGCGGTGAACGATGCGGACGGAAACGAGGACGGCGACCCGAACAGCAACTGGGACGAGTGGCTCGCCGGCACCCCGCCGAACGATCCCACCAGCTGGTTCTTCTCACGGGTCGGACCGTCCGGGACACCCGGTCTGCACCAGATCAGCTGGCCCGGTGTCGCCGGTCGCTACTACACGGTCCACGCATCAAGCACTCTCGATGGCGATTGGATGCCGGTTGCCAACTACGAGGGAGCCGAAGGAACGATGACGCACACCTACGACCCCAGCGGAAGCACCAGGAAATTCTTCAAGGTGGAAGTGCTGCTCGAACAGCCGCCCGCGATCGAGATCGAGTGACACCCCCCTGCGTTCCCAGCCGAAGTCCGGGCATCAGCGCCGCTCGTAGGCGGCGTGGACGTGATCGAGCCCGCGACGAAGGATCCACGCCCGTTCGGTGGCGCTGCTGACATCATCGGCGCGTTCGATGAGGCTGCGCATCGCCTGGGCGACCTGCTTGTCGATGCTGCCATCGGTCGACAGTTGCAGCAGGCACTCGCGGTAGATCGTCGCGCACTTCGCATGGTCGCCGCCATTGAAGATCGGAACCCCGCGCTCGATCGCCGCTTCAATCCGCTCGGTCGGATGCATGGCGGTTTCGCAGCCGTCCTCACAGTCACCCTTGGAACTCTGCCTCTTGGAGGGCGGAAGGAGCACCGCATCCAGGACATGGATCACCCCGTTGTCGCACTTGATGTCGGTCTTGAGAATGGTGACCCCGTTGACCTCAAAGCGGCCATCGACGATGCCGAAATTCAGGGACTCCCCACTCAGTGCCTTGGCCTTCCCGGCATTCAGGGCATCGCCCGCGGACACTTTGCCCTTGGTGGCGTGCAGGGTGAGGATCTCGGTCAGACGCTCCCGGTTGTCCGGCTCCAGCAGGGATTCCACCGTCCCTTTCGGCAGCGCCTTGAAGGCTTCGTCGGTCGGCGCGAAGACCGTCAATGGACCCTCACCCGACAGCGCGCCCGTAAGACCCGCCGCCTCGATCGCCGCGAGCAGCGTCGTGAAGTTTCCGGCACGCTTGGCCACGCTCGCGATGTCGTTGGCAGGCTCCGGCGGAAGCAGCACCGAATCGATCACATGGATGATGCCGTTGGAGCAGCGGACATCGGCATCCACCACCGCCGCATCGTTCACGCGCACCCGGCCCTTGGAAAAGCCGACGGCGAGCGGCTCGCCCAGGATCGACTCGGCCTCACCCGCACTCAGCGCCGACGCCAGGTCAGTGGAACCCTTCAGCACATGATACTTGAGGATCGCCTGCAGCTTCTCCCGGTTCCCGGGCTTCAGCAGGGTCTCCAACGTCCCCTTCGGCAGTGCCTTGAAGGCCTCATCGGTGGGCGCAAAGACGGTGAACTCCCCGTCGGCCTGAAGGAAATCGACGAAGTCCGCCGCCGTCAGAGCCTTGGCCAGAATGCTGAAGCGACCATCCGCCAGCGCGGTCTCGACCAGGTTCTTGGCCCCGTCTTCACCGCCGTAGGTCCGGACCCAGTCCACCTCGAGTTCGAAGGGACCCTCCTTCTTGTCCGCCAGCAGCAGCCCGGCGCGGCTGATTTTCGAGGGATCGAATTTCTCGTCCTTCAGCTTCATCCCGCGGAAGCTCCCGGTGAAATCGCTGAAAGGCACCTTCACTTCCGTCCACTTGCCCTCCTTGGTCGGAAACTCAGCCATGAAGGAGACCTCCATCCCGCGGAATCGTGCATCCGTGTTGAACCGCCACTGATACTTTCGTCCGTCACCCCGGACCCGGAGCACCAGTCCTTCCGCCTCGCCGAGGTCCATCTCGAGCTTGCGGGTCCGGATCGATGAAAACCCGCCGTTGTTTTCCAGCGAGAGATCTCCGCTGAAATTCAGGACTCCGTCCTCGGAGACCCCCATCTGCCCCTTCGAGAGGCCCCCCATCACGCCATCGTTCACGATCCGCCATTCGGACGACTTCATCTCGTCGGCATCGAAGTCGAACAGCGTCTCACCCGCGGCCCGGGCCGGGGCGTGGAGCATCAGCAAGCCGGCCAGGGAGACGGCCGCGGTGGGAAGAAAGTTCGTTCTCATGGAGCACTAACGCACCGGTGTCCGGCCACGCCAGCGCGAAATCACCGCCGGACGACCGCAAGACCCTCCCTGATGAACTCAAAGGTCACCCTTACCAGAAACCTTATCCCCGCCACCATGTGCCGGGAGGTGGAGCGCCGGCTATGAAATCGGCATCTTTTGCTCCGGCATCCCCTGCAACGCCGTCACCCTTCTCTCCCGGGCGAAGCCCGAAAGGAGCGGCGTCCTGCGGGCGCCGACTGCTGCGGTGTAATCCCCCCGGGCGAAGCTCTTCCCCATTCTCACACCACCATCCTTTCCGGGAGCCACGAATGGACGGACATGGACGGACACCAATGGGATGGGTCGCAAAGACGAATTCCGTGGAACATCGCCACGACTCACCGACACCCCACCATCCGGAACCCCTCCACTTCGCCGGCAACCCTAAATCCGCCCCGCTCTGCTCGCCCCCTATACCCCCACAACACCTTATCCTTCAGGCATTCAGCCACATGCCACCACTGTTTGCCTGGCGGTTTCTTCCGACGAACTCAAGATCAGCCTCACCGGTCACCACATCCCCGACACCATGCGCCGCGCCGCAGAATGGAGCGCGGAAAGACACGGGTTCAGGAAACCGAAGGAAAGAAGCGGGCCGTTCCGCCCTAAACTACAATGAGCACCGTAGCA
>JAKZES010000061.1 GCA_022548915.1 Verrucomicrobiaceae bacterium E54
GGTGGAGCCACGACCTGCCATTCTCCGGCTGCCCCGGTTTCCCGGACGTCCGCCAAACGATAGCGCACGGAGCCCGGCGGGTCGCGATCGACACGCCCGTCCCTCATGGCTTCGCCGAAATGAAACTTGAGTCCGCCCGATGGCAGCGGCTCCGGCAGCCTTGCTTTCAGGTTGCCGAAGGCGACCTTCCTGAAGTCGAGCAGGAGGTTCCCGTCATCAAGGCGGCGGTGTTGGCCACCGGCTACCTCGGCGGCCGGCAGGAGGCGGGCAAGCCCGAGGAGGAGAAACGGAAAGACGCAGGACCGATTCATTAGGGCGCAATTTGTTCCACGCGAAGCCGCAGAAAGAAAGCGCTCATGCCCTCATTGGGTGTTGTGATGACGGTGGTGGTTGTTCCGCTGGTGCTCGGGGCAATCGTGGCCGTCGGGCCTCCCGGCGGACCGTCCAGGCCGTCCCCGGCATACCAATCTTCCAGATTCGGCGACCACTGGTAGATGGCGTGCAGATCCGAAGGCGTCTCGGCTGCTTGCGGGTGGGTGAAGGTGGCGGTGATCCCGTCGGTGGAGAGGGCTTCGAGGCCCACATTGAACTGACCGGGATGGGTGCCGAACCAGGCTTCTAGGCCGTTGGCAAGACCATCACCGTCCGGGTCGTCGTCGAGGCCGGTCAATCCGCCGAGGCCGGTGAAGCCGTCGGTCCAGTCGGCGAAGGTGTTGCCCGGGCCGCTGGCCGCCGTGAAATCGATTTCAGTGAGCGTCATCCAACTCCCGGAGTTGGCGTAAAAGTCGAGCTTCAGGTATTTGGCAGCATCGAGGCCGGAGACATCGAGGGTGTGCAGTTCGGCATAAGTAGTCCCAGGGACTGCGGTGCCGGTTCCAAAAGCGTACGAAGTAGGGCTCGAGAAAGTAATGCCATCCGTGCTCGTGGATACCTCGACGGAAGCGATGCCACTTGGAAGGTTCGTATGTTCGTAGACCTCGATCGTGGCGAAGGCGATGGCTTCTGCGAACGTGAAGGTAACGGATGCTGCGGGTGAATCACCTGCGTCGAAATAGACATTCTTTCCATCATTCCAGGCTCCATCGGAGATGATGTCGTCAGTCAATAGGCTATCAGCGTCTCCACCGGCAGTGCCAGAGGGGGCACTCCCTCCGCTGCCATATGCATACCCGGTCGGCACAATTCCTGAGGGTGTTGTCGATTCCGCAGTGCTGAAACTCCAGGTGCCCTCACCACTGAATCCAGCGAAGCTGTTGCCCGAGGGGTCATCGACGGCGGTGGAATCGATCTCGATGTAATAGGTGGTGGAGTCCGCAAGATCCGATGTGGGGTTGATGGTGACGGTGGAACCGGAGAGACTCAGACCTGCTGCGGGACCAGCCACGTCAAAGCTTTCGACCAGCGCGCCGCCGGATTCGCGAAGGGTGATGGAGCCGGTGCCGAAGGCCACGTCTTCGTCAAATGTGATGACGAGGCCTGTGTTGGTGGGGACATCAATCGCTCCATTGCCGGGGTTGAGGTCTTGAATGCCCGGAGCGGTGTTGTCGATCTCTACCGTGGTGAAGCTCCAGGTGCCGTCGCCGGTGAAGCCGGCAAAGCTGTTGCCGGCGAGGTCATCAATGGCGGTGGCGTCGATTTCGACGTAGTAGCCCGTCGAGTCCGCAAGGTCCGATGTGGGGTTGATGGTGACCGTGGAGCCGGAGAGATTCAGCCCTGCTGCGGGGCCCGCCACGTCAAAGCTCTCGACCAGCGCACCGCCGGATTCGCGAAGGGAGATGGAGCCGGTGCCGAAGGCCACGTCTTCATTGAAGGTGATGCTCAGGTCGGTCGCAACAGCTGCTCCGGTCGCAGTGTTTGCCGGGCTGAGTGAACTGATGTCGGGAGGCGTCGTGTCGGAGCCGCCGGCATCGGAGTCAAAAGTAAATCCTACAAACTGCTGGAAATTTGCCGGATTGGGAAAGCCTGGTGCGGTTATTGTCGTGGTCTGGATGACAAACACATCGCCAGCAACGGCACCGGTGATGTCGAAAAAGGCCACGTCGAGGGCATTCCCGTCGTAAGTGAGTATGTCCGAGGTGACGGAATCTGTGCCTGAACCCGAGGTCTGGGTGATGGTGTAGCTGGCTGTTCCCGAGCCGTCGGCGATCGCGTCGCACAAAATCCCCAAGCGCAAAGTCCTGCCGTCAAGATCTGTTCCGGTGACTTCAAACTGGAGTATGGGAATGCTGAGCGTTCCTACCGTGTAGCCGCCGTCCTGCCTGAAGAGTCTGTCTCCACTCAGATC
The DNA here is from genome assembly GCA_022548915.1 of Verrucomicrobiaceae bacterium E54. Taxonomy (GTDB): domain Bacteria; phylum Verrucomicrobiota; class Verrucomicrobiia; order Verrucomicrobiales; family Akkermansiaceae; genus Haloferula. The sequence continues at coordinate 2,285 of JAKZES010000061.1, forward strand.
AGCTCCGCCAGGATTGTTGGGGTCGTCCCACTTCGCGGATCCGTAGGGCCCGAACCCGCTGGCTCCCGGAAGCACGGTGACGGTGCCGTAGGAAGGAGCGCTTGTTAGATTGTGGAGGTGGTATCCATCGGTTCCCAGGATATTGTCGCCATCAATGTCCAGCGGCTTGGCTGGCGTGGTGTTGCGCCAACCACTTGTCGGGTCATCCGCATCGTCCTCGATCCCGAACTGAGCATCGACATAGCTGATCGTCGCGCCTTGTGCAACGTCCGCCGTGGTGAAACTCCAGGTGCCGTCGCCGCTGAATCCGGCAAAGCTGTTGCCGCTTAGATCGTCGATCGCCGTGGCGTCGATCTCGATGTAGTAGCCCGTGGATGCGGCGAGGTTGCTGCTCGGGGAAATGGTCAGTGTGGATCCGGAAAGACTGAGGCCACTCCCGGGGTTGGCAACGTCGAAGCTCTCGACCAGTGCCCCGCCGGACTGGCGGAGCGTGATCGTTCCCGACCCGAAGGCCACCGCTTCGTCGAAGGTGATCACGAGGCTGGAGCTAACGCGCACCGCGCTCGCCCCGTTGGTGGGGTTGAAGCTTTGGATTTGCGGATCGGCAAGATCGGGCGTTCCGGTCGTAAAGCTCCAGGTGCTGTCCCCGATGAAGCCCGCGAAGCTGTTCCCGGCGAGATCATCGATGGCGGTCGCCTCGATCTCGATGTAATAGGTCGTGGAAGGGCTCAGGTCGGCCGCCGGATCGATGGTGACGGTATTTCCGGCGAGTGTGAGTCCGGCCGGGGGATTGGCGACGTCGAAGCTCTCGACCAGGGTGCCTCCACTTTGGTGGAGCGTGATCGTGCCGGTTCCGAAGGCGACGTTCTCGTTGAACGCGACACTCAGGTTGGTGGAAAGGCTGACCCCGGTTTCCGTGTGGGCGGGATCGAATGTGCCGACCTCCGGTGGGGTCTCATCCGGGCCGGAGGTTCCGGTGTCGAAGGTCAGGCCCAGGACCTGCTCGAAGTCCGAGGGATATACCGTATTCGAACTCGAGGTGGTGCAGGTGATGACAAACTGGTGGGTTGGCTGCAGATCGATGAGATCGAAGTAAACCACATCCATGCTCTCGCCGGTCCAGGGAATGGGGGTGCTGGTGGCGGTCGCGGTCCCGCCAAAAGTTTGTTTGAGCGTATAGCTGGCGGTGTTGGGAGTCGGGTCGGGGCTGCCGTTTGCATCGACAAGGATCCCCACCCGCAGGGTGGTCCCGGCGGGTAGGTCCTGAGTGATTTCAAATCCGAGCAGCGGTGCCGATTCCTGCCCTTTGCCGGCACTCGAATCGTGCAGGGTTTTCAGCCCGACATCGTTGCCACCCGCATTGGTGGGATCGTCGAAAACCCTGCCGCCGTAGGGGCCGTTCAAGCCCGGGCTCAGCCGCTCCGTGACGGCATAGGGCGGGTCGAGCACGAGAACAGACCCCGCGGCCACCCAGTAGCCGTCGCTGCCGACGATGTTGTCGCCGTCGATATCCAATGATTTGGCCGGATTGGTGTTGCGCCAGCCGATGGTCGTATTGTTGTCGCCTGTCTCGATGTCATACTGGGTGTCGACGTAGCTGATGGTGGGATAGGTCACAGTTGCAGGAACGCTGAAGTTCCAGGTGGTCGAGCCACTCGTGCCCGGGTAAGAATTGCCGGCGTTGTCGAGGATCGCGGTGCTCTCGATTTCGACATAGAAATCGGTTCCCAGCGGGAGGTCGCTCGCCGGGTTCAGCGTGATGGTGTCGCCGAGGAAGTGGAAGCCGGAGGCCGGACTGGCGACGTCGAAGCTTTCGACCACCGAGTCGTCGCTAACCCTGCGGATGCGAATGAATCCGGTGCCCAGCGCGATGTATTCATCGAAGACAATCACCAGGTTATTGCTTGGGAAAAAGTCGTTGGCGCCGCTCGCCGGGGTGAGTGAGGCAACGCCCGGCGGGGTGACATCCGGAACGACGGTGGTGAAGTTCCAGGCACTTGAGCCACTGATTCCGGCGAAGCTGTTCCCGGCGAGATCGTCGATGGCCGTGGCGTCGATCTCGACGTAGAAGGTGGTCGAATCGGCGAGGGCGGCTGTCGGGTTGATGGTGAGAGTCGCTCCGGAGAGGCTCAGCCCGTCGCCGGGCGCAGCCACATCGAAACTCTCGACCGCTGCACCGCCGGACTGGCGCAGTGTGATGTTGCCCGTGCCGAAGGCGACTGCTTCGTCGAAAACCAGGATGATATTCGCGGCGGGGTTGACTTCGGTTTCATCGGGGCGCGGGCTCTGTGCCTGAATGCCCGGTGCGGTGTTATCGGCAGCTTCCGTGGTAAAGCTCCACGTACTGTCTCCGCTGATGCCAGCAAAGCTGTTACCCGCAAGATCCTCGATGGCGGTGCCGTCGATCTCGATGTGGTATCCGGTGGAGGGGGCCAGTAGATTGCTCGGATGGATCGTAAGCGTGGCGCCGGAAACCGAGAGCGTTGAAGAAGGCGTGCCCACATCAAAACTCTCCACCGCTGCACCGCCGGACTGGCGAAGCGTGATGCTGCCGCTGCCGAGGGCGATGTCCTCGGTGAAGGTGAGGCGGAGATTCGCGGCATGCTCCACACTGCTCGCGCCGTTTGCCGGGCTGAGCACGCTGATGCCGGGAGAAGACGAATCGGTGCTCCCCGCTGCGGCGGTAAACTGGATTTCGGCGATACCGGTGTAGCTGTCGTCTCCGTTCCAGTTGCTGTTGACCTCGAAACGGAGGTAGCGCACTTCGGTGGTAGGCAAGGTGATCGAAGTGGCGGTTTCGAGATCGAAGCCGATATTGCCTGTGGCCGGGGCCTGCGGCAGTTCGAGAGAGCTGCCGCCGAGGCGGGTCCAGTTGGCGGCACCCTCGCCTTCCGGATCACCCGGGAAGGGGATGTTCGAATAGTAGATGTCCACCGACCGGATGCCGGTTCCGGTGTCGCCACTCCGGGCCGCATTCCAAAGATGAATGGAATCGAGCGGGTAACTTCCTCCCAGGTCCCACTGAATATAGGACTCGGCCACCTCGGGACGCACGCCCTGGATGCTTTCATCTCTGGTGAGCCATGCGGTATGGTCCGCAGTGCCGTGTTCGCCCCCGCTCAGACCACTGCCATCGATCGTCCGGTAGGGGTGCCAGGCCTGAACACCCTGGTTGAAATTGAATGCGGTGTTCCCCATTGACGGAGCCGAGGCCGAGGCAACGATCCGGCTGCCGTTGATGAGGCCGCCTGCGGTCGTGAAGCTCCAGGTGCCGTCGCCGCTGAAACCCGCGAAGCTATGGCCGGCGAGGTCGTCGATAGCGGTGGCATCGATTTCGATGTAGTAGCTGGTATCGGCGAGGAAATCGACGCTTGGATCGATCTCAAGGGTGTTGCCGGATAGCGTGAGATTGGCCGGAGGATTGGCCGCGTCGTAAGTCTCGACCAGACTGCCGTCGCTCTTGCGGAGCGTAATCGAGCCGGTGCCCAAAACGATCTCTTCGCTGAAGGCGATGCGCAGCGCCGAGTTGAGCCGCACTCCAGATGCGTCGTGAAACGGAGTGAGCGAGCTGATGCGCGGGGCGGTCTCGTCGGTCGTCGAACCGCCCGACCGGGTATTGATGTAGGCCTGGGCGAAATCATGGCCCATATCGATGTAGCCCTGCTCGGTGTAGTGCAGGTTGTCCCCCAGGATGCCGTAGGCGTCGGCATCGATCAAATGGGTATTGGGATCGCGGGCCGCCACGTAGTCTTGCGCCAAACGCACCGCTTCGATCGGACGCGCGGTTTGCTTGACCGAGAGCCGGGTGAAAAAGAAGGGCAAGTCGGCACCGTAGCGGCTGCGGATGTCGGCAATAAAGGCCTCGAAGTCGTTCTGATACTGCTCGGTGGTGCGGTCGTTCCAGGCGTCACGCTCCCCCTGCGACCAGAGCATAGCCACGATCTCGTAGGTGTGGCCCTGACGCGCCAGGGTATCCAACCCGAAGCCGACCACTTCCTTGAAGAGATTGTAGCTCCGACCGTTCGTCAGGTTCCATTCGTTCCAAAGGCTGGTGCCGCCGTCCGAATGCTTGATGAACATGAATTTCTCCTCCGGAAACGCATCGGCGATCGTCCGCCCGAAAGAGATTTCGCTGCCCCAGGTCCCCCCACTGCCGGACTGGAGGAAGGTGTGGAAAGTCCCGTAGTAAAAAAGCACATCCTCCTGTGAACCCTGCAGATCCCCCGGTAGATTGGCGGCTTCCGTGCTGAAACCGAACATATTGGACTGTCCGCCCATCAGCACGACCTTGTAATGCTCGGCCTGGGCCGGTGCGGCGCAGAGACAAGTCAGCAGGACTGAAAGGGCGAACTTCAAGACGGGGCTTCGGGGATTTCGGAGGATGGACATAGAATGATGCATATCTACCAAGCGACGGCACTATCGTGCCGTCGCTACAAGTTTGCGGTGAACATGCGATCGCAGGGCCCGGCGATCCGTCTTGATCGAAGGCACATGAACCTGCTGTGGAACAAGAGAAACCCCGGCTCTAAAGCATGGGGTTTGAAAGAACCGATGACGGTCTTGCGTGGCACAGGTTAGCCGCGGCGACGTCGCCTGACACAGGTCAGACCGAACATGCCAGCCACTAGGGCGAAGCTGGAGGGCTCGGGGATGGCGCTGAAGCGGACTTCAGACATAGCTGCAAAGGTATTGCCGCCATTTGTCAAAATCTCGAGACGTATGTTTGTGACATCTGAAACTTGAGTCAGAGCAATATGTTCACCTGTATATGTAGTAAGCCCGGTTCCCGGACTCAATGACAAATCCTGAAAGCTGTCGTCAGCATCCCCGAAAGTGGAATTTTCAGAGAAGATCAAGCGCACAGTGCTAGCTGACCGGGCTGCGCGATCTGCTTCCGAGGTATTAAAGTTCCAGATATGAGCCGTGCCCACGGTATAGGTGCCCCCAAGATCAAATTCGACCCATGAATCACTACCAAAAACAGTCAGCCAGTGAACATCTGAAGGCCAACTTGTGTTGGTGTGCGTCCATGTCGTGACATCTCCGCTCGCCGTAATCCCCGGACCAATGAGTCTGTCAGGCGCTGTTTCAGCACTGAACCCAGTGCCCCCGCTAACTGTCATCGTCGTGATGACAGCTGCAGAAGCCATGCAGGTGGCGAGCAGCATGCCTGCTGCGAGCGCGGCGAGCCTGCCGGCATTCGTGAAAAAAGACGTGTTCGGGAATTTGGCGTCTTGCGGTTTCATGATGATGATCAGAGCGGATTGGTTCAAAGGGAAGTGCGGTTTCCCCTGACGTGGAAACCTTGATCGACGGAGATGGGCCGACCAGCATTTTCAAATTGCCCACTTGTGCGTTTTAGGTGAGGTTTTCACCCATGCTGAAAACATCCTCCGTGGCCGAGCAGGTTGCCCAGCACTTGCGCAAGGAGCTGGAGCAGGGGCGCTGGACGGGGCTGATGCCGGGCCGCAACCGGCTGGTGGAGGAACTCGGGGTGAACGGGCGGACGGTGGAGCGTGCGCTGGAGCGACTGGAGCAGGAAGGACTGCTGCAATCGCGGGGACGGGGACGCCGCCGTCGCATCAAACTGGTTCCGGCGAAAATCCGGGGGCAGGGCTTGAATGTGAAAATCCTGCACTACGACAAGGCGGACCAGCGCACCGACTACTTTCTGGAATCGATCTTCCGCCTGCACCAGTCCGGTCACCGGGCGAGCTTTGCCGAAAAGAGTCTTCGTGAGTTGAACTTCGATCTGCAACGGGTGGCGAAGCTGGTGGGCAAGGCCCGGGCGGATGCCTGGATCGTGGCGGGCGGACCGAGGGCGCTGCTGGAGTGGTTTGTCGGCCAGCCGACGCCGGCCTTCGCGCTTTTTGGAAGGATGCGGAATGTCCCGATTGCCGGGGTGCTTCCGGACAAGCTGGAAGCCATCGGTGCCCTGGTGGACCGCCTGGTGGCGCTGGGTCACCGGCGGATCGTCAATATCGTGGCCGAGGAGCGCCGCAAACCGACGTTCGGCGTGCCCGAACGCTTTTACATGGAGCTGCTGAGCCGGCACGGAATCCAGAGTGGGTCCTACAATTTGCCCGACTGGGAGGGCACTCCGGAGGGCTTGCCGCGCTTGCTGGACTCACTCTTCAAATATACGCCCCCCACGGCCCTCCTCCTGGACCAGGCGTGCTACTTCTGTGCCGCCCGCGACCATCTGGCCCGGAAGGAAATCGTGGCCCCCAGGGATGTTTCCATGGCCTGTTACGAGTGGAATCCTCTCTTTGACTGGTTTCGCCCGGAGATCACGCACATCGACTGGGATCCCCGGGCCGCGGTCAATCGCATCGTCAAATGGGTCAACAACATCAGCCGGGGCAAGGACGACCGGCGGAAAAACATCACCTGGGCCCAGCTGATTGAAGGCGGCACGATCGGGCCTGTGCCGAAAAGCTAATTTTCGTCGGAAGCTTCAAAGCGGAGCATCAAGCGGCCGGGTACCGGGCTCTCCTCCGGCCACCGATAGGCCGACTCGACAAAGCTGCGGTTGAGGGCCGGGGCGGCCTCGAGGTTGAGCATTGTGTCCGCCGCCACCCAGCCGGACAGGCTCTGCGAGCTTTGCAGCCTCGCGGCCAGTGACGGGTCGTCGATGCGGCTGATCGCGTGCACGGCGGGCCGGCCGCTTGCCACCGACAAGGACAGCGGCCCGTCCCGGGTGTCCGCCTGCCGCGGGTTGAAGCCGAGGAGGTATTCGAAGAGATTGATGAGGCTGTCTTGGTCCGGGTTGGCGAGATGCCCCCACAGCGTGGCTTCCAAGCCCGGATTCGAGGCATCGTCGCCGAAATAACGGGTGCGCCAGCCGTCGAGCGCGGAGGTTGCCCCGTCATCCGCATCGAGCAGTTCCTCAAGCCTGGCGCGGGCGGCGTCGGCTTCGGTCCCGGGGGTGGCCACCGGTTCGGCGGGCAGGTTGCGGCTGTCGCGCAGGGTTCCGGAATTGTCGAGCCGCCACTCGCCGTCGCTGACGGCGACGCCACTCTGGAACCCGTGGTGGACCCAAGGCCGCGGGATGCCGCGGCGGCCATGCATCTGCGGCACGAAACTGGTGCCGCGGTAGGGAATCGTCGCCGGGATGTCCGTCCTGGCTGCCCGGCATCAGCGAGACAATGAAGGCACGAAGATTGGACTGATGTGTGGTCATCAGGGTCACATAGGCCTGCAAGGCGGCCCCCTCCTGCTTCTTCCTTAATGCCATCTTGCTTCGCGGTCAGAGTGACTACACTGCCGGTAGGACACGAAGCGAAGCACCTGAACGTTACAGGATTCAGGTCATTTTCCAACTTCATCCGGGCTTCCAGGATCTGATCTTCATCGTCGGCGGCCGGATCGGCCACGCGCTCTCCACGCCGCTGTGCCACGCCCTGAGGCGCGAAATCGGCGCTTGGACGGCAAAGGCCCGCGATTCGGTTTATTGATGTCGAAATCCAAGCTTGGTGGACATACTTATGTCGGGATGATCCGGGAGAAAACCTTCATCAGGCTGTTCGTGCGGCACGAGGCCGAACTGCGCGGATTCGCCATCAGCCTGATCCCGTCGATCGAGGATGCGCAGGATGTCGTGCAGGACGCTTGCATCTCCATGTGGCAAAGGATCGACTCGCTCGAGAACGAAGAGGGCTTCGTTCCGTGGGCCTACACCTTCGTCCGTCTCACCGCGATGAACCGACTCAGGAAACTGCGGCGCAGCCGGCTGGTGTTTTCCGAGGCGCTGGTGGAACTGAACGCGCAGGAGGCCGGGGAGGAATCGGAGCGGGCGCGGGCCGAACGCCGGACACTGCGCGAATGCATGGAGCGCCTGCCGCCGCACCAGCTTGCCCTGGTCCGCCGCTACTACGCCACGACCAAGGTCCGCATGGAGGACCTGGCCCGGGACATGAGCCGACCCGTGGCGGGGCTCTACAAGGCGCTCGAACGAGCCCGGGCCGCCCTGCGCGGCTGCATCGAACAACGGATGTCCGAACTCGGATTCTGAACCGGCACTTGAACCATTTTTACGACATGAACGATCCCCATGACGACCTCGACAAACTGATCGACCGGATCAGCGACGGCACGATCGACCGCGAGCAGTTCTCGGAACTCGAAGCGCGCCTGCTCGAGGACCCTGCGCTGCGGCGGCGATTCCGCTCCCGCATGCGCTTGGAGGCCAACCTTCATTCGGAATGCCAAGCGACCCCGGCCGAAATCCTGTCACCTGCGATGATGGCTTCGCATCGTCCGAGCCTCTTCCGCTGGGCGGTCCCCGTGGCTGCCGGCATCGCGGCGATGTTGGCGCTTGCCGCATTCCTCATCTTCCGCCCCGCGGCTGGCGACGATCCGGACTACGTGGCGACGATCGTCTCGGAGGAAGGCGCGGCGTGGTCCGCGGACGGCATGATCGGTGAGGGCGCCCGGCTGGTTCCGGGCACCATGCGCCTGGAGAAGGGGCTGGCCAGCCTGCGTTTCGAGTCGGGTGCCGTGGCTGACCTCGAGGCCCCGGTGACCATCGAGCTGCTGGACCCGATGCGGTGCCGGCTCAGCCGCGGCAAGGCCGTCTTCGAAATGCCCGAGTCGGCGCAGGGATTCGTGGTGGAAACCCCCAATGGCCATGCCGTCGATCACGGCACCCGCTTCGCGGTGTCGCTCGAAGAAGGCAGCGACCAGGTCGAATTCGGCGTCTTGAGCGGGCGGATCTCGGTGCACCACGACGGCACGCAGTCTTCGGCCGACGTGCTCAGGGGCGACCGGGTCGTCCTCACCCAGTCCGGCATCGGGGATGCGGCCGCTGCCGATCCCTCGCCATCCGAGCGGACGACGAATTCGGGCCTGCTTCGCTTCCGTACCGACGGCCGTGAAACCTCGATCGTCCATGGCGACATGCGGGAGGATTTCCTGGAATCGGAATTGCTGATGGTGAAGAGGGATATTCCCGTCTCGAACGAGCAGGGCCTCGATCCCATCCTCTGGTCCAAGGACCGGCGCGCGTTGGTTGCCTTCGACCTCGACGGGCTCGATCCGCGGGAGCTCGAGCAGGCGGCTCTGCGGCTGAACCTCGTGCCCAGTGGCAGGGGCTACGCCTATCTGCTGCCCGAGTCCACCACCATCGAGGTGTATGGGATCCGTGATGTCCCGGACCTGGAGCACTGGGATTCGACGGGACTGAAATGGGTGGATGCACCCGGATCGGTGGGAGAGGGCGCGGAGCTGGACAAATCCGAGGTGAGCCTGCTCGGCTCCTTCGAGATCGAACGCAGCCGTCTGGAGGGGCCGGTGGTCTTCGAGTCCGCCGAACTTACCCGCTTCGTGAGTCAGGATCGCACCGGAGTGGTTGGCTTCCTGCTGGCCTCCTCCTCGATGCCGAAGGACTCGTGGAGCCTGGTCCACGCCTTCGCCTCCAGCCAGCACCCCGAGGCTGCCGGCCCGATGCTTGAAGTCCGCACCCGGCAGTAGATCGGGGCCGGCGGCGACCGGGCATCCGATGGCGGCCCCCCGCATTCGAATGCACGGAGGTTTTGTGTCGAATCATCCGGCTTCAGGACATGAAGACATGGAACCCCCATGCATCCCAGCCAGCCATGAAGCCAAAAAACTTACTCACCCTCCCGGCGATCTTCGCCTTGTTCAGCCTGCCGGCAGTCGGCGACGTCATCACGCCAGTCGGCGCGACCTCGACGACAGGAATCGGCGGGACTGATCCCAGGGACGACATTGCCCAAGCGATCAACAGCTCAGGTCTCGTTGATGTTTCAGACCCTTCCAGTGAACTGGATGATACTCATACTTCCGGTTTTGGCACGGATTACTGGATGAGCGAAAACGGTAGTCCCGCTGCTGGTGGGGAAGTCCTGGAATTTGATCTCGGGAGTCCTTTCGATGTGAACGGGCTGTACTACTGGGCCTACAATCGCACCGCGGACCGTAGCATGAGGACTTTCGACATCTCCTACTCAACGGATGGCGGCACGACGTTCACCACTCCCGTTTCGGCGGCATCGCTTGGAATGGCGGATTGGACTATCGGGCTCTCAACCAATACCGTGTCAACGGTCGAGAGCCGCAGTTTCAACACCACCCTGGCAGGAGTCACGAACATCCGCTTCAGCAACCTGCAAAACTATGGATCCACCTCTTATTACACGCTGGCCGAAATCCGCTTCGAGGGAACAGTCCCTGCGGCGGGCACGGTGGACGCGGACACCTCCACGGTGGAGGCCTCGCCGTCGGCGGTCCTCGCGGATGGAACTTCAGCTTCCACCATCACGGTGACGCTCAAGGACGCTTCCGGGGTTCCGGTGGGAAGTGAGGATGTCACTCTGGCCAACACTTCCGGCCCGGGCACGCCGACGATCAGCCCGTCCGCCACCCAGACCACCGATGCCACCGGCGTGGCCACCTTCACGGTCAGTTCCAACACCGTCGGCACCGAGGTGTTCACCGCCACCTCCTCGACCGACAGCGTGACGGTCACGCAGACCGCCAGCGTGGACTTCCAGAGCCCGGTCGTCGATGCCGGCAACTCGAGCGTGTCGGCCTCGCCGACTTCCGTTCCCGCGAATGACGTCAGCACCTCCACTGTCACCGTCATGCTGAGGAATGGCGGCGGCCTGGTGCTTCCCGGCAAGCTGGTCTCGCTTGCGGGCGATGGCGAGAACGACGTCACCCCCGCCGGAACCGCCACCACCGATGCCAACGGCGAGGCGACCTTCACCGTCAAGTCCGGCACCGCCGGCCTCGAAACCTTCACCGCGACCAGCGAGGCGGTGACCATCACCGCCACGGCTGGTGTCGACTTCTCCGAAGTTCCTTCCGGAGGCTACATCACGCCCACTGGTGCGACCTCGACCTCGACGGTCGGCAGCCCCAGAACCATCGACAAGGCGATCGACGGCAGCGGTCTCACCGACGTGTTGGATCCTTCCAGTGTTCTCGACGACTCCCATGCCTACGATACCAGCGCCTACTGGTTGAGTGCGTCGACCGCCGTTTCCGCCGGTGACGAGGAACTGACCTTCAACCTGGGCGGGAGCTTCGACGTGGACAAGGTCTACTACTGGACCTACGAGCGCGACGGCGACCGGAACCTCCGGACCTTCGACATCTCCTTCTCGACCGATGGAGGCGGCACCTTCAGCACTCCGGTTCCGGCCGCCTCGCTCAACATGGCGGACTGGGCCATCGGGGGGAACGATCGCGCTCCTTCCTTTGCAAGAACAGCGACTTTCGACACGCTGTCCGGAATCACGCATATCCGTTTCAGCAACCTGCAGAACCATGGCGACCCCTCCTACTTCGCCTTGTATGAACTCCGCTTCGGAGGCCCCCCTGTGCCGGCGCTGATCACCGATTTCCAGGCGGAGGGCGCCGCTGGGACCATCAACCAGGCCGCCAAGACCATCACCGTCGAGGTGCCATTCGGCACCGACCTCTCGAACCTGGCCCCCACCTTCACCCTGAGTTCCGGCGATTGCATCCCCGCCAGCGGCTCGCCGCCGTCGCCGACCTTCGCGGTGCAGAATCCGGCCACCTACACGGTGACCGACACCGCCACGGATCCGGACACGGTCAATACCTACACCGTGACGGTCACGGTGGGACCGGAACCTCCCCCGACGCTGGTCATCGACCTGGGTGCCGGTACCACCATCGAGGCCGGCGAGTTCATCTCCGGCGGTCCGATCGGGCTGCCCTTGCCGACGACCCTGCCGACCGGTTCCATCCTGCGCTCGATCGCCTTCAACGATGTCACCCTCACGGCCACCGACAGCGGCAGCGACGGCAACTACGCGTCGGACCTGACCGTCCTCCTCGGCCCCCCGGGGACGGCCGGTGGCGATTTCTCGCTGGCCGTCACCAGTGTGGGCGCCAATCAGGATTTCGGCGTCGTCGGCGACACGCTCGTGTGGAGCGGGGGCAACGATGGCATCGGAACCTCTCTCACCGAGACCAAGACCGACGCGGACTGGACCGGCGACATCGACCTGGCGACCACCGCGCTGTTCCTCGGCAACGGCTACCGCGGTTTCGGCTGGGAAACGCCCCAAGGCGGGACCTGGACGGGGACCATCACGCTGACCTACGACGATGTCGGCACGGGAACCAGCTACGCCGGCTGGTCCGGCGGCGCGGCGGCCGAGGACGACACCAACGGCGACGGCGTGGCGAATGCCGTGGCCTACGCGCTGGGCGCGGCGGATGTGAACGAGAATGCGATCGGCCTGCTGCCGGCCTTCGACAACAGCGACCCGGCCAACTTCGTGTTCACCTTCGACCGCAGCGACGCCGCCGAGACGGACGCCAGCACGACGATCACCGTGGAATACGGCACGGACCTGAGCGGCTGGACCGCCGCCCCCAACGCGGGAGACGGCGTGACCGTCGACGACAGTGGTGCCTCCGTGGGTGGTCTGACGCCCGTGGTGGTCACCATCCCGAAGACCGTGGCGACCGACGGCAAGCTCTTCGCCCGCCTCAAGGTGGCGGTGAGCCCGTGACGGACTCCGGCAAGCCGCCCGCTCTCCCTGCCGCCCCCTCAATGACAACAAAATGGCGCTCCGCCAGCCAGCCTGTGCCCGCCAACCAGGCGATCATCGTGACCTTCCGGGGGCGACGAATGCAGGAGAAACGGGGGCAGGCGTGAAAAAATGCATTTTCCCATGTCGAATTCCCGGACCTCCGGACATTTGAACCTGAATGGACATCCTTCCTTCCCCTTGAAATCCCGGTCCATTTGACAGGTTTTTCGAACGAAACGATTCAATCCAACCCCACGATCCAAAAAAACATGAAACTCAAATCCCTGCTCGCTCTGAGTTCCATCGCCATTGCGCCATCCCTTCAAGGGGCGATTGTCATCACGCCGACTGGTGTGACCTCAACCTCGGATGTCGGCGACAGCAGAGTCATCGAGAATGTGATCAATGGCAGTGGTCTTACTGACGTATCGGATCCTACCAGCGTTTTGGATGATTCCCATGCCTACAATGCTGCCTGGTATTGGCTGAGCGCATCGACTGCGGTTGCTAATAAAGGCACCGCCAATGACGAAGTGATTACAATCGACCTAGGCGCGGCATACGACATTGATAAGTTTTACTACTGGACCTACGAGCGCGATGGAGATCGGAACATCAGAACCTTTGATATCGCTTTTTCGACCGATGGTGGCACCACTTTTAGCACCCCGGTTGCTGCCTCAACCCTCGGCATGGCGGACTGGGTTCAAGGTGGAAGTGCTCGTGATCCTTCTTTTGCGAGAACCGCGACTTTCGATGCGCAAACCGATGTCACCGATGTCCAGTTGAGCAACATCACCAATTGGGGCGATACTCAATATTACGCCTTGTATGAACTCCGTTTGGGCGCAGTTCCCGAGCCTTCCTCCGCAGCACTGCTCGGTAGCCTGGGTGTCCTGATGCTCCTGCGCCGCCGTCGCTGAACGGCGACTGCCAGCTTTCACCAGGATCGCGTGCGGCAAAGCCCACGCGATCTTTTTTATCCAAGATTGATCCGTTTCAGAACCACCCATGAAAACCCAGGCATTCACGCAACATCTGATTCCCGCCGCCTTGTCCCTGCTCGCCGCATGGGCCTTTGCGGCACTTCCGGCCTCCGCCGAAAGCGCCTTGCTGGCCAAGGTCCGCGCGGGTGACGACGTCAAGATCGTGATGATCGGCACGAGCCTCACCGACGGGGGCAGTTGGCCGGGAGCCTTGCAGACCTGGTTGAATGGCGAATCCCCCGGGCCGGGAACGGTGACCGTGGTCAATCTGGCGGTCGGCGGCACGGCCTCCGACGATGGGGTCTCCAGCCAGACGCCGGCCGCACTGCTGGAGAACCCGGACGCGGTGTTCATCGAGTTCTCGATGAACGATGCCGCGACGGTGAAGAACATCACCAAACAGCAGTCCGAGGACAACCTGAACTGGATGATCGACCAGTTCGTGGCGCAGAACCCGAACGTCATCATCGTGCTGCAGACGATGAACTGCCTGCCGCCCGACACCTCGCCCTTCAGTCCTCGGGTCGATTTGAACGGCTACTACCAGATCTACCGCGATGTCGCGGCGCAGCGCGGCACGATCCTCGTCGACCACTACCCGAACTGGCTGGAGGTTTACACCAACGATTTTCCGACCTGGCAGACCTACATGAGGGATGCGGTGCATCCCAGCGCCCTCGGCGAGGCCAACGTGCTGACGCCGGAACTCCAGCGGGTCCTCGAAGCGGACCCGGACGAGACCGCACCCACGCTGACAAGCATCGTGGATGACAAATCCGGCGGTCCGGTAAGCACCAACACGCTGGTCACCTACACCGTCACTTTCAGCGAGGACATGAACTGGACGTCCGTGGATGCCGGCGACTTCTCAAATGCGGGCAGCTCCGACATCACCATCGGCAGCGTCAGCGAGATCGCGCCGGGCGTGTTCACCGTCGAGGTGACCCCGACCACCCTTGGCGAACTGCAATTGCAGATCAGCGCCGGAGCGGCCCTGAGCGACACGGCGGGCAACCCCCTCGTTACCACGGTGGCGATCCCCGACGACACGACGCTCCTGGTGGATTCGACCAATGCCGTGCCGGTCTGGTCGAGCGATCCCGTCACCGAAACGGCCGCCACCGAGGATGTTGCCTATGCCTCGACACTGGCGGATGACGCCTCCGACTCCGACGGCAACCCGCTGACCTTCGCCAAGGTCGGCGGTCCAGCCTGGCTGACCGTCGCACCCGATGGAACGCTGGGCGGCACGCCGACCAATGACGATGTCGGACCCAACAGCTTCACCGTGAGCGTGAGCGACAGCCTCGCCGCACCGGTCCAGGCGACCCTCAACATCAGCGTGGCCAACGTGAACGACCCGCCGGCCTTCAACTCCGACCCATTTTCCGCCACGGACGCGAACCAGGACACCCCTTACAGCGGCAGCATCGCGGGTTCTGCCAGCGACCCCGACGGTGATGGCCTGGCCTATGCCAAGGCCGACGGTCCGGGCTGGCTCGCCATCGCGTCCAACGGTGCGCTCTCCGGCACGCCCACCATCGATGACCTGGGCGCGAACAGCTTCATCGTGAGCGTGAGCGACGGGAGCGCCCCGCCGGTCGAGGGAACCTTGCAGATCACCGTATTGCCCCCGCCTGCACCGATTCTCGCCAGTTGGGATTCCTGGGCCGACACCTCGACGCCCTACGCGGCCGATTCGACCGTGACCGGTTTCTCCGCGACCGCCGCCACCAACACCAACCGCGTGTTGTCCACTTACACATCGAATGATGGCACCTTCGGCACGGTGGCCGGAGCCAATACGACCAATACGACCGGCCTGCTTCTGCGCGAGTCGGACAACAAGACCGTCACCCTGACCCTGACCAACAACACCGGCTCCGCCTATTCGGTCGATTCCTTGCACTTCGATTACAAGAGACGGGCGAACTCGCCCGACGAAATCGTCGTTACCTATGTCAGCGGGAGCCTGGGACCGGCCGGCACCACGATCGCCACCGTCAGCGGTCTGCCTTATGACGGCACTTACGTTTCCGGGGCGGTGGATTACCCGGACTTCGACTTCAACCTGGCACCTGCCTTGTCGGACACGCAGCTGGCGGACGGCGAATCGGCGGTCTTCACGCTCACGTTCAATGGCGGCAGCGGGAACTCGTCCGGTGTTCTCGACAACGTCGCCTTCCTCGGTTCGCCCGCGGGTGCCACGGGCAACACCCCGCCCAACTGGCTGAGCGACCCCGTCAATGAAACCGGCGCGACCCAGGACATCCCTTATGTTTCCACCTTGTCCGACAATGCCGAAGACGCCGACGAGGACGAACTGACTTTCTCCAAGATCTCCGGCCCGGCCTGGCTGGCTGTCGGCACGGATGGTGCGCTCTCGGGCACCCCGGGCAATGACGATGTCGGGCCCAACGCTTTCACCGTGAGCGTCAGCGACGGCAGCGTGTCGGTGCAGGCGACCCTCAACATCAGCGTGGCCAACGTGAACGATCCGCCAGCGTTCGCGGCCGATCCTTTCTCCGCGGCGGATGCGACCGTGGGTGCCGCCTACAGCGCCACGATCTCGGGTTCCGCCAGTGACCCGGATGATGATGGCCTGACCTTTGCCAAGATCGGCGGTCCAGGGTGGCTTAGCGTCTCCTCCACCGGTGCCCTTTCCGGAACCCCTGGGGTCGGCGATGTGGGTGACAATGTCTTCACGGTGAGCGTGAGCGACGGCCTCGCAGCACCGGTCGAGGCGGCCCTCCACATCAACGTGAATTCCGAAGAACCGCCGCCCCCGGCCGGAGGCGTGATCACGCCTGTCGGTGTGACCTCGACCTCGGATGTTGGTGACACCAGAACCATCGACAAGGTAATCGACGGCAGTGGTCTGTCCGACGTGTCGGACCCTTCCAGTGTCCTGGATGATTCCCATGCCTATAATGCTCTCTGGTACTGGTTGAGTGCTTCGACCGCCGTTTCCGCCGGCAACGAGGTGCTCACCTTCGATCTCGGTGGGTCCTACAATGTGGACAAGGTGTATTACTGGACCTACGAGCGTGACGGAGACCGGAACCTCAGGACCTTCGACATCTCCTTCTCGACCGACGGCGGCGGCACCTACAGCGCTCCGGTTTCCGCCGCATCGCTCAACATGGCGGATTGGGCCATCGGCGGCAGCGATCGTGACCCTTCCTTTGCAAGGACGGCGACCTTCGACACCCTGTCCGGGGCCACGCACATCCGGTTCAGTAACCTGCAAAACCATGGCGACCCCCAATATTTCGCCTTGTATGAAATCCGCTTCGGCAGTGCGTCGGGAGGCATCACTTCCGACTTCGCCACCTGGTCCGGCGGCGCACCGGCCGATGGCGACGCCAATGGCGACGGCGTGCCGAACGCCGTGGCCTACGCGCTGGGCGCACTGGACGTCAATGAGAACGCGATCGACCGGCTGCCGACCTTCGACAACAGCGATCCGGGCAACTTCGTGTTCACCTTCGGCCGCAGCGACGCCGCCGAGGCGGACGGGACGACCACGATCACCGTGGAATACGGCCCGAACCTGAGCGGTTGGACGACGGCCGTGCATGGAGCGGGGGGAGTCGGCATCGACGACAGTGGCGCGTCCGTGGACGGCCTGACTCCCGTGATCGTCACCATTCCCAAGTCCCTCGCCGCGAGTGGAAAACTCTTCGCCCGGCTCAAGGTGGTCGTCAGCCCGTGAGACGGCCCGAGCCTCCGAAGAGTCCGGAAAAAAGGCCCTCCGTCAGTCTTGCCGCGTTTCACGTGGTCATGGCTTCCCTAAGCCACTGAGGCACAGAGATCTCAGAGGACGGCGAGGAACATATGAGTTGGAATGGCACCAGTTCCCTCGATCTAGATCCATGTCGGCTCGGCGGCCTCCGTTTTCTCAGCGCCTCAGTGTCTGAAGAAATGCCCGATCCCCCCCACCAAGGCCGTAAGCAAATCTGGCGGAGAGCCGGAGAAAACCCATTTTGCCATGTCGAATTCCCCGGCTTTCAGACATTTTACTCTGAATGGAAATTCCTCCTTCCCCATGAAATCCCAGGGCTTCTCGTAGCCGCCATTCGCACAGGATTCCGTTGAAACGAACCATTTCATATCCCCGCAATCTCCATGGGAGGCTGTGGGCTTTTCTTTGACTTGAAATTCCATCACCCATGATTTGCCGACTCATCCCGCTCCTGCTTCTTCTGGTGTCCTCCGGCTGCGCTCCCAAGCCGGAAAACAAGGGGTCCGAACTCCATGCCGATGTCGTCGTTTACGGCGACGCCTCCGTGGGGGTCGCCGCGGCAGTGCAGGCGGCCCGGATGGGGAAGTCGGTGATCCTGGTTTCCCAGTACGGCCACTTGGGAGGACTGACCAGCAGCGGGCTGGGCTACACCGACATCGGCAACCGGGAGATTCTGGGCGGCATCTCCCGCGAGTTCTATCACCGGGTCTATCTCCATTACCAGGATGAGGAGGCCTGGGTGCAGCAGAAGAAGGAGGAGTTTCCCAAGCACGGCCAGGGAGCCCCGGCCTTCGATGAGGAGACCGAACTCGCATCGGTGTTCGAGCCGAAGGTGGCCGAGATGATCTTCGACCAAATGATCGAGGAGGCCGGCGTCCGGGTGATCGAGGGACGTCTGGATCTGGATCAGGATGCGATCATGGACGGGCAACGAATCACCGCCATCCGGCTGGAGGATGGACGGGAGATCCGGGGCAAGATGTTCATCGACGCCTCCTACGAAGGCGACCTGATGGCGGCGGCTGGCGTGAGTTTCACGGTGGGCCGCGAAGCCAACGCGAAATACGAGGAGGTTTCCAACGCGATCACCCTGCCGGTGCACAGCAACAACCTGCCGGACGGGATCGATCCGTATGTCGTTATGGGTGATCCCGCTAGCGGCCTGCTGCCGGGCGTGAACGAGTACGATGAAGCCGACGTCGGCAAGGGCGACCATCGCCTGCAGGCCTTCTGCTACCGCATGTGCCTCACCGACGCACCCGACAACCTGGTGCCGATCGCCAGGCCCGAAGGCTATGACGAGGCGGACTACGAGATCCTGTTTCGGGCCCTCGACTCCGGTCATCGCGGGCAGTGGGGGCAGTTTTACAAATTCTCCGCGATGCCGAATCGCAAGACCGATTCCAACAACAACGGCGGGATTTCCACCGATTTCATCGGCATGAACTACAGTTCGTTGCCGCCGGACCACCCCGACTACTGGGACTGGACCACGCTTTCCCACCATGAACGCGAGGAACTCGCCGCGAAGCATCGGGACTGGCAGCTTGGCCTGGTCTGGACGCTTCAGAACCACCCGCGGGTGCCGGAGGATGTCCGGGAGAATTACTCGGGCTGGGGCCTGCCCAAGGACGAGTTCACCGACAACGGCCACTGGCCCTACAACCTGTATGTTCGCGAGGGCCGGAGGATGGTCTCGGACTTCGTCATGACCGAGCACCAGTGCCGGCAGGATGCCGGTTATCCGCAGGTCACCGATTCCGTGGGCATGGGGGCCTACACGATGGATTCGCACCATGTGCAGCGCGTGAACTGGAAGGGGCAGCTCAAGAACGAGGGTGACATCCAGATGAGCCTCGGCGGGAAGCCGTATCCCATCTCCTACCGCTCCATCGTGCCGGCCAGGGGCGAGTGCGAGAACCTGCTGGTCCCCTGGTGTCTCTCTTCCTCCCACATCGCCTTCGGCTCCATCCGCATGGAACCGGTCGGCATGGTGCTCGGACAAAGCGCCGCCACCGCCGCCGTGCAGGCCATCGAGGCGGGAACCTCGGTCCAGGATGTCGAATACGGAAAGCTGAAGGAGCAACTCATCAAGGACGGCCAGAAGCTGGAGATCATTGACAAGTCCTCCGCCAGTGCATCCCCAAGTCCGGCAACCTTGCCTGCCAATTGATCCAATCCGATTGGTCACCAGATCAACCCCATTTCCGCAATCACACCATGAAATCGAAAAACCTGCTTGCGATTCTTGCGGCCTTCGCCTGCTTCAACCTGCCGGCGGTCGCCGATGTCATCACTCCCACCGGGGCGACATCGACAAGTTGGCAAACCAGTGGCAATCGGGTCATCGCCAAAACGATCGATGGCTCGGGTCTCTCCAATGTATCGGATCCTTCCAGTGAACTGGACGATGTCCACCCCTACATCTCAAGCACTACTGATTCGCCATATTGGCTGAGCAGTGGTGCCGCAAGCGCCGAAGTGGTCACCTTTGAACTGGGTGGAAGCCATGACATCGACGGCGTCTATTACTGGATGTATACCCGCGATAAGAATCGAAACCCCCGCACCTTCGATATTTCCTATTCGACCGAT
Organism: Verrucomicrobiaceae bacterium E54; assembly: GCA_022548915.1. Taxonomy (GTDB): domain Bacteria; phylum Verrucomicrobiota; class Verrucomicrobiia; order Verrucomicrobiales; family Akkermansiaceae; genus Haloferula. Next base: position 22,147 of record JAKZES010000061.1, read on the forward strand.
GGAGGGAGCAGCTTCAGCACACCGGTTTCGGCCGCCTCGCTCAACATGGCCGACTGGTCCCAAAGCCTCGGCACCCGCGAGGAATCCTTCGCGGAACTCCGCGCCCTCGACACCTTGACTGGCGTCACCCACATCCGCTTCACCAACATCCAGGTGTATGGCGGCGGCAGCAATCTGGTCGGCTTGCATGAAATCCGTTTCAGGGGGCAGGAAACCAGTGTCGTGGCCGGACCCGTCGATGCCGGCACCTCGACGGTGGTCGCCTCACCAACGGCGGTCCTGGCCGACGGCACGTCGACCTCGACCATCACCGTCACGCTGAAAGATGCCTCCGGCATCGCCGTGAGCGGCGAGGACGTGACGCTGGCGAATACTTCCGGTCCCGGCACGCCGACGATCAGTCCTTCCGCCACCCAGACCACGGATGGCAGCGGTGTGGCCACCTTCACCGTCAGCTCCGGCGCGGTGGGCACCGAGGTCTTCAGCGCCACCTCGTCGACGGACAGTGTCACCGTCACCCAAACCGCGAGTGTCGACTTCCAGGCCATGACGGTCGACGCCGCCAGCTCAACGGTATCGGCTTCACCGACTTCCGTGACCGCAAATGACACCGATACCTCGAGCATCACGGTCACGGTCAGGAATGCGGGTGGTCTGCCGCTTCCCGGGATGCTGGTTGTCCTGAGTGGAGACAGCAGCGCGACGATCACGCCCGCCGGCACCGGCACGGACACGACCGATGCCAACGGCGAAGCGACCTTCACCGTCAAGTCCGGCGTGGTCGGCCTGGAGACCTTCACCGCCACCAGTGAGACGGTCGCCATCACGGATACGGCAAGCGTCGAGTTCACCGCACCTGTCGTGGTCGGTCCGGTGGATGCAGGCAACTCCACCGTCGTCGCCGCGCCGACTTCGGTCGCCGCCGACGGCTCGGAGACCTCCTTGATCACCGTGACCCTGAAGGATGCCGCGGGACTCGCGGTGGCGAATGAAGGGGTTACCCTGAACATCACGTCGGGGCCGGGAGCCGCGACGATTCTTCCCGTCGACATTCAATCCACGGATGCCAACGGCCAGGCGACCTTCACGGTCAGCTCCAGCACGCCGGGCACGGAGGTCTTCACCGCCACCAGCATCACCGACTCGGTCATCATCACCCAGACCGCCAGTGTGGAGTTCATCGAGGTGGGGGCCACTCAGTTGATCACCCTGCTGAACGCCCCGGTCGCGGCCAGCACCAGTGCGACGGGGGGAACACTGACCAACCTCTTCGACACCTCCATGAGTCTGACTTATGTGGGCACGAGCACCAATACGGGCGGTTCATTCCGCTGGACTCCCAAAGACTCGGGCAGCTACGCCGGTGACAGCGTCAAATCCCAAACCATCATCTACGACATGGGCGAAATCGTGACCTTCGACGGCTTCATCCATGCCCAGGCACTCGAATCCGATTACTCCTCCATCGGCTCCATCGATTTCTGGGTCAGCAACACGGATCCGGGATCGGACTGGACCGCGATTGCCAACACCTACTTCGGCACCACGCCTGCCGCCAGCAAGGCACTGAACCGGGGCGACCGGAATTTGTATGAATACGTGCTCGACGGAGCCAAGCTAACCGGCCGCTACGTGATCATGCGCTGGATCTGCCAGGAACAGGAAACGGATATCGGCAGCCCGGGCGGCTACACCTTCTACCTTGGCCAGACCGCCTCGGTCGGCGATTACGACACCTGGGCCGGAAGTTACCCCGGTGTGGGCGGGCCGACCGGTGACGACGACTTCGACGGTCTGAGCAACGAGTATGAGCGGCTCTTCGGGCTCAATCCGTTGAACGCCGGTTCCTCGAATCCGTACGCCGCGGCATTCGATCCGACGGCGGGCACCTTCAGCTACACCCGCCGCACGCAATCGCTTACCGGCATGACCTACAAGGTCTGGTACTCGACCAACCTGACGGAGTGGTTCTGGGAGTCCGGAGCCGGCGAGTCGGTCAGCGCACCGGTCGCCGACATCGAGACGGTGCAAGTGACCATCGATCCGGATTTGCTCACCGAACCCAGGCTGTTCGTGCAGATGAGCGCGGAGGACCTGGGTCCGGCACCGGTGATCAGCAGCCTCTGGGGGGCCAACACCACGGTGACCGTGAACTTCAGCGAGGCGATGGGCGGTTCCGCCGCCGACCCGGCCAACTACACCATCGAACAGGACGGCGGCGGCACGGTCGCCGTGACGGGGGCCAGCCTGAGCGGCGACGGCAGGACGGCCACCCTCACCCTGGCCTCGGCTCTCGACATCGGCAGCAGCTTCACCGTCACCGCCAACCGGATCGCCAACGGTGTCGGCCAACCGCTGGGCAACGGCACGAGCGCGCAGTTCCAGACCTGGGACGACGACCCGGCCGGCATCAAGGTCTTCATCCTCGCCGGGCAGTCCAACATGGTCGGCTACGGGCACACCGAAACCGGCCAAACCGGCGACGGCGGCATCGGCACCCTGCGCTACCTGGCCAACAACAACGCAACGTATCCGGAATACGACTACACCTCCCTGCTGGCAACACCCGGTGATCCTGTCAACAGCTCCTGGAGAACCCGGGGCGACGTCAAGGTCTGGTGGTACAATGGCGCATCCGGCAATCTGCCTACAGCCAGTTCCACTCCGACCAAGGGCGACCTCGGTCCACCCTTCCACGGCGCTGACAGCAGTTTGATTGGTCCGGAATACGCCTTTGGTCAGATCATCGGCGACTATTATGCTTCGGACGATGTCCTGATCATCAAGGCCGCCTGGGGCGGCCACAAGCTGGCCGAAGACTTCCGCCCACCGAGCGCGGTGGCGGCACGAGGCGGTGAGGTAGGCCTCTCTTATCTGGAGATCTTCAACAATGCCCGCGAGGTGCTGGACAACCTCGGCACCGAATTCCCCGATTGGGCCGGTCGGGGCTACCAGATCGTCGGCTTCGCCTGGCACCAGGGCACCAGCGACAAGTCCCCGATCGAGCGCGCCCTCGAATACAAATACAACCTGCCCGATTTCATCAGCGACGTGCGGGCGGAATTCGGCAAGCCGGACCTGCCCTTCGTCATCGCCACGGCCGGGATGACCAGCGCGGGGGTTGAACCTTCACCTTACCCCGGCTACTCGGATGTCGAGCGGGCCCAGCTCTGGGTCTTCCCCGAAAGCCCGCAACCTGCCAATGTTCTCTCCACGGACACGCGCCCCTTCTGGGAAGATGCCGCGGTCTCTCCCAGAGACCAGGGCTTCCACTGGAACGGCAACGCCCGCAGCTACTTCCGTGTCGGCAAGGCCCTGGGCGACGACATGGTAACCCTGCTATCCGCACCGTGACGGGACCGCTCCGCGCGCCATGCCCTTCCGGTTCGGACCTTCGGAAAGCGAGAATTCCCGGCTCCTCGCGGAGTTGTGGCAAGGGGCGGAGTCCGGTTTTTTGGGTTTTCCGGACTCCGCTCATCCCCTCTCTCACCAAGGCCGGGTCCTTCCTCCCTTTTCATCCGGCGTCTCGCCATGTCATGCGATGAGACGACACGCGCGCCCTTTCGGATCGCGGCGAAGCTCCCCAGACTGCCCGGGCCGAAGCGCAACTTCCGCCATGCCCATCCATCTGACTCGATTGACCGTGCTCGCAGCCATGGCATCGCCGGCATGACAACCTCAATGCGATTTCCCCATCGGCAAGCTTCCCTGAGACAGCATGCTCACTCTTGACGGAAAAGCGATCGAGCCACCGTCTCGCACCAAAGAGTTCCATTCATGAAACACCCCACCGTATTCCGCATCATCGCCTCTGCCGTGCTCCTGTCCGCCGTGCCGGCGCTCACGGGCTGCGACCGGGGGCGCGCTCCGGCGAATCCCGCGCAAAACGAATCCACACACGAGGTGGCGGCGATGCCATGGGAGGATCCCACCTATGAAACGGACATCCGGGCCACCCAGGCCGAGTCCCGGCCCGGGCCCGAGGAAGACCCCAAGAGCTGGAACGCGTGGCTTCGGCACCACGAGGACCGCAAGCGCTGGTGCACGGAGCAGGAGGTGGACCTGCTGATGGTGGGCGACTCGATCGTCTTCGGCTGGTCGCGCGTCGGCAAACCAGTGTGGGATGCCTACTATTCGGATCGCAAGGCGGTGAACATCGGCTCCAGCGGCGACCGCACCTACCACATGCTCTGGCATTTCCAGAACGGCGGCCTGGACGGGATGAAGGACCGCAACCCGAAGGTGGTCCTGGTGATGATCGGCACCAACAACCGCGGAGAGCCGGAGGCGAAAGGCGAAGACACCGCCTATGGAGTGCTCGCCCTGCTCAAGGAAATCCACGCCAAGCTGCCGGAGTCGAAGATCCTCCTGATGCCGATTTTCCCGCGGGGCAAGACACCCGGCGATGAAGGCCGGCTCCGCAACGAGCAGATCAACCAGATCCTCAAGACCTACGTGGATGGCGAGACCGTCCACTGGCTGGACCTCGAAGAGGTCTTCCTCGACGACCAGGGGAACCTCAAAACCGACCTGATGCCGGACGGTTTGCATCCCAACCTCGAAGGCTACTGGGCATGGGCCGAAGCGATGGAACCCGTCATCAGCAAGTTCCTGGGCGATGCGGAAAAGCAAATTGAACGGCCACTGGTGTTCAAGCCGGTGCCGCAGCCGGAGAAGCTCGGAAAGTGGGATCATCCCAATCCCGATCTGACCAAGGGCGACAAGCTGCCGGAGAATGCGGTGCACGACTGGACGCTCGGCGCCACCGGTGCGCGCGGATGGATGTACAACATCCGTCTTCACACCTCGCTGGCCCGCCAGATTTACATCACCGAGGTCGCGGCCGGTTCGCCGTCGGATGGCCTGCTGAAGAAGGGGGACGTGCTGCTTGGGGTGGCTGGCGTGCCGTTTGATCAGGATGCGCGGAAGCAGCTTGGGCAGGCGCTCACCGCCGCCGAGGCCGAAGATGGCAGGCTCGGGTTGATCCGCTGGCGCGAGGGTCAAATCGAGAAGATCGAGGTGCCGGTGCCGGTGCTCGGCACCTACAGCGCGATCGCTCCCTACGATTGTCCGAAGTCGGAGAAAATCCTCAACGAGGCGGCCGAGAAACTGGCGGAACGCATGGAGCAGGACGGGTATGAGAAGCAGAACTCCATCCCGCGCGCGTTGAACGCGCTGGGCCTGCTGGCCACCGGCGACAGCAAGTATCATCCGCTGCTCAAAAGGGAGGCCGAATGGGCGGCAAACTATGACAACATGGGTTTCGCGACATGGTATTTCGGATACCTCACGACATATCTCTCAGAATACATCATGGCAACCGGTGACGACTCCGTGTTGCCGGGCTTGCGCCGCATGGCGCTGTCGGCCGCCGAGGGACAGAGTGCGGTCGGTTCCTGGGGACACAAGTTCGCCAATCCTGATGGCCGCCTCCCCGGCTACGGCATGATGAACTCCCCGGGAGCGGTGCTGACGATCGGCCTGGTGCTCGCGCGCGAGGCCGGGGTGGACGATCCCGAAGTGGCCGAGGCCATCGAACGCAGCAACACCCTCCTCTCGTTCTACATCGGCAAGGGGGCGATTCCCTACGGTGACCACAAGCCCAACACCTTCGGCCATGAGGACAACGGGAAGAACGGCATGGTCGCGGTGTTGTTCGACCAGTTGGAAAACGAGGACGGCGCCGAGTTCTTCGCGAAGATGTCCACCGCGTCCCACTACGGCGAGCGCGACCAGGGCCACACCGGCAACTTCTTCAACCTGACCTGGGCCATGCCCGGGGTGTCGCGCGGCGGCCCCAATGCCACCGGTGCCTGGATGAAGGAGTTCGGAGCGTGGTATTTCGACCTCGCCCGCTCATGGGACTGGAGTTTCCCGCATCAGGGGCCGCCCCAGAACAAGCATGATGCCTATGCCAAATGGGATGCGACGGGAGTCTATCTGATTTCGTATGCCATGCCGCGCAAGGCCATCCGCCTCACCGGCAGCCGGCCCTCGGTGGTGGCTCCGCTGGACGCGGAGAGCGCCCGGAAACTCATCGAGGAGGGACGCGGGGCCAACGGCCACGAGCCATTCACTGCTTACGACGACCTGCCGGCGGAAGCACTGCTTGCACACCTCGGAAGTTGGTCCCCGGTGGTGCGCGACCGCGCGGCCACGGTGATCGGGAAGAAGAAGAACGTCCCGGTGGAGAAACTCGTCGAATTGCTCGAGGCACCATCACTGGACACCCGCCTCGGCGCGTGCCAGGCGCTGGCCAAGTATGGCAAGGAGGCGGAGCCCGCGGTGCTGGAGTTGCTGAAGCTGCTGGATGAGGATCATCTCTGGTTGCGCGTCAAGGCCGTCGAGGCCCTCAACGGGATCGGCGAGCCGGCGATGAAGGCCGTGCCGGACTTGCTCAAGCGAATCGCCAGGGGGCCGACCCCGGAGGATCCGCGGGGCATGGAGCAACGCTTCCTCATCCAGACCATTTTCAGCACGCGGACGGGGATGCTTCGCCATTCCTTCGAGGAGGTGGATCAGGACCTGTTGCTGGAAGCCGTCAAGGCCGGACTCGCCAACCAGGATGGCAGGACGCGTGGCGCACTGGGCGGCGTCTATCAGAAGCTGACCCTGGAGCAGCTCCGGCCGATCCTGCCCGCCGTCCACCGGGCGATCGTCGAGAAGGCGCCCAGCGGCATCATGTTCGACGGCCAGATCCAGACGGCGGGCCTCGACCTGCTCAGCCGTCACCGCGTGAGCGAAGGGCTTGAGTTGATCGCCGACTACGTGCGCCACCAGAAAAAGCACGGCAGCGAATCGCACACGCCGAAGCTGTTGGAAATGCTCAAACCGTACGGCGCCCACGCCCAGCGGGTGATTCCGCAGTTGGAGGAAACCGCGCACTACTTCGAAACCGCCGAGGAGGATTTCCCGAAATGGGCCAGCGAGAAGAAGGCCAAGGCGGTCCGCGAGGCGATCGAGGAAATCAAGCAACGGACCGAGAAGCCGGAACTGGTCGAACTGAACTTGTAGGTTCGCGTCCATCGCTGCCGCCCCATTGCTCCCTGTCTCACCGTCCCGCCTCGACGACTGCCGAAAGCACCAAAGTGACAACCAGCAAGACCATGCACCCGAAGAACTCGAAAATGACAGCCCCGCACGCCTTCCTGCTCTGCCTGGTGACCGCCGTCTCGATCAGCCATGCCGAACTGCTGGTCTACGAGCCGTTCGACTATCAGCCCCACAACCACGAGGTTGCGGGCCGTCTGGAGGGTCGCAACGGCGGCAAGGGGTTCGCGGCACCATGGAAGGACACCGCCGGGTCCAAGGGGTATGCCTTCATCTACGACAGCCGCGGGAATCCGGAAGAGCTCTACGACGGAGCCTGGGGCGAGGGCGGACCCGATTGGGATGGTGTGGTCGACAACCTGCCCACGATGGGCGGATACATCGGCAACTCGGATTGGGACCGGAACGGGTCACCTCATTCCACCCGCAAGCTGGCCCGCAGTGCGGGTGCCATGGCGCAGGGCAACAACGGGGTGCTGTGGCTCAGCGCGGTGTTCCACCTGCCCAACCAGAGTTTCTTCGCGCCCGTGGGCATCGCGCTGGCCTCGGATGAGAGCGGCTTCAAGGAGCGGGCGATTTCCATGGATGGGAAGGCCGACGCGATCGGTGCCGGCAACGGCCGCCATATGCGGGAACGCAAGCGCCTGAATCCCGTCATCTGGAACCAGGGCGAGGAGGTGGCGAGCGCTCCCGGGAGCAATGTCGATTCCAAGAAGGACAACATCGTCATCCTCAAGTTCGAGTTCGGGGAAACCGACAAGGTCAGCACCTGGCATTTCACGGAAGACCAGGAAATGACCGAGGAGGCGCTCGATGAGAACGCGGCCTCCGCCAGCGCCGCCATCGACGAGGACACGCTCGACGTGCTGACCGTGTGCACCATCCTCAACCAGAACGCGATCGATGAGATTCGCATCGGCACCGACTTCAAGAGCGTGATCAGCGGCAGCATTCCACCGCGCCGGGAAGTGAAGATCACCAAGACCCTGTACGACACGGAGAGCGACCGCTACTATCTGGAATGGTCGTCCAATCCGGGCGAGGTTTACGGTCTCTACGCCGCCAGGGATGCCGGGGGCCACCAACCCTGCATTGCCGCCGCGGTTGAAGCCGACAAGACCAAGGACACCACGACCTTCGGCCCCTTTGCCAATCCGTTCAAAGGAGACGCCAGGCTGGAGTTCGAGATCGGCCTGCCCGATTCCACGCCGCCCGCCATCGAGCGGGTCTGGGGCAGCGGGACGACCCTCAGTCTGGTCTTCAGCGAGCCGATGATCCCGACCGCCTCCTTGTCCGTGGGCAACTACACGGTCACGCACGATGGCGGCGGCGAACTGGCCGTTGAATCCGCCACATTCGATCCGGAGAACGGCTCGGTCACGCTGACCACCGGACAGGCGCTCGAGCCGGACACGACCTACACCATCGCCACCCGCAACCTCACGGACCTTGCCAATAACCCGCTGGTGGAGGCGGCGACCACGTTGCGCACCTGGGACGACGACCCGAAGGGCATCAAGGTGTTCATCCTTGCCGGCCAGTCGAACATGGTCGGCTACGGGCACACGGAGGAGGGGCAGGACAACGAGGTGGGTGGCATCGGCACCCTGCGCCACCTGGCCATGCACGACGACGTATATCCGGAGTTCGACTATCGCTCTCTGTTGGAGAATCCCACCGATCCCGCCACCAGCAGGTGGAAGACTCGGAAGAACGTCAAACTCTGGTGGCGCAACGGAGCCAATGCCCAGTACGGCGGCACCATCTTCAAGGGCGACCTCGGCCCGCTCACCAGCAACGGCCGGTGGTTCGGCCCCGAATTCGGCTTCGGCCAGGTCGTCGGCGACCATTTCAAGGACGACGACGTGCTCCTCATCAAGCCGGCGTGGGGCGGCCACAACCTGGTCAGCCAGTTCCGCTCGCCGATGGCGACCGCCAAGCGCGGTGGCGAAATCGGTCCGTCCTACGTCGAGATGTTCGAGAATGCGCGTGAAGTGCTCTTCAATCTCGGCACCGAGTTTCCCGAGTGGAAGGGCCGCGGCTATCAAATCGCCGGTTTCGCCTGGCACCAGGGCACCAGTGACAAGAGCCCGGACAAGGTGGCCGACGAGTACCAACACAACCTGCCCGACTTCATCGCCTCGATCCGCTCCGAGTTCGGCAAGCCCGATCTGCCCTTCGTGATCGCCACGACCGGCATGGGCTACGACACCGGAACCAGGGAACCTCCCTACAAGGACTATCATCCGGTGGAACGGGCCCAGCTCTGGGTCGCCGGTGTTGAAAAGCCCGCGAACGTGCTGACCGATGACACCCGCGCCTACTTCGAGCCCCACGAGAAGTCGCCGCGCAACCAGGGATTCCACTGGAATGGAAATGCCCGCAGCTATTTCCGGGTCGGCCTCGGCCTCGGCAATAAGATGGCGGAGCTGCTCAAGGATGGCCATGCCCTTCAGGTCGATTAGGGGGCATGGTTAATGAGCAACCCAAGATAAGAAACCCATCGGTAAGAGACTGATAGATGAAAGGATTGCATTGGCTCACGTATCTTCCCCTTGGACTGGCTTCCCTCCTGCCCGCTGCCGAGGTGCATCTGGTCGAGGAAGCGGTGGTCCGCCACCAGCGCTTGGATGATGGCAGCATCCTGCTCGACTTCGGCAAGGTCGCCTTCGGCAATCTGAAAGTGAAGCTGCCGCAGCAGCAGACACCGGGCGGACTCAAGTTTCATTTCGGAGAGGCCAGCAAAGACGGACGTGTCGATCGCGACCCGCCGGGCTCCGTGCGCTATCGTTTGGCGGACGTCCGGGAAACCGGGGCAGCCGGAGAATGGCAGGTCGTGGCTCCACC
>JAKZES010000062.1 GCA_022548915.1 Verrucomicrobiaceae bacterium E54
CGACTCCAAGTCTCTCGTGCCACCCCCGGAGGCGCGGCGGGGGGGAACCTACAGCCCAGCCCCCAACGGTCAATACCTTTCGAGAAGTTTTTTCAACTCTCCCGGCATCCCCGAATGCCACCACGCCAACACTCTCCAGGGAATGGTTCAGGGGAGTGAATCAATCTGCGGATTTCTCGGGATTCGCCTGGGATGGGTCGATTTCGGTGGGGATTCCCATGCGCTTCGCCCGATCCTTCCAAAGCTTCCGGGCCAGGACCTGGAGGTCGGCGATCTGGTCGTGTTCATCGACGATTTCGACGCCGACGATGGTTTCCAGCACGTCTTCGAGGGTGACGAGGCCGACCGTCGTGCCGAACTCGTCCTGCACCATCATCATCTGATGGGTTTCCGCCAGCATCATCTCGAAGACCCGATCGACACGGACCGAGCTGGGGACGAGATGCACGGGCCGCTTCAACTGTTCGAGGGTTCCCGTCTCTCCCTTGACGGCGGCGAGGAGCACTTCCGCCCGGATGACAAAGCCTTCGATCTGGCCATTGTCGCTGTCGATCAATGGGATCCGCGAGAAGGGCTTGCCTTCGATCTGCTCGGCGAAATCCTCGATGGGAAGATCCTTGTCGAGCATGAACACCACCGGGCGAGGCGTCATGATGTCGGTCACGCCGACGTCTCCGAGCTGGAGGATGTTCCGGACGATGGTGGTCTCACTCGTCTTCAGTTCGCCCTCGGCCTCGCCGAGTCGGGCGACCGCGAGCAACTCCTCGCGATGCATCGGCTTGGCGGCGGCGCGACCGAAGGTGATCAGGCGCGTCACCTGTCCGCAGAGCCATACCAGCGGCTTGAGAAGCCAGATCAGCTTCGGCAGCAACCAGGCGGTTCCCGGGGCCAGTTGCACGGCGAAGCGCGCACCCAGGGTCTTGGGGATGATCTCGGTGAAGATGAGAATCGCAAAGGTCAGCACGCCGGCAAAGACCGCCTCGGTGCCGGCGCCGAACTCCTTTGCATACTGTGCGCCTGCACCGGCAGCTCCCATCGTATGGGCGATGGTGTTGAGGGTGAGGATGGCGGAAAGCGGGCGATCAATGTCGCTCTTGAGTCCGGCCATGACTTCCGCCCACCGGGCTCCCCCCCGGCGTGCAGCCTCGATCGTCGAAGGTCCCAGGGTGAGCAGGGTCGCTTCCAGCACCGAGCAGAGAAAGGAGAAGCCCAGCGCGATGAGAACATAGACGACTAGGAGGGTCATGCCAGGGACTCCGGAGCGGTGGCGAGATGATCAATCACAAGCCGGGATTCTCAAGCCGTCCCGCCGGTCCGCAACGAAAATCCGTCCGGCCCCCGGTTCAAGCCGCGCGCATCGATTCGCCGGCTGCCTCGAACAACTTGGCGAGGATGTTCGTTCGATCGAACCGCATCGCGAAGGTGCGGGCCTCGGTGGCGAGATGGCGCCGCTGCGAAAGGGTCATCCTGCCGACCCGGTTGAGGCAGTCGCGCAGACCGGCGACGTCGCCTGCCTCGTGAACGAGGCAATGGCCTCCACTGGCCTCGGGGATGCCGCCGGTATGGGTCGTGATCACCGGCCCCAACCCGCCGGCCAGCATTTTCTCGGCCACCGCGATGCCGAAGGTTTCAACAAACTCGGGACGCGGCTTGCTCGGCAGGCACCAGGCGAAGCAACCGTTCATCAACGCCCCCTTCTCGGAGTCGCTGACATCGTCGAGCACCCGCACATCGCCGAACTCCGCGGCCAGCGCCTCGACGTCTTCCTTCGCCGGTCCGTTGCCGCAGATGATCAGCTTCTTTCCGCCGCGCAGTTCGCAGGTCCGCCAGGCTTCAAGGAGATCATCGACGCCCTTGGCCGGCGCGATCCGCGAAAGGAACATCACGTAGCCGTCCCGCTCCAGCCCACGGGCTTCGAGAGCCTTGTCGACGACTTCGGGCTGCTGGTCGAGGGTCAGGTAGGCATCGGTATCGATGGCCGGGAAGCTGACTCCCACCCGGCGCTGGAGCTGGCTGGTGAAGCGTGTGCCGAGGGCCAGGTCGACCTTGCGGCCGGCTTCAACAATCAGGTTCTTGGTGAACTGGCTGACCGCCACCGGGTGGTCGTGATCAAGGAAATTGGAGAGCACCATCTGGGCGGCGCCAAGGCGACCCTCGGCGAGGGCGTTGTTGACGACGTTGGTGATGTCTGAACCGACCGCCTCCCCGATCGTGAATACCGAGGAAGCGAGACCGGAATTGCGGAAGCTGTTGACCGCCTGCATCACCATCATGCCATGAGGGACCAGGTAGAGATCCATGAGCAGGGTCCGGCCGGGAAGCTTGTGGAGCAGGTCGACGATGTGCCCGCCCATTCCCAGCGTCAGGCGTCCATCGAGAACCTTGTAGTCGCCCAGCGGCTCCGGCCGATCGACGGTGATGCCCTCGGAATACGGATCCACCGTCTCGATCGGCTTCAGCGGCAGCGAGCTGTTTTCCAGCGTCTCGAGCGGATAGGAGACGATCCGGACCTCCTCGATCCCCATCGCAATCGCGGCTTCCGCCAGGTTGCGCGCTTCGGTCGAATGACCGCAAATGATCGGGTCGGCACGAACGAGAAAGACGGCGCTGCGAATCTTCTGGGTGGAGGGATCGATTTCCATGTTAGGAGATTTCCTTTAAAGGTGAAAACGGGACGGAGGCAGATTCCGTGCCATCCCTGCCGTCGCTTCCTGAAGATATCGGCACCGGCCCGCACTTCTCACGCCGCCGGCGGAGCTTCGCCGACGGATGGACACCATGGCTCCGTCCGTGCGGGTCGAGCCCGGGGTGCATCCCTGGCGGCGACCGCGAGAACCCTCTCGCTTCCCGGGGTCTCCCTTGACCTGCGGGATCATCAGGGTACGCGCCGGTGTGCCCGGATCCCGCATTGGCGGGTGGATCAGCGCGCCATCAGGTATTCCGCGACCGCCTGGTAGGCCGGCAGCGAAGTCGGGTCGATGTAGCCGTTCTTGGCCTGTGGGTGGGACGAAAACCGGACCAGCACCATTTCCGCGGTGGGGTCGATGTAGATCGTCTGCCCGTGCACGCCGCGGGCGGCATAGGCCCCGTGCCGGTTGTGAAACACCCACCACATGCTGCGATAGCTCCCGCCCGGCAGCGTCTTGTATCCGGCCTTGGCAAAGGCCGCCTTGTCGCCTCCACCGCGGATGTTGTCGACGACCTCCTTCGGAAAAAGGCGCACCCCATTGAGTTCGCCGCCGTCGAGCATCAGCTGGCCGATCCGCCCGAGATCACGCAGGCCGGCGCTCAGTCCGCCGCCGGCGAACGGCGTGCCCTTGGCATCGACGGTCATGTAGCCGTCCTGCTCCGCGCCGATCCGGGTCCAGATGCGTTCCGACAGCAGATGGGCGAGGTCCTTGCCGGCCGTGCGCGAGACGATCCAGCCGAGCGCGTCGGTGTTGATCGTCTTGTAGCCGAAGGCCTCGCCGTGCTCGCCCTCCTTGCTCACCGTCCGCAGGTACTCGAAGTAGCCGTTGGGACCCTCGTAGCCCGCGGGCTTGGGCAGCGGGCTCGCCGCCTTCGAGTAGACCCAGATGTCGGCTTCGGGATCCGAGTAGTCCTCGCTGTAGTCGAGCGCGGTGGTCATGTCCATAACCTGGCGCACGCTGGCGTCACCGAAGGCGCTGTCCCCAAGTTCGGGCACGATCGAGGCGACCGTGGCGGTGTCGTCGAGCCTGCCCTCGGCCACCAGGATCTCGGCGAGCAGCCCGGTCATCGACTTGGTCATCGACATCGCGGCGTGCTTGCCGGCCTCGTCGAGGGCGCCGAAGTACTTCTCGTAGACGACTTCCCCCTTGTGGAGGATCAGCATGCCGTCGGTGTAGTTGGCCGCCAGCGAGTCCTTCCAGGTCATCGGCTCGGTGCCACCGATGGGGGTGAAGGTGAGCGCGTCGATGGCGTCGCCGGGGGCCGGGCCGTCCGGTGAGTAGGTCAGCGGTACCGGCGCGCCGATTCCCCGGCTCACCTGCTTGGTCGGCATCAGCTCGCGGATGTGGCAGACCGTCCAGCGCATCTTCGGGAAGCTGAAGAAGTCCGAATCCGGCTGCATGATCAGCTTGTCGGGCGGCGGTGGGAAGCCCTGCATCCAGCCGAGCGCCACCGGGTCCGACGCCGTGGCATCGGGCGGGGCCGGCCTCTCGGCGGCAGGCAGGTTCAGCACGAGGGCGGCGGCCGCGACGGCGGCCACGACGGGGGTTCTAGTAGTTGACGACGACATTGAGGAAGGCTCCGGTCCAGTTGGGGGCGTCACCACCGGAGGCGCGGTCGATTCCCTTGCCGGGAATCGAGATGCTGAACCCGCCGGTGAGGAAGGTGTGGGGGTTGATGACCCGCGTGTACTCGAGAAAGAAGTCATCGGACAAGTGAGCATCGGTCACGCCGGACACAACCGTCGATGTCCCGCCGGAGAAGTCGACCCGGGTCGCCTGCCCGAACTGCACCGGGCTGCGCAACTGGTGGGCCCGGACGTGGGCGTAGCGGAGGGTGATGATGTCCCGCTGGGTCGGGGTCACGGCCAGTGTGAGGTGGTGGGCCTGCACGTTCGAGTTGATGAAGACCATCGCCGACTTCGAGCCGGTCGCCCATGCCTTCGGGGCACCGTCGTAGTAGAGCGGGTCGAACCGCTCGAGCCGGCGCGTCTTGGGGTCGTCACCACTGAAGACCTGGTAGGAGTAGGAGAGCACCGGCCGCCACGGGTGGCCGGCGAAGGTGTACTCGGCCTTGATGCGGCCGCCCCATGCCCTCAGGTCGATGCGGTCGTTCCACTGCCAAGCCGCATCGAGGGCCAGTGCCAGGCCCTCGAGCGGGCCCTCGAAGGGTTCGGTGCGCCCGTAGAAGTTCACGGTGTTCAACCCGTCGCGAGCCCCGGGCAGAAAGGCCGGCGCCCCGACGCCCCCCGGCGCGGCCTGCGGGTAGGGGGCTTCGGACTCGAGGACATGCAGGTAGGTCAGCCCGGCGAAACCTCCACCCTCGCCGTCCCAGCGCAGGTCGATTCCCGCCATCCGGTTGGCGGTGTCGTTCGAAGCCATCTCGTTGGGTTCGAGGTAGAAGGCGGTCGCCTTGGCGCGATTCCGCGACACCTGCAGGATGCCCGCCATCTCCCAGGCCTCCCGGGGACCAAACTTGAGCGCTCCCCGCTCGAACCCGTCGGCACCGCCGTTTGCGATCAGCATCCCGGTCCCCAGCGTGAGCGCACGCGAACCGAGCGAGGTCTCGATGGCCCACCCACCCCCGAGGTCCGCCCGATATCCCAGATAGGCCTCCTCCAGCGTGAAACGCCCGACGTCGCCGGTGTCGAAGGCATCGGTGCCGGCGGTGTAGGAACCCACGGCCGAGAGCTTGCCGAAGAGTGACGAGTCCGGACCCAACCGCCGCTCGAAGCCCAGCCCTGGTTCGATGAAGCCCTCCAGCCACTGGGTGTCGGCCTCAAACGCCGTGTTCCCGGCCGCCCGGCTCGCGAGATCCCAGAACAGGTTGGTCTCGGCCACCAGGTTGAGCCCGGCCTGGAACTGCCCGCGCACCGTCAGGTTCTCCGATTGATAAAGCAGCATCGGATCGGAAGCGACCGGTGGGGACCCTTCGGCGATGAGCCCGCCAATGAGCCCTCCAAAGGCGGGACCCGCACCCAGCGCCGTCACTGCCAGGCTCCGGAGATGGAAGGAAAGGCGGACCGGATGCCCCGGAAACGATCGGAACCAACTTGGAGAGGAAGGGGACATGGCATGACTCGGCCCGGGGTGGAGCCGCCGCTCGTGCAGGGTTTTCAGGCCATGGATCAAAGTCCGTGGCACGAAGGATGCAAGTCATTCTTCGCGGTGCCGGTCCGTGCATCAGTAGCTCGGCGGACGCGACTCGGCGGCGAATCCGTGGCTTTCCTCGTCCATCTCGAGGCGCAACTCGCCCCCTCCGAGGAACTCCTCCATCTTCAGCCAGCAGCGGTCGAGCGGTTCGCCATTGAGGAAGGCGGATCTCACCTGGAACCGATTCGGACCATTGCCCTCGGCCACAACCGAAAAATCACCTCCGGGCAGGTGCCAGGTCGCACGCCTGAACAGGGGGCTTCCGATCAGCATGACCGGTTGACCACAAACCGGAAACAACCCGGCCGCGCTCCACACGAACCAGGACGACAGGCCCCCGGAGTCGTCGTTGCCTGGAAGCCCTCCCGGCCCGGTGGTGAACTGGCAGTCCATCACACGGCGCACGACCTGGGCGGTGCGATCATGGCGCCCGGCGTAGAGATACGCATAGGGAGCCTCCATGTCCGGCTCGTTGTTCAGGCCCTCGAAACGGAACAGGCGCTCGCCGTGCTCCGGCTCGTCGAAGCCGAAGAACCGATCGAGCAGCGCCGCGAAGCGACGTTCCCCTCGTGCCAGCCGGATGCGGCCCTTCATGTCGTGCAGGAAGCGAAAGGAGTAGTTCCAGTTCTCCCCCTCGTAGTAGGTCGAGTCCTCGCGCAGAAGTCCGGTCTGGTCGTCGAAGGCATTGACCCAATGCTTCGACAGTTCAGTGGCGCGATCGTGGATGACCTGGTGTCCCACCCCCCTCGCCATCCGCGCCATGCAGAAGTGCGCGTAGGAAAGATCGAGCGTGTGCGAGAGTGGATCGACCACACCCCTGCGAGCATACTCACCGAACCGGCCCTTGCGGCCCTTGCCGCTCTGGCTGGTCCGCCACAGCAGCGAAAGAACCCGGTCCCAGTCCGCCTCGATCCCCCGCACCCGCGCGTCCTCGAGAATCGCATGGCACAGTCCGCTCGCCTGCTTGGTGAAGCGGTCCGGCGTGTTGTCCATGAGATAGCTGATGGGGAAAACCCCCTCGCGCTGGGCCACCTCGCAGAGAAACTCGACGAAGTCGGCCCCGCGCTCAGGCCACAGCGTCATCATCAGGGGAAGCTGCGTCTTGTAGAGGTCCCACAGGGTGGAAAGGTCGAGAAAGAAGGGGCCCGGCTCCCGGCTGAAGGGATTCTCGTCGCGGAAATCCGCCGGCTTGATGCATGAGTGATAGAAGGCCGTCTCGAAGACCTCCCGCTGGGCGTCGGCGCCACCTTCGACCTCGACCTTCGAGAGCACCTCCTCCCAGCTCTCCGCCGCACTGCGGGCGATCCTGTCGAAATCGGATGCCGAGGCCACAGCGACCCGACAACGTTCGGCCTCCCGCAGCGAAAACCCGAAGGTGAGTTCGATGTCCCGGCCCCCGCCACGGAAGGCGAATCCGAAGGTCGGCTGGCGCTTCTGCACTTCCAGCGAGACCTCGTAGCGGGTCGCCTCGATCTCCTCTTCCTCCTCCCACAGATAGCCTTCGGCACCCGGTGCCACGCAGTGGAAGTGCACCGGGATCCCCTCCATCACCACCTGCCCCTCGACCGCACCCTCGTCGGTGATCCGCCACCCACCACCCTGGGGATAGCTCCCCATGCCCTCGATCAGGAGGCCTCCGGCCGAAAGCTCCACGGCGAGGTGGGCCCCGACCCCCTCGGGGAAGCGGTACCGATGACGCATGCCCCTCGGCAGGGCGGCCAGCTCGAACTCCACCTCGGCGATACGGCCCGCATAGTAGCCCGGCCAGGCCTTCTCATCGGTCAGCGGACGGCGCTCGACGCGTCCCTCGAGGCCATCGGCCCCGAGCGGGGTGGTGAGCAGGTAATTGTAGTAGCTGCGGATGCGTCCGGTGCCGCTCTGCTGGAAATGCGCGATCCCCAGCGCCTCGTGATTCTCAAACTCGACCGGCGGCGACCCGCCATCGAGGGACAGCGCGTAGCGGCCGTAGCCGGTCACGTAGGCACCCGAGTAGGCGCAGGCCGAAACCATGCCGAAGGGAAGCGTCGCGCCGGGATGGGTATTGCCGACCGGCGGCTTCGGACGCCACCAGCTGCCGGCGATCCCCACGGGGTCGGGCAGATCGGACTCGGCGGTGCCGAGAAAAGGATCCACCCGCGAAACCGCGGGCAGATCGATGGGCTTGTCGGGCATCTCTGGCCCCTGCCCTAGCACGTCGCGGGCCAAAACCGAGTCCGGGGCGCGGGCCCCGGACTCGCGCCCACTACATTTCCCGCACCAGATCGAGGAACTCGGCCCGTTCTTCCTGGGGATCATCGGCCAGGGCGGGCTTGGCGATCTCGATCACCCGATCCCAGTTGATGTCCTCGACCTCCTCCATGCCGCGGAGCTTCATGCCGAAGAGGGCGACGGCGGAAGCCATCCGGAAATCCGCACCGGCCTTCTTCCACTTCACCGGCTCGCCGGTCACCGGCGTCTCGATCAGGCGGCTCTTGTCGCCCTCCGGATGCTTGTAGCGCAGCTTCAGCGTGAACCAGTCGTCGCTCTCGACCACCTCGCGGCGGTTGGCGGGGCGCTGGTATTTCAGGTCGTCGACATCGCCCACGGCCGGGGAATCGACGCCCACCGGCACGATCTCGTAGAAGGCGGTGACCGTGTGGCCGGCGCCGATATCGCCGGCATCCACCTTGTCGTTGTTGAAGTCCTGATTGCGCAGCACGCGGTTGGCGTAGCCGATCAGGCGGTAGGCCTTCACCTTGCCGGGGTTGAACTCGACCTGGATCTTCACGTCCTTGGCGATGGTCACCAGCGTGCCGCTGAGCTTCTGGAGGAAGATCCGCTTCGCCTCGCGATCGCCGTCGACGTAGAAGTAGTTGCCGTTCCCGTCATTGGAAATTGCCTCGAGCATCGAGTCGTTGAGGTTGCCCGTGCCGAAGCCGAGCACGCTCAGGCTCACGCCCTTGTCGGCATTCTTCTTCACCAGTTCGACCAGGGTCCCCTCGCCGGTGTTGCCGACGTTGAAGTCGCCGTCGGTGGCCAGGATCACGCGGTTCACCCCGCCGTCGATCATGTTCTTCAACGCCATCTGGTAGGCCCGGTAGAGCCCGGCGCCGCCATTGGTCGAGCCACCCGACTCGAGTTTCGCCAACTGGCGCAGCGCCTTCGACTTGCCCTTCTCCGTGAGCTCGGTCGGGGAAAGCACCACCCCTTCGGTGCCGGCGTAAACGACGATCCCGACGCGGTCGCGCTCGTCGAGCGAGTCGATCAGCGTCGTCATCGCCCGCTTGAGCATGGGCAGCTTGTCCGGCGACTGCATCGAACCGGAGACGTCGATCAGGAACACCAGGTTGGAGGCGGGGCGTGCGTTGTTGTCGATCTCACGGCCCTTGATCGCCACCCGGGCGAGCAGATGCTGCGGCTGCCACGGGCAGGTCGCCAGCGTGCTGGTCACCGCAAAGGGGCTGTCACCCTCCGGCTGCGGGTAGCGGTAGTCGAAGTAGTTCACCAGTTCCTCGATGCGCACCGCGTCCGGCTGGATCGTCCGGCCCTCGCGGATCATGCGGCGGACATTCGTGTAGGAAGCCGTGTCGACATCGATCGAGAAGGTCGAGAGGGCATCATCCCACGGCGACTTCCAGGGCTGGTCGGTGAGCTGGCCGTAGTTTTCGCGGGACAGATCGGGCTCAGGATGGGGGAGCGGGTGCGGGACCGGATGGGGCCGACGCACGACCGGCGGCTCGACCATCTTTCCCCTGACCGCCGGAAGCCGACCCGTCAGACTCCGTGCATCACCGACAGCGGGCGCAGGGGCAGCGGGCACGACGATTTCGGGAGCCTCCGCCACTTCCCGCAGCATCAAACGATCCCGAGTCATCGCCTCGCCTTCGATCTGAACGCCTGCCGCGCCTCCGCCGCCATTGCTACCTTTGTCGAGATCTGCACGCTTGGCCTGGGCCATCGGGGCGGCGTCCGCAGCGGGAGCTTCCACCAACGCTTCGGTCGCTTCCTCAGCTGGCGCCACGTTTCCCGGAGCAGGTGCCAGATCGGCAAACCGTGTCTCGTCCGGCTCTTCCAGAGCTTCCTGGGGCTGCGCTTCCCTTTCGGTAAGCTCGGCATACTCCGACTTCAGATCCGCTCCCTTGGCCGCAGACTCCAACGCAGGGGGCGCAGACATGGCTCCGGGCGCGGGGGACACCTCCGGCAGCGCCGCCATTTCCGGGGGCAGCACGTCGCCCGCGGGCGTCACGGAGGGCTCGGGCGGAGCCATCTCATTGACGGCCAACTCGGGGGCGAAATCCTGGCGTTGCTGGAAAATGATGGCGCCGCAGATCGCGATGCCGGCCGCGATGGACAGCGGCAGCGCCGTACGCCATCGGGATGTGGCCTGTGCCTTGCTCGGCCCGGCATCCAGCGCCGTGTCGATGGCGGCGAGCAGTTCCTCGTCGGCATCGCGTTGACGGGCCTGCTCCTTGAGCAGCGCGTCGATCAGTTCGTCTTCCGGTTTCATGATGATGAGTGGATTGGTGTTTCAGGCGTTGCGGGACAGGCAGAGGCGGAGCGCCTCACGGGCCCGCTCAAGGCGCTTGCGCAGCGCCGCGGCGGTGGTGGAAAGGACTTTGGCGGCATCGTCCGAGGTACGACCCTCGTCGTAGGTCAGCCGGACGGCCTCGGCCATCGGCCCGGGCAGCTTCGAGCGGCACTCGGCCAGCCGGGCGAACAGATCCGAGTCGTCCGGCGAGCGCTCGAAGGGCTGCTCCAGCCGGGAAAGGGTTTCCTCATCGAGGGGAATCTCGCGGGACTGGCGGCGGCAGTACTCCCGCCACTTGTTGCGGACGATGCCCCGCATCCAGGTGCCGAAGTCTCGGGTGACGTCGAACTTCGCAAGGCTCTGCCAGGCCGCGACGCTCGCCTCCTGAACGAGGTCACGGGCGGCGGCTTCGGATTTCACGAGGGCAATGGCGTAGGCCAGAAGCCCGCGGTGGTGGTCGCGGATCAGATCAGCGAATCGGGCGCGGTCCATAATGGGAAAGTCGATGACGGTCGCAGCTTGCATGGCTCTTCACGGTCCATTGCTGCGAGCCGGAGGGATTGTGACAGGAAAAGGCCTTCTTTCCGAAACACCGAAACACGGAAGCCCCGCAACATGGTCTACCTCGCCTCCCAGTTTTCCTCGCGGTCCTCGGCGGAGCGCGGCTCGAGGTGGGTGATCACCCTTCCTTCGGGTTCGAGGAGCGCCGCGATGCCGGCCTCGATCTCGGTGGCGGCCTCGTGCGCCTCGCGCAGGCCCACGCCATCCGGCATCACCAGGTGCAGTTCGACCCAATGCGTCCGCCCCGAATGCCGGTGGCGGAGATTGTGGTAGGAGAACCCGCGGTTGGCACACTCGCCGTCGAGCAGGTCACGCACGCTCGCCTCGACCTCGAGATCGGCTTTGTCCATCAACCCGCCGAAGCTGCGCTTCATCAACCGCACACCGGTCCACAGCAGCTTGCCCCCCGCGATCCCGGCAAACAGCGGATCCCACCAGCCATCGCCGGTCCAGCGCACGAGCAGCAGCGCCAGGACCACGCCGACACTGGTCCACACGTCGGCCAGCACGTGCTCGCCATTTGCCTCCAGCAGGCCGGAACGCCGGCGCCGGCCGACCCTGAGCAGCGCCAGTCCGAGCACCGTGTTCACCACCGCCGCTGCGGAGGTAAGCCACAAGCCGAGATCGAGCGCCTCGACCGGCGAGCCCAGCCGATACTGGCGGGCCGCCTCGTAGAAGATCAGCACGCCTGCCGCACTGATCATCGCCCCTTCGAGCGCCGCGGAAAAGAAGGCCACCTTGTCGTGTCCGAAATGATGGGTGTCGTCGGACGGTTTGTGCGAGAGCCTCAGCGCCCACGCCGCGAAGCCGACCGCCAGCACGTGGGTGACCGACTCGGCCGCATCCGAGTAGATCGCCGCCGAACCGGTGAGGATCGCGGCCGTCACCTTCACCCCGAGCAGGACGACCGCGACCACGAGGGAGAAATTCATCACGCGGCGTTCGTCGATGCTGGGGCGATGGTCCTCCATCCGGCTCTCCATCTTTCCGCTCATCAGGCCGCACGGCAATACCCGATCGCTTGCGCAATAACCAATACGTGCCAAGATTCCGGATGGAAAATGCGACCACGCGCGAAGTCTGCACGACTCTGAAGGACCGCCTCCGGACTGCGGAAGCGAAGGTGCGCTCCGCCCTTGAGGCGACCGGGGCGGATCATCCGCTGGCCGGGCCCGCCAGCGAGCTGCTGGAAATTCACAGTGAAATCCGCGACCTGCTCCTCGACAACTTCGAGACGAACCGGACGGCACAACGCCTCGAGGACCAACCCGAGGTGGCCATGGCGGCGGTCGAGATCGAGCGCGAGGCGCACACGCTGAAGCCCGACTTCATGGACGTCCTGAAGGCCCTATTCATGTGGAAGGACGATCCGGTCGAGCGCGCCCAGAACGGCTCTCAGTAGCCGGGAGGGTGTCTCAGGACATGGCCCGCTCCCGGGCGGGTCTTGGTCAGCCAGCGCGGGCCGCTCCGGTTCGATCCCCAGCCGGTGTCGAGCCGCAGCCCGGCCACGGTCATGAAGACGTGGCCCCTGCGAACGTAGATCGTGATCCATTTCCCCGGACCCCGGTCGCCGTAGCTGAAGAAGCCGCTGGAAGGCATCTGCCCGTTGAGCAGACCGGCATGGCGCAGCACGTAGGAGACCGCACCCGAGCAATCGAAGCCGACGTCGTCCAGCACCGCATGGCCGCCGCCCCACTTGTAGGGTTTGTCCTGCAGGCGGTTGCCGGCCTGAATCGCCCGCTTGACCGCCAAGGGAGCGTTCTTGGGGGCATAGGCGAGGCCTCCGCGAAGCAAGGCGGTGCGGCCGTGGTCAAACTGATAGGAAACCGGCTGGCGTGCCTTGATCTGGCGGCCACAGGCGGTGAATCCGAGTGTCGAAACCGACAAGGCAATCCATGAGCGACGGTTCATAAGGCGCGATCTACCATATTTGTTTAATTTTTCCAAAAAGTTTTTACGTCCTAAGTAATTTGAGGGCTTCAGCCCTGCGCCTCCATCCAGGCCATCACCTCCTGGAGCGCCCGCCCCCGGTGGCTCATGCTGTTCTTCACCTCCGAACCCAGTTCCGCAAAGCTGCTGTCGTGGCCATCCGGCGCAAACAGCGGATCGTAGCCGAAGCCCCCTTCCCCCTGTGCTCGGTCGAGGATCCGGCCCTCGACCGCCCCGGAAAAGTCCGCCACCACCTCGCCGTCCCTCGCCAGCACCATCACGCAGCGAAACCGCGCCGACCTCTCCGCGATCCCGGCCATCTCGCGGATCAACCGCTCGTTGTTCTTCGCGTGGTTTCCCTCCTCGCCACCGAAGCTGCTCGACCAGACCCCGGGCCGGCCATCGAGGGCATCCACCTCCAGGCCCGAATCGTCGGAGAGCACCAGGCCTCCCACCCCCTGGCTCACCGCCACCGCCTTGAGGGTCGCATTCTCCAGAAAGGTGGTGCCGGTCTCCTCGACCTCGGAAAGCCCGGGAAACGCGGTGGCGTCCAGCACCTCGAAGCGATCGCCGACCATCTCCCGGATCTCCGCGGTCTTGTGCGCATTCCGGGTGGCCACGACCAGCCGGGGTTTCTCGGAAGTCATGGGCATTCGCTATCCTCCCCGAGACGCTTGGCCAAGAAATTTGAAATATTGGCGGCTCTGCTGACGCAAACTCCATGATGAAAGCAATCACTCACCTGGCCGCCTTCACGCTGGGGGCCGCCGCACTCGTCGGTTCCGCCTTTGCCACCACGCTGGAAGGCTGGAGCACCGATCTCGAAGCCGCCTTCAAGGAGGCGAAGGAGAAGGACAAGGCCGTTCTGGTCGAATTCACCGGCTCCGACTGGTGCCCGCCGTGCATCGCCATGCGCAAGAACGTCTTCTCGAAGAAGGAGTTCGTGGAAAAGGCCTCGGAGAACTACATCCTCGTCGAACTCGACTTTCCGAAAGGCGATCCGGAGCTGAAGAAGAAGAACCAGCCCTACGCCAAGAAATACGAGATCGAGGGCTACCCGACGGTGATTCTCTTCGATTCGGACGGCAAGGAGTTCACCCGTTTCTTCGCCTCGCGGCATCCCACGGTCGAAAAGTTCCTCGCGCACATCGAAAAAGCGCTTGAGGACAAGGACCTTCTGTAGACCTTCTCCCCGTGATGACCACCATTTCCCGCACCATCGCCGCCCTGCTGCTCACCGCCGGCCTCGCCATGGCCGAGGGCTGGGGCACGGACTGGGAGGCCGCCAAGGCCGAATCCAAGAAGTCCGGCAAGCCCATCCTGATCAACCTCACCGGCTCCGACTGGTGCGGGTGGTGCATCCGCCTCGAGAAGAAGGTGTTCACCACCGACGCCTTCAAGGCCTACGCGAAGGAGAACCTCATCCTGATGGAGGCCGACTTCCCCCGGAAAAAGGAACTTCCTGCCGCGGTAAAAAAGCAGAACGAGAAGCTGAAGGACCGGTACCTGGCCGGTGGCTACCCGACCGTCTGGATGCTCGATCACGAGGGCAACAAGATTTCCGGCGACCTCGGTGAGTTCGGCGACGATCCCGACAAGTGGGTCAAGAAGCTCAAGGAGCTGGTCGCAGGCTACGATCCGAAGAAGGCCTCCTGAGGCGACCATCCCGATATCCATCCACCCCGCCCGGCCCCGCCGCGGCGGGGTTTTTCTTTTCAGAACGCCCGGCCATCACCAGCGTGCATGGCAACCTGCTCCTCCGACCATGCCCACCTTTGAAGTCTGCCGCTCGATCCGGATCGAAGCCCCTGCCCCAGCGGTCCATGCCGTGGTCCGCGATTTCAGGAGCTGGCCGAAATGGTCCCCCTGGCTGATCGCCGACCCTCATGCCACGCTGGCCTTTTCGGACGACGGCCGGCGCTACGATTGGGAGGGTCCGGTCGCTGGCAGCGGTTTTCTCGAGATCGCCGGCGATCAGGCACCCGGATCGATCGACCTCTTGCTCACCTTCCTCAAGCCGTGGAAATCCACCAGCAGCGTCGGCTTCCAATTTGCGGAAGTGGATGGCGGCACCGAAGTGACCTGGACCATGAACGGAACCCTCCCTTGGTTCATGTTCTGGATGAAGTCGATGATGGCCGGCAACATCGGCTCCGACTACGACCGCGGGCTGTCGATGCTCAAGGCGCTCATCGAAACCGGCGAGGTGCCCAGCAAACTGGAGTTTCCCGGCATCGCGGAGATCCCCGCGACCGCCTACGTCGGCATCAACACCGAGTGCCCGATCAGCGAAATCAGCGGCCACATGGAGCAGGACTTCGACCGGCTCCACGAGTGGCTGGCGGAAAGCGGTCTCACCCCCAGCTCCGCCCCGTTCTCGTCGGTATCGAGCTGGTCGCCGGCCCGCGACCGGTGCCGCTACACGGTGTGCCTTCCGTTTTTCGAGGCTCCGGCCGAAGCCCCGGCGGGATTTGTCGGCGGCACGCGTCCCGCCTGCCGCGCCTACCGGGTGCGCCACACCGGCCCCTACCAGCACCTTGGCAACGCCTGGGCCGCCGGCATGATGCATGCCCGGAGCAAGGTCTTCGATGCCAGCAAGCGCCTCGCTCCCTTCGAGATCTACGAGAGCGACCCGGAGAACACGCCCGAGAACGAGCTCGTCACCGTGGTCCACATTCCCGCGAAGTAGCCGGCATGGAGCGCCGATTATGAAATCGGCATCTTCCGGCCCGGGTCTTCTCCCACCGGAGTTTTCCTTTTCAAAATCCGCCCCACCCCCCAATTTCCGCGGCCCCGAGCCATGAGTGACGAACGCCGCAAACCATTCCCCTTCGACCAGTTCGAGCCCAAGTGGCAGCAGACCTGGGACGAGGAGAAAACCTTCCGCACGCCCAATCCGGGGGATGCCGACTTCGATGCCTCGAAGCCGAAATTCTTCGTCCTCGACATGTTTCCCTACCCCTCCGGCTCGGGCCTGCACGTCGGCCACCCGGAAGGCTACACCGCCACCGACATCATCGGCCGCACCAAGGTCCGCCAGGGCTTCAACGTGCTGCACCCGATGGGCTGGGACTCCTTCGGCCTGCCCGCCGAGCAGTATGCCATCAAGACCGGCCAGCATCCCCGCGTCACCACCGAGGCCAACATCGTGACCTTCAAGCGCCAGCTGAAGTCGCTGGGCTTCGGCTACGACTGGGACCGCGAGATCGCCACCACCGATCCGGAATACGTCCGCTGGACCCAGTGGATCTTCCTCCAACTTTACAACGCCTACTTCGACGAGGAACGGCAGAAGGCCCGTCCCGTCAGCGAACTGGAAGCCAAGGGTTGGACCCGCGAGCAGATCGACGACGTCCGCCTCGCCTACATCCACGAGGCGCCGGTGAACTGGTCTCCGTCGATGGGCACCGTGCTGGCCAACGAGGAGGTCGAGGAATGGCGCGCCAAGGGCGAGACCGTCGAGCGCCGTCCGCTGCGCCAGTGGATGCTGCGCATCACCAAATACGCCCAGCGCCTGATCGACGAACTCGACCCGCTCGACTGGCCGGAAGGGATCAAGCTGCTGCAGAAGAACTGGATCGGCCGCTCGGAAGGGGCGGAGGTGAAGTTCCAAGTTCCAAATTCCAAGTTCCAAATCGAAGTCTTCACCACCCGTCCCGATACCCTGTTCGGCGCGACCTACATGGTCCTCGCGCCGGAGCATCCGCTGGTCGAGGAAATCACCACCGCAGACCAGCAGGCAGCGGTCGAGGACTACATCAAGGCCTGCGCCAGCAAGTCCGACATGGAGCGGGGCGACCTCAACAAGGACAAGACCGGCGTCTTCACCGGCGGCTATGCGATCAATCCCGTCAACGACGAGCAGATCCCCATCTGGATCGCCGACTACGTGATGATGGGCTACGGCACCGGCGCCATCATGGCCGTCCCGGCCCACGACGAGCGCGACTTCGAATTTGCGAAGAAGTTCGAGCTGCCCATCCTGCAGGTCGTCGAACCGACCGGCGACGCCGACTGGCAGGGTTACACCGACCCCGGCACCGCCGTGAATTCCGGATTCATCGACGGCCTGCCCACCGCCGAAGCCAAGGCGAAGATGATCGCCTGGCTCGAGGAAAACGGCAAAGGCCGGGGCCAGATCAACTACAAGCTCCGCGACTGGCTTTTCTCCCGCCAGCGCTACTGGGGCGAACCCTTCCCGCTGCTGTGGAACAAGGAAACCGGTGAGCACTCCGCGCTGCCGGAAGACGAACTGCCCCTGCTTCAGCCGGAGATGGAGGACTTCAAGCCGACCGGCGACCCGCGCGGCCCGCTGGTCAAGGCAACCGACTGGATCCACTACAGCGACAGGCTGGAGCGTGAAACCAACACCATGCCCCAGTGGGCCGGGTCCTGCTGGTACTACCTTCGCTACTGCGATCCTCGTAACAATGACCGCTTCATTTCCGAGGAGGCCGAGCGTTACTGGAGCGGGCAGGGCGGAGATGTGGCCGGGGCTTCCAGCCCCGTCGCCGATCCACCCTCCACGGCAACGGGCCAGGATGGCCCGGCCACGGGCATGGTCGACCTCTACGTCGGCGGGACCGAGCACGCCGTGCTGCACCTGCTCTACGCCCGCTTCTGGCACAAGGTCCTCAACGACCTCGGCCACGTCTCGACCAACGAACCCTTCCAGCGGCTGGTCAACCAGGGACTGATCCTGGGTGAGGACGGCCAGAAGATGTCCAAGTCCCGTGGCAACGTCGTCAACCCCGACGAAGTGGTGCGCGATTACGGCGCCGACGCGCTGCGCCTCTACGAAATGTTCATGGGCCCGCTGACCGACACCAAGCCGTGGCAGATGAAGGGCGTCGAGGGCGTGTCGCGCTTCCTCGCCCGCGTCTGGCGTGTCGCCATGGAGCAGAACCAGGCCGGCGAATGGACCGTCTCGTCCAAGCTTCAGGATGCTCCCTGCACCGACAAGGCCCTGCTCAAGGTCGTCCACGAAACCGTGAAGAAGGTCACCGAGGACATCGAGCGGCTGTCCTTCAATACCGCCATCTCGCAGATGATGGTCTGCACCAACGCCTTCACCGCCGCCGAGGTCGTGCCGAAGGCCGAGTTCACGCTGTTGCTGCACGTCCTCAACCCCTTCGCTCCGCACCTCAGCGAGGAGCTCAACCAGCTCATCGGCCACGACACGCAGCTCGCCACCCAGCCGTGGCCGGCTTACGACGAGTCCGCCCTCGTCGAGTCGGAGATCGAGCTGGTCGTCCAGGTCAACGGCAAGCTCCGCGACAAGATCACGGTAGCGAAGGACGCTCCGAAGGAAGACATCGAGGCCGCGGCCCAGGCCTCCACCAAGGTTCAAGAGTTCACCAAGGACAAGACGGTGCGGAAGGTCATCGTCGTCCCCGGAAGGTTGGTCAACATTGTGGCCAACTGACGTGGCCTGTCCTCCGAAGCCTTGGCGAAGGAGGATGAACATCGTGGCGAACTGATTCCGGAGCTTGAATCCCGGCAATTCTCCGGATAGGCGCCCCGCCATGACCCGCGACGAAATCATCGCCCGCATCCGGAAGATCGAGGCCCTTTACCAGGGCACCGGGGAGATGGGAGAAAAGCAGGCTGCGGAATCCGCCCTCAACCGGCTCGTCATGCGGCTCGACACCGAGACCGAGCAGGTCGAGGAAGAATTCCAGTTCAGCCTGCCCGACCCGTGGAAACGGAAGCTCTTCCTCGCCCTGGCCCGACGCCACGGGCTCAAGCCCTACCGCTACCCGCGCCAGCGCCACTCGACCGTGATGCTGCGCATCACCAAGAAGCGCCTCGACATCGTCCTCTGGCCCGAGTTCAAGGAACTCTCGGAGGTCCTCTCCCAATATCTCGCGCAGGCCACCGACGACATCATCACCCGCGGCGTCCACGGCGACCTTTCCGAAGCCCCGCAACAGCCGAATCTGCCGCTGGACTGAGGGGCGGCGTCACTCTTTGCTACCACCCCGCGCCTGCTCGATGAACGGCCCGAGAAAGTCCAGATAGCCCCGGGAGTGCCCCGCCGCCTCTCGCCGCGTATCCAGCGATTCGACGATGCCCCGCAGCGCCACCCGCAGGTCGGCCGCCGAAGGACCCGAGGCGCGGATGCCGTCGCTCACTTCGCCCAAGAGGACGTAGAGCGCCGCCACCGTGCCGTCTCCCGCCTTCTTCGGCGGCTTGCCTGCGAGCTTCTTGTCGAGTTTCTGGAGGGCGGACTTCACCTCCGAATCCTTCGGCCCGGCTTGGCCCGAGTTGCGGGATTCGCGGTCGAAGTCGTGAATCGCCCCTTCGAGCCTGAAGATCATGCCGGAGACAAACGGATCATGCATCGGACCATGGCGGCTCATGCCCGGGTGATGCCAGATTGTGGAGCCGGGTCAATCTTCCAGTCCCCGCCAAGAGTCGTGGGAGACCGAGGGGGGATTCACTCACCAAGGAGCGGTGACCTTGACGTCGACCCATAAACCCATATGATTACCCATATGAAAACGACGCTGGATCTCCCCGACGATCTGCTGATCGAGGCGAAGGCGACCGCCGCCCGGCGCCGGATGACCCTGCGGGAGTTGGTGACCCGCGCCTTGGAGCGGGATTTGCGCCCCGTCCCGCCGCCGACTGCGGAGGAGCATTTCACCATCGACGAGGACGGCTGGCCGGTATTCGAGCGGAAGGGCTACACCGGGCCGCCGGTCACGAACGAGCTGGTCAACCGGCTTCGTGAGCAGGAAGGGATCTGATGAGGGCGCTCTTCGACATCAACGTATTGCTCGCCCGCTTCGACCGACTCCACGACCACCACGGGAGGACACAACAGTGGTTCCGGGGACGGGCGATTGACACGATCCTGACCTGCACCCTCACTGAGAACGGCTTCCTCCGGATCTTTGCCAATCCCGCCTACCCCACCGGCCCCGGGAACATGCGCGATGCCGCTGCCATGCTCTCCCGGATCCGCTCGGTGCCTGGACATGACTTCGTTGCCGAGGACCGCTCGATTCTCGATCCTTCGCTCGGAGTGGCGCTGGGATCGAACACTCCGGCGCAGATCACCGACCTCTACCTGCTCGCCCTGGCGGTGCGCCACGATGCGAAATTCGTGACGCTCGACACCCGTATCGATCCCGCCTCGGTGAAAGGCGGCACCTCCGCGCTGGTGGTCATCCCGGAGTGATCCGGCGGAACTCCTCCCGGATTCCCACCAGCACCTCGTTGGCCTTCTCGCGGTCCGGTGTCTCGGGCAGTTCCGAACCTCAGCCCTCGCCCTGATACTCGGTGCCGGTGCACTGGGTGCCGTCGTGATAGCAGCGCCACGGCTTCTCCACGCCTTCGACGTCGACATCGATGATGAACGAAGTCTCCCCGCGCTCCGCCTTGATGACCTTCATCTCCCTGTCCGGGATCTGCTTCCGCAGGGCGGCCAGGCAATCGTTGATCACTTTGTCGGGCACCGGACCCGTGGCCGGCTTCTCCTCCTCGGGCGGCTTCTCGTCGGTGATGCTCACCAGCATCTTGTACCCGGCCGTTTCCCCCCGCCTTGCGGCGGCGCGGTTGAGGAATACATCGATCGAGTGATCGCCGCTCTTGTAGAGCTGGCCGACGTATTCCCTGCCACCACTCAAGGAGTTGAAGAGCGCCTCCTCGCCCGGCCCGCGCCCCGGGATGTAGATGTTGAAATCCGCTCCCTTCCCGACCGGGAGAATCAGAACCTTCAGCCACTGCTTGTCGCGGGCGTTGAGTTTGTAGAGCACCGAATCGCGGCCGCTCACCTCGCCACTGACGACCGTGTGACTCTCGCCGGGCTTGAACTCGATGCGCTTCGCCTTGGTTTCCCCGGCGGCGGACAGCGCCAGGACGGCAGTGAACAACAGAATGGAACGGATCATGGGATCGGGAGGTTGGAGTGGCTTATCTGGTGTTGAGATTCATCAATCATTCCGCCATGCCCCGCGCCCAGGCAGGCCCGTTGGCGGCTTCATAGGCCGGAACGCTGCCCAGTTGTCGGCCGGTCCTGCTATCGAAGAGCTGCACGGTGGCCGGACCATGATTGCCCCGGGACTTGACGGCAATCTGCTCCTGCTCGCTGTACCAGCGGGTCTCCTCGACGTTCGGGAGGGCGGTGCGGATGACACTCAGGGTCCGATTGCCCTCGCGGACCGTCACGCTACCCGAGCCGCTAGTGGCGGTCAGTGGCTGGGTGAATCCAGCCTGGGACCCAGAGGGCTGTTGTCCGGTAGAGCCGGTAGTTGAGCCGGGCTCTTCGACAACGATGCACTGGCTGAGCAGGAGAACGGGGACGGGCAGCAGAAAGAGGAGGTGGCGATTCTTCATGATGGAAAAGATGGATGCTTTTCAAAACCCGGAATCGGATCCGGTCAAATGTTTTCGCTGCACCTGCCGTTCATGCACCCCGGATCTCCGCCTGATTTCACCGGCGAAGCCCTGGAAAAACGCATTTGCCCGTCCTCAACCGCTTCGGTGGCCGAGGATAAGCCTCGTGGCGAACCGAATCCGAAACATCCGCTCGTTCAGTGCTTCGGGGTCTCACGCGCCAGCGCCTTCCACCCGGCATCGCCACGCACTCCGGCAGCGGCAGGATCGAAGGGACGGAACCCGATCATCCGCACCGCCTCCTCGTCCTGAAAATCGAAATCCCCGCGAGCCGGATCGACAAATCCAGGATCAGCGACGACCGAGTTGCGGTCTTGCCCCTTCGCCCGCCATTCCTCGAAGGACATGCCGAAACAGTCGATCGGACCGCCATCGGTGCGCCAGTAGAGATTGCGTTCGGACTCGAGGATCCCCTTGCCACGCGCACCGCCGCCCCACAGCGGGCCCTTGTCCCAAATCACGATATTCCCCGTGAATCGGAACGAGAGGTGCTCTTCGGGCCGGGTGAACTGAAGCTGCGGGTTGCGGGCGAAGGCGAAGATGTTGTTCCGGATCACGTTCTCCTTTCCGTAGTGCTGGTGATAGCCGCCGGTGGTGGTTCGGTGGACGAGGTTGTTCTCCAGCAGGATGCCGGTGCTGCCCTCGTCGTTGTAGAGCCCCCAGCCGCCGTAGGCGTAGGAGACGATGTCGTGGATGTGGTTGTGGCGCAGCGTGGTGCCTTCCGACGGACCCAGCGTGTAGATCCCGCCCATGTCGCTGAGCCGGCCGTCGCCGATGTGGTGGATGTGGTTGAAGTCGATGCGGTTGCGCTTCGCATCGCTCTCGGCATAGCCCCAGCGCCAGCCGACCGAGACGCCGGTGTAGGCGAAATGGCTGATCTCGTTGTGAAGGATCCGGTTGTCCGGGCTGTGGCCGATCCACACCCCGACCGCGCAGGGAAAGACGTGACCGCCGTCGCGGATGATGCAGTCCTCGACCCGGTTGCCGCCGGTGCTGCGCTCCATTTGCGATGACCCGATCCGGACCCCGCCGGCCCCGAGGTCGTGGAAGTAGGTCTTTTCCAGCCGGCAATCGCGGCAGCCGTCGCGGAACCAGAGGCCGTAGATCCCGGTGTGGGCGATCTCGCAGTCCACGAAGGTCACGGACGCGGCGTGATCGGCCTGGATCACCGCCTCGATCGGCGCCGCCGCCTGGGCCGGCTCGAAGCCTTCCGGCGGACAGCTCCAGCCGGCGTGCCGGAACGCCAGGCCCTCGATCCTGACATGCGCCACCGACGCCTCCGGGCGGCCCCGGATCACCAGCAGCTTTTCCGTGACCGGCGCCACCACCTCGGCCGTCGCGGGATCCTCGCCGGGCCGCGGCCGATAGGTGAGTTCGCCGCCGCGGGACAGGAACCACTCGCCGGGCTCGTCGAGCGCCGCGGAAAAGTTCTCGAAAATCACGCCGGTCTTCGCGTCCCAGCGGTTCCAAGGCTTCATCGGCCTGCCATGGGTGACCAGCGTGTCGCCGTCGATCCGGTCGAGGAAGCGCCGCGTGTTGTCCCACTTGTGGTAGGCCAGCATCTGGACCCGCGCGAAATCCGCGGCCTCGAGCGTCCGCAACGGTTCGAGGACCTTCGGCGGCAGCGTGACGGTCTGCCGTGCCCGGTCCTCGCCGAGCTTTTCCTCATCGACTTTCTTCATCCGCACGAATCCCTCGTCCGGCTCGCGCGCCCGGGTCGCCCGCCGGCCATCGACCCACAATTGATCGAAGGCCGGCCCCTCAACCTTCGCGCGCCAGAGTCCGTCGGCACCGACCGTGAACCCGCCGATCCTGCGGCCGCCGGAGATCACCGGCTTCGTCCCCGGTGCCGCGACCAGGCGCAGCGGAGCGTCTTCCGTGCCGGAGTCGGCGGGGGTCAGGACCAGCGGCGAGGAAATCCGGTGAACGCCGTCGAGAAAGACCAGCTCGACCGCTTCACCTGGATGATCCGCGCGGAGCTGGCGGGACCGTTCGAGCGCGGCGGCGAGGTCGTCGCCGGGTTTGATTTCGAGCATCGCTCCCGCCGCGGCACCCGCCAGCAGGATCATCATCCAACCACATTTCATGACTTCGAGGATACCGCTCCGCCGCCACGGTTCTCACAACCCGTGTCAGCCGTGCTAGATTCCGGCTCGGGATGGCGTTTCTTTCGTCATGAAGGCCCTGCTTTGCCTCGCGATCGCCCTGTCCGCCCTCCCCCTGAATGCCGAAACCGAGGCCGAGCGCGATGCCCGGATGGAGTGGTTCCGGGAGGCCCGCTTCGGGATGTTCATCCACTGGGGCGTTTATTCGATTCCCGCCGGCGAGTGGAAGGGCAAGCCCTACAAGGGCATCGCCGAGTGGATCCAGAACCACGCCAAGATCCCGGTCGCCGAATACGAGCCGCTCAAGGATCAGTTCAACCCGGTGAAGTACGATCCCGAGGCCTGGGTGAAGTTGGCCAAGGACGCCGGGATGAAGTACATCGTCATCACCAGCAAGCACCACGACGGCTTCTGCCTGTGGGATTCGAAACAGACCGAGTGGGACATCGCTTCCACCCCCTACAAGAAGGACCTGCTCAAGCCGCTCGCCGAAGCCTGCCGCAAGCACGGGCTCAAGTTCTGTCTCTACCACTCGATCATGGACTGGCACCACCCGGACTGGGGGACCAAGAAGCCGTGGCGCGGCAACGCCGACAACCCCGCGCCCGACATGGACGCCTACACGGCCTACATGAAGGCCCAGCTCAAGGAACTGCTCACCGAATACGGCGACGTCGGCATCCTGTGGTTCGACGGTGAATGGGAGGACGCCTGGACCCACGAGCGCGGCAAGGACCTCGACGATTACGTGCGCTCGCTGCAGCCCGACATCATCGTCAACAACCGCGTCGACAAGGGCCGCAAGGGCATGGAGGGCATGAGCAAGGACGACAAGTTCCGCGGCGACTACGGCACGCCCGAGCAGCAGATCCCCGCGAACGGTTTGCCCGGGGTCGACTGGGAATCGTGCATGACGATGAACGACACCTGGGGCTACTCGAACCTCGACCACGACTGGAAGTCCTCCGAAAAGCTGATCCGCAATCTGGTCGACATCGCCAGCAAGGGCGGCAACTACCTGCTCAACGTCGGCCCCACTGCCGAAGGCGAAATCCCCGCCCCGAGCGTCGAACGCCTGGAGGCCATCGGTGACTGGATGAAGGTCAACGCCGAGTCGATCCACGGCACCTCGGCCAATCCGTTCAAGTCGACCCCCTGGGGCCGTTGCACCATGAAAGCCATCGATGGTGGCACCCGGCTCTACCTGCACGTCTTCGACTGGCCACAGGACGGCAAGCTCAAGCTACCCGGCCTGGCCAATGAGATCACCGGTGCCCGCCTGCTGGCGAATCGGGCCAAGGTAAGGGTCGAGGGTGCCACTTTGACCCTGCCCGCGACCGCCCCCGACCCGGTCGACACGGTCGTCGCCGTGGACATCAAGGGCGCCATCGCCCTCGAAGAGTGAGTCTTCGCGGACAAACCCGACCGCCACTCGACTCTATCTCGAAGTGTTTCAAGATTGCTTTTGATACATTGGATATTTGGAGTTATGAAGTAATCGAATTCGTCTCAAACCAGACTGACCATGAACCACACCGCACAAGCCACCCTCCTCTGCGCGCTGATCTCAGCGCTTCCGGCCTCGGTCGCCGCCCCCGCCAAGCAGGCCCCGATCTCCGAACAAGTCATCCTCGAAAGTTTCGACTCCCTTTCCGCGACGCTGAAGCAGGCGCGCCAGCAGGTCACCCAGGCGGTGAACCGCCGCGACGAGGCACTGATCCAACTCGCCGCGAGCCAGAAGGCGAATACGCACAAGGAACGCGAGATTGCGGAACTCCGGAAGCAACTCGCGGAAAGCCGCCAGTCGGCGGAAGCCTGGAAGCGAAAGGCCGCCAGCTTCGAAAAGAACGCCGCCGAATGGAAGAAGACCGCCGAGGAGCGCGCCGAGCAGCTCGCCATCGGCGGCGAGGCCCAGAAGAAGCTCGGGAGTTTCCGTGACCGCCTGGACACCACGATGAAAGAGTTCACCTCGCTGGAGGCCGAGTTGGTCCAGCTGCGCAAGGAAATGAAGGAGCCGCGGGAGAAGGCGGCCCTGATGCGCGAGAACCGGCAGCTCAAGGGGCAAAGCCAGACGGCCGGCAAACAGCTCGCGGAAGCCGTTAAAGCCAATGCCGAAACCGTCAAGCAGCTGCAAACCACCCGCAAGGAGCTCGGCGAAGTCAGGAATGCCCTTCAAGACGCCCGGACGCAGGCCCAGCGGTCCGAGCAAGCGATGGGAGCCGAGTTGAAGAAGGGGCAGGAGGCTCTCGCCAAGACCGAAACGCAGGCCAGGCAGCTGCAGGAACAACTTACGGAGGCGCGGAAAGCCCACGCCAACACCCGCAAGGAGCTGGAACAGGCGCAGACGGAAGGCGCGGGCAAGCTCGACGAGCTCCGCAAACAGTTGGGAGCCAGCCAGAAGAAGACCTCCGAGCAGGAAAAGCAGCTGGCCGAGGCTCAGAAGGCGCAAGCCGACGCGCGCAAGGAACTCCAGCAGGCCCGTGCGGCGGGTGCCGCCAAGATCGATGCGCTGCAAGAGCAGTTGAAAGCCGCGCAGCAGACCGCCGCTGAGCAGAAGCAGCAGCTGACCGAAGCCCAGCGCAAGCTGGCCGGAGCCGAAGAGCTGCGGAAGCGATTGGCAGGTTCCGTTCAGCAGAAGGAACAGACCATCGCCAACCTGCGCAAGCGGCTTCAAAACCGGCCGGACAAGCCGGGCGACGACCAGGGCTGAGGCCCCCGCGCCCCCTTTTTCACGGCCGCACCCCTCGCCGGGATGCGGTCGTTTTTTGTGTCCCCGCCGGAGCTCCGAATGCCACCACCCCGCGCTCCGCAGGACGTGAACTTGCGCATCTGCTCTCCATCCGCCAGAATCCCCCGATCATGAAAGCCACCTTCATCGCTCTTGTTCTCACCCTCGTCCTGGCTTCGTGCGCCGGCATGGGCTCGTCCAACACCAAGCGCCTCCTTTCCGCCTCCGGTTTCCAGCCCAGAAAGCCTGCCAACGAGGAACAGACGGCGCTCTACGACCGGATGGAGCCCTACAAGCTCTACAACAAGGAAATGAATGGAAAGATGGTCTACGGCTACAAGGATTCGGACCAGGGCGTGGTCTATGTCGGCGGTGCCGAGGAACACGAGAAATATCAGCGTCTCGCGGTCGAACAGCAGATCGCCCGCGACCAGCGGGCCGCCGCCGAGATCGAGATGGAAGCCTCACTCGGTTGGAGCCGCTACGGTTGGGGTGCCTGGAGTCCCTATCAGAGCCGGATCTACTACTGAAGCATCAGCCCATACGACCGCTTGCGCGCGGCGGATCACGACCTACCTTCCGGCTCATGAAACGCCTCCTGTCCCTGTTCTCCGCCACGGTCACGCTCAGCTCACCCTCTTTCGCGGGAGACTTGAGCGCCATCCCCTTCAAGACCATCGACGGCAAGGAAACCTCACTGGCCGACTACAAGGGCAAGGTCGTCCTCGTCGTGAACACCGCCTCGAAATGCGGGCTGACGAAGCAGTACGCGGCGCTCGAGGCGATCTACGACAAATACAAGTCGAAGGACTTCGTGGTGCTCGGTTTCCCCTGCAACGACTTCGGCAATCAGGAGCCGGGCACCCTCGAGGAGATTCAGGAATTCTGCAGCACCAAGTTCGACGTGAGCTTCCCGCTGATGGAGAAGATCCACGTCAAGGGCCAGGACCAGCATCCGCTCTACACCGCGCTGACCGGCAAGGACGGCGCCTTCCCCGGCGACGTGAAGTGGAACTTCGGGAAATTTCTGATCGACCGCGACGGCAAGCCGCTGGCCCGCTTCGAGCCCCGGCAGAAGCCCGACAGCAAGGAGGTCACCGCCGCCATCGAAAAGGCGCTCGGGGAATGACGTTGACGGACAATCGATCGGCAGCCGGCGGCAGCTACGGCTTGCGGACCGTCGGAGCCGCCTCTTCCTTCAGTCCGTGGTACTCCACGAGGCTGGCGTGGCTGTGGTTCACAAACACGGAATGGCCGAAGGGGTGATGGCCGTGCAGGACCTTGTGAATCCCCCTGCCGAGAACCTTGGCCACGCGCGCCCCGGTTTCGGCGGCGACCGTGACCGATGACGGCGCCGAGTTCTCCAGGAAGGCCGCCTCGTGCTCGACCGAGAGTTCCTCGCGCTCGATGTGGCGGATCAGGGCGTCCAGGTGAGCCAGCCGGGCCGGATTCGGTTTGTCCTCGGCTTCCT
Organism: Verrucomicrobiaceae bacterium E54; assembly: GCA_022548915.1. GTDB lineage: Bacteria > Verrucomicrobiota > Verrucomicrobiia > Verrucomicrobiales > Akkermansiaceae > Haloferula. The sequence goes on from JAKZES010000062.1 coordinate 27,545, forward strand.
CGAGGTTGCGCCGCAGGGCGCGGTCCTCGACCTTCAGGGCCTCCAGTCGTTCATACAGCCGGTTGGCCGCGGGGCGGCCGATTTCCTGGAGCTTGTATTCAAGCGCCTCGAGTCGCGCATCGACGTGCGCGAGTTTTTCGGCAACGGGGTCGATTTTCGCATTCATGGCTATGGGAGTTGCAACCGTGACCTTACCGCGTCCGGCACCTTTTGGCCATGGGATTTGTGCCGACATCGTGCTCCTGATAAGCCCGGGGCTACGGGGGCGTATGCCGCCCATGACCCGCCTGCTTGCCCTCGTCCTCGCGATCAGTCCCGCGCTCGCCGCCGAGCGTCCCAACATCCTCGTCTTTCTGGTCGACGACATGGGACTGATGGACACCTCGGTGCCCTTTCTCGCCGGGCCGGACAGCAAGCCGGAAGTCCACCCGCTCAATCGCCTCTACCGCACGCCCTCGATGGAGCGGTTGGCGAAGACCGGCATCCGCTTCGAGCAGTTCTACGCCAACAGCGTCTGCTCACCGACCCGGATCTCGATCATCACCGGGCAAAGCTCGGCGCGTCATCACACCACCCAGTGGATCCGCTCGGAGAACAACAATCGCGGCCCGCAGGGGCCGCCGGACTGGAAATGGGAGGGGATCACGAAGGATGACCAGACCCTGCCGCAACGCCTCAAGGCCGGCGGCTACCACACCATCTACGCCGGCAAGGCCCACTTCGGGCCCATCGATGCCTACGGTGAATTTCCCGGCAACTTCGGCTTCGACGTGAACATCGGCGGCTGCTCGTGGGGCCAGCCGGGCAGCTACTACGGAACGGATGGATTCGGCTGGATCAAGGGCAACAAGCAGCGGGCCGTCCCCGACCTCGAGAAGTATCACGGAAAGGACATCTACCTGACCGAGGCGCTGACCGGGGAGATGAATGCCGCCCTCGGCAAGGCCGTCGAATCCAAGAAGCCGTTCTTCGCCTACATGGCCTACTACGCGGTTCATGCACCATTTCAGGCGAACCGGAAATACCTCGATCACTATGCCGACGCCGACATCCCCAAGCCGGCCAAGGCCTACGCCACCATGATCGAAAGCATGGACACCTCGGTCGGACAGATCCTCGATCAGGTCGAGGCTCTCGGCGTCGCCGAAAACACCCTGGTCCTGTTCCTCGGCGACAATGGCAGCGACGCTCCGCTTGGAGGCACCCACGAAGTTGCCAGCTCCGCCCCCCTCCGCGGCAAGAAGGGCACCCACTACGAGGGCGGGATGCGCATCCCCTTCATCGCCACCTGGGCCAGGCCGGATCCCGCCAACCCGCTTCAGGCCCGGCTGCCCATCGCAGCCGGAACCCTCAACCGGCAAGCCGCCGACATCACCGATATCTTTCCCACGCTCCTCGAACTCGCGGGCGTCGACTACGAGGAGCCGGTCGATGGCGACAACCTCGCCCCGGCACTGGCGGGCAAACCGCTCGATCGCGAAGCCGAATGGCTGATGCACTTCCCCCACTCCCACCGCAGCAGCTACTACACCGTGTATCGCAAGGGCGACTGGAAGCTCATCTACCACTACACCAAGCCCGCGGCGGAGCGCTGCGAGCTCTTCAACCTCGCCGAGGACCGCGCCGAACAGAACAACCTGGCCCAAGCCAGGCCCGGAGAACGCAAGCGGATGATCGCCGCGATGGTAAAGGCGCTCGAGGACGCCGGCGCCCAGTATCCGGTCGAGTCGCCGGATTCCGAGAAGCCGCTGCGGCCCGTGGTCGAGTGATCCCGGTCGTCCGACGCTGGACCGCCTGCCTGCGGGGCCGTAGTCTCGCCGGATCACGTGGCCACTGATTCCGACATCCGCGACCATCTCCTCGCCGGGGCCTGGAAAGGTCGCTTCGAGGATGAGGTGCTGGGTATTGGAACCAAGCTCAAGGGCCGGGTCCGCGGCCTGCGCGGCGACTGGCAGGACGGCCAACTCGTCCTCCGGGCCGAAGTGGGCGGCGAGCCCTGCGAGATCATCCTCTGGCCCGAAGGGAGCGGCTGGGATTTCGAAAGCACCTGCGCCTGCGAGCTCCGGAGCTTCTGCCCCCACGCCGTCGCCCTGCTCACCGTGGTCTCGAAGCCCCGCAAGCTCGACGACCTGCTCGACAGGAACGCCGATCGGAGCGCCGATTATGAAATCGGCACCCATCCCCCCGCCGCGCCAGCGGCGCAAAACCCCATCGGCACCCATCCCCCCGCCGCGCCGGCGGCGCGAGCCCATCCCCCGTCCTTCCATCTACGCGTGGCCCGCGAGCCGACCGACTCACGCGTCGTCCGGCTGCTGCTCCAGGCGCTCAAGCTGCCCGACACCGGCGACTGGGTCGTGGCGCGGCCGGAAGTTCGCTACGGCGAACACCGTACCCCCCTAGGGGGCAAGCCGGGGCTCCGGGAACAGCCGCTGGCCGATGGCTCCATCCTCGCCCGCGACGGGGCGGCGGAGATGAATGCCATCCTCCAGCTCCAGCAGACCGGGCTCGCCTCGCTCGGCTCCCAGCCGCAGTACCGCTTCCTTCTCGCCCTCGACCAGAAGAAGGACTCCCCGGGTGCCTCACCCTCCTCGGCCGGGCTCTGGTTTCCCCAGCACGGCAGCCATCACGACTACTGGCCGTGGCTGCGGGCGATCGGGTCGAAGCAGCTCGAAGCCCAGGGCTGGACCGTGTCCTTCGACGACGACGTCGGCCACGAGGTCATCCCGGTCGACCCCGAGGCCATCGACTACCGGCTCGAGAGCGACCCCGGCGGCTCATGGTTCCACCTGTCCGTCGGTTTCGACGTCGGCGGCCGGCAACTCGACCTGCTGCCCATCCTCGCCGACCTCCTCGACCGCGGGGCCGACGAGGTCACGCTGGAATTTCCCGCCGAGGGCAGCATCCTGCACCAACTCGACGACGGACGCTCGCTTCAGCTCCCCGCCGACCGCATCCGGCGCATCCTCCAGCAGTTGTCCGCGCTGATCGACCCCCGCCGCTTCAAGGGCTCGAAACTCCGGCTGCACCCGCTCGATGCCGCCGGCCTTGCCCATCAGGACCCGGAAAAGTTCTCCCCACCCAAGAGACTCGAGCAACTCATTCGCTCACTCAGCGAAAACCCGTCAACCCGTGACGCGTCAACCCATGTCCCCGTCGGCCTCCGCGCCGATCTCCGGGACTACCAGAAGGCCGGATTCGAGTGGATGCGCTTCCTCGCCGAACACGATTTGCACGGCATCCTCGCCGACGACATGGGGCTGGGAAAGACCATGCAGACCCTCGCCCACCTGCTCGCCGAGAAGGAGGCGGGCCGGCTGGAGAAGACTCCCGCCCTCGTCGTCGCCCCCACCTCCGTGGTGCCCAACTGGCTGGCCGAGGCGAAAAAGTTCGCGCCCTCGCTCACACCTCTGGTTCTCGAGGGACCCCGGCGCCGGAAATACTTCCGCTCCATTCCCTACGCCGACCTCGTCCTCACCTCCTACGCGCTGCTGCAGAGGGATGTGGAGCAACTACGGCAGTTCTCGTATCACGTGATCATCCTCGACGAGGCGCAGTACATCAAGAACCCCGCCGCCAAGGTCTCGAAGGCCGCCTGCGAGCTCGAAGGCCGTCACCGGCTCTGCCTTTCCGGCACCCCGGTGGAGAACCACCTCGGCGAACTTTGGAGCCTGATGCGCTTCCTCATGCCCGGCTTCCTCGGCGGGCAGGAGGACTTCAAGCGCCGTTTCCGCAAGCCGATCGAGGACGAGGGCGACGAGGGCCGCCAGCAGGCCCTCAAGGATCGCGTCGCCCCGCTCATCCTCCGCCGCACCAAGGACCAGGTCGCCAAGGAACTGCCGCCGAAGACCATCCTCGTCCACCCGGTCGAGCTCAACACCGCCCAGAAGGACCTCTACGAGACCGTCCGCGCGACGATGGACAAGCGGGTCCGTCAGTCGATCGCGATCAAGGGTCTCGAAGGCTCCCACATGCTCTTCCTCGAGGCGCTGCTCAAGCTGCGCCAGATCTGCTGCGAGCCGAAGCTGCTCAAGTTCGGGAACGAGTCGAAGCTCGAGGCCGACGCCGCCGGCTCGGCCAAGCTCGACTACCTCGCCGACCTGCTCGACACCCTGGTCGAGGAAGGCCGGCGCATCCTGCTCTTCTCGCAGTTCACCTCGATGCTCGACCTCATCGCCGCGCACCTCCAGCGGCGGAAGGTCCGCTACCTCATGCTCACCGGAGGCTCGAAGAACCGCGGCGAGCTGGTCGAGCGCTTCCAAACCGGCGAAATCCCGCTTTTTCTCATCTCCCTGAAAGCCGGCGGCACCGGCCTCAACCTCACGGCGGCGGACACCGTGATCCACTACGACCCCTGGTGGAACCCCGCCGCCGAAGCCCAGGCGACCGACCGCGCCTACCGCATCGGCCAGAAGAACCCGGTCTTCGTCCACAAGCTCATCTGCCAGGGCACCGTCGAGGAGCGCATCCACCAGCTCCAGCAGAAGAAGAG
>JAKZES010000063.1 GCA_022548915.1 Verrucomicrobiaceae bacterium E54
CTTCAATTCTATCATCGGGAGTTAATACGCAGCCGCAATGATGACTATATCTGCCACACTCAAGAAATCCGAAATAATGATGCCGAGAAGTATATCTACGACAACCCCTTCGACGGCATCCTCGATGACGCCACTTGGAATTTCACGGTCGCGGCCACCCTGAACCTCACCGTGGTGGCCGATACCTACCTCCGGACCGGCAATGGTCCCCAGGACGGCGATCCCGATGACGAGCTGCTGGTTGGCAGCTTCTCCGGCGGCAGCGCCGCGCGGGGATTGCTGCGCTTCGACACCTCATCGCTCGCGGCACTTGGCACGATCGACATCGTCGGCGTGACCCTGGTGGGCACCAACCGCAACGCGAACGGCGCGGGTGGATCGCTCGACATCGACGTCCATGACTACGGCTTTGAGTTTGTCGAGGCTGCGGCGGACTGGGACGACCCCGATGGCGATGGCGACAACGGAACCGGCGACACGGCCGCCGGCGGCACGCCGAGCACGCGGGTCGCCGCCGTCACCGGCCACAGCGTGAGTGCCAATGCCGTGGCAACCTTTGTTCCCGAACCGGCATTCGTGACATTGGTCGAAGACGCCCTCGCCGGTGACAACACCGTAAACCTCCTCGTCAAACAGTCCACCGAGGTCAGTGCCAACCAATACACCCGCTTCTCCGACGAAGACCAACCCAGCCCCTTCACGCTGGTGATCAACTACACCACCTCTGGCGGCACCGGCGGCAACAACTTCAGCGACTGGATCGGCGGCTTCACCGGACTCGGGGGACTCACCGGCCTCAACGATGACCCCGACGGCGACGGCATCGACAACGGCGTGGAAAACTTCTTCGGCACCGAACCGGGCGCGTTCTCGCAGGGACTGATCGCCGGCACCGTGAATTCCGGAGCCGGCACCTTCACCTTTACCCACCCGCAGAACGCCACCCCGGCCAGCGACCTGACTGCCGTTTACCAGTGGTCCGCCGATCTGGCCACCTTCCATCCCAACGGAGCCGCCAGCGGTGGCACCACGGTGAGCTTCTCAGCTTCACCCAACACTCCGGTCGCCGGCACCACCACCGTCACGGCCACCGTCACCGGAACGCCTGTCAGCAAGCTCTTCGTCAATGTCGCCGTCACGCAAAACTGAAATTCCAGCGCAGAAAAATCCGGAGATTTGTGACCCGGGCTGTTCTGGCGGTATCTGAACCTGTGGAATCTCTTCTTTGAGGTCTGGAAAACGCAAAAATTCTATGAACCAACCATTTCTAATCGTCGGCCTTATTTCAGTCCTAGCGGCTACTAGCCAAGCAGTGACGATCGCCCATTATGAGTTCGAAGGTGACTCGCCCGCGAGCAGCGACATCGAATCTTCCACCAGCATGAGCGATGTGACTCGGGGATCGGGTCTTAGCGGTGCGACATTCAGCGACGGTGACCTGTGGGTCGGGGCCTCTGTCACCTCGCCCACGCCCACTGTAGCGAGTAATGATACGATTGGTGAAGCGATGGGCAATGCAGTAACCAATAATTGGTATTTTGGCTTCACCCTCACCATCCCGGATAGCGTAGTGGTCGATTTGACCTCAATCCAATATGATTACTCGGCGCTGGCCTCCTACTACTTTGGTGTCGGCATCGCTACAAGTCTTACCGGTTTCACCAGTGGCGATGTGCTCTCCGATTCCACGATAATGACGGGAAATAGTGGTACGTTAGCTGAACAAACTATCATCGCCGACTTGTCGGGGTCTTCCTTCCAGGGACTGACTGACACCACCGTAGAGTTCCGCTTCTATGTGAGCGATGCGAGCAGCCAAAGTTCTACCCGCACCAGTGGGCGGACGCACTTCTTCGACGACATCCAACTACTTGGCGAAGTAAGCGCCATCCCCGAGCCCTCCATCGCCCTGCTCGGTGGTCTCGGTCTTCTCGGACTCCTGCGCCGCCGCCGGTGATTGATCCTGCGGCTTCCCGGAGCTAGCGTTCACCCCGGTGGAGCCGTCACGGTCTCCTCCGGGGTTCTTCATTTCACCATGCCCGAGCCCGACAAGGAATTCGTCTACGAGCTGACCGACTGGCAGAACCGCCTCTTCGGCTACCTCGTGACCTTGCTTGGCAACCTGCACGATGCACGCGACGTCCTGCAGGAGACCAATCTGGTGATGTGGCGCCGGATGGACACCTTCACGCCCGGCACCGACTTCGGGGCGTGGGCGCGGAAGTGCGCGTATTTCCAGGCCATGGCTTTCCTGCGCGACCGAAAACGGGGTCCGAGCCTGCTCGGCGAGGAACTGCTGGCGCTGATCGCCGAGGAGGAAGAGCGGGCCTGCTTCGACGAGAACGAGCGCAAGCTCGCGCTGCGCGACTGCCTCGGCCAGTTGGACGATGATCAGCGCCGCCTGATCAAGAGCCGCTACGACGACCAGGTGCCGGTGAGGAAGCTGGCGACGGATTGCGGCAAGAGCGAAAGCGCGATGAAGATGACCCTGATGCGCCTGCGCGAACTGCTGCAAGTCTGCATCAGCTCCAAAATGAGGGAGACCGCCCCATGAAGACACCGGATTTCAACGAAAGGGAACTCCGCCGGCTGATGGCCGAGGCGCTCGACGGCCAGCTCGACGAGGCCGGGCGCCGCGCCCTCAACGGGATCCTGGAGAGAAGCGCGGATGCCCGCCGCCACTATCGCGAGTTGATGGACCTGCACGCCCGGCTGCACCTCGAATACACCGGTGGCCGCGAGGTGGAATCGATGCCGGTGACCGGACCGGGACGGTCCGCTGCCACCTCGCGCCGCCCGTGGGTTCCGGCCGCGATCACTGCCGCCGCTGCCTGTTTGGCGCTGCTGCTGGTCTTCGGCTGGAGGAAGGACGGAAGCTTTGCCACCCTGAAGACGGTCAGCGGCGCGACTTGGGAAAGCTGCGAATTGCCGACTGCCGAAGGTGCCCGGCTCGGATCGGGGAGTCTGCGGCTTGAGCAGGGCTTGGTGATCCTGCGCTTCGATTCCGGGGCCGAGGTGTCGCTGGAGGGCCCGGTCGAACTGACGCTGCTCGACGCGATGAACTGCCGGGTCACCCGCGGCACCGCGGTGGCGAACATTCCCGACTCGGCGATCGGTTTCCGCATCGAGACCCCGTCGGCCCGGGTGATCGACCACGGCACGCGTTTCGCCGTGAGCGTCGATCCCGCCACCGGCAGGACCCTGACGCAGGTCTTCGAGGGACTGGTCGATGTCGAGAACGCCTCCACCGGCGAAGTGGTCGCCCTGAAGACCGGCCAGCGCGGTTCCGTCGATGGCCGCACCACGGGGCCGGTGACCGACGGCTTGCAGGAGCGGATCAGCTCGGAGCCCGACGCGGCCATGTCTCAAGGGCCGGGCTGGAGCCTGATCGAAGCCTCCAAGGACGCCTACATCGGCCCGATTCTCGAAACAGATTCCGACGTGCTGCTGTATCTGAAACGCGAGGACACCGGGTTCCAACGCAACGCCTACCTCGGCTTCGACCTCACCGGCATCGACGCCGCAGGCATCGGCTCGGCCGAACTGATCGTTCACTTCACCCCGACCGGGCTGGGCCTGGCATCGCACCTCCCGGATGCGACCTTCACCGTTTACGGCTTGGCGGGCGACGACGAGCCGTGGGACGAGAACGGCCTCCGCCCGCACAACGCCCCGGCCAATATGGACGACAGATCGGCGGCAATCCATCCGGATCAGCTTCGCAAGCTCGGCACCTTCGTGGTGCCGCAGGGCGTGCAACGGGGACGCTTCGGCATCGATGGTGAAACCCTCGCCGGTTACCTGCGGGAACGGGCGGGATCGACGCTTACGCTGATCGTCGTCCGCGACACCGCCGAGACCGGCGAGGCCGGTCTGGTGCACGGCATCGCCAGCCACCGCCACCCGGTGCTCCCCGGGCCGACGCTGGCGATCCGGAAGGCGATTCCCTGATCCCCGGGTCTCATGATGGATTCCCGCTGTCTCCTCCGCGCGATTGTGCTCCCCCTGGTGTTCCTGTCCGGCCCGGCGATGGGCGCATCGCCGGGACCGATCCGGGCGATCATCCTCGCCGGCGACGAGCTCGTCCTCGAGCAGGCACCGATCGACGGCGGCACCGATGGAGTGACCGATGCCTTCTATCCGAATCCGAAAGCGACCGCCGACGAGGAGAAGAAGCACGTCCACTGCACGGTCTATGCCGGTGCCTGGTCGCCGTCGGCCGATTACGACACGCTCGAGCCGGTCGCCGCCGGCCTCGTCGAACTGGGTGAGCAACGCACGCGCCGGATTCACCCCAAGCGGCGCGGCCGCGAGCCGGTACCCTTCACGCCTTTTCCCGGGGTGGCGATGCTGGACGGTCACACCACCGTGCTGCGCGGCTGGGTCGAGGTGCCCTTCGAGGGCCACTACGAGTTCCGCCCCGGGCACGGGGATTCGGCCTTCAACGTGACGACGGTCAATGGCACCGAGGCGTATCGACGCGAGCCGGGACAGGCGGCGGCGACCGTTACGCCGGTCAAGCTCCAGCCCGGGCAGCGGCATGCCTTCCGCACCATCTTCTTCGGTAAGCCGGGCCACGCCTTCCGCATTCCCCTGCTCGACAAGCCCGGCACCCTCGACACCGTCGTCCGCAACCAGCCGGAGTGGTCGTTTTTGAAGAACCCCGGCGGCGGCTGGGCTATGCGCGACGACGTCGTCCTCATCGACGCTCACCCGATCCACAACAACACCGAAAGCGCCGGGCATTTCCTCAAGGTCGGCGATGTCGCCTACGGCGGACGGGAGCCGCGCGGGATGATCGGCATCGAGCAGGCGCTCGGCCACGTGCTCGGGGATCAATTCGAGGAACCGTTGATGCTGCTGCGTTTCGGCACCCATGCCTCGTCGTTCCGCCGTGGCTCCCGCTCGCTGGCCCACGACTACCTGCCGCCCTCCAGCGGCGGTGTGCCGGTGGAGGATGCCAAGTGGGACGTCATCCATTTCAACTGGGGCGTCTGGGACATGGCCTACCGCGACCCGAAGCCGGGCGACAAATGGCACAGCGACAAGTTCAACGGCAAGCTGACCACCCCGCTGGATGTATTCGACAGGAACCTGCGCGAGTTGGTGAGGAAGATGAAGGCGACCGGCGCCACGCTGGTCTGGGGCACGATCACGCCGATGCACGAGGACCTGCCCGGCCGCTTCAAGGAGGATCCCTCCCGCTACAATGCCGTCGCGGAGAAGATCATGAAGGAAAACGGCGTGCGCATCAACGACCTGCACGCCGAGTCGATCCGCCAGGGCTACCCGAAGAAGGCCGACGTCCACAGCACCGGCAACCTCGCGCCGAAGGCCATCGAGGCGATCGAGGCCGCGCTCGCCGCCCACCCGAATGCGGGCAAGCCGCTGCCACGCGTCCTGCTCATCGGCGACTCAATCACCGGGAGTTATCAGGGCGCGGTGATGAAGCACTTCGAGGGCAGGGCAAATGTCTACAAGAACCCCGGCAACGCCGAACACACCGGCACCGGCCTCAAGCACATCGACGAATGGCTCGACCCCCGAACTTATCTGATGAGCGGTCAGGAATACATGGAGTTGGTCAACGGTGTGAAAAAGACGCTCGCCGACATGGACCGCTACTATCCCGGCTACCGGGGACAGCCGGTCGAACTCGCCGGCATGGTCTGGTTCCAAGGCATCGCCGATGCCTCCTCCGCGCGCATGGCGGAAGAGTATGGGAAGCACCTTCCGAACCTGATCCGCGACCTGCGCAAGGACCTGGGCCTACCGGAACTGCCGGTCGTCGTCGCCGCCCTCGGCTGGGAGGGCACGTATGCCGGGGCTGTGCGCGAGGCCCAACTTGGCATTTCGGCATCGATCGACCACGCGGCTGCCATCGACACCCGCCCGTTTCTCCGCAGCCGGGAGGTTTCTCCGGGCGGCAACGCGAGCCATTATTTCGGAAATGCCGAAAGCTATCTCGACATTGGCAAGGCCATCGGCGATGCAATGTTTGAACTCAGTACCGGCGGACGGTGAATGCCGCCGGCAACCGGTCTCATGAAATTCATCCTCACCGCGCTTTGCATCATTTCCGCTCTCGTCATGCCGGCCCTGGCTGAAGATGATGAGGAAGCCGACCGCACCCAGTGGTTCCGCGAGGCGCGCTTCGGGATGTTCATTCACTGGGGCGTCTATGCCGTCCCCGCGGGCGAGTGGGAGGGCGAGACGATCAAGGGCATCGGCGAGTGGATCATGCGCTTCCGCAAGATCCCGGTGGAGAAATACAAGTCATACGCGCCGGAGTTCACCGCCGCGAAATACGACCCGGAAGCGTGGGCCGATCTCGCAGCCCGCGCGGGCATGAAGTACGTCGTCATCACCTCCAAGCACCACGACGGCTTCGCGCTCTACGATTCGGCGGTCACCGATTGGGACGTGATGGCATCCGGGGCGAAGCGCGACCTGCTCGCGCCGCTGGCCAAGGCGGTGCGCAAGCGCGACATGAAGTTCGGTCTGTACTACTCGCAGGCGCAGGACTGGGTCCACCCCGGCGGTGCGACCAGCGGCACTCCCGGCAAGGTGTGGGACCCCGCCCAGAAGGGCGACTTCGACGAGTATCTCAAGACCATCGCCCTGCCGCAGGCGCGGGAGATCATCGAGCGCTACGACCCCGCCATCATCTGGTGGGACACACCCGTCCTGATGACCGAGGAGCGCGTCGCCCCGTTTGCCGCGCTGGTGGCCGGGCACCCGGACATCATCAACAACAACCGCCTCGGCCCGGGGTTCGAGGGCGACACCAGCACGCCCGAGCAGCACATCCCCCCGCGCGGCTTTCCCGGGAAAATGTTCGAGGTCTGCATGACCATGAACGACACCTGGGGCTACAAGGTGAACGACCGCAACTGGAAGAGTTCGCAACGGCTCATCCGCATGCTGTCCGACATCGCCAGCAAGGGTGGCAACCTGCTGCTCAACATCGGTCCACGTGCCGATGGCTCCATTCCGCAGGAAAGCATCGACCGCCTCGAGGCGATCGCCCGCTGGATGGACGTCAACGCCGAGGCCATCCACGCCACCCAGGCGAGCCCGTTCCCGCGGCGCCTGCCGTGGGGACGCGTGACGCAGAGGGCCGGTGAGAACGGCGGCACCACCCTCTACCTTCACATCTGGGACTGGCCTGCGGATGGGAAGATCCTGCTCCCCACGCTGAAGGAGCTGCCTTCCGCCGGTGTCATGCTGAAGGGAGGTGCCACGGTCACTGCCGAGCGCACCGTCGACGGCGTGGTGGTGCATCTGCCCGGCGGTGCCACCGATCCCGACATCTCGGTCGCGCGCCTTGAGTTTCCCGGCCCGCTCACCGTCACCCAGCAGCCCTACGCCACGCCGGATGCCGACGGCACGCTCACGCTGCTCGCGCTCGACGCGGATGCCTTCGGTGCGGTCGGCGGCAACATCCAGGTCGAAGGCACCGGAGCGGCGGCCTACCTCACCGACTGGAAACTCCCGAACTACCGCGTCGAGTACCGGGTGCAGACCGGCAAGGCTGCGAAGTGGAAGGTCGAGGCTGAAGTCGCCGCCGCCGTGCCGGCGAAGCTTTCGCTCAAGGTGGGCGAGTCGTCGCAGACGGTCGAGATTCCGGCCACCGGAGACGGACTCAGCTGGGAAACCATGCCGATGGGTGAAATCGAGCTGCCGGCGGAGGAAGCCGTGATCGAACTCAAGCCCATGCCCGACCATTGGAATCCGATCCAGCTGCGGAAACTCACCCTCACACCCGTTGCGGAGTGAACATGTGGCTCCTTCCAGTCCTGAGTTTCTGCCTGTTGGCAGGGCCAGGCGAAGCCGTGACGCAGGACGCGGCAGGCCGCGGCCCCAACGTGGTCATCATCTATGGTGACGACGTCGGATACGGGGATGTGGGGGTGTATGGCGCGACCAAGATCCCGACGCCCCGCATCGATGCGCTCGCGGCGCAGGGCCTGCGCTTCACCGATGCGCATTGCGCTGCCGCGACCTGCACTCCGTCCCGCTACACGCTGCTGACCGGCGAGATGGCATTTCGCAAGCCCGGGACGGGCATCGCGCACGGGTTGGCCAACATGCTGATCGATCCCGGGCAGTTCACGCTGGCGGACTTGTTTCAGCAGGCTGGATACCGGACGGCCGTCATCGGCAAGTGGCACCTCGGGCTCGATGACGAGGCGATCGACTGGAACGGCCGGATCGAGCCCGGTCCCGAGGCGATCGGATTCGATCACCACTTCATTCTACCCGCGACCAACGACCGACTGCCCTGCGTTTACGTGGAGGGCGGTCGGGTGGTGAACCTCGATCCGGCGGACCCGATCACGGTTCGGCGGGGTCGCCGGATTCCCGACGAAGTTCCGGGGACCGTGTATCCCGACGCCCGCCTGCAACCGGAAGCCATCACCGCCTACCCCGGCGACGCGGCGCACTCCGGCACGGTGATCAACGGACTCGGTCGCATCGGCTACATGCGCGGCGGCATGGCGGCGCTTTTCCGTGACGAGGACATCGCGGATGATCTGGTCCGCGAGGCTGGGAAGTTCATTCGCGGGCATGCCGGCGGGCCCTTCTTCCTGTTCTTCTCGGCCAACGACATCCATGCGCCGCGCTGGCCGCATCCGCGCTTTCGTGGCGTGAGCGACCAAGGCCTGCGCGGCGATGCGATGGTATCCTTCGACTGGAGCGTTGGCGCCATCCTCGAACTGCTTGAGAAGGAGGGGTTGGCCAGCGATACGCTGGTCATCCTCACCAGCGACAACGGACCGGTCTACATCGACGGGGGATACCTCGACGGCTGCGAGACGAAGGGCTCCGGAGGCGTCGACCGGGGCCACCGCGCTGCCGGGCCGTTTCGCGGTGGCAAGTACAAGATTCATGAAGGCGGGACGCGGGTGCCCTTCATCGTCCGCTGGCCGGAGCGGGTGAGGCCCGGAGTGAGTGGTGCCCTGTTTTCACAGGCTGACCTGCTCGGCAGCCTGGCACAGCTTCTCGGCCGGGACCTTCCCGAAGGCGCGGCTGCGGACAGCCGTGATCTTCTGCCGACCCTGCTCGGGAAGGATCCAAAGGGGGCCGAGCACATCCTGACCCAGACGCACCGGACGCGGGCCCTGCGCCGTGGTTCTTTGAAATACATCGGTGGCGACGAACCCGAGCTCTACGATCTCTCCAAGGATCCCGGCGAGCAGGACAACCTGATTGCCGTCCGTCCGGACCTCGCAGCCGAGTTGGCGACTGAACTTTCGAAGTATGCCGGCACCGGGCTTCGCGGGGGATCCTAGACGGATCCCGGCCATGTTGGCGGGTGTGGCAAGATGTAGCCGTTCGCAGCGTATGAGACGGGGCACACTGCCGTCCGCCCTTCTCTGATGAACGTGATGATGAAACCCCGAGTTGTCTTGCTGATGATGGTTGGATTGCTGGCCTCGCCGGTTTCCGCCGATCCGCCGAAGTCCGTCGAGCAGCTGCAGGCGGAGTTTCTGGAACTCGGGTTCGGCATGTTCATCCACTACAACATGGCCACCTATCACGGGGCGCAGTGGGTGGAGGGATATCCGGACCCCTCGACCTTTGATCCGGGCGGCAGGGTGGACACCGACGCGTGGGCCGAGGCGGCGGTGGCGGCCGGCATGAAGTATGGCGTGCTGACCACCAAGCACGTCGCTGGCTTCTGCCTGTGGGACAGCAAGTACACGACCTACGACGTGATGCATCCCGACTGCCCCTATCAGGAGGACCTGGTGGCGCAGTTCGTCGAGTCCTTCACCAGTCGCGGGCTCAAGGTCGGCCTCTACTACTGCTGGCGTAGTCCGGGTTTCAAGGCCCCCTTCAAGGTGCTGCCGCCGGAGTGCGATCCGGCGGAGCACGATCTCAAGGCGCAGATTGAATTTCAGAAGAAGCAGATCGCCGAACTGGTCGAGCGCTATCCCCAGGCCTTCTACATCTGGAACGACGCGCTCGATGACCGGATCATGACCCAGCCGGAGGCAGTGGCCTTTGCCCGGGAGCTGGGTCCCGGAGTCCTCACCAGTTCCAATTGGTGGAGCTGGGGGAAGAAGGGCACCCTGTTCACCGACATCGCGGTCAAGGAGACGCGGCACTTTCCGGAGGGCAACACGGCTCCGGGCGAGACCTGCTGGAAGCTGGAGAGCGGCTGGTTCTGGAAGGAGGGCACGCGTGTGGCGAAGACCGAGGGCATCATGAAGCACATGGCCAGCGCCCAGGCGCGGAATTCAAACTTTCTTCTCAACGTCGGCCCCGATCCCGAGGGACGAATTCTCCCGGCGAGCGCCAAGGTGCTCGAGGAAATCGGAGATCGACTCGGGAAGCCCGACTGACCATCAAACGACATGACGACGAAAACCGATTCGAAACCCTCGCGCGCGCTCCTTGGCAGGCAGGTCATCCTGCCGGTCCTTTCCCTGCTCTCCGGCATGGCGCTGGCCGCCGATGTCATCCCTGTCGACCTGCCCGCGCCGGATCCGGCCGACAAGGGAGCCAGCAACAAGCCGGTGAAGGTCTACATCCTCTCCGGCCAGTCGAACATGCTCGGCTTCGGCAAGGTCGAGGGATCGACGCCGTTCTACTCGAGCGTCTTCCTTTCGGCGGATCCTTCGGCGACGCCGTGCAAGCTGTCGCTGAACAAGAGCAACGCCGCGATGGTGCCGCTCAAGCTCTACAAGCACGCCGATGCCGGGTCCGAGGCGGGCGCTGTCGGATTCCTGGTGGGCATGGAAATTCCGGCACCCAACGAAACGAAAGTGAACGTCAGCAACGTCCACCTGCCGGCCTTCGGAAGTTCCACGCTGGAACTCCCTGCCACCGAGGCGAACCAGATCCTCGAGGTGAAGACCTTTGTCGAAGTACCCTTCGACGGCAGCTACCGGATCCACCCGGCGGGAGCCCGGGAAGTGAAGGTCGATGATGCAGTGGTCGAGGAGGGGAGTGCGGTGAAGTTGACCAAGGGCAAGCGGCACGAGCTGGCCATCACCTACGCCAAGGGCGGTGGATCGGGTGCGTTGTGGATGGAGAAGGTCGATCTGGAAGGCATGGGCGACCTCCGCTGGGCGGTCGAGAAACTGGGGCGCTTCCCCTACCTGCTCGACGAAAAGGGCGAGTGGACCGTGCGCCACGACGTGATGCTCAACGATGCCTACATGGGCAAGGGCAAGAGCGACCCGCTGAGCGCTCCGGCCTGCGGACCGAGCTTCGGACCCGAACTGGGCTTTGGCTATGTGATGGGCGAGTTCCACGACGAGCCGGTGATCGTGATGAAGGCCGACATCGGCAACCGCAGCCTCGGCTGGGACATCCTGCCGCCCGGCAGCGAAAGCTACACTTACGAGGGCACGAACTACCCCGGCTACAAGGAGCAGCTCGATGCCGACGGCAAGGTGGTGAAGTGGGATGGCGAGGGCTGGTATGCCGGCAAGCAGTACGACGAGTACACGGCCGCCATCCGCGCGGTGCTCGACAACTTCGATGAGAAATACCCCGAGTATGCGGACCAGGGCTTCGAGGTCGCGGGCTTCGTCTGGTGGCAGGGCCACAAGGACGGACCGAACCCCGGTCACAACGCGAACTACGAGAAGAACCTGGTCAACCTGATCAAGGCCTGGCGCAAGGAGTTCGAGGCGCCGGAAGCCAAGTGGGCGATCGCGACGGTGGGCTTCGAGGGCGAGAACATGCCGGAGCACTACGTCAAGATCCTTGAGGCGCAGAAGGCGGTGGCCGACCCCGAGCGTCATCCCGATTTGGCGGGCACGGTCAAGACCATCGACACCCGCCCCTTCTGGCGCGGCCCCGAGGTTTCCCCGAAGAATCAGAACTACCACTATCATCACAACGGCGAGACCTACATGCTGACCGGTGACGCGCTGGGCCGGGCGATGGTCGAGCTGCATGGAGGCGAGGTCGAGTATCCGGACGGCGCGATGGATCCATCGGTGACCGCGATTCCGGACATGGAGCTGGCGACGAACGAGCAGTTCGAGAAGATGCGGGATGCGCTGCGCCCCATCGTTCTCGACAAGCTGATCCCCGAGTACGTGGCCGGGGCCCCCGGGACTCCGGTCTACCGCCGGGGCGGTTTGGCGATCGAGAACATCATCAATGCGACGCCTCCAGAGAAGCCGACGCCGCAGTTGCGCAGCCAGTTCGACCAACTACTGGAGCTCTACGAGATGGCCGGCATCGAGGACTACTCGTGGAAGCGCTTCGGTCCGGAAATGCAGACGGCGGAGTGGGCGTATCTCACGTTTGATCCCGCCGAGAAGAAGGAGAGTCCCGAGGGCGATCGCTATCGTGAGGTCACGCTGCCGAAGGGCTCCGAGGACTGGACGGCGCCGGGTTTCGATCCGACCAAGGCGGGTTGGAAAACCGGCAAGGCGCCCTTTGGCCAGAAGGACGGCAGGCAGGAGGCTCTCATTGCCGGCTGCAGGGTCCCGCATTGCGGCTGCCACATCACGCCCAACACCCTGTGGGACAAGGAGGTGCTGTTGATGCGCCAGACCTTCAAGGTTCCGGCCTTTGAGGATGGCAAGCGTTACCGCATCATTGTCGGCGGTGCCGGCCACGGCTGGTCGGGCGAAGGATTTGCGCTCCACGTCAACGGCAAGCCCGTCAGCGAGATGACCGGTGGCTACTACAAGGGCGGGGGTGCTGCGCGGGGTGTTTATCTCTTCGGCGACCTCGCCGGGGAAGTCTCCGGCAAGGAGGTGACCATCGCGCTGAAGGGCTTTCTCCGTCAGAATGGTCACAAGAACAAGCCGGCCGCACCGTCCGGGCACCTGAGCGTGTGGCTTGAGGAAGCCACCCTGCCGCCGAGCGTGGCGGAGATGGCAGAGGAGTGACCGGACACCATCACTCCTCGGCTGGCGGGGCAGAGCATCTCCATTGGGGAAATTGAACCACGAATGGACACGAATGGACGCGAATCTCGATCCATGCGACCCCAGAACGGTGGAACGTCGATGGCCCAAACGCTTCTCCGCTTGGGGACGAGTCGGCTCGGAAGGGGGTTGTCAGGATTCGTGTGAATTCGTGCCCGTTCGTGGTTCCCCAACTCCAAGTGTCGATGCCCTGGTTGGCGTCTCTTCAAAGATTGACAATGTTTGTCATCAGTGATGCCTTGGTGCATGCATGTTTCACTCACTCCGGAACTGGATCGGGCGGTGAAGGAGAAGGTCGCTTCGGGCCTTTACAACAACGCCAGTGAGGTGATCCGCGAGGCGCTTCGCCTGACCCTCAAGCACGAGGCGGAGAACGAGTGGCTGAAGCGGGAGGCGGCGATCGGCTTCGCTCAGTTGGAAGCAGGGGAAACCGTCCGGGTCCGGAGCAAGGATGAGTTCGAGGCTCTGGCCCGGTCGGCTGAATGACCCTTGAGTTCACCAGGGCCGCGGTGTCCGAGCTCCAGTCGATCCGCAGCTACACCCTCGGAACGTGGGGAGCGGAACAGGAACAGCGCTACCTCGACGACCTGTGGGGAAAGTTTGAAGAGATCCTTGCCGGTCCGACCCGTTGGCGGCAACGCGACGATCTTTTCCCTGGCTGCCGAATCGCGGCACAGGCCAAGCATGTCATTCTTTTCCGGATGGAAGGCACGGTCCTCCAGATCGTGAGAATCCTCCACGGCGCGATGGATTTCCCCCGCCAACTGCGGGGAGACGCGAAGTAATCAGCAGCTCCCGCCCACCTGTCTGTGGCATGACCGTCCCGGTCATGAACCGGTGACCCGGCCTGCATCATCCGATCTCATTCAGAGGGTCCGAGGTCCGGGATTCACTGCGAGGGCTGACGGCCTGTCGCACCTTGCCGTCCATGACCGGGACGGTCATGCCACTGGCAGGTCCGCAGGACTTCCAGGAAGCAAAATGAGGTTCGTCGTGTTCGTTCGGTTGCGGTGCTACTTCTTCCATTGGACCGACCACGGCACGTTGGCGTTCTTTTGGGAAGCCAGGGTGAGCCGGGTCAAGCCCTGGTCGGTCACCTCGTGGCCGGAGCTGGCGGTGTCGACCTTGTGCCCGTTGCTGGCGATCGTGATGACGAAGGGCTCGCCACCAACGACCTTGGCGGTGCCGGACAGGACCTTCTTTTCCGCATCCCAGCGGACGTCGGCGAGATCGACCATGCCCTGCATCGCGTGGCGGTTGGTGGAAAGCACCTGCGGGTGGTTTTTCTTTTCGCGCAGCGAGTACACCAGGGCGTGTCGCGGCTGGAGCTTTTGGGATACCGAGGCGCCGCCCTTGATTTCGCCGAGGAACTTGTCGTTCCAGAAGTCGTAGAGGTAGTAGCTGGCATCCGCGTCGAGTCCGAGCGAGCCGGTTTCGGCCATGTCGCCGGCGATCGGCGTGCTGATGGTGGCAGCCTCGTCGTGGTTGTTGCAGAGGATCAGCTGCGTCCAGCCATCCTCGACCTGGTAGGCATAGACGGCGGGGTCGAGCCGGCCCTCGACCAGCATGTCGACCGGACGGAACGAGCGGGTGCCGGGGAACATCGGGTAGAGGCGGGTGAGGTCGCGTTGCTCCTCGGGCTTCATGCGGCCGAAGGAGGTGCCGAGTTCGATGCGCCCGGAGATCAGGCCGACAAGGGTCAGCATGGTGCGGCGCTGGTCGGTATCGAGCTTCTTGAACGATTTGCCGTCGGGGTAGTAGCCGAAGACGCTGCGGTTCTTGTACCAGCGCAAACCGATGCGTGAGGCCATCTCGGGCTCGAAGTGCGAGGCGTCGCCCCATACCCGCTGGAGGTCGACGATGCCGGCGGTGACGTCGAGGCAAGGTGTCCCATACTCGCCGAGGTTGCGCTCGTGAATGTAGCCTTCCTCTCCCAGCCCCTCGCGGCACAGCTCGAAGATCTTGCGGTAGGCGGTGGTGGTGGTGTGGGTCTTGTCCTCGAAGCCGCCGTCCAGGCACCAGCCGGACTCGGGGTAGTCGAACTTGATGCCCAGCAGCCCCTGCTTCCGCAGCCTTTGCCACATCTTCAGCGTGTGCTCCTGGAAGCCCGGGTCGGTGAAGTCGAACTTCACGAAGGGCATGTGGTGCCGGTGCTCGGCGTGGAGGCGGGTGATGTCGTTGTTGAGCATCCACTCCGGGTGGGCCAGGGCGAAGTCGTTCGACGGCATGTTGGTCTGGATGTAGGTGAAGGGGATGCCGCCCAGCTCGCGGATTTTGCCGCAGAACTTGCCGAAGGTTTCGTAGGGTTCGACCAGTGACTCGTACTTCGCCCAGTACTCGTCGTTCCACCAGCCCTGCTGCGTGTCGCCGGTGTTGCGGTTGCAGTAGTAGTCGGGCTCGAGGCGGATGCCGACCGGGGTGTAGTTCAGGATCCCGGACTCCTTCGCGATCTCCATCTGGCCGACCAGTTCCCGCGAGTTGTTGAGCGGGCGGCCTTCGCCGTAGCTGCCGGTGGAAACCATCCAGCCGCAGAGGGTCGGGTAGTCGTAGATCTTCGGCCTGGCGTCATTGGCCGTGCGGACCGCCATGCCGTAGGTTTCCAGCGAGGTGAAGGGGTCGGCGGTCGAGAAGTCGAGGAACACCGTGTCGACCGCGTCGTAGGTGGTGCCGGGTTCGATCCGTTTCCCCTGGGGATCCTCGATGGTCACGGTCAGTTCGCCGTGCTTGCCGCCGAGTTGGATTTTCCGCAGGAAGTCGCGGTAGTGCAGGCCGCCGACGACCAGCGAGTGGCGGCGTCCGTCGATCTTCCCGGTGACGAGCAGGTTGTTGAAGGCCTCGATTTCGGTGCCGGTCTCGACCCGGTTGGGCGCGGCGCCGGCCCCACCCTTGAGCAACTGCGGCTTGTCGAGTTTGCTATTCGGCAGGAACTTCGCCTTGTCGATGATGCCGATGCGGCAGACCCGTGCGGCGATCTCGCGGTGGTTCTTCACCGAGAAGCCGAGCACGGCGTAGGGCAGGGTTTCGTGGACGCGGAGATGCAGGGTCTTGGTCGGGCGGTAGCCGCCGTTGGGGATCTCGGTGATGCTGACCTGGCTCCAGCTCCCGAGTTCATCGGCAACCTTGGCCTGCTCCCAGCCGCGGGTGACGCCCTCCGGTTGCTTCCAGCCCATCTCATCGACCGTGAAGCGGGCGTTGGCGAACACGGCCACGTCGGTGGCGAGGTCGGTGCCCGAGTAGGTGCCGTTTTTCAGGTCGTAGGTCAGCCTCAGCGATTCGTTCCCGATCGAAACGAAGCGGTCGTCCGAGGTGATTTCGGCGGCATGCAGGGCAAACAAGCTGGTGAGGCCGGCGAGGATCTGCAGAGGTCTGTGCATGGCGGGGATACTCGCCTGACGGCGCTGACCTGTCAGCGACCCCGCCACCGAATGGGCCCGGGGGTGGACGACCGGATTGGAGTGGCAGTCTCAGACCATTTTGTTAGAGGCCCAGGCAACCGGCATTCGATGAACACCACCGCGGATTCGAATTCGGCGGTGGATCACACGATCTTCAGCCGCGCCAGGTCCTGGGTGTCAATCAGGCCAACGGGCCGACCTTCGGCGTCGAGCACCACGACATCGTCGATGCGGTGGGAGCCGATCGTCTTGACGGCCTCCGCCGCCAGCGCGTCGGCGGAGACGCTGATCGGGTCGCGGGTCATCAGCGCCGCCACCGGCTTGGAGCCGACGGCGGCATCCGCCTGGTAGCTGCGCGCGAAGTCGCCGTGGGTGAAGATGCCGGCCAGCGCGCCGCCGGCCGCCACCACCACGCAGGCACCGGCCCGGCTCTCCGACATCGCCACCAGCGCATCGTTCACCGTGGCATCCTCCGGCACGGTCGCGAGCGCCTCGCCGGCACGCATGATGTCGGAAACCTTGAGCAGCAGCGCCCGGCCCAGCGCACCGCCGGGATGGAAGCGGGCGAACTGGTCCTCGGAAAAACCGCGTGCCTCGAGCAACACCATCGCCAGGGCATCCCCCATCACCAGCATGGCGGTGGACGATGAGGTCGGGGCGAGGTTCAGCGGGCAGGCCTCGCGCTCGACCGAGGTGTCGAGGATGACGTCGGAGTGCTTTGCCAGGGTCGATCCGGGACGACCGGTGAGGGCGATCACGCGCACCTCGAAGCGCTTGATGTGCGGCAGGAGGTCGAGCAACTCGGCCGTTTCGCCCGAGTAGGAAAGCACGATCACCGCATCGCCATCCGAAATGAGCCCCAGATCGCCATGAAGGGCGTTCTGGGAATTGAGCACGACGGCGGTCGAGCCGGTCGAGTTGAGCGTGGCGGCGATCTTGTGGCCGATGTTGCCGGACTTGCCGATCCCGACGACGACGATCTTGCCGCGGGCGTCGAGCGCCGCCTTGAGGGTGGCGACCGCTTTGCTGAAAGGTTCGCCAAGCCGGCCGCTCATGGCATGCAGCGCTTCCGCCTCCATTTCGATCACCCGCCGTCCCTGGCTCACGTGGTCCATGGCACGATCATGACCGAGCCCGGTCATGACTCAAGCCCCGGGGCAACTTGCCACCGGCCCCGCGATCGGCGAAGCTTTCGAGCATGAAGCACGGATTTCTTCTCCCGGCGGCCCTCGGCTTTCTGATGCTCGCTGCTGCCGCCGCCGAAAAGCGGCCGAACATCGTGGTCATCATGGCCGACGACATCGGCCTGGAGAACCTTTCCTGCTACGGCTCGAAGGTTTACGAAACCCCACATCTCGACGCCCTCGCCGCCAGCGGGATGCGCTTCGAGCACGCCCACTCACAGCCGATCTGCACGCCGTCGCGGGTGCAGATCATGACCGGCATCCACAACAACCGGAACTACGTCCGCTTCGGGTTTCTGGATCCCGAGGCCGTGACTTTCGGCAACCTGCTGCGCGACGCCGGCTACGCCACCGCCATCGGCGGGAAATGGCAGCTCCTCGGCGACTACGAAGGCGTGAGGAACTTCGGCTTCGACCGCCATTGCCTGTGGCAGTTGAACCGGCGCCCGAGCCGCTACCCGAACCCGGGACTCGAGATCGACGGCGAGCGGAAGGATTTCAAGAACGGCGAGTTCGGGCCCGACGTGGTGAACGACTACCTGTGCAACTTCATCAGGAAGCGGAAGGGCGGCGACGAGCCTTTCCTCGTGTACTATCCGATGATGCTGCCGCACTGGCCCTTCGTCCCGACGCCGGATCACCCCGACTGGGATCCGAAGATGTGGGTGGATGCCGACGGCGAGCCCGGCGGCTACCGTTCCCAGGAATACTGGGATGCCTTCGTCCGCTACACCGACAAGATGGTCGGCCAGCTCGTCGCGACGCTGGAGGAAACCGGCCAGCGCGACGACACGCTGATCCTCTGGACCGGTGACAACGGCACCTACACCGGCATCGTCTCCGAGTTCCAGGGACGGCAATACAAAGGCGGCAAGGGCAGCCCGAAGGACAACGGCACCCATGTCGGCTTCATCGCGAGCTGGCCGGGGGTCATCGAACCCGGCCAGGTCAGCGATGCGCTCGTCGACTTCACCGATGTGCTGCCGACGATCACCGAGGCAGCCGGGGTTCCGACGCCGGAGGGCATCGAGGGGGTGAGCCTGATGCCGGTTTTCGAAGGGAATGCGGCGGAAAGAAACAAGGAGGCGATCTACTGCTGGTATTCGCGCATGGGCGAGCGAAACAAAGCATCCCAGCACACCCGGGACGCCCGCTACAAGCTCTACGCCGACGGCAAGTTCTTCGACACCGTCGAGGATCCCGACGAAACCACCGACCTCGCGAAGGACGGAGTGCCGGGAGCGCTCGCCGCCACGCATGCCAAGCTGAAGAAGGTGCTCGACCACCACCTCGAGATCACCCGCCGGGCCGACCCGGTGCAGAACGCCAGGCGGGAAGCGCTGAAGGACGCGAAGAAGAAAAAGTAGGCGAAACGGCTTCGCGGTTGGACCTCCTAAAGGAGGAACTACTAACCGAACCGGCGCGCCAGTGGCGTACGTAGTTCCCCCTTTAGGGGGTCTTCCTTCAAACTGGGCTGCCAAGAACCGCCTCCACCATCCGCAGCGCCTCGCGATTCGGACGGACCTCGTGGACGCGATGAATGCGTGCCCCGCTTTCCCGGGTCCAGGCCGTGAGCGCCACCGTCGGCCACTCGCGATCCTCGAGCGCGTCGCTTTCCAGCACGCGACCGATGAAGCTCTTGCGCGAGACCCCGATCAGCAGCGGACGCCCCCCGACCTGAAGGGCCGAAAGCTCGCGCAGAAGGGTGAGATTGTGATCCAGCGTCTTGCCGAAACCGATGCCGGGATCAAAGCACAGCGACTCGGGGTCGATGCCCGCCGAAGTCAGCGTCGCGAGTCGCTCCTCGAAGAACGAGCGCACCTCGGTGACCACGTCCTCATACTCCGGGGCCTGCTGCATCGTCCGCGGCTCGCCCCGCATGTGCATCGCGACCACCCCGCAGCCGGATCGGGCGCAGACCTCGATCATCCCCGGATCGCGCAGGCCAGCGACGTCGTTGACGATGTCGGCGCCCACCTCCAGCGCGGCGTGCGCGACTCCGGGCTTCATGGTGTCGATCGAAATCAGCCCGTCCCACTCCGACCTCAAGGCCTCGACCACCGGCTGCACCCGCTCGATCTCCTCCGCCTCCGGCACCGGCTCCGCTCCCGGCCGGGTCGACTCGCCCCCGACGTCGACGATGTCCGCGCCTTCCGCGATCATCCGCCGCGCCCGTTCGAGCGCCGTGCCGGGCTCGTGATGAAGTCCCCCGTCGGAGAACGAATCCGGCGTCACGTTGAGGATCCCCATGATCATGCCGCGACGGGTCAGATCGTGGGTTCGGTCTTTCGTTCTCCAGCGCATCGGCGCACTCAAAATGCCTCCTTGAACCCCCCTTCGCCAAGTTCTACCGTCCGCCGCCCATGATCCGACGCGCCATTCTGCTCATGATCACCGCCTGTCTGGTACCGCTGGTCGCCGCCCAGGATCTGCCGGGCATCGGCATCGACGGCCCCTTTGTCCGGGTCAAGCGCAACAAGGACGGCTCGCGCACCGTCTTCGAGCGCGGCAACGACGAACGCACGCTGATCAAGACCACCTACACCGCCGATGGAAACATCAGCGTGAAGACGATCTACCGCCTCGACGCCAAGGGCAACCCGCTCAAATGCGACATCTTCGACGGCCTCGGGAACAAGATCTACAAGACCCAGTTCGGCTACAGCAAGCGGCCCGGCGTCACCTTCGGCAAGCTGGTGCAGGAGCTGCTCTACGATACCCGGGTGAAGCGCTTCTTTCCCGGCACGCGCAACGAGATGCCGGTCCACATGTTCCAGTACCGCTACAAGCCGGACGGCTCGCCGGAGCGCCCGGTGGGCATCACCCTGATCGAGGGCAAGACCGCCGAGGAGATCTTCGGCCGCGGCGTGGAGCCCGGGCAGCTGCCCGACCTGAAGGAACTGGAGGAAGTCGATCCGGCCAACCCCAACGCCCGACCGCTCGGCAGCGGACGCTGATTTCCCACGATGCGCCCGAATGCGAAGCGTATGGTCCTCGCGGGCAGCTTGATTGCTGCGGGGGTGGTGTCTGTTATTGTCTGGAGGTCGCAGCCAGCATCGAATCCCGGCTCTGCAGGGGAATCCGTGTCAGTCGCCGTAGAGCCCTCGCAGCCCGATCCTTCACCCGATGAATCGGAACCTAAGTCCGAAGGATCGGCTTGGATCAAATCTGAAGAAGACGGGTCGCACACAGTCTTTGAGCGGACCAGCGACAAGCGATCGGTCATCAAGACCACCTACGCGCCCGACAAAACGATCAAGATGAAGGCCATCTACCTCCTCGACGCCAAGGGAAGGGAACTCAAGTGCAACCTTTACGACAGCGTTGGAACGGACATCTGCATGGTCCGTTTCGGCTACAGCAAGCGACCCGGACCTACCTTCGACAAGCTGGTTCAGGAGCAGTTCTACGACACGCGAGAGAAGCGCTTCTTTCCCGGCAAACACGACGAGAAGCCGGTCCACATTTTCATGTATCGCTACAATCAGGATGGCTCGTCGGAGCGTCCAGTCGGCATGACCTTGATCGAGGGAAAAACTGCTGAAGAAATCTTTGGCTGCAATGTGGAACCTCACGCGTTGCCTGACTTCGACGAATTGGAAAAGATCGATGACGTTGCGCCGTTGAACTTGGAGCCAGTCCGACCAGACCACTGATACTTCACCATGCGCCCACAGACTTTACTGCCGATCCTGATCGGCGTCGCGGTCGGCGCGGCGGGCGTCCTGCATGGGCTGAAGCTCGAACGCGCCGCCAAGAGCGAGGACGCCGCCGAGCTTCGCACCACGATCTCCTCGCTCGAGGAGCAGGTCGCGATGCTGGAACGCGAGAACGAAAGCCTGCGCTCGCTGGCGCAGGGCGGCGGCGAATTGAAGGTCCCGGCCCCGCTGATCGAGTTTGCGGAAAAGGCGGCGGGGCTCGATTTCCGCAGCACCCCGGTGGTCCACCGTCTCGCCGGCGAGGAACTGCTCGAGCGGGTCGCCGCCTCGATCGAGAGCCGCTTTCCTCCGAACTCCCTCGACCACCGCGAAGCCGCCTGGGCAAAGATGGGACTGCTCGCTCCCGACGACCGTTTTGCCGGCCAGGTGGCCGCCACCTACTCGCTGGGGGCGCGATCGTGGTTCGACGACCAGACCGGAGAGGCCTGGGTCACCGATCGCTTCGACGAAAGCAGCGTCCCCGACCAGAGCGCCCTGCTGCGGGCGCTCGTCCGCATCCTCCTCCACCAGCATTACCCGCCCGCTCCCGGCTATGCGGGTGACGAGGCCGACCGCGCCCGCACCGCGCTGCACCACGGGACCGCCATTTCGATCGAGACGCGTTTCCTCGCCCGCCAGGCGCTCGGGATCGGCTTCACCGGCACCCAGGACCGGTCCGAGGCCGCCGATCTGCTCAACAACCTGCCGGTCTACATCCGCGGCCTCGCCACCTTTCCCTCGCAGCTCGGCGCGGCGGTTGCCGGCCGCCTGATGGAGCAGGAAAAGCTGCTCGAAGCCCTCCACCAGCCGCCCACCACCACCGCCCGCTTCGCGCCGGACCTCGATGGGATCGAAGCCCGAGCCATCGAACTCCCGGCCTCCAATGACGAGCCCGTGCTCGAGGAAACGGCCGGCTGGCTCGGGTTGAAACTGTGGCTCGAAACGCTGGATCCCGCACTCGCCGTCCATGCCGACGGCTGGCGCGGCGACCGCTACCAACTCACCGCCCGCTCCGACACCCAGCTCGACCTCGTCTGGGACATCGAGCTCGCCGATGCGGCGACGGCCGAGGCCGTCGCCCGGGCGGGCTGCGCCATGGCCGGGTTCCTGGCCGGATCGGACCGCGACGCCAACCCCGACGAAGTGATCAAGACTCCGGAAGGGGACCGCATTTCGATCACCCGTCCGACCGAAACCCGTGTCCGTTTCACCCATCTCGGTCCGGAATGACGGCCCCGGATTGAGTCTCGACGGACCGGCCCGTCCGGCCCCACCCTCGCCGCATGACCGCACGACGCGTGATCTTCGACGGCCGGGTGCAGGGTGTGGGCTTCCGCTACACCTGCAAGGATGTCGCCAAGGGCTTCGAGGTCGTGGGCACGGTGAAGAACCTCCCCGAAGGCACTGTCGAACTCGAAGTCATGGGCGAAGCCGATGAGGTCGAGGACTTCATCAAGGAAATCGCCGAAGAAAGCCCGATGGCCCACAACATCCGCGGCATGCACGTGACCAACATCCCCCCGCTGGAGGGCGTCACCGGCTTCACGATCGCGGGCTAGGCCGGATTCACGTTCTCCCCGACCCAGCGCAGGTAGGCCTGGGCCCCGGCCTCGACCGGCAGCGCCAGAATTTCCGGCGTCTCGTAGGGATGGGCCTCCAGCAGGAGCGCCTCCATTCGGACATAGGCTTCGCGCGTCGTTTTGATGATGCCCAGCACTTCCGCATCCTCCTGAACCTTGCCCTCCCACCGATAAATCGAGCGCAGGCCGGGCACCACGTTCACGCAGGCTGCTGCTTGCTTTTCCACCAGCAGTGCGCCAATCTGTCGCGCCCGCTCCTCATCCGGAAAGGTGCACAGCACGACCAGGACCTCATTTTTCACGCCCCCTTGATACCCCGTTCATCCAGCCAGTCGAACTCTGATCCCATCGCCACGGATCCGAGTCTTCTGTTTTCTGTCTTTCCATCTTCCGTCTCCTCATGAAGTCCGGCTTCCTCGAAAAGCTCCTCGCCCGGCTCGACCGCATCGACCCGGTGGAGGCGCAGCAGCTGCTCTCCCGGCTGATCCGGGAGAAGGGCTTCCTCGAGCAGGTCTTCGAGGCGCTGCACGAGGGGGTGATCGTGCTGGACGAGGACGGCCTCGTGACCTTCATCAACGGGGCCGCCCAGAAATTCTTCGGCCTCGACGACGAAATCGTCGGCCAGGCCCTGGAGCAGCGGATTCCGGGACTCGACCTGGACGCACTCGCCAAGCCGGGCAAGACCATCTCCCGGGACCTCGAGGTGTTCTACCCTGAGAACCGCTACCTCAACTTCTACCTCGCCCCGATCAATTCCCCGCTCGGTGGGGAGAACTTCGGCTGGGTGATGCTGGTCCGCGACCAGACCGCGTCCCGCCGCGAAGCCGAAGACCACCTGGAAAGCGAACGCCTGAATGCCCTCACCCTGCTCGCCGCCGGGGTCGCCCACGAGATCGGCAACCCGCTCAACTCGCTCGACATCCACCTGCAGCTGATCGAGCGCAAACTGCGCAAGCTGCCGGCGGGTGACCGCGCGCCGCTCGAGGAGCACGTCGGCACGGCCCGGCGGGAGATCCAGCGGCTCGACACCATCCTGCGGCAGTTTCTCGAGGCCATCCGTCCGACCCGGCCCGAGCGCGAGTCCTGCGACCTGCACCAGACGCTCCACGACACCCTCAAACTGCTCGAACCCGAGCTCTCGAGCCGGGACATCAAGGTCGAGCTCGAACTCGACACCGACTTTCCCAAGCTCGAACTCGACGCCACCCAGTTCCAGCAGGTCTTCTACAATCTCCTGCGCAACGCCTACCAGGCCATCCGCGGAAACGAGGGACGGATCAAGATCGCCACCGCCCACAACGACTATGAATGCCGTATTTCGATCCGCGACAACGGCAGCGGCATTTCACCCGAGCAGATGGGTTCGCTGTTCGAACCCTACCGCACCACCAAGCAGGCGGGCACCGGGCTCGGCCTGCTCATCGTCCGGCGGGTCGTCCGCGAACACGGCGGCGAGATCGAGATCGAGTCCGAGCCCGAAGTCGGCACCGCCATCCACATCCTCCTCCCCCGCGGCCCCAAACCCGTCCGCCTCATCGAAAGCACGGTCATTGATGTTGATTGATTTCGAACCGCGAAGACGCAAAGACGCAAAGGAAAATGAAAATCGAAGAAATCGCTCGAAGCATTGTGGACAGCGCATTTGCCGTTCACTCCGAACTGGGTCCAGGCCTGCTCGAAAGCGCCTACGAGGCATGCCTTCGGCACGAACTGGGACTGCGCGGCCATCAGGTAGCCGTACAGCTCACGCAACCGGTCACCTATCGAGGACTGCAACTGGACGTTGGCTACCGCCTTGATCTGCTTGTAGACGAAACCCTGATTGTTGAGCTGAAAACCGTGGATCAAATCCAGCCGATCCATCACGCCCAACTGCTCACTTACCTCAAGCTTTCCCGGAAGACCCTGGGCCTGCTCATCAACTTCAACGTGCCACTCATCAAGAACGGCATCAAGCGAGTCGTCCTGAACCATCCCAATTCCTGAGCCTTTGCGCCTTCGCGTCTTTGCGGTTCGAACTCTCACCACTTCATGACTCCGACTTTACTCATCGTCGATGACGAACAAGCCACCCGCGACGGACTGCGGGCGGCGCTGGACGAGGAATTCGACGTTTTCACCGCCTCCAACCTGGAGGAAGCCGTCGGCGTGCTGAAAGGCGACCCGCCGGACCTGATGCTGACCGACCTCCGACTCGGCGGCGACTCCGGCATGGATGTGCTCGACGCCGCGCTTTCCATCAAGAAGCCGCCGGTCTGCCTGATGATGACCGCCTACGGCTCGGTCGATACCGCCGTCGAGGCGATGCGCCGCGGTGCCTGGCACTTCGTCACCAAGCCGCTCAACCTCGACGAGGTGGAGATGCTGCTGAAGCGGGCCCTGCGCTCGAGCCACCTCGAAAGCGAGAACGCCAAGCTCCGCGAGCAGATCCCCGACCCCGCCGGACTGGGCCGGCTCACCGGCAAGTCATCCGGCATCCGCCGGGTGATCGAAACGGTCAAGCAGGTCGCGCCGACCCGCGCCACGGTCCTGATCGAGGGCGAAAGCGGCACCGGCAAGGAGGTCGTCGCCCACGCGATCCACCAGCTTTCCGGCCGCCCGGCGGAGAAGATGGTGATCGTCCACTGCGCCGCCCTCTCCCCCCAGCTTCTCGAAAGCGAGCTCTTCGGTCACGAAAAGGGGGCCTTCACCGGTGCCTCGCAGCGGCGGGTCGGGCGCTTCGAGCAGGCCGACGGCGGCACCCTCTTTCTCGACGAGATCGGAGAAATCGACGCCTCCACCCAGGTCAAGCTGCTGCGCGCGTTGTCCGAGCGCACCATCGAGCGGGTCGGCTCCAACACCACGATCAAGGTCGACGTCCGCGTCCTCGCCGCCACCAACCGGAACCTCGTCGAGATGGTGGAGTCCGGCGATTTCCGCGAAGACCTGTATTTCCGCCTGAACGTCGTCCGCATTGCCATGCCGCCGCTGCGCGACCGCGCCGAGGACGTGGTGCTCCTCGCCGCCGGCTTCCTCAAGGAGTTCGCCGAGGAAAACGGCCGCCCGGTGAAGCCGCTCAGCGACGAGGCGATGGAGTTGCTGCGACGCCATCCCTGGCCCGGCAACGTCCGCGAACTGCGCACCGCCATCGAGCACGGCGTGGTGATGTCCAACGACCCGGTGATCGACGTCCGCCACCTGCCCGCGGCCTTGCGCGGCGAAAACTCCGCTCCGCCCCCCGGATCCGGCGGGAAAATCACCCTTGCCGCTCCCCCGGAATTCAACTTGCATGCGCTGGAAACCCGAACCATCCGGGCTGCGCTGGCCGAGGCCGATGGCAACCGCACCCGCGCCGCCGAAATGCTCGGAATCAGCCGCCGCACCTTGCAGCGCAAACTCAAGGAAATCGACGCCTGACCCCCCGCCCCACCCCATGAACCAGTCAAACACCACCTTCGACGGCGCCGTGATCATCCGCCGGCTCCTGTTTTTCGTCATCCTCTTCGCCCTGGCAATCGTCCACCTCTTCGTGCTGTTCCGTGGCCTCGGCACCGAGCAGGCGATGGACCAGGCCCAGATCGCGCGCCAGGTGGCCCGCGGGGAAGGGCTCACCACCAAGTTCATCCGGCCGCTCGAGCATCACCTCGCGGAGACCAAGGCCGAGGGCAACGTCCCCCTCGTCGGTCTCCACGACACCTACCACTCGCCCCTCAACCCGCTCATCCTCGGCGCCGTCTTCAAGCTGGTGGGTGCCGACAATTTCAAGAGCTGGCAGATGCAGGACAGCCAGTTGATCTACGACCTGGACCGGGTCGTGGCCCTGGTCTCCACGCTGTTCTTCATGATGGCCATCGGCGTCAGCTACCTGCTGGTGAGCCGGGTCTTCGATGGCAAGATCGCGGGGGTCACCGCGCTGCTGATGGTGATGTGCGACCTGTTCTGGAAGTTCTCCCAAAGCGGGCTGCCACAGATGCTGCTGCTGCTGCTTTTCAGCTGCGGGCTCTACTTTGCCTATCGCGCGGTCGAAAACCAGGAGGAGGGGAATTCCTCCATCATCCAGCCGCTGATCGCCGCCGCCTTTTTCGCCCTGATGGTCCTCGCCCACTGGCTGACCGCCTGGATATTCTTCGGCTACCTGATCTACGCCGCGATCGCCTTCCGGCCCCGGGGAATCATCGCGCTCTCCTCGCTGGCGGTCCTTTTCCTGGCGGTCCTCTACCCGTTGATCCGGATGGCCGACATCACCGGCCAGCCCTTCGGCGCCGCCCGCTTTGTCTTCTACAACGGCCTCTCCAACGGCAACGAGTCCGCGATCATGCGGACGCTTGATCTCACCTCGTCTCCGCTGCTCATCGACGGACTGTTGCTCAAGATCCTCGGCACCACGCTCGTCCAGGCCACCGACCTCGTCCCCTTCCTCGGCGGCATCCTCGCCGCCCCGGTCTTCTTCATCGCGCTGCTCCACCCCTTCAAGCGCCCCTCGATTGCCCGCTTCCGATGGATGATCGCGCTGATGTGGCTGTTCGGCGCCATCGGGATGGCCATTTTCGGCATCAACAGCTCGAACGCCCTCCACCCGAACCAGATCCACATCCTGTTCGCCCCGATCATGGCGGCCTACGGGCTGGCCTTCCTTTCCATCCTCTGGAGCCGGCTGGACTTCGTCTCGTCCGCGCCCTTCCTGCGCAACGCCCACTACATCGCGATCGTCGCCTTCTCCGCCGCACCCATCCTGCTGACCCTGCCCAAGGACGTCCGGATGTACATGCAGGTCTCCGACAAGGGTGGTTGGCCGCAGTGGCCGCCTTACTACCCGCTCATCCTCAACAAGGGCATGGCCGAATGGGTCGAAAGCGATCCCCTGCAGCCGGAGATCGTCGTCTCCGACCAGCCCTGGGCCGTCGCCTGGTATGCCGACACCTACAGCCTGTGGCTGCCGCGATCGAAGGACGAGTTCCTCCAGCTCGATGCCAAGGCGACCGACCTCGGCACCCGCTTTTCGGGAATCCTGATCACGCCCGAGTCGCGCGACTCCGGCCCCAGCTCGAGCGTCGCCGCCGAATACGGCGACTTCGCCGCCCTGGTCCTCGACGGTCGCGTCGCCTCCATCACCGGCCCGACTACCGCCCAGCCAGGCTTCTCGATCTACGACAAGGCCGGCAGCATCGCCGAGATCTACCGCCGCTTTCCCTACCGCACCCCCCTCCTGCGCCAGGAAATGATTTACTACAGCGAGGGCCAGCTCCGCGACACCCGCAACTGATGCCCCGGAAGAAAACCACGCCCGCGAAGGACGAAGCTCCGGGCTTTGAAGAGGCGATCCACCGCCTGGAGGAGATCGTCGCGGCCCTCGAAGAGGAATCCCTGCCGCTCGAGGAAATGGTCGAGCGGTTCGAGCAGGGCACCCGCCTGCTCCGCCGCTGCGAGGAGGTTCTCGGCTCCGCCCGCAAACGCCTCAAGACCATCGCCGACCGCGATACCGCCAGCCCGTCCGATGAGGACGAAGGCGAAAAGCCCTTGACCCCCGAAGCGTCCGACACCACGGACGCGCCTGACGACGATGACGATATCCGACTCTTCTGAGCCCCCGCATCTCGGCCCCCTGCTGTCCGGCATCCAATCGCCCGAGGACGTCAAGGCTCTCGACGAGAAGGACCTGCCGAAGCTCGCCGACGAGATCCGCGAGGCCCTGATCACCAACCTTTCCCGGACCGGCGGCCACCTCGGCCCGAACCTCGGAGTCGTCGAGCTGACCATCGCCCTGCATCGCGTCTTCTCGACTCCGGCCGACAAGTTCGTCTTCGATGTCGCCCACCAGGGCTACGTCCACAAGATGCTCACCGGCCGGGCGGACCGGATCCACACGATCCGCCAGTACCAGGGGCTGAACGGCTTCCTGCTGCGCACCGAGTCGGAGCACGACTGCTACGGCGCCGGACACGCCGGCACCGCCCTCTCCGCCGCCCTCGGCATGGCCGCCGCCCGCGACCAGTTGAAGGAGGACTCCCACGTGGTCGCCCTCGCCGGCGATGCCGCCTTCACCTGCGGACCCACCCTGGAGGCACTCAACAACATCGCCGAAACCACCAATAAGTTCATCGTCGTCCTCAACGACAACGAGTGGTCGATCGACAAGAACGTCGGCGCCATCGCCCGCTACTTCAACGCCCTGCAGACCCACTCGACCTACTCCTCGGTGCGCAACAAGGCCGCCGAGTTCGTCGAGTGGATCGCCGGCAAGGCCGCCCGCAACCTCGCCCACAAGGTCGAGGAAAGCGCCAAGCACCTGCTTTTCCCCAACGTCCTCTTCGAGAAGTTCGGCATCCGCTACTTCGGCCCGATCGACGGCCACGACCTGCCGCTGCTGGTCAAGACCTTCGACTACCTCCGCAAGCTCGACGAACCGGTCGTCCTCCACATCATCACCGAGAAGGGACGCGGCTATCAGCCGGCCCTTGAGAATCCCGGCAAGTTCCACGGCCTCGGCGCCTACAAGATCGAGGACGGCTCGACCGATGGTGGCGGCAAGCCGACCGCCTCCGAGATTTTCGGCCGCACCGTCACGGACCTCGCCAAGGAGGACGGGAAGATCGTCGCCATCACCCCCGCCATGCCCGGCGGCTCGAAGCTCGACATCTTCAAGAAGGAACTTCCCGAGCGCTACTTCGACGTCGGCATCGCCGAGGAGCACGCCGCGCTTTTCGCCTCCGGCCTCGCCACCCGCGGCATCCGGCCCTTCCTCTCGATCTACTCGACCTTCATGCAGCGTGCCTACGACATGATCGTACACGACATCGCGCTGCAGGACCTGCCCGTGCGCCTGTGCATGGACCGCGGCGGCCTTTCCGGCGACGACGGTCCGACCCACCACGGCCTCTTCGACATCGGCTACCTGCGGCCGGTGCCGGGCATCATCCACATGCAGCCGAAGGACGAGGCGGAGTTCGTCGCCATGCTCAAATGGATGGCCGCCTACGACGATGGCCCGACCGCCATCCGCTACCCGCGCGGACCGATCGCCGGCAAGCCCCTCGACGGACCCTGCGCCCCGATCGAACTCGGCAAGGGTGAACTCATCGCCGAAGGCACCGATGTCGCCCTCATCGGACTGGGAACGATGTTCGAGATGGCCGAGAAGACCAAGGCCGTGCTCGAAGAGCGCGGACTGTCCGTCTCGCTGGTCAACCCCCGCTTCATCAAGCCACTCGACACCGACCTCCTCGAAAAGGTCGCCTGCAACGCGAAGGTCGTCTGCACCTTCGAGGACCACGTCCTGATGAACGGCTTCGGCTGCGGGGTCATCGAGCACCTCCACGACGCCGGCATCGACACTCCCGTCGAGCGGATCGGCTGGCCCGACCAGTTTGTCGAGCACGGCAGGATCGACATCCTGCGCAAGCTCCACGGGCTCACCGTCGAGAGCGCCGTCGAGAAGATCGGCAGGCACGTATAAGGAGCTGCGGCTTCCAGCCGCAGGCCGTGGCTGCCCCGGCCCGGGGCAGCCTGCCCACCCAAAGCCTCGGCGAAGGAGGGGCCGTGCGGGAAGCGGCCCGCTTCCCACCTCCACCTTGAGAGGCGCAACCCCCTTTCGCGGCGCTTCGGTGCCCACGAAACCCGTTCTCCGGGCTCCCGATTCCCTCTTCGGGATCGTCGGGGGAACAGGGGTCCGTCAGAGTTGACTCTCGATCGGCAGGAGTCCGGCGATGAAGGCGAGAACCCGCTTGCCCCAGGGGGCCCCGGGCTTCCCGACCTGCCGGTCGCCGTCCTTCCACACCAACCTCCCGCAGCGGTCGCAACACCGAAGAGGCGGCAATCTATCTGCGAGCCATCGGATACCACGCCGCCGATCACGGCTTCCGACCCGGCAAATACCGCTTCAAGATCAAGCGCGGCCGACCCAATCCCGACGAACTCAAGATCAGCCTCACCGGTCACCACATCCCCGACACCATGCGCCGCGCCGCAGAATGGAGCGCGGAAAAACACGGGTTCAGGAAACCGAAGGAAAGAAGCGGGCCGTTCCGCCCTAAACTACAATAAGCACCGTAGCAACAACCCTGAAAGTTAAAGTGCGAGGATTGCGGTAGGGACCGCCGTTGCCGGCGGCCCCCCGCTCAGATCCGTACGTGAGGAACTACCTCATACGGCTCCTGCCTTGAGTCGGGCGCGG
>JAKZES010000064.1 GCA_022548915.1 Verrucomicrobiaceae bacterium E54
GTTGTCGGCGAAATGATTTTCGGAGCGACCGACACGATCAACATCTACCTCCCTGATGCCGCCCTGAACCAGGGAAGCGTGGTCGCCTCCAATACCGCCACGCTTGACCAGACCGCCTTCGACACGGTGACTTTTGCCAGCAAGGGCGACGGCGCCTACGCGGTCGATGAAATCCGCTTCGGCACCAGCTACGACGATGTCGTCATAGCCGTCCCCGAGCCGTCGGTGTTCGCCTCGCTGGGCTCGGTGCTTGGATTCCTCCTGCTGCGCCGTCGGCGGGCGGTCTGAATCGCGTCGCCCGGCCGCCTGAATTTTGCGCGGTCGGGTGCACCGGTGAAGCCCGTTCCATGCGATGCGGGATCCTTCGTCTCCCGATTCTTTTGGCGGCGCGGTGGCTCGGCGCCTTGAAGCAGTTCCCTTCGCCTCCTTCCTCCTCAATCATTTTCTCATGATGGTCACAAAACCGCATGCAACCACGGCGATCCTTGTTGCGGCCTTGGGTTTGCTTCTCGCTTCCCCGGCAAGAGCCGCTCACCTCAAGGTGTTTCTCCTTGCCGGACAGTCGAACATGGTTGGCCAGGCCAGCGCGTCGGGTCTTCCTGCCGAACTGCAGGCCCCGCAGACGGACGTGCTGTTTTACGACCGCACCGGCACCACCACCCCCGTGCTCGGTTCGTTGCAGCCGAGGATCAATGGTTTTGGCCCGGAGATCACCTTCGGCCGGGATCTTGCGGCAACACTGCCTTCCGAGAACTTTGCGCTGATCAAGTATGCCCAGGGCGGGACCACCCTTTATTCCTCATGGGATCCCACCCGCGAGGCAAACTACGCGGTCTTCCGGCAGACGGTGACCGACGGGCTCGCGGCTTTGACCGCCGCAGGCCATACGTACGAAATCGTCGGCATGCTTTGGACTCAGGGCGAGTCCGATGGCATGGATGACCGCACTGCGGCTCAATACGAGGCAGATCTGGTCGAGTTTGTCGGGGACGTCCGGTCCCGTTACGGCGCCGACCTGCCGTTCTTCCTCAGTCGGCTTTCTGTGGACCAGACGAGACTGACCCCGACGCAGTTGTCCGGCATCCGCACGGCCCAGGAAAACTTCGCGGCTTCGGACGCCCATTCCTATCTGATCGATACGGACGGCTTCGAAGTGAGCGGCGGAGACAATCTCCACTTCACGGCCCAGGGAACCATGGACTTGGGCAGCGCCTTCGCAGACGCCTATCTGGCGCTCCATGGCCAGCAGGCGGGCATCAGCCCGGTCAAGATCTTCATTCTTGCCGGCCAGTCGAACATGCTCGGACATGGTGAGGTTTCCCCGGTCACCACACCCGGCACGCTCGAGTTCACCGTCGAAAACGACCCTGACGGCGACTATCAGTTTCTCGTCGATGGCAGTGGCAACTGGCGGATCCGAGACGACGTCTGGATTCGGGATCAGGACACCAGTGCCGGAGGTCTGACAGTCGGCTTCGCCTCGGCGCCGGACTGCGTCGGCCCGGAGCTTGGTTTCGGCCACCTGCTGGGTGATGTTCGCGAGGAGCAGATTCTGATCGTGAAGGCGGCCTGGGGCGGCAAGAGCCTGGCCAACGACTTCCGACCGCCCAGTTCGGGCCAGGATCCGGTGCCGCTCGCAGACGGCGATGCCGGATTTTATTACCAGGAGATCCTCCGCTTGGTCAGCGAAGCGACCAACAACCTGTCGACTTATTTCCCCGACTACGACGGAGGCGGCTACGAGATCATCGGCTTCGGCTGGCATCAGGGCTACAACGACCGGATCAGCGAGACCTCGAGCGCCGAATACGAGGTCAACATGGCCAATTTCATCCGCGACATGCGCACGGATCTTGGAGTGCCCGACCTGCCGTTTGTGATCGCCACCACCGGCATGGGAGGGGAGCCCGATTACAGCGTGGTCGAAATGGCACAGATGGCGATGGCCGATGGCGCGACCTATCCCGATTTTGACGGCAGTGTGGCCGTCATCGATACGCGTGCTGGCTACGAGGACCTCGAGTTCTGGCAGCCCGTCGATCTTTCTCCTGAAAACCAGAGCTTCCACTGGAACCGGAATGCGAAGACCTACACCAACATCGGGCTCGCCATGGGCGACGCGATGTCCCTGCTCGTTCCGGGGCGCTGCCCGTTCCGGCTCCGCGCCGAGGGCGCTCCGGCCGGAGGGGTCAGTTTGAGTTGGAAGAACGGCACCGAACTGCCGAGCAACGTCCGGGTTCTGCGAGACGGGGTGGAAATTGCCGCCGCGGCGCCGGTTGGGTCGGAAACATTTCTGGATGCCTCCGCGCTGCCGGGGGTGCGGAATTACGAACTGCAATTCGCCATGCCGGGTGCCCCCTGCGATCCCCTGACCCTCAGCTTCAATGGAGGGATCACCGACCTGGACGTGGAACGCAACCCGGGGAGCTTCGTGCTCACCTGGACGAATCACATGGCCTACGACGGGATCACCGTCTCGCGCGATGGCACCGTGCTCGCGGCATCCCTTCCCGGCACCGCCACCACCTTCACAGACAATTCGCCTCCGACGTCCGGACTCGTGACCTACTCGGTGGTTCCAACAACTGGTGACGCCGTGCCGGCAACATTCCAGATCGATCTCGACCTTCGCGGACAGATGGGTCTGCTCGACCTGGGCCTCAACAGCGGCATCAACCCCGCGACTTTTGATCCCTGGCAGGAAGGGGATGCGTATCGTCTGGCTTTCGTCACGAGTGCCACGACCGACGCGATCTCGACCGATATCTCGACCTATGATGCCTTTGTCCAGGGGCTCGCGGTGGCGGCAGGACTGGGGGATGTGAAGTGGAAGGTGATCGGCTCGACCGCCACGGTGGATGCCCGCGACCACATTGACACCGAGGGAGTGGCCGTCTTCCTCGTCGATGGAGCCACCAGGATCTCATCGAACAGCGATTCAATCTGGTCCGGTCTCCAGGCACCGATCGACATCGATGAACTCGGCACTACCGGGATCACGGGCAAGGCGTTTACGGGAACCGAGGAGAATGGTCTGGCGGTGACCAACGGGCGGACGCTCGGCGGCTCCGGCGAGGATCCGCCGCGGGTCCGGACCGGTGAAATCGGAGATGCCTCGAAGTGGACGAAGAGCTTCAATGCGGAGGCATCGAGTTCGCTTCGGGTGTTTGCAATCTCCGATCCTTTGGTGGTCGTGGACGGCTCCGACACGACTGCCCCGACCTTGGTTTCCATCTCCGATGATCTCGGTGGTGGCCCGGTCTTCGCCAACGATCCGGTGACCTACATGGTGACTTTCAGCGAGGCCATGAACACCTTCACCGTCGGCCTTGATGACTTCGACAACGCTTCCGGCACGCCGGTCACCATCGACAGCGTCAGCACGACCCCGGACCCGGCCGTGTTCGAAGTGGTGGCGACCGCCCTCACCACGGGAACGCTCCAACTGAGGATCGCGCCCACCGCCTCCCTCAAGGATGTCGCCGGAAACCTCCTCGATGCCGGTGCCGCACCGCCGGACGACACCATCATCACGGTCACCAGCGACACCATCGCCCCCAGCCTCCTGTCATTTGTCGATAATGTCTCCGGCGGTCCGGTCTTTCCCGGCGACCCGGTGAACTACACGGTGACCTTCGACGATGCCATGAATGCCGCGACGATCGGCACCGACGATTTCGAGAATGGTTCCACCGCACCAGTGACGATCCAGAGTGTCAGCGCCACTGCCGATCCCGCGGTCTTCGAATTGGTGGTGTTGCCGACGGGCCCGGGTCTGCTGCAGGTGCAGGTGGCGGCGGGTGCAACGCTGGAGGATCTGGGCGGAAATGCGCTCGATACCGGTTCCGCGATCCCTGACGACACCGTCATCACCGTGCAGCCGCTGCCGGATCTGGTGGGCGAACTGGGGATTCTCGACGTCACCGCGAATGGCGGCATCAATCCCGCCACCGGCGCCGCTTGGGCGGCCGGGGATACCTATCGGCTGGCCTTCGTGACCAGTGCCACGTCTGACGCGATTTCGACCGACATTTCAACCTACAACAGCTTCGTCCAGGGTCTCGCCGATGCGGCCGGGTTGGGCGATGCGACATGGAAAGCGATCGGCTCGACTCCGTCGGTGGACGCGCGCGACAACACCGGGACCCATCCGGGAGTCGATGGCGGTGTGGCCGTTTTCCTCCTCGACGGGGCCACCATGATCGCCGCCAGCAACGCCGCGCTCTGGGACGGCAACCTCGACGCGCCTCTGGACAGGGATGAACTCGGAAACACCGGGATCACAGGGAAGACTTTCACCGGAACGGAAACCAATGGGGCGGTGGCCAGCGCACAACCTCTCGGCGGCGCACCGGATACCCTCAAGGTGAGAACCGGCAGCATTTCCGATCCCGCCAAGTGGACCAAGGACTTCAACTCCACGGCGACCAACTCCCTGCGGTTCTTCGCTCTATCCGATCCGCTGACGGTCGTCTCCACCGCGGTCGGCAGTGACTACGACAACTGGGCTGCGACCTACGCCCCCGCTGACCTCGGCACGCCGGGCGACGACTTCGACGGCGACGGGCTGAGCAACGACGAGGAAAGGATTTGGGGTCTCGACCCGACCCGTGGATCCTCGGTCAGCCCCATCACGACCGGACTTGACGCGACCGCCGGCACCCTCAGCTACACCCGCCGCAAGCCCTCGCTCAGCGGCGCGAGTTTCACCTACGAGTGGTCAGACACGTTGGCCGAGGGTAGTTGGACCGGTTTCACACCGATCAGTGAGACGAGCGACTCCGGAGACCCGGTGGAAACCGTGACCATCACCCTCGACGCCGGTCTCCTGACCAACACGACGCTCTTTGTTCGCGTGGTCGCGGACGGTGGCTGAAGTGCGTGGGACATTTCCATCAGCCATTGCATGA
The DNA here is from genome assembly GCA_022548915.1 of Verrucomicrobiaceae bacterium E54. Classification (GTDB taxonomy): domain Bacteria; phylum Verrucomicrobiota; class Verrucomicrobiia; order Verrucomicrobiales; family Akkermansiaceae; genus Haloferula. The sequence goes on from JAKZES010000064.1 coordinate 4,911, forward strand.
ACCGCCGACATTCGTGAGAAGTGTCCATGAAGTCGCTCTCGGCGCACCTGTGGGCAGGCCTGGTCTTCCTGGTCATCGTCGGTTCGTCTGACTCGGCATCCGCGGAGCCACCGACCGCCCCGTTCAAGAGCGAGGATCCAAAAAATCCCGTCGAGTTCCATCCTTCCACGAACCGCTGGCGGAGTGACAGGAACGTCGATCCTCCGAAATCACATCGCCTCCAACCCGGGCGCACCGATCTCGGCGGCGAGTTCGTTGAACTCGGCGATCTCGGCGGCGGTGAAGTGGAGACCGCCGGCGGCGTCGGAACGCTGGCGGGCCTCGGCCTCGAACTGGCCGGGGAGGATGCAGCCCTCGTTGCCGTGGCCGAAGATGTCGGCGAGCACCTGCTTGAGGTTCTCCATCTGGTCGCGGCCCTTGGCGAAGGCGCTGCCGGAAATCGCGTCGGGATGGATGACCTGGAAGTAGAAGGCGGTGGTGGTCTTCTCGCCCTCGGGAGCCTGGGCGGCGCGGCCGCGAAGGGTTGGCAGTGAGCCGCCGATCAGTGCGCCGTAGAGCTCGTTGAGCAGGCACATCGCGTAGCCCTTGTGCGCACCGAAGGGGAGCAGGGCCGCGACCTCGTTCGGGTCGGTCGTTGGATTGCCGTCCTTGTCCACTGCGGCATTGGGCGGGAGTGGCTGGCCCTCGCGCTTGAGCGCCTGCACGCGGCCCATGGCGACCACCGAGGTTGCCCAGTCGCTGACCAGGGGGAAACCTACGGCATCCGTCGTAGGAAATCCCCACGAGTGGGGGTTGGTGCCGAGGGTCGGGAACTTGCCGCCAAAGGGGACGACCTCCGCCAGTGCCGAGGTGCAGTTGGTGTAGGCGATGTAGCCGCGTTCGGCGGCCTCCATCACGTAGCCGCCACCCCACAGGTAGTGGAAGGCGTTGTCGACGGAGACCTGGCCGATGCCAAACTCGTCGGCAAGCTCGATGCAGCGGTCGATGGCGCGGTAGGCGACCGATTGACCGAGCTTGCGGTTGGCATTCCAGGTTTCGCTGGCCTTGAAGGGCGACTCGACGACCTCGATTTCCGCTCCCGGCGTGCAGCCGCCGGTGGCGGAGCCGAAAAGGTGGTCGAGGTGCAGTGCCTTCAGCGCGTGGTGGGTCCGGATGCCGTGGCGGGCGGCCTCGGCGGCGAGGCGGGCGCCTTCCGCAGACTCGTCGGCGGTGAAGCCGCGGGCTTGGTAGAGCTTGGAAACCAGAGTGTCGTGGGCTTCGCGGGAGACGGTCAGAAAGTCGGACATGAGCCGAGAAGACGCGGAGTTGTATGACAAATCAAGCGACAAGTGTGACCGCCTTGAATCTGGCCGGGAGTGGGGTAGGCTGTGCAGATTGGTTAAGATGAATTAAGTGTCGATGTGCACAATATGTGGTAGCAAATTGCACGCGAACATACCACAAGTCGTGTTTCGTGGGCTCAGGGCTTTCTCAGTCCGGCTGAGCCGCTAGGCTGCGGAAAGCGTCCGGGTATCCCTCCGGGCTCCGTTTCCTCTCCAACTCCAACCCTCCTCTCCATGTATCTCAAGTGCCTCGATATCCACGGCTTCAAATCTTTCGCTGACAAGACCCGCTTTGAATTCCACGAAGGCGTGACCGGCATCGTCGGTCCGAACGGCTGCGGCAAATCCAACGTGGTCGACGCGATCCGCTGGGTGCTCGGTGAAACCTCCGCCAAGGCCCTGCGCGGCGGCGAGATGGCCGACGTCATTTTCAACGGCACCGAGAAGCGCAAGCCGCTCGGCATGGCCGAGGTGACCCTGACCATGGCCGACTGTGAGGAATCGCTGGGTGTGGACTACAACGAGGTGGCCATCACCCGCCGCGTCTTCCGCGACGGCAAGGGCGAGTACCGGATCAACGGCACGCTGTGCCGCCTGAAGGACATCCACAACCTGTTCATGGACACCGGGATCGGGCGCACGGCGTACTCGATCATGGCCCAGGGTCAGATCGACCAGATCCTTTCCTCGAAGCCGGAGGAGCGCCGGGCGGTCTTCGAGGAGGCGGCCGGCATCACGAAATACAAGCGCGAGAAGAAGGATGCGCTGCGCAAGCTCGAGTACACCGAGGCCAACCTGCTGCGGGTGAGCGACGTGCTGGCCGAGCAGGAGCGGCGGATGAATTCGCTCAAGCGCCAGGTGGCGAAGGCGCGGCGCTACCAGACGCTGGCGACCGACGTCCGCATCCTCGACACGCACCTGGCCCACAAGCGTTTCGTCGAGTTTGGCGCCGAGCTGGAGGAGTTGAAGACTTCCATTCGCTCGCTCGAGGCCAACGAGGATCAGCTCGAGCGCGAGATGGAGCCGAAGGAGTTGGCGGTGGCCGAGGCCCGCGAGGCGGCCCGGAATTTCGAAGGCGCGCTGGCCGAGCTGCGCCAGGAGCTCAACGAGCACCGCAACGCCCTGAGTGCGGCGGAAGGCCGGATGGCGTTCAACAACGAGCGCAAGGCCGAGCTCGAAGGCCGGATCGGCCAGAACAAGGAGGAGATCGAGGCGACCCGCGACAAGTTGCAGCAGCAGGAGTTCGACTTCACCGCGGCCAACGAGGCGCTGGAGCAGCTGGCGCGGACCATCGCCGAGATGGAGATCCAGATTGCCGGGCAGGAGGAGCGCACCCGGGCGGCGCGCGAGCATCGCGAGGGCCTGGAAGGCAAGCTGCGCGAGGCCCGCAACGAGTCGAACCGGACGCAGACGATGATCGCCTCGATGCAGGCGAAGATCGAAAGCTCGCAGGCGCAGCTGGAGACCAGCCGCGAGCGGGCACGCCAGCTCGCCGAGGAGGAAGAGCGCTTGAATCACGAGCTGGAGACGGCGGCCGAGCGGGTCGCCGAGATCGAAGCCGGACTCAAGGAGCACGCCTCGCGCTCGGCCGAGTTGGAGGAAGCCTTCCAGACCGCCGAGCGGAAGTATCAGCACGGTCGGGGCGATCTCGACGCGGCACGCACGGCGGCATCGGAGGCCCACCAGACCCTGGCCCGGCGCTCGTCGCGGCTGGAGGTGCTGCGGCAACTGGTCGACAGCGGCGAGGGCTTCGAGGCGGGCACCCGGAAGGTGCTGGAAGGCCTCGATGAGCCCGATCGTTTCAAGCCGGGCATCGAGGGCGTGCTCGCCGGCTTCATCGAGGCCGAGCCCGAATGTGCCCGGGCGGTGGAAGCCGCGCTGGGTTCGCACCTTCAGGCGGTGCTGGTTGCCGATACCGACATCGCCGAGACCCTGATCCAGCGCCTTGCCGAGCAGAAGCTGGGGCACGCCGCCGTGCTGCCCCGGAGCTTTGTCCAGGCCAGCGGGGGCACGCAGATGGAAGCCGTGCCGGATGGCGCGGTGACCTGGGCGCTCGATGCGGTGAAGGTCGATCCCAAGGTTCAAGGCGTGGTCGAGCGCTTGCTCGACCGGGTGCTGGTGGTCGACGACGTGGCGACGGCGGTGCGGCTCCGCGGTGAGCTGCCGGGTGTCGTTTTCGCGACCCGCTGCGGCGAGCTGATCGGTGCCGAGGGCATCATCCGTGGCGGCGCCGCGGGCGAGGGCGACGTGTCGGTGCTGGAGCGCCAGAACGAGGTCCGCGATCTCGAAACCGAGGTCGCCGATCTGACCGCCGCCGAGAAGTCGGCCCGGGACCGCGTCGGCGAACTTGAGGATGCGGTGACCGGCTGGCAGGAGGCGCTCGAGACCGCCCGCGACCGGGTCCAGCGGCACAAGGTCGAGCTTTCGACCCTGGAAGGTCAGCAGTCGCTCGCCAGGCGCGAGGTCGAGGGCGTGGAAAGCAAGCTTGAGAACGTGCGCTGGGAGCGAGGCGAACTGGAGAACCGTGAGAAGTCGGCCATCGAGGGGCGCAGCAGCATGGAGTCGGAACTCAAGTCCGCCCGCGAGCGGCTCGAGGCCATCGAAGCGGATCAGCGCCGCCTGCAGGGAGAGCTTGAGGGCGCGCACCGCGAGGAGTCCGAGCTGGCGGATGCCCTCAACGAGAGTCGGACCGCCCTGGCCGTGGAGCGCAAGGCGAAGCAGGCCCAGGAAGAGCAGCAGCAGCCGATGGAGGCGCGACTCAACGAACTCCGCGAGATCGCGGTCCGGCGTGAGACCGAGATCCAGGCTTTTGTCGGGCGCATCGACTCGGCCGCCAGGGAAAACGAGGAGCTTGCGACGGAAATCGAGACTCATCAGGCCGAGGCCACGGATTTGGAAGCCGAGCTGGAGTCCCGTCTCGGCCGTCGGGGTGAGCTGCTCGAGGTGATCGATGCGGCGGAGGCCGCACTTTCCGGCGCCCGCAAGGAGCATGCCAGAATGGCCGAGCAGCGCGGACGTGAAGAGGTCGCGCTGACCAAGGTCGAGCTGCGCCTGGAGAACCTGGCCAACGCCGTCCTTGAGCGCCACAACGTCGAGCTCGCCGCCTTCGAGCCGGATGCCCACGCCCTGCTGACCTGCATCGATTCCCAGAAGAAGGGAGCCGGTCGCGGGCGCTCACGCCTGGTCGAAGCCCGCGAAGAGGGCGACGACGAGGAGGCGCCCGTGATGGTGGTCGACGGCACCGACGAAGCGGTCGAACTGCCGCCCGAGATCGAGGGCGAGCCGGATTGGGAATTTGTCGAGGCCTGCGTCGGCGATCTGAAGCGCCGCCTGGATTCGATGGGGCCGGTGAACGTCGACGCGATCGAGGAATTCGAGGAGCTCGAAGAGCGCCACAACGACGTGCGCAACAACTACGAGGACCTCGTTTCCTCGAAGGCCGAGCTGCTCGAGGTGATCGAGAAGATCAACGTCGAAACCCAGCGCCGCTTCAGCGAGACCTTTGCCCAGGTCCGCAAGAACTTCCGCGACATGTTCAAGGAACTCTTCGGCGAGCAGGGCAAGGCCGACCTCGAACTGATCGACGAGAGCGACCCGCTGGAGTCGGGGATCGAGGTGGTCGCCAAGCCGCCCGGCAAGAAACTCCAGTCGATCGCGCTCCTCTCCGGTGGCGAGCGCTCGATGACCGCGGTCGCGCTGCTGTTCTCGATCTACATGATCAAGCCCAGTCCGTTCTGTGTGCTCGACGAGCTCGACGCACCGCTCGACGAGTCGAACATCGGCCGCTTCGTGAAGGTGCTCGACCGCTTCGTCGATCGCTCGCAGTTCATCATCGTGACCCACTCGAAGCGCACCATGAGCCGCGTCGACGTGATGTATGGCGTCACGATGGAAGAGTTCGGCGTTTCGAAGCGCGTCGGCATGCGTCTCACCGAGGCGGGAGGCGATGGCGGGGCGAAGGGCGATGCCAAGAGCGCCGCGCAGAAGGCGGCGCTGCGTCTCGATGCCTGAAGATTTCCCTTAGGAGAGGAAAAATGAGGGCGGAGCACGGGCCGGGGGGCACCGACTCCGCCCTCCACTTTTCGGGTAGGACCGCCGATCTCCGAATCGGCATCTTGAGCTGGCAACGCAATCGAGCCCAGTTCGTCAGCAGCAATGGGTGGAATCGAATCGCCTTCGGACGCGTAGCTTGAGTAAAGTGTCGTCGTTGAACAGGCGAGGGTATCAGAGCTGTGGGCTACTGCTCATGGTGTTGGCCGCGGGTCTCTTGGTCTGGCGTAACGAGGCTGACCGAGAGTCTTCCTCATCCGCGAGGGACAACGCTCAGCGCGTTCGCTCGAACCCGGGAGAGACTGATTCGCGTCAAAAAGGGTCCGGAACGCCAGCAACTCCCGAGACTTATGTCGCACGGATCCGTGAGGGTATGACAAAAGTCGAGGTCCTTTGGATCATCTCCGAGTTTCAGAATCTAGGCCTCGACCACGATCCCGGCACCGCGCCCGCTGCAGAATACGAACTGCAGAGGAAGCGGTTGAACCGCTGGTATCTCGCGAGCTTGGAAGAAGGTTTCGGGCTGACTGACCAGCAGGTGACGCAGGCCGAAGCTTCGCTGAAGGCGTTGAGCCAGCAGGCCTTCCATCGTTTTCGGACTGCGGTCGACAATGCGAGCGGCGAGTTCGTTCACGAAGGCAAGCGCTACCAGATCACTTCCTACGGTCCCATCTTGGATCTCGTGGATGCCAATCGCTGGCTGAAGGATGAAGCTTACGCCCCTTGGAATCTATGCAGTTTGACCGAAGATCAGCGAGCGATCACATGGTTGCCGATGTTGGAGAGTATGCGGGAGAGCGATTCCCCGATGCTGGAGGATCAAGCACAGAGTTGGTTGTCACTGGCAAGTGCGTGCCGTTCCTTTGACCGTGAGCCTAAAGATGATTTTGGCGATTTCTCAACAGGCGAGGCTCCTGGTCTGTTGGGCAAAGGAGGGGCGGTCTTTCCACTTCTTGATGAGCAGGGTTATCCCGGGGCGGAACCCGGCATTTCCAGGCTTGCGTGGAAAGAAAGGGAAGCCACACACGTGCGAAAACAGGTGCTTGGGATGCATCCTGCGCAGCTCAGGATGTTACTGCTGCTGAGCCCCGACGGGGCTGCTCGGATCGAACAGATCTTTCGAGCTCCAGGCGGGTAGCCCGAAGAATGCCGATTCGGAGATCGGCGGTCCTTTACAGAAAACTACACACGTAGTGGCAGGGCCCGCCCTCGACGGTGATGGTGAAGCCCGACTTGCCGGGAACCTCGAAGGCCGAACCGGCGGCGGTGGCGATCAATTCGTCCGAGCCATCCAGCACGTGGCTGCACGCACCGGCGACGATCTCCATCCGCTCCGGCGCATCGGTGCCGAAGTGGTAGGTGCCGGGCAGGATCACCCCGAGGGTCTTGCGGGCACCGTCGGCGGTGATGATGGTGTGGGAGATGACCTTGCCGTCGAAATAGACGTTGCCGGCGGCCTGGGCGGTGACGTTGGTGAATTCCATGGCGGGAGCGATAGATCCTCCCGGTGCCGGGGTCAATCACGCCGCCATTTCGCGAAGCGTCCCTCGAGGCTGGCATAGATGGCCGGCAGCAGCAGCAGGGTCAGTGCGGTCGAGGTCGCGGTGCCGCCGATGACGACCACCGCCAGCGGCTTCTGGATTTCCGACCCCGGACCGCTCGCCAGCAGCAGCGGCACCAGGCCGATCACGGTCAGCAGCGCGGTCATCATCACCGGGCGGAAACGCCTTTCGGCCCCGGCCCGGGCGGCTTCCTCGATGTCCATGCCCTCCTGTTCGCGGAGTTGGTTGAGGTAGCTGATCAACACCACGCCGTTCATCACCGCGGTGCCGAGCAGCGCGACAAAGCCGAGCGAGGCCGGCACCGAGAGATAGTAGCCGGCCAGCGCCAGCGCAAGGATCCCACCGATCAGCGCGAAGGGCACGTTGAGCAGGATCAGCAGCGCCTGGCGGATGTTGCCGAAGGTCGAGTAGAGGATCAGGAAAATCGCCAGCAGGGCCGCCGGGACCACCAGCGCCAGCCGCTTGCCGGCCCGGGCTTCGTTCTCGAACTGACCACCGAATTCGAGCCGGTAGCCCTCGGGCAGCGGAACGGCTTCGGTGATGCGCTGGCGCAGGTCGTTGACGAAGCCGACCACGTCGCGGCCCTCGACGTTCGACTCGATCACGATCATCCGCTCGGCGTCCTCGCGGCCGATCTGGCTCGGGCCGTCCTCCTCGAGGATCTCGGCGAGGTCGGCCAGCGGCACCGGGTGGCCGGCGGCGTTGCGCACCGTCAGCGCGCCGAGCGCGGCCGGATCCTTGCGCGTTGATTCGGGAAAACGCATCAGCACCGGGATCCGCCGGATGCCCTCGATGACCTCGGTCACCACCTCGCCGCCGACGGCGCGCGAGATCAGGTCGTTGACCGCCGCCGGTTCGATCCCGGCCCGCGCCAGCGCGTCGTGGCGCATGACCACCTTCAGGTAGCGCTGGCCGCTGAGCGGCGTGCGCGCGACGTCGAGCGCGCCGGGCGTTTCGCGCACGACTTCCTCGATGCTCGAGGAAAGCGTTTCCAGCATCGCGAGTTCGCTCCCGCTGAGCCGGATCGCCACCGCCGAGGTCACGCCGGAGATCATTTCCGAGACCCGCATGTCGATCGGCTGCGTGAAGCCGCTGACCACGCCCGGATACTTCGCCAGCACCTCGCGGATCTTCTTCTCCAGGGCCGCCGGGTCGGGATCCGGCCATTCGTCGATGGGCTTGGTGACGAGGAAACAGTCGGTCTCGTTGAGGCCCATCGGGTCGAGCCGCAGTTCGTCGGACCCGACCCGCGAGACGACTCCGGTGATTTCCGGGAATTTCATCAGGTCGGCGGCGATCCGATCGTCGATCTCCAGCGACTCCTGCAGCGGGATCGACGGGATCTTTTCGAACTGCAGCACGATCGTGCCCTCCTCCAGCCGCGGCAGGAACTCCCGGCCGGTGCGCGAGGCAACCCACAGGCTGGCGCCGAGCAGCGCCACTGCCGCCAGACCGGCGATCCCACGGCGCTTGAGGAAGATCCCCAGCAGGGGTTGGTAGATCTTCATCAGAAAGGCGACGACCGGGCTGCGCCCGGCACCACCCTTCATCAGGATGCTCGCAAGTACGGGAATTGCCGTAAGACTGAGCAGCAACGAGACCAGCAGCGAGATGCCGACCGTCAGCGCCAGCGGACGGAACAGTTTCCCCTCGATCCCGGTGAGGCTCATGATCGGGGCCAGCGAGATGATGATGATGACCACCCCGGAAAGGATGGGCACCGCCATCTCGCCCGCCGCCCGGCGGAGGATGGCAATGCGGTGGCCGGCGTCCGACTTCTTCAGTTCGGTGTCGATGTTCTCGACCATCACCACCGCCGAGTCGACCAGGATGCCGATCGCGATCGCGATGCCGCCGAGCGACATCAGGTTGGCGGTGAGGCCGACGCGCTCCATGACGAAGAAGGCTCCGAGCACGGTGAGTGGCAGGATCACCCCGGCGGTCAGCGCGCTGCGGACGTTGAAAAGGAAGAGGCCGAGGACCACCAATACCAGCACCACGCCCTGGAGCAGCGCCGTGGTCACGCCGGAGGTCGCGGTTTCGATCAGTTCGGATCGGTCGTAGAAGGGCGTGATGCGGACGTCGCCGGGAAGGCTTGCCTTGATCGCCTCCATCCGTTCCTTCACCGCCTGCACCGTCTCGCGGGTGTTCGCCCCGCGACGGGTGAGCACGATGCCCTCGACCGCCTCGCCCTGGCCGTCCGCCGTCACCGCGCCGAAGCGGGTGAGGCGGGAAATGCGAACGTCGGCGACGTCGTGGAGGTGGATCGGCTGACCGTTGCGACTGGTCAGTGTGAGCCCGGACACGTCGTTCTCGCTGTGCAGCCGCCCGTCGGTGGTCAGCAGATAGACGCCGCCGTTGCGGATCACGTTGCCACCGCCGGCGTTGGCGTTGTTTTCCATCAGCACCCGGGCGACATCGGCGTGGGTCAGGTCGTAGCCGGCCAGCGCGTCGGGTCGCGGCTCTACCAGGATGGTGCGCACCTCGCCGCCGAGCGCATTGACGTCGGCGACGCCGGGGATCGACAGCAGCCGCGGGCGGATCGACCAGTCGAGCAGGCCGCGCAACTCGCGGTTGTCGCGCTGGTCGCTCTCGACGAGGAACATGTAGGCCTCGCTGAGCGGGGTGGTGATCGGGGCCAGGCCGCCCTCGACCTGGTCGGGCAGCCCGGCCAGCACCTGCGCGATGCGCTCGCTGACCTGCTGCCGCGCCCAGTAGACGTCGGTGTCGTCGGTGAAGTCGATGGTGATCGCCGCCAGCGCGTACTTGGTCGTCGAGCGCAGCACGGTCTGGTTCGGGATCCCGCGGATCTCGGTTTCGAGCGGATGGGTGATGCGCTGCTCGACCTCCTCGGGCGTCATGCCCGGGGCTTTCACGATCACCTGGACCTGGGTCGTGGTGATGTCGGGAAAGGCGTCGATCGGCAGCACCCGGAAGGCGCGCCAGCCGAGGCCGACGAGCAGCAGCGTGAGGATGATGACCAGCAGCCGGCTGGACAGCGCGGCCTGAACGAATCGGGAAAGCATGATGACTCTCGGGTTCGGGGTTACTCGGCGGCGTGCGTTTCCTCCCAGGCTGCCAGCAGCAGCGCGGCGCCGCGGGTGACGACGCGGGTGCCGTCGGTGGCGATGCCCTTCAGGCCGAGGCGTTCCCCGCTTTCGGCGACTACTTCGACCGGATGCGGGCGGAAGACCGGTCCGCCTTCGGCGACGAACACGCAGGTGCGACCGTCGATTTCGACCACCGCGCCGACCGGCACCGCGGGCAACTCGGGGGCCCCGGGGTCATCGAGGAGGATCTCGACCGGCGTGCCGGCGATCCATTTGCCCTCGGGATTCTCGAGCCGGGCCGCGGCGGTGGCGGACAGCGTCTCGGCATCGGCCGAGGGCAGCAGTCCGATGGTCGTGGCGGTGCCTTCGCCGGCGCCGCCGACGATGGCCCGGAACCGCACCGGGCGGTCCTCCTTCACCCGCGCCACCCCCCGCAGCGGCACCTGGAAACGCACCAGCAGGTGATCGAGCGAGGCAATGGTCAGCAACTCGACATTCCGCTCGACCGGGGCACCCGGGGTGGTCGTCTTGTCGATGATCATGCCGCTGATCGGAGCCGTGACCACGTGCTCGCTGAGGTCGAGGCGCACCGGTTCCTCGTCGATCATGTCGTGCAGCTTCCTTTCGGAGATCCCGAGCAGGTGCATTTCCTGGATCGCGGAAAGGTGCGCGGTGCGGGCGCGGGCCATCTCGAGGTCGCGCTCGCGCAGGGCCTCGGTGGTGGTCAGCTTGCGCTTCTCGAGGTCGCGCTCCCTTTCATAGGCGTCGCGTGCGAAACGCAGGCGCTGCTCGGCGTCGAGGTAGGTGGTGATCGCCGCGGCGCGTTCGGCGCTGCGGAGGGTGAGCAGGGCCTGGCCCTTCTCGACCCGTGCTCCGCGGCGCAGGGTGTCGGTCTCGACCCGGCCGCTCACCGGCGAGGCGACCACGGCGGTCGCCAGCGGATCGAGGATGATCTGGCCGGTGGCCGTCACCGGGTCGGAGACCGGCGCGAGTTGCAGTTCTTCGATGCCGAGGCCGAGGCGCTCGACGGCGCCCTCGGGCAGGGTTACGGAATCCAGTGCGGCACCGGCGAGGGTGGGGAGGATCAGGAATGGAAGTGGGATGATTTTCATGGCGGAACGGGAATGGTTAGAGGGATTGGCCGGTCAGCGCCTGAAGGGTGGCGGCGGCCTGTTGATAATCGCGGCGGGCCTCGAGCCAGCGGCGGTTGGCGGCGGCGAGCTGACGCCCCGCCTCGAGCCACTCGAGGAAGCCGGTGCGGCCCAGTCGGTAGGACTCGTCGATGCTGGAAAAGACCTCGCGGGCACCGGGCAGGAGTTCGTTTTCCGCGGTCACCGCGGCATCGTGGCCGTCGGCGAAGGCGGCCCACGCGGATTCAAAGCGCCGCTGCAGGTCGAGCCGTGCCGACTCGATTGCGAGCGCCGCCGAAGCGGCCTCGGCCTCGGCCGCCTTTACCCCGTCGCGGCCGGTCTCGATCAATGGCAGCGGCACGCTGGCGCCCAGCACCAGCGCGTCGTCGCCGCTGGCCCGGTCGTGGCGCGCGCCGAGGCCGACCTCGACGTCCGGATAGCGTCCGGCCCGGGCCAGCTTCACGCGGGCCTGGGCTTCGTCCTCGCGGCGCCGGGCGGCGGCCACCTCGGGATGCGACTCGAGGGCTCCCGCCAGTTGTGCGCGCGACGGCAGGCCCTTCGGCGGCGGTGTCAGCAGGCCGCGCACACGCGACGGTTTCGAGCCGCCGCCCCACAGCGCCGCCAGTCGTGCCAGCGACCGCTCGAAGCCTCGCCGCGAGCTGCGCACCTCGAGCTTGGCCTGGGTGACCGCCATCGCCGCCAGCTTGCGTTGCGACTCGGTCGCCCGGCCGGCTTCGACCTGGGACCCGACGCTTTGCAGGCCGCTTTCGGCCAGCTCGAGTTCGCGCTCGGCGAGCGCCAGCGATTCCTTCTCCGCGAGTGCCTCGACGAAGTCCTGCGACGCCTGTTCGAGCACCTCGCGGCGGCGCGTCTCGTAGTCGGCCCGCAGCCGGGCCTGCGCCGCCCCGGCCTCGGCGGCCCGCGCACCACGCTTGCCGCCGGTCTCCAGCAACTGCACCAGCGTCGCGGTGTAGATGGCCGAGCGGGTGCCGGAATAAACGCCGTTGCCGGCGAAATCCTCGAGCTCCAGCGATACCGAGGGGTTGGGCGGGCGCCCGGCGATCAGCCGGCGCGCGTCGGCCGCACGGTCGTCGTACGGGAAGCGACGTAGATCCGGATGGTGCTTGAGGGCGAGGGAGCACACGTCTTCCAACGAGACCTCGGCGGGCACTTGGGCCGGGGTTTTGGGGCCGCTGGCGGCCTGGATCGATGGCGAGGGGTCGGAACCCGCCGCCGATGGGGAGTCCGGCCCCTGGCAGGCCGGAAGCAGCAGAGCGAGAAGCCAGGTGGATGTATTCATTTTGAAAGTCATGACGATGGAAAGGGGTGAAGGAGCAACCCGGGCATCAAGCCGCCCGGAGGCATGGTGGAAGCCACCCGCAAAAAGACGGGCGGCCGCGGAAGACGGGCGCACCGATCACGGCAGCCTCAAGCCGCCGGCGGGGTCGCCCGTTCCATCATCAGACCAGAAGAACCTGCAGGCGCAGGTGAAGGCGGACTCCACCGCCCGGCGGGTCGGTGCCCGAAGTGGGCCGGGAGATGCCCTCCAGGCGCAGCAGTGGTGCGTGGCACAGTCTGTCGCCGGCAATCGGGGCCATCACCACGACCGGCGCGTTGACCTCGGATGAAGCCGCGTGGAATGGCTCTGCCGCGTGGTCGGAGCAAGAGCAGGATTTCCGCGGCCCGTGCTGGGCCAGTTGATCGGGGCCGGGAGCGTTCCTGAATCCCCCCGGGGTTTCAGCCACGCTCTTGAGAGTCAGCGCAAACATTGCGCGGAGTTGGCAGGGACAGGCCGGAAGCACGATCCACTGGAGAAGAACCACCGCCGTGATGAGCGCGCCGGTTGCTTTCAGCCATGTCTTCCAAGTTTCCATCGACGTGCCGTGACCTGCAGTCGACGAGAGCAAAGCACCGACGATGCCGATTGCAAGCGGCATCCCGGTCATCGGCAGGCGCGGGCCGCAACGATGACAAGAACCCGGTCGATCTTGCATCGGCGGGGTCATGGTTCAGGGTCCGGGCCGATGCCCGAGCTTGACGCCGCCAAGGTTGCCGATCCCGACTCCGACGACGGGATTCTCGGAGTTTTTCTCGACTGGGTGATCGAGTCGGGAATCGAACCCTACGACCACCAGGAAGCCGCGATCCTCGAGCTGTTCGGTGGCAAGAATGTGATCCTCAACACGCCGACCGGCTCGGGGAAGTCGCTGGTGGCCCTGGCGCTGCAGTTTCGGGCGATCTGCAAGAGGCGTCGCTGCTACTACACGGTGCCGATCAAGGCGCTGGCCAACGAGAAGTTCCTGTCGCTGTGCCGGACCTTCGGTGCCGAAAGGGTGGGGATGATCACCGGCGACGCGACGGTCAATGCGTCGGCCCCCGTGATCTGCTGCACGGCGGAGATCCTCTCGAACCTCGCCCTGCGCGAGGGGGCGGCGGCGGAGGTGGACGACGTGGTGATGGACGAGTTCCACTACTACTCGGATCCGGACCGCGGGATCGCCTGGCAGGTGCCGCTGCTGACCCTGTCCCAGGCGCGCTTCCTCCTGATGTCGGCCACCCTGGGTGAGACCTCGTTTTTCGAGAAGGAACTGAGCCGCCTCAACGGGGCGCCGACCGTGCTGGTCAGGTCGGAGGATCGACCTGTGCCGCTGGAGTTCGAATACAGCACGACCCAGCTCGAGGAGAAGATCGAGGAGCTGGTCGAGTCCGGGAAGGCGCCGATCTACCTCGTGCATTTCACCCAGCTCGGCTGCGCACGGACGGCGCAGAACCTGATGAGCCGGAACTTCTGCTCGAAGGAGGAGAAGGAGCGGATCGCGGAGCAGCTCGAGGATGCCGATTTCAAGAGCCCGTACGGAAAGGACCTCAAGAAGCTGCTGCGGCACGGCCTCGGCATCCACCACGCCGGCTTGCTTCCCAAGTACCGGGTGCTGGTCGAGAAGTTGGCCCAGGGAGGCCTGCTGAAGGTGATCTGCGGCACGGACACGCTCGGGGTGGGGGTCAACGTGCCGATCCGCACCGTGCTCTTCACACAGCTCTTCAAGTACGGCGGAAGCAGTACGGCAATTCTGAGCGTGCGCGACTTCAAGCAGATCTGCGGCAGGGCGGGGCGCCGGGGATTCGACGACATCGGCTATGTGATCGCGCAGGCACCGGAGCACGTGATCGAGAACCTCAAGGCCGAGGAGAAGGCCGCGGCGAAGGGCAAGAAGAGCCGGGCGGTGAAGAAGCGCCCGCCGGAGAAGGGCTTCGTGAACTGGGACGACAAGACCTTCATCAAGCTTCAGGAATCGCCCCCTGAGGCCCTGCGCTCCTCGTTCCGCATGAGCCATGGCCTGCTGCTGCAGATGCTTTCGCGCGAGGATGAGGACGGCTGTGCCGCCGTGAGAAAACTGGTGCGCGACTGCCACGAGACGGAGTCGGGCAAGGCGGCGCTGCGCCGTCGCGGCTTCGAGCTTTTCCGGGCGCTGGTGGAGGGCAGGGTGCTGGAGATCATCCCGGCAGGCGAGCGGACCGGTCCGGCGAAGGTGCTCCTGCAGGACCGCCTGCCGGATGACTTCTCGATGCACCAGACGCTCGGGCTCTATCTGCTGGAGACCCTGCCGCAGCTCGATCCGGAGGATGGCGACTACGCCTTGAACGTGTTGTCCCTGGTTGAGGCGATCGTTGAGGATCCTGGAGCCGTGCTGCGCAAGCAGGTGGACCGGGCGAAGGACGAGTTGGTCGCCGAGATGAAGGCCGAGGGCGTCGAGTATGAGGAGCGGATGGAGCGGCTGATGGAGGTCGAGCATCCGAAGCCTGGCAAGGAGTTCATTTACGCGACCTACAACGCCTTCGTCGTGAAGCACCCGTGGGCAAAGGAGGCCGGCGTGCGCCCGAAGTCGGTGGCCAGGGAAATGGTCGAGCGGCACGAGAGCTTCGAGGACTACGTGAAGCGCTACGGACTCGAGCGCAGCGAAGGCGTCCTGCTGCGGTACCTGTCGGAGATTTTCAAGGTGCTCGATCAGACCGTGCCTCCCGCCTTGCGGACGGTCGAGATCGACACGGCATGCGACATGTTAGAAAAGACGGTTAGACAAGTGGATTCCAGCCTGATCGATGAATGGCGGAAACTTCGCGAAATGGGCACGTGAATGCTCGCATTCCTCGGTGTTTTTTCGCGGTGTGAGTCCCGTGCCGGGAGGTGTGAACAAGTCTGGTTCGTCATAACTCACTGGTTCTTAGATGAGGCGCTCGAGTTATTCGCAGGATATTCACAACATGCTAAGAATCAACTTTTTATGCCGATTTTATGTTGACGGATCAGTGGCCCTCTGATTTAGTCTTTAGCGTTCCGAACGGAACAACGATCTTTGACAGAACGGGATGCGTGGAGAGCCCTTCGGGGCGGGAAGCGGATCCAGGATGAGGCCGGGCGAAAGTCCGGCAAATGGTCGGGATGAACTGGCGTTCCCGGCCCCTTGGATACCACCGGATTTTCGAATCGTGGATGGTCCGAGGCCAATGTCACCCATTTCCCCGGGGCGGGTCGCACCGCTCCGCGTGCAAGCGACCGGGAAATGAGGCGGTGAGCGACGCGGAATGGGTCCGGCCGGACCGAAATGGATTCCGCACAAGCTGTCGCGAAACCGAGTCACGCACCGGACCTCCGAGTTGTGGAGGAATGGAGGCGGACACAGTCGGTCCAAGACCGATCATTGCTACTGTGAGCCAGTGTGGTGGGAAAGGATCCCGCGGCCAATGGACGATCAGCGAAGGGCCGCACAATCCGCCCGGTGTCGCAACCGGGAGGGACGAAAAGGGAACCACTCATCGCGGACTGAGACCACTCGATGGAAGGCGCCTGGCAAGGCGATGACCGCGGGAGGGACGATAAGGTCCGAAAGAACGGGAGGTTCCGGGAACGGAATCGTCCGTCTGAGAAAAGGAACGCAATGTGAGGGGTAAGAGACAAGACCCGTCGTCCAAGGCAAACGATCCCGTGCCGCCCGCGGCTGGGATGCCGACCTGGGACAAACCAAAAGGGGGAATGACACCGTTCTCAGCGGAGTTGATCCTTCATGGGTCCGAAGACCGACACGTCGGCAGACGTGAGGGAGTCGGGCCAAGAAGTCTCACCCAACAAGCCGGTGGTGGCGACACCGTCGGCCGGCTCCGCCGCGGAGCCGGAAAGGCAGGCGAATCGTCCTTCGCAGGCATGACGCGGCGTCGGGGAACTGACAGCCGATGACACTCGACGGGTGGAATCGGGCGCCAAATGTCAGTCAACCGGGGAAAGAGAGCGTGGCGAACTCCCAAACCCCTCCTTCTTTTCCACTCTCACGTGGGAGAAAGGGATGGACCGAAAGGTCCGGCATGAGGCCCCTCACCGGGAAACTGGTGGGGGGCCTTTTTGCGTACCTGCGGATCGGCACCGCCTTGGCCCGGCGGGGCGGGGGTGGGGGGCGTGGATGGGGAAACCGCCTCTTGATTCTTGAACCGGCACCGGGGGAAGGTATGTCTCTGGCCATGCCGGATGGGGTTGATGATGTTTTGGAGCGTGCGCGGTCGCGCTGGCCCGCGCCCTTGCCGAGCGGCTTTGCCGACCGGGTCGTGACCCTCGCCCGGGAGGAGGCGCGGCGCACTCCCCTCATCCTGACCGGTTTCGGCATCGGGATCACCGCCATCGCTTCGGTGGCCTCCGCCGCCATGATCGTGGTGTGGTCCCAGAACTTCCAGAAGCCGTCAGCGACGGAGCCACCGGCGGTCTTTCCCGCCGAACTGCCCATTGTTTCCCGGTGAAGCGCGCGACGGCTGTTTTTCTTTGGGCACTTGCCACGGTGTTGCTGGCAGCCGGCACGAGCCTCGTCGTCCTGCATTGGTTCCACCCGCAGGACGACCCGGAAGCCGATTTTCACCAGTGGATGCATCAGCACCTCGTCCTGTCGCCCGCCCAGCAGGAAGCGCTCGAATCGGCCGAGAGTCGGTTTGCCGCAAGGCAGGAAGTCCTGCTCGGGGAGATCGCCGAGGCCGAGCGCGCCCTCGCGGCGGCGATTCGATCCGACGATGCGGATTCACCCGCGATCGCGGAGGCGCTCGAGCAACTTCACAAGGCGCAGGGAGAACTCCAGCATCTGACCCTCGACCACTTTTTCGAGATGAAGGAGCAGCTCGATCCCGAGCAGGCCGAGAAGCTGCGCCAGTGGACCCATGATCGACTCCTCCATCCCTGACAACGCGACCCTCCCTGTCGGCAGACGTGAGGATGAGCGCACCGAGGCGGCCACGATCAAGGCGGCCCGGGGCGGAGACGACGAAGCCTTCCGCGATCTCGTCGAGCGCCATCAGCAGCGCGTCCATCGGCTGTGCTACCACTGCCTTGGCGACGAGGAGGATGCGCGCGAGGCATGCCAGGACACCTTCGTCCGGGCCTATCGGGCTCTGCCGCGCTTTTCGCCCCGGGCACGCCTGTCCACCTGGCTCCACCGGATCGCGCTGAATCTCTGCCGGGACCGGCTGCGCCGCCGCCGCCCGACGATGCCCCTCGATGGAATTGAGTTGGCCTGCCGGGATGCGCGCCCCGACGAGGCGGTGATGGGTGCGGCCGATCTGGCCAGGCTCACCCGGGGACTGGCGGCGCTTCCACCCCGTCTCTATCAGGCGATCGTGCTTTCCAGCCTGGAAGGCCTGAGTCATGCCGAGTGCGCGGCCATCATGAAATGCAGCACCCGGGCGGTGGAGGGGCGCCTTTACCGGGCCCGCCGGCTCCTCGCCGAATGGTGGAAACGGAACCCCGGGTAGCAGCTGGGCCGGCGGCCCGTCCGCATGCCGGGCGGAAGCTGGGGATTTGGGGGAATCCCTGAAGTTGAAATGGAAAACAACGAACCGCAGATTGCGCAGATTGAGGGGATTTTGGAAGAGTGGGGGTGATGTGCCTTGGAGAGGGATTCCCCGGTTTCATCCAGCTCATCGATTTTCTGCGTAATCTGCGCAATCTGCGGTTCCGGTCTCTGAATCCAGGTTGAAGTTTTTCCGTGGGATTGCGGGGAAATCTCCGTTTCACCTGGTGTGAAACTTTCATCCCGCCTGCTTGCGTCGCTGGCCCTTGCGCCCGCCTTTCCCTGCCTCGCTGACGATATCGAAGACAGCGTCATCGGTTCCCTGGATGCGCTGGTCGTCACCGGCAAGGCCGAGAATCTGATCGGTGAGGCGCTGACCGCGTCGAAGGGCCAGTCCGACCGCAGGGAACTGCTCGATCGCCCCTATCTCCGCCGCGGCGAGTTGCTCGAAGTCGTGCCCGGCCTCATTGCCACCCAGCACTCCGGCGACGGCAAGGCCAATCAGTATTTCGTCCGCGGCTACAACCTCGACCACGGCACCGATTTCGGACTCTTTGTCGACGGCATGCCGGCCAACTACCGTGCCCACGGCCACGGCCAGGGCTATGCCGACATCAACTTCCTGATTCCCGAGTTCGTCGAGCGTCTCGACTACCAGAAGGGGCCCTTCGACGCCCGTCTCGGTGACCTCACGACCGCCGGTGCCGCCGAGTTCTCGCTGGTCAACCGGCTTGAACGCGGTTTCGCCCAGTTCACGCTCGGGGAGGACGCCTTCTACCGCGCCGTGTTCGGGCACTCGGTCGAGGCCGGCGGCGGCGTTCTCACCTACGGCGGCGAGGCGCAGTTCTACGACGGTCCCTGGGTGCTCGACGGCGACTCGCACCGCTACAACGGGATCATCCGCTGGCACACCGGCGACGATGAGAATTTCCTCAACTTCACCCTGCTGGCCTCCCACGGCGAATGGACTTCCACCGACCAGGTGCCCGAGCGCGCGATCTATCAAGGTCTCATCGACCGGCTCGGTTTCATCGATCCGACCGTCGGTGGCGATTCACAACGCTACTCGCTCTCGATGAACTGGGGCCGCCGCAGCGACGACATCCTCTGGCGGGCCAACGCCTACGTCGGCTACTACGACCTCGACCTCTACTCGAACTTCACCTACTTCCTCGACGATCCGGTAAACGGCGACCAGTTCCGTCAGTCCGACCAGCGCCTCTTCTTCGGCGGGGAGATCTCCGCCACCTTCGAGGACCGCAAGCTGTTCGGCGCGGATACCGACTACACGGTCGGCTTCCAGAGCCGCAACGACTTGATCTGGGATCTCGAACTCGCGCGGACCCGCAACCGTCTCGATGTCAACCCGGTTCGCGAGGACGACGTTTTCACCGGCAACTACTCGATCTTCGCCGGTGCCGAAACCGTGTGGAACGACTGGTTCCGGACGCAGGCCGGGCTGCGGGGCGACCTGTTCTACTTCGATGTCGAGAGCGACCTCGCCGTGAACAGCGGCGATCAGTGGGATGGCATTGTCGTTCCCAAGCTCAACCTGATCTTCGGCCCCTGGCACGACACCGAGTATTATCTGAATCTCGGCGGTGGCTTCCACTCGAACGACGCGCGTGGCATCTTCACCCGCATCGACCCGAACGACGGCGTTACGCCCGTCGCTCCGGTCGATCCGCTGGTCCGCACCTGGGGTGCGGAAATCGGTACCCGCACCCAGTGGACCGACTGCTTCACGACCACCGCCGCAATCTGGTGGCTGCACAACGATTCGGAACTGCTCTACGTCGGCGACGCCGGCAACGTCGATGCTGGCCCGGATACCACCCGCTACGGCATCGAACTCGCCGCCTACTGGCGTCCGAACGACTGGTTCACCTTCGATGCCGAGTTTGCCTGGTCCGAAGGACGCTACGACGACATCTACCTGCCGGGCGGCCCGATGATCGAGAATCAGGTGCCGGTGGTCCTCTCCACCGGGCTGACGCTGGGCGGCGATCGGGGATGGTTCGGGGCCCTGCGCACCCGCTATTTCTCGCCCCGGCCGCTTGCGCCGGACGGATCGGTGAAGTCGGAGGAATCGTTCCAGGTCAACGCCCGAGTCGGCTACCGCTGGGAGAATTGCGAGCTGGCCCTCGACTGCCTCAACCTCCTCGACCGTGCCGACAACGACATCGCGTACTACTACACCTCCCGTCTCCCGGGTGAACCGGCGGCGGGCATCGACGACATCCACCTTCATCCCACCGAGCCCCGTACGCTCCGCGCGAGCTTCACCTGGTTCTTTTGACAAGGACCGCGCGACGGCTGTTGCGCTGTGCCCCATGGGGTGCTTGCGGGAGAGTCTTACAGTAGTGGTTAGGGAAGTTGAGTCCGCCAGCGAGCTCCAAAGATGTTTTCCGGACGCCAGAGGCGTCTGATGGTGGTAGCCGGTGGTTGAGCGAGGCACGAGCGACACCACCGGGTTGCGGTTCCCCGGAATTCCGCATGCCGGAGGCATGCCATGCAGACCGTTGCTTGCAATCACCCGGATTCGGCGAGCCCCGAACTTGGCACCCCTGCCGGGGTGCTGCTCCTTGTCCCCACGGATTCCGGGGGTGGTCTTCCGCTGCGCGGACTCGACCCCCGGCTACCATCATTTGACGCCTCCGGCGTCGGATCGGTCCGGCGTGCGGCAATGCATTTCCAACTTTTGGCGACAGTCGGATGTATTGCCGGCTTGTCCCGCGAGACGATGCGCGACAGCGTCGCGCGGTCCTTTAGATTATCCTGCCCCAGATGACCTTGAGGTAGCGGGACTCGGGGTAGTTGGAGAGCGTCGGGTGGTCCGCGCCGGCGCCGGTGCGGTTGAAGATCTGCAGGCGCTTCTGCTCCTTGTGGACTGCGGTGGTGACGAGTTTCTCGAACTCGAACTCGTTGACCTGGCCCGAGCAGGAGCAACTGACCAGGTAGCCGCCGGGCTCCACCAGTCGGGCGGCGAGGCGGTTTAGGTCGTTGTACTTGCCGCGGCCTTTTTCGTCGTCGCGCCCGGTCACGAACTTGGGCGGATCGACCAGCACCAGATCCCAGCGGCGGTCGTTGTCGACCATCGTGCGGGCCCAGGTGAAGGCGTCGGCGTGGGTGAACTTGATGCGGGCCTGGTTGAGGTTGGCATTGCGCTTGGCCATCGCGATGGCCTTCTCGTCGAGGTCGATGCCGGTGACCTCGGCGGCCCCGGCCAGGGCGGCCTGGACCGAGAACGCGCCGGTGTAGCTGCACAGGTCGAGCACCCGCTTGTCGCGGGCCAGTGCGGCGAAGCGGCGGCGGTTGTCGCGTTGGTCGCAGAAGAAGCCGGTCTTGTGGCCCTCGGCGAAGTCGATCTCGAAGGTCGCCCCGTGCTCGCGGATCTTCACCTTTCGGATCGAGTGGTCGGCGAGGGGGTGGGGTTTGGTGGGAATGCCCTCGACCCGGGCCAGCTTCGGATCGACCTGCAGGTGGGCTCTTTCGGTGCCGAAGGCCTGGTGAAGGGCCGGAAGCCACGTATCGAGCCGCTGCCAGGCACCGAGGGCGGTGATCTCGACCGAAAGGATGTCGCCGAAGCGGTCGGCCACGAGACCGGGCAGGCGGTCGGCATCGGCGTGAATGCAGCGGTAGGCTTCGAGATCCGGCTCCAACAGTTCCTTGCGCAATTGCGCCGCCTGATGGATCGCGTCGATGAAAAAGGATTCGTCGATCGGTGCCGCTCCGTGCCGGACGATGCGCAGCGGCATGTTCGAGCGCGGGTTGAAGAGTCCCCAGCCGAAGGTTTCACCGTCGCGGTCGAGCACTTCGACCAGGTCGCCCGGGCGGGCGTCGTCTGAGGCCTTGCCAATCATCTTCGGCCAGATCGACGGGTGGAAGGAAACGGTCTTGATCGATACTCGCGGCACTCGGGGAATGTCGAATGCCGAGGCCGGAATGACGAATGAGAAATCGCGGGATGTTTTGGAGTGGCGACGGCGCAGCGCTCCTGATTGGCTCGTGCCATGGAAAAGAAGGGAAATTCCGGATGCCGGATCGCGGCATTGATCGTCGGGGGGATTGTCTTGGTGTTCGCCTTGGTGGTCGGCGGTCTGGTCTGGATGCTGAACGCCCGGAATGCCGTGGCTTTCGAACACGCGAAGCAGGAGCAGCTCCGGCAGGAGGAAGCGATGCAGGCGATGAGCACCTCATCTCCGGAGGTTGCCGGCCCGGTTCGCCTCGAGTTCGACGAGTCGGATTGGAGGGAGCTGGTTCCGCTCAAGGAGGATGAGGCGGTTTCCCTGAAGCAGTTCATCCTGACGATTGACGATCCCCGGTCGACCGAGTTGGCGCGGGAAACTTTCCGCGAGCGTGCCGATGGAGCGCCGGTGACCTGGAGCATGACCCTCGCCAGCGTGAAGGAAGAGGGGGGACTGCTGGTGGCGGACCTTGATGCGCCGTATGCGATCAGCAAGACGACGGGGTCCAGCGGGACAACCACCTATGGTGAGTTGAGCGTCCGGGCGGAGTTTGATTCGTCCCAGCGGGATGCGCTGATCAAGCTGAGGCGGGGCGATCCGGTCACGGTTCAGGGACGGCTCGCGCTCGACGGACGCAGCGTCCGGATCGTCGAGGCCGTGGTCGCCGAGCTTGAGTAGGTTGCTCCCGGGACGCGAACAACGCAGGCTACCGTTGGCCGCGGTATCGCAGCGCCGACCGGGCGGCATGGGTTGCGGTGGCGAAGCAGGCCTGGATGAGATAGCCGCCGGTCGGGGCCTCCCAGTCCACCATCTCTCCGCAGGCGTGAACTCCCGGCAGGTGACGAAGCATCAGTTGTTCATCGAGTTCCTTCCACGCGATGCCCCCTGCGCTGGAAATGGCCTCGGCGATGGGACGGGGGCGGAGCAGGGGGATGCGGAGCGACTTGACGGCGCGACACAGGGATGCACTGTCGTTGAACGGGCCGTGGTGGTGTTCCAACAGCAGCGCCCCCGCATCGGGGATCCGGAGTCGTTCGCGCGCGCTCTCGACGATGTCTTTCCGCACGCTCTCCATCTTTCGCAGCAGGATGGGGAGGGGAACCTCGGGCTTGAGATCGATCGTCAGGGTAGCGGGTGTCGCCTTGCGAAGCGCCGGCCCCAGTTGGTAGACGGCGCCGCCCTCGACACCGTAGCGCGTGAGCATGATCTCGCCGCGGACGGACTCCCCGCCGCAACTGGCTGCGATATTCTTGAGCGGTTGTCCTTCGATCCGGCTGGTCAGGGAAGTCGGCCAGCCGGCCTCCCATCCGCAGTTGGCGGGCTGGAGGGGTGAAATGGAGATGCCGCAGGATTCCAGCACCGGAATCCAGGCCGCATCGGAGCCGGTCTGTGGCCAGGAGCCTCCACCCATGGCGAGGATCATCGCGTCGAACTCCAGCGGGTCGTTGTCATTGAAACACGCCTTCGGGCCGGGTTGCAGGGCGGTGAGCCGGTGGTTGACGTGAAACTCCACTCCCTGCCGCCGCAGTCGCTCGATCCAGCGGCGGAGCAGGGGGGCGGCCTTCATTTCCCTCGGGTAGACCCGGCCCGTCCGCTGCTCGAAGGTCTCGATCCCGAGTCCGGCGGCCCATGGGCGAAGCTTTGCCGGCGGGAACTCCCGGATCATCCGCGCGAAGCCCCCGGGGAGGCCCGGACCGGAGTAACGGGTGACAAAGGTTTCCAGGTCCTCGCCATGGGTCAGATTGAGTCCCCCGTAGCCGGCGACCAGCAGCTTGCGGCCGACCGAGCGCTTCTGCTCAAAAACGGAGACCTTCGCGCCGCCTTCGGCACAGACTTCGGCGGCCCTCAAGCCCGCCGGGCCGCCGCCGACGATCGCGATGTGGGGTCGGCCCTTCACCGAAGGTCAATGGTCGTCAATCGAGGCGGAAGTTCGGGCACTGGGAGAGGAAGCGCTTCGGGTTGTCGAAGAGGATGCGGTGAATGGCTTCGTCCGCATGCTTCCGCTTGCGCATCTCCAACCCGCACTTCACGACGGCCAACGGATCCGACACGCCCCAGTCGCAGGCGGAATTGAGCCACAGACGATCTCCCTCGTGCGTTTCGAGGATGTCGACGGCACGGCTCAGGGTGCACTTGCTTTCCGGGTAGAGCGTCATGCCGGCCCAGTAGCCGGCGTCGAGTACGAGGTCCACCGTATGTTCCTCGACGTGGTCGATGATCACGCGGTTGCGGTCGAGTTTCGGGAAGTTCGCCAAGGCGTCGATGGTCAGGCGGGTGCCCTTGAGCTTGTCCTCGAGATGGGGGGTGTGGATCAGGATGGCGAGGTCGTGGTCGAGGGCGAGCTGGACGTGTTCCTCGAAGATTGCGAGCTCGTTGCGGGTGTTCTTGTTGAGCCCGATCTCACCGATGCCGAGGACGGTCGGCGAATCGATGAAATCCGGGATGAGCGCCATCACCTCACGGGCGAAGCCGGCGTCTTCGGCCTCCTTGGGGTTGATGCACAGCCAGCAGAAGTGCGGGATGCCGAACTTGGCGGCACGCTTCGGCTCGTAGTCGGTGAGCTGCCGGTAGTAGTCGCGGAAGCCCTCGGGTGAGGAGCGGTCGAAGCCGGCCCAGAAGGCGGGTTCACAGATTGCGCGGCAGCCCGCAAGAGCCATTTTTTCATAGTCATCCGTCGAGCGGCTGACCATGTGGGCGTGGGGTTCGATGTAGTCCATCAAGACAGAAGATTGGAAGACAGAAGACTCAGGGGGTGGGGGCCCCGAAGGCACCCTGGATGGTGGCCTTTGCGGCAGGCTCGGCGGAATGGTCGGAGAAGGCTTCGAGAACGGCCCTGGCCCGGTCCGGTCGGTCCTCGAGGAGGAGAGGCAGCGCCTTTTTCAGCGCATCGAGCCTGAAATCCGATTTCCCCTCGTGGCGGTCGACCCGGTCGAGGAATGCGGCGAGATCGATCAACTGGCAGCGCGCCCCGATGAATTGGAGGTCGAGAAGTTCCTGCTTGCTGGGCATGCACTGAGGCTAAACCCGGATTGGGCCGGACGAAAGCCCGATCAGTGCAGTTCCTCGGTGCGACCCATCGCCTCTTCGTAGAGCTGGTGCAGGCGGTAGGTGTGGTGGGCACCGAGCTTCTGGCCGAACTGGGCAACGATCCAAAGCATCAGCCCGGCTCCGAGCGATGCCCACAGGATCCAAAGTCCCCAGCATGTTCTGCCGAGCGAGTGCTGCGCAAAGCCGAGGCAACCGCCGAAAATCGCGGTGCTCGAGAGGAACAATGATCCGTAGACGAAGATCGACCAGACATTGGCGTTGGGGCCGTAGACGCCCTCGATCCTGCTGCCTCCCTCCTCGTCGGGATCGATGGAGACATTCAGGCGCGGCGACCAGAAGTGGCGTTCGGCCGGAGGGATCCGCAGGCAAACGAAGCCCGGGAAGCTGCGCACCTCGAACTCCTCGGGTTTCGCCCGGACGGCGGCGACGAGTTTCTGCCGCGCCTCGTCCGGGGAAAGGTCGAGGGTCTGCGAAAAGTGGGGCCGGAAACCAAAGCTGCTCAATTTAACCAGTGATGCGGAGCCGGCGTTGCGGTGTCAATCCCGGGCTCGGGATTCCGTCCGGAGCGCCCCCCGCGATCACGTGATTCCTAACGATCCTTCGATTTTTTGAAATGTTAAGGTATTTTCCCGATTGAAGCCGTTGGAGGTCCGCGGCTTCCAGCAACAAATTCCCATGAAACAATCCCCAGCCAAGCGCCGGCGGCTCCAGGGT
>JAKZES010000065.1 GCA_022548915.1 Verrucomicrobiaceae bacterium E54
ATCCGGTTACGATCACGCTCGATTTTGCGAGCGCCGTCAACCTGACCGACTTCTACCTGTGGAATCACAGCAACAACAATGGTGCCGGGGCACCCGCTGCTGGCGTGAAAGACTTCACCCTAACATTCTATGACGGGGCCGGTGGAGGAGGATCCCAGATCGGCTCGGTCTTCAGCAGCACCGCCTCGGCCGCTCCCGCAACCGGGACTTACGCCGCTGAGGTGTTCGACCTTGGAGCGATCTACAGCAATGTCCGTTCGGTTGAGTTCGTAATCAGCAGCCGCATTGGCGGAGGCACCAGCTTTGTTGCAGCGCGCGAACTCGGATTTGAGACCGCTGATGTCCTCTACCATGACAGCGCTACCACCGACGGAGGGGCTTTCCCCTCCGGCAGTTATGGCATCGGAAACCTGAAGAACGGCGGGTACACCTCCTCCGCCGCCACCGAGGATGCCGATGCGTCTGCCAACGGCCTCTCCTACGCGACGACGAATCCGCCTGCGGGTGGTTACCCGGTGACCATCACGCTTGAATTCGACGAACTGGCTTCGCTGGAGGCCTTCCACCTCTGGAATCACAGCAATGTCGGGTCCGAACCGGCCACTTCTCAGGGGGTGAAGGACTTCACGCTGACTTTCTACGATGAACCCGGCGGAGCCGGCAGCGCGATCGGCCTGCCCTTCAACGCCAGCGCCGCCAAAGCTCCTGCGACCGGGACCTATGCGGCCGAGAGCTTTGCCTTCGGGACGACCTACACCGGTGTGCGCTCGGTCGTGATGACCGCCGACAATCACAACCCCAGTTCAGCTTTCATCGCGATGCGTGAGATCGGCTTCACGGGAACCACGACGCCGGTTCCGCCGGCCACGCCGGACCGGGTGATCGTCTATCTCGTCGGCGGCCAGTCGAATGCCGATGGCTACGGGGTCACCTCCCAGCTTTCCTCCGAATTGCAGACACCCCAGCAGGACATCGACTTCTACCACGGCAACGGCGGCGGCAACAGCCCGCTGCCCGCCGACCAGGTGATCCGCCTCCAACCCGGGAGCGGCTCGATGACCGGCAATGCCGGCGGCTTCGGACCGGAACTGAGCTTCGGCGTCGACATCCATGAGGCTCTCGGCTCGGAGGGTGCCCGCATCGCGGTGATCAAGCACACCCGCGGCGGCACCAGCCTCCACACCGACTGGTTCCCCGGCGGTGATGCCACCGCCAGCGGCGACGGCCCGGATTATCAAGCGTTTCAATCGACGGTCGATAGCGGCCTTGCCGCGCTGGCATCGCTCTACCCCGCTGCGGCAATCCAGATGGAAGGCATGATCTGGCACCAGGGCGAGGCGGATGCCGGCAACGCCACCGATGCCGGCAACTACCAGACCAACCTGACGAATTTCATCGCCGATGTCCGGGCCACCTACGGGGATCTCAAGTTCGGCATCGCCCAGCTTTCGGACAACCAAACGGCACTCGACCCGACGCACCGCACCACGGTGAAGGCAGCCCAAGCCGCGGTCGCCGGCGCAGACGCGAAGAACTACCTGGTCACCACCGATGACGTGCCGGTCGTCGGCACCATCCACTTCGGCACCGCCGGTAATCTCACCATCGGTTCCCGTCTGGCCACCGGCATGCAGCAGGTGCCGATCAACGATGGCGACCCGAACGGCCTCGATGATGACTGGGAGGAACTCTACTGGGGCATCGGCAATACCGGACAGGATCCGGGAGGTGACGACGACCAGGACGGCCTGAGCAACCTTGAGGAATTCCTGTGGCTCACCCACCCGCTGGTTTCCAATGTGATTGCACCCCAGTTGCAGACTTCCCCGGACCTGACGATCACCTGGCCCTCCTCCCCCGAGCGCCGCTACCTCATCGAGGTCAGCCTGGACCTTCAGACCTGGCAGCGGATCGACTCCTTCCTGCCGGGTGAGTCCGGCTCGTCCACCAGCTACGCACTGCCCGCAGCGCCTGGAGAAGCCCGCCGCTTCTTCCGGATTGGCGTTCAGCGGTAGCGAGTCGCGGTGCCGGGGCAAGAAAAGCCTTCACCGCAGGATCCGGAAACCCCTGGACGGTCCTGCCGGACTGGGACAACCCACCGAGCCCACGGGCAACCAGAATCAGATCCGTGGTTTTCCATCCCGCACACGGTCGACCCGATCGATTCCACCACTCGCGTCAGAGGCTCCCCTGTTTCACTTGACCCATTAAGGGTCAGGCTACTTGGGGCATTTCACCCCCTTGGGGGATGGACGACAGTCCTCGTCCGACCCCACGCTGTCCAACCTGAGGCTAGGAGTTCGTACCTCTCGGCACCGGACTTCGCCTCCCGAAACCGCTCCCAAAATCCCAAGCCAAAAACCAAGACAGAAAAACCCATGAAAAGCAGACTTCCCCTCCTCCTTGCCGGCGCCGTTTTCGCGGCAGCCTCAGCCCACGCCCAGAGCACTCTGCTCTTCCGCGACGACTTCACCCGGCCGAACAACACCAACCTAAACGCCAGCACCGACGGGCAGAGCGGAGGTCTTTCTCCACTGTCCTGGGTGGAGGTCAACTGCGATAGCGGCACTGCCGAGATCAACGGCAATGAGCTTCGGATTGACTCGGCCGGCGGTGGAGGCAGTGGTGCGATCGTCTATCCCGACAATAACTTTAGCGGACTCACCTCCCTCACCGTCACGATGAACATCGCCTCCGGCGTTTCGGGCGGCGATGGGCGGAGCACTGGCTTCGGAATTGGCTACTCCAAGAGTGCCTTGGACGGAAAAACAAGCGTTTCTACCGTCACTGGTCAGGCAGGCGGTTCTGACATTTACATCGCTTATGACACGATCGGCACCACCAGATTGATCATCACGGAAAACGGCAGCTCGAATGTGTCGATCACTCCAATCCCTTCGCCTGCTTATCCGGTCGAATACAGTATCGTCTGCACCTTTGCCGACATGAACGATGGCACGACCATCAACTACCAGGTGTTTGAGAACGCCGGCGCGACCCCAATCTACAGCGGGACGACCACCTGGAGCGGCACAGACCAGAACTACATCGGCTTCGCCAGCAACTACACCAGTAACGCTGACATTGAATTCATCTCCATCGAGGGTGAGATCCCGCCGCCGCCGCCGGTCGTCAAGGCCGACAACACCGACGACCTGAATCTCGGCACCAGCTGGGTGGGCGGCATCGCCCCCGCATCAGGCGATCTCGCGCAATGGGACAGCACCGTGACCGCGGCGAATACCACCGTGCTCGGCTCCGACCAAACCTGGGGAAGCATCGCTATTGTGGATCCGACAGGGCTTGTGACGATCAGCCCCGGCAACACCCTGACGCTCGATTCCATCGGTACGGCCATCGATTTGAGCGCCGCGACCGCAGACATGACGATCAACAGTGGACTGGCGCTCAGCGGATCGGGCTCGCTGGATGTCGCGACAGGTCGAACGCTGACGCTCGGCGGTGTGGTCTCCGGCGGTTCGGGATTGACGAAGGCGGGTGACGGCGTCGCCGTCATTTCCGGTAACAACACCTACACCGGTGGCACCAACGTGGACGGAGGCGTCCTCCAGCTGGGAGCGTCCGATGTGATCCCCGACACAACCGATTCCGGCGATGTCTCGGTAACCGGCACGCTCGACCTCAACGGCAACTCCGACACGATCTGGGCCCTGAATGGGAGCGGCACGGTCGACAACACCGCCGACGCCACCACCTCCACGCTCACCGTCGGAGATTTCGGCAAGTCGGGAACTTTCAGCGGCACCCTCCAGAACAGCGGTGTCGGTGCCACTCTGAATCTTGAGAAGATCGGAGCCGGAAATCTCGTGCTGAGCGGCGCGAACACCTACAGCGGCACCACCACGGTCTCGAACGGCTCTTTGGAGATCGAGAACCTCGCCGCTCTCGGCAGCACCTCCGAGATCGCCCTGGCCGATGGGGCCGAATTGAACCCAGACATCGACGGCTTGGTTGTCACCGCACCGATCACCCTCGGCGCTGCAGCCACGACCTCATTCATCGGCGTGCCGATCGACGGCGGCACGATGACGCTGAACGGCGTGATTTCCGGAGACGGCGATTTGGTTTTCACCGACTTCGACACCTTCGGCAGCAATACGACCGGGATCGTCCTGCTGGGTGCCGCAAGTAATTACACGGGCACCACGACGATCGACACCAACGGTTTGCTGGGCAACAATACCGTCGTCAGAAGCGGGATTGCAGACGCACTACCCACCACCACGGTTCTATCGTTGGAAGGGGCAGGCGGACAAGGCAGCGGGCGATCCGTGACCTTCGACCTGGATGGAAACGACCAGACCCTCGCCGGCCTGACGAATGTGCCTCAATTCGACCGGAAGCAATTCGTAACCACGAGCACTTCTGCGACACTGACCATCAACAATGCGGATGATTTCACCTTTGGCGAAGAGGCGGGGGGCGATAGCGATGTAGCTATTCAAAACGCCATCTCCCTGGCCAAATCAGGTGCGGGCACTCTTACCTTGGTCAACTCCCAGACTTACACCGGCAGCACCACGATCACCGAAGGCACGCTCCAAGGCGAAGTGGGAGGCGGCATCGCCAGCTCCGCAGTCACCTTGAGCTCCCTCGGCACCTACGCGGTTCTCGTTTCTGACGAAACCCAGAGCTGGACTTGCAGCTCGCTGACCACGACCGGGGCGGGAACGCTTCAGTTCAACTTCGGCGGGACCCTGCCAAGCGTCTCGGTCAGTCCGATGATCATCAGCGGAGCGGCGGACTTCAGCGGGGCCACTCCCTTGGTCAGTGTGGTGGTGGATGCGGGCCTGCCCCTCGGAACTTATCCTCTGGCCAGCTGGGGGTCGTTGACTGGCACGGCTCCTGCCGGAGCCCAACTGGCGGTCTCAACGCTGGCTCCCGGCACGGGTGCGGACTTGAACCTCAACGGCAACACGCTTGAGCTCGTGATCAGCGACACGAGCGTCGATGTTGCCAAGGGCGACAATATCGACGATCTGAACCTCGGTTCCAGCTGGTCCGGGGGAACGGCTCCCGGTGCAGCCGACACGGCGGTATGGGACAACACGGTGCTCGGTGCCAATGCGACCGCGCTTGGTGCCGACCTGACCTGGGGCACCATCTCCATCCTCGATCCGGGCGGCCTGGTCACGATCAATGCGGGCAACACCTTGACTCTTGGCGGTGACCCGACCGGGCTCCTGCCGCTGATCGACATGAGCTCCGCCACCCAGGACCTCACCATCAACGCCGACCTGGTGATGGAGGATTTCGGCTTCTGGGACGTTGCTGCGGGACGGACCTTGACCGTCGCCGGCATGATCTCCGGCACCTTCGGTCCGATCAAGGCTGGTGATGGCACGGCCATCATTTCCGGAGCGAACACCTACACCGGGGAAACCAGCGTGGACGCCGGCACTCTCCAACTCGGAGCGGATGACGTGATCCCGAATGGTGCCGGAAGCGGCAACGTCTTCGTCCTCGGCACACTCGATCTCAACGGATTCTCGGATACGATCAACAGCCTGAGCGGCACCGGCATTGTCGACAACACTGCGGGCAGCACGACCAGCACCTTGACGATCGGTGACGACGATCAACCCAGCACCTTCGGGGGCATCCTCCAAAACACCGGAGGCACCCTGGCGCTGACCAAGATCGGCAGCGGGAAGCTGACTCTCGAGGGAGCGAATACCCTGACCGGTCCGATCGATGTGCAGGAGGGCGCTCTCGCATTCACCAGCACGACTCCCTTCGACAACGCCAGCAACCTCACGCTTGCCGGTGGCACGACGCTTCAAGCGGAAGTCGGCGGTGCTTCCGTCGGCACGCCGATCACCTTGGGCAGCACCGGCACCACGTCCACCGTCGATTTGCCCCTCAGTGGAGGTGTAACCTTCAACCTGAATAGCGTCATCGGTGGCGATGGTAATCTTGTGATCGACCGGTCCGTCGGCGACGTGACGGCAGGCACGATCATTCTCGGAGACCAGAGCACGTATGCGGGCACCACCGAATTCGACACCGCCGGTGGACTTGACAGCGGCTCCCAACTTACGGTCCGCCTCGGGGTTGCCAATGCCCTGCCGGCCACCACCGTGCTGACCCTCGATGGTGGCCCCGGCTCCGGAAGCGGCCGAAGCCTGGAGTTCGATCTGAATGGGTTTGATCTGACTCTGGCCGGTCTGACCAACGTCACCGGATTGAGCGGACGCAGGCAAGAGATCACCACGAGCGGCGGTCCTTCCACGCTGACCATCGATAACACCGCCAACCACTCGTTTGGTGGATCGACGAGCGGCACCTTCCAAGACAACCCGTGGACGGCCCATTCCAGGCTCCTGGGGGACATCTCCCTCGTGAAATCGGGCACGGGTATCTTCACCCTTGTCGAGTCTCACGCTTACACCGGGGACACCACGATCAACGCAGGCATTCTCAGCCTTGAAGCACCCGTTGCAACCAACGATTCATCCACGATGACGATCGCGGATTCCGGAGCCTTCCTCAATCTCAACTTCTCCGGCACCGACACGGTGGACAAGTTGTTCATTGGCACCACTCAGCTGGCCCCCGGCGAATACAAGGCACCGGGTAGCGCCGCCACCGGAACGGAACTCGCTCAGCTCAGTGGCACCGGCACGCTCACGGTGATCAGCGGGCCGGTCACGGATCCCTTCGCCGACTGGGCGGCGACCGGCACCCTGCCGGGCACGGTCACCTTCGAGGGTGATCTCAACGGCGACGGCATACAAGACGGCCTGGCATTCCTGCTCGGTGTGGCGAATCCCGACGATGATGCCAACGGCGCCCTGCCAACGGTCAGCGAAGACGGCGCCGGAGGGCTGGTCATGAGCTTCAACTGCCTGCCGTCGGGCGACCGTGGCACGGCGGAGCTCCGCATCGGGCACAGCAGCGATCTCGGAGTGGGCGATCCCTGGCAGGCCACGACGGCCCAGGTGCCCGACGCGACCAACGCCGTGCCGGACAACGGTGTGACCTACGTCGTCACACCGGGCAGCCCGACCAATGCGGTCGTCGCGACCATCGCCTCGTCGGAAGCCGCCGCAGGCAAGCTCTTCGGACGCCTCCAGGCCAGCGAATAGGTTCGGCTGATGCTCGTCCGCCGCTTCCCCCCTTGCGATGGGTTCGGGGGGAGTGGCGGGTGCTTGAGGGTGGACGGGACGAGGTGCCCGTCCACCTTTGGTTTTCGGCACATCGCCATTACCAGATCACCGCGACCTTCCTTGTGGGCACCAAGGGCTTCGCCCGTCTGAACGTGAGCGGACCGTGAGTCCCGGCCAGCGCCCTCTTTTCCCCGCGATGGTTCCACCGCGGGTTTTTTGGGGGGGACACACTCCGCTTGGTTGTGGCGGCGGATTTCACCCCGGCCGCCGCGACATGAACTGCACCACCGCTTCGGTACGCGAGCGGACGTGCATCTTCGAGTAGATGTTCTTGAGGTGGCTGCGGACCGTCTCGACACCGATCCCGAGCCGATCGGCGATTTCCTTGTTCGAGTAGCCTTCCGTCAGCAGCACCAGCGTCTCTTCTTCCCGGGAAGTCAGCGAGACGTCTTTCGCGCTCGAAGTCGGCTTGCGAAACGAGGCGACCACGTGCCGGGCGATCTCGCTGGTCATCGGCGCCCCCCCGCTCAGGACGTCGAGCAGTGCGGCGCGGAGGTCGGCCGGCTTGGTGCGCTTCAAGAGGTAGCCGTCGGCCCCGGACTCCAGCGCATGGAAGAGGATCTCATCCTCGTCCGAGGCGGTCAGCATGACGATCGGGATCTCGGGGTGATTCGCCTTCAGGCGGGCCGTGCATTCAATGCCCGACATGCCGGGCAGGAACACATCCATCAGAATGACGCCGGGAACCACTTCCGAGACCTTCTCAAGCGCCTCCTCGGCCGACCCGCAGACGGTGCCGCATTCGAAATCCGGAAACGAGGAAATGAGACGCCGCCAGCTCTCCCCCGTGTCGGGCTGGTCCTCGACAAGCAGCACCCGGATCGGGGTGTCCTGTCCCGCTGCCTCCTGATCCTCCTGGCTCATCGCTTCAACAGTTCCCCTTCCTCCGCTGCCTTGGTCGACCCGTTGGCCCGTGCCGAGACCTTCGGCAGCGGCACCTCGAATTCCACCCGGCAGCCCTTGCCCGGACGCGATGTGATTCGGCAGCGCCCCCCGATGTCCTTCAAGCCCTCATGCATGTTGCTCAGACCGTTGCGCAAAGGGTCGGCGCTTTCAATTTCAAATCCGGCACCATCGTCCTCGACCACGACCTTGAGGCTGCCACCCCGCACGTGAATCCGAAGGAACAGCTCGCTGGCGCCGGAATGCTTGGCTGCGTTGTTCAGGGCCTCCTTGACCGCAAGAAGCAGGCTGCGGCGAACCGGCAGCTCGAGTACCACGTCCGGCAGGGTCGCATCGACATCCAGCCGGCAGCGGATCGGCGACGACTCCAGAAAACGCTGCGCGTGCTTGCAGGCGAAGTTGACAAAATCGCGCAGGGTGTCGCGCCGCGAGTTGATCATCCACACCACCTCGTCCATCGCGCTCGAGACGTCGCGGGCCTTTTCACACAGCGCCTCGAGCTGGGGCCTCACCCTTGACCCGTGGGACAACTCGGTCTGGATCACCTCGCCCTGAAGGGCCAGTTCGGTCAGCCGCGCCCCCAGCTCATCGTGAATGCCCCGCGCGATCCGCGCCCGTTCCCGGTTGAGCATGTTCTGGGCCCGCGCCTGCACATCGACCCGGGCCATCAGGCGCAGGCTGAAGAGGACCGCGATGGCGGCAACGACCCACACCCCGATCTGGAACCACCGGGTCTGCCAGAAGCGGACCTCCACCGGAGGCGGCACCGCCACCTTCACCAGCATCGTCGGGGTCCGCTGGTGCCACCACCCGGAACGCGGCAGTCGCGAACTCACCTTGACCGCGTGCGCCCACCCCGGAACCGCCTCGCGAAGCTCCGGCCAGTCCTCAACGCCCGCTGGCACAATCCGCCAGTCGGTGTCGGACAGCACACGGATCTCCCGTCCATCCTCCAACTCCACCCTGAGTCCGAACTGCATTCCGGCCTCGCGGTTGTCATTGAAGCCCTCGACCGCCACCACGTGACGTCCCGGCCGCAAAATCTGCCCGAGATCATACTCGGTCACGCTCCGCCAGTCGCTGCCCGTGCCGATCTGCCGCCCGTCGAGCATCAGCCGGTAGCCGTTGTCGACCGAAATTCGGAGCCAGCCCCCCGTGACCTTGGAGCCCGGCGGGATCTCAAAGGCCCGCCACAGGCGGCAGGTCTGCTTGTCCTTGGTGACCGGACCCCAGATCCAGGGCCCCACGCCCCAGTTCTCGCGCAACTCCTTCTCGCTGATCTGCGGACGGAAGACCGGGCGGTCCGGCTCGGGCGGCGGGGCTGACCGGGCCGGAGAAATTCCCGCCGCTGCCAGCAAGACCCCGGCAACCAGCCTCGCGGCCCGGTTGGCGGTTGCGGCTCCCGATCGGTTCTGCATGCGCAGTCGAGAGGCAACATCGCCCAACGTGCCGGCGCAAGCCCGCAGCGCCCAATCCGGGAGGCAAGATGACGTCACCTCCCGTCTCGACGCCTTTCGGAGAAATGAAACAAATCACCCTCTTGGGGGAATAGACGGATCGGGGTTGCTCATCTAGTGTGATTACAACGTAAGACGGTAAATCGCCCCATTGCCGTGAAAAACCCTCCTTCACAACGCCACTTGAAACCCCTGCCTCTCCGGCGCACGCGGGCGTCCCGGCAGGGATTCGCCCTCGTGGTCACCATCTCCCTGATGGTGCTGCTGTCCTTGCTGGCGGTGGGCATGCTTTCGCTCTCGGCGGTTTCCCTGCGCTCATCCCAGGCGGGCGACGCCGCCGCCATCGCCCGGGCCAATGCCCGGATGGCGCTGACCATGGCCATCGGCCAGCTTCAGCGGGAAATGGGGCCCGACTCGCGAATCTCCGCACCCCATGGCGTGGGCGGCGACTCCCCGGGCGGCGAACCGCACTGGACCGCGGTCTATGATGCCTGGGAACTCCCGGGCAACGACGGCGCCGATGCGGAGGATCCCGCGTCGCGCGAGGTCAACCTGCGTGCCTGGCTGGCTTCGGGAACGAACGCCGGGGGCACGGCCGACCGCATTCCGCTGGTCTCGCGCGGCAGCCTCGGGCCCTCCGCCCCGGTGGAGGATCAGGTGCGGGTGCCGACTCATGCGGTGGCCGCCGATCGTGGCTCGGGGCGCATCGCCTGGTGGACCTCGGATGAGGGCACCAAGGCCAAAATCAACGCCGGTCGCGACGACACCAGCTTCGGCAACTCCGATCCCCTGTTCCAGGTCCAGGCTCCCCAGCATCCCGACCACCAGACCTTCACCGCGCTGGAGAATTTCGAGTGGCTGCCCGGCCAGCGCTCGCTGGCCCTGAGCCGGAATCAGGTCGAGTTGGCGGCCGGACTCGACCAGGCGGCCCTCGGCGAGAGCCTGCACGACCTCACCGTCTGGTCGGCCGGGCTCCTGACCGATGTCCGCGCCGGTCGGCTCAAGCGCGATCTGACCCAGTTGCTCACCCGACCGATCGAGGACGTCGAGGACATGCCGCTCTACATCACCGACGGGCGAATGAACCGCTGGAACTTCGATGCCAACGGATCGGTCTCGAATGCCGGCAACATCCCCGCATCATCGCGACCCAACACCTCCGACGAGTGGGGCATCAACCTCGAGGAACTCCACCTCTTCCACAACCTCTACCGGGAACTAGAATGGAACGGCAGCACCCCCACCCTGCGCATGGCGGAGACCCGTGAGCAGGTGGTCGACGACCGCTACTACCTCTACAAGCGCCCGGTCATCGAAGCCGTGCAGTTCATCCTGTCGTTGAAGGCCGAGTCCACCGGGGGCGGAACCTACCGGATGGTGGCGATGCTCGACGGCATGGTCGCCCTGTCGAATCCGAACGACGTTCCCATCGTCTGGCCCGCCGGACTGATCTTTCCGGTCCAGCTCCAGAACGTTCCGTACGACCTCCGGTGGAACATTCGCAAGACCGACGGCACCCGGAACACCAACACGGCGTCGTCCGCGGATTTCGGCCTCTTCGTCGGCCGGATTTCCGGCGGCACGCGGGGCCGCTCGGCCGGCTTCACGCTCGAACCCGGCGAAGCCGTGGTCTTCGGTTCGACCACCGGCAGCGGCCCTCAGCTCGATCTCCGCCGCGGCTTCGTGCCGAGCGGCGGCGTGCGCATCAATCCGAGTTCGAACAACGGCTGGGATCTCCGGGCGACCGGCCTGCGCTCCGGTGACCGCATCGATTTCACCCTGACCAAGGGCGACACCGGCTACCGCGGACTCTACACCTACTACAATGCCTGGATCGGCGACCGCCGCACCGGTGCCAATGCCAAGGGTTGGCAGATCGATGCCTGCACCCTGAGTGCCCAGGGAGACATCAACAGCGATCAAATGAACGAACTGATGATCTCGCCGATCCGCCCGCCCCAGGTGCGGCCGGTGAGCGACTTCATCAACCGCCCGCAGCCCTTCATGATGATCAGCTTCGTGCGCAACGTGGAGCGGGATTCCGGGGGAATTCCGCGCGATGCCTTCGCCTCGCGACCGTTCCAGCTCGCCGAAGCCGCAAGAGGATGGAGCGGATACTCGCCGAACACGGTGGCGGCCTCGCTCCACGCCCATCAACGGATGATCACCGCGCAGCCCCTGAACTACCAGTTCGAGACCATGGCCGCCGGCAACGGCGGCGAGCACGTCTACCACGGTGGCGGACGTCAGCCGAACCTCGGCGGCAGTTTCAATGTGATCCGTCGCCGCCTGCCGCTGGCACCCCCCCTCTCGCTGGGTGCCTTCGAAAATGCCATCGCCGCCGGGTTCACCGAGCGTTTCCGCGATGCCCCCGCCATCGGGCCCGACCCCTACCCGTCCGATGCCCAGGCCCTGAGCGGCGATCGGGCGGCCACGCCCAGCATCGCCAAGGCGATCGGAAATTCCTGGGCATCGCCCTTCCTCGAGCCCGACCAGGTTTTCCGCCCGTCCTCGGGAAGCGCTCCCGACCGGCGAGCCACCACCGACCCCTCGTGGATGGCCAACACCGCCCTCTGGGACACCTGGTTCCTGTCGGGGATGGTCAACGATTCAGGGGCCGGCAATTCCCCCTACCTGACCGACCGCCGGACGCCCCGCGAGCAGTTTCAGGAACTGAGCGATGGGACCGGGGCGCTGCGGAACACGCGCTACCTCTTCCATGCCCACCAGCCGGCGGAGGCAGCACTGGAGGAATTGTTCGAAGGCGGGGACTTCAAACCCGAGGCGCTCGGAAAACTGGCCAACTATCTCCTCGTGGACGGTGCCTTCAACGTGAACTCGACCTCGGTCGATGCCTGGACCGCACTCCTGTCCAGCGTCCGCGATCAGGAACTGATCAAGGCCGACGGCTCCACCGAAGGCTTCGACCATCCCTTCGGGACCCTTGGCTACGTCACCAATACCGCGACCGCCGGGACCGCCGGCGATTGGACCGGACTGCGCGACCTCAGTGCGAGCGACATCGAGAACCTCGCCGAAGCCATCGTCGAGCAGGTGAAGACCCGCGGACCCTTTCTCAGCATGGCCGATTTCGTCAACCGGCGGCCCGATGGAGAATCCGGCCAACAGGCACTCGGGGCGCTGCAGGCCGCCATCGACCAGACCGGCCTGAACCAGAGCCATTCGGTGGCGGGCCGGACCGTGGCCAGCCCCGACCTCGATCCTCTGCCCGGCAGCGATGTGGTTTCTTCCGAACTGGTCCCCGCGCGCGCCATCGGCACGCCCGGCTACCTGAGCCAGGCCGGCGTCCTCACCGCCATCGGCTCACAGATCACGGTGCGGTCCGACACCTTCCGCATCCGCGCCTACGGCGATGCACGCGATGCGTCGGGCAAGGTCCTGTCCCGCGCTTGGTGCGAGGCGGTGATCCAGCGCCTGCCGGAGTTCGTCGATGCCACCGATCCGCCCGAAGCGGACAGGGATTCGCTGTCCCCGGTCAACACCCGGTTCGGTCGCAGGTTCACGGTGCGGAGTTTCCGCTGGCTTACCGCGGAGGAAGTCTGATTCTGACCCGCCATGTTGCTCCGACTCCTCCTGGTTCTGGTTCCGGCCATCCTGGTCCTTCCCGTGATCGCCGCGACGGAGGACGAAGCCCCTGCCAGAGACGCCCGCAAAGACCGCGGCCCCCAGCTGAGGTTCGTCTTCGTCTCCTGTGCCGAGGATCAGGGTCCGTTGCAGATCATGTCGAAGAACGACGAGGGCGAATGGAAGGAGCATGCCGAGTTCCAACCGAGGCCGTCCTTCATCACCGACTGGATGTCCGTTCCCGCAGGCAAACTCCACCTGACGGTCTCCGGCTCCGAGGGACCCCGGCCGGTGGGAAGCCTGACTTACCCGGCGGATGCCCGGCGCGCGATCGCCGTGGTTTTTTACGATCCGGCCAAGAGCCGCTACCGGGCCGATGTCATCGATCCCGCCAAGGCGGGATTCGGCAAGGGGTCGACCCTCGTTGCCAACTACTCATCGAAACCCGGAGCCGTCTCGCTCGGGGGTGCACTGAAGCGGGTCGAACCCGGCGGACGCCGGGTGATCAAGCCGAAGGCCGGGGAAAATGGCATGTACCGCATGCTCGCCTCCTACGACCGGAAGAACCAGAAGCCCGTGCTGTGCTACGACCGCTACGTCGCCGCCAATCCCGACGCCCGCGAGATCCTGCTGCTGCTGCCGGACGAGACCCTGGGTCTGGGCGTCTTCCGATTGTCGGAATTCGGCCCGTTTGAATGAGCCCGCGGATCGGGGCTTCCGCCCCGCCGCTCCCCGTTCCATGCTCCCGCCATGGAGCGCGACGAC
This sequence comes from Verrucomicrobiaceae bacterium E54, assembly GCA_022548915.1. GTDB lineage: Bacteria > Verrucomicrobiota > Verrucomicrobiia > Verrucomicrobiales > Akkermansiaceae > Haloferula. The sequence continues at coordinate 13,901 of JAKZES010000065.1, forward strand.
AGGCTTCCCCTCGACCGCCGGCTGCGGCAGGAAATCCTCCTTGCCCGCGAGCGGGTCTATCATTTCGCCCGGCCGACCCCGCTTGAACGGATCGACCTCCCGGGCTTGGAGATCTGGGTGAAGCGCGAGGACCTTTCCCCGATCAAGGCCTACAAGTGGCGCGGCGCCTGCAACCGGATGGCCGTGCTCTCGCCGGACGAGCGGCAGCGCGGCGTGATCACCGCCTCGGCCGGCAACCACGCCCAGGGCGTGGCCCTGGCGGCCGCCAAGCTCGGAATCGACGCCCGCATCTACATGCCGCGCCCGACGCCCCGGGTGAAGCAGGAGGCCGTCATGAAACACGGTGGCGACCGGGTCGGCATCGTTCTCGCCGGCGACAGCTACGACGAGTCCGTCGCCGCGGCCCGGGCCGACGAAGCCGACAGCGGCGCCATCTACATCCCGGCCTACGATGACCTGCACGTGATGGCCGGGCAGGGCACCCTCGCCGACGAGGTGGTGCTCTCCGGACACGGCCCCTTCGATGTCGCCTACCTTCAGATCGGCGGCGGTGGCATGGCGGCCGGTGCCGGTGAATGGCTGCGCACCTACTGGCCGGAGATCGAGCTGGTCGGCGTCGAGGGGGAAGGCCAGGCATCGATGAAGGCGGCTCTCGAGCACGGCGAGCCGGTCCCGCTCACCGAACTCGACATTTTCTGCGATGGCACGGCGGTCCGGCAGGCCGGGTCCCTTTCCTTCGAGGCCTGCCGCGGCCTCCTCGACCGCATCGAAACGGTGAGCAACCAGGAGGTCATCGGGGCCGTCCGGACCCTGTGGGAAGGCCTGCGCTGCGTCGCCGAACCGTCGGGGGCGATGGGTCTTGCCGCCGCCCTCAAGAACCGCGACCAGCTCGCCGGAAAACGCGTGCTGGTCATCCTCTGCGGCGCCAACGTCGACTTTCTCCAACTCGGCCACATGGCTGCCTCCGAGGGCGCGTCCAAGGCCCGCACGCGGACCCTGCGCGTGCGCATTCCGGAACATGCCGGCACCATGCTCGACCTGCTCGACCGAGGATTCAGCGGTCTTACCATCACCGACTTCCAATACGGCAAGGTCGATGCCGCCGATGCCTGGCCGGTGTTCTCGCTCAGTGCCGACGAGCCGGCGAAGCTCGACGCCGTCGAATCCACGCTGAACGCCGCGGGCTTCGAGTGGAGCGACGTCGCCGGCGCCGCCGACATCCAGTTCCGCGCCATCCCGCTGCGCTCCGATCTGCTCGCGCATCCCTTGTTCCTCCGGCTCGACTTCTACGAGCGCTCCGGAGCCCTGCGCGACTTCCTCGACCAGCGGGTCCGCGACCGCGCCAACCTCTGCTACTTCAACTACCGCCAGTCCGGCGAACGGATCGGCCGCGCCCTCATCGGGCTCGATTTTCCCGGTGCCTCCAGCCGCGACCGGTTCACTGAAGAACTGCCCGTCACCGGCGACGGCTACCGCCGCTGCGCACCCCTCGACCCCGCCGCCACCGCCCGCCTCATCGGGCAGCCCGGAAACTGAGGATCGGAAATCCGATGGACCAGCGTGCCTTCGCTTCCATCAGGATGCCGGAAGGGGTTGAACCCGCGATCGGATCTCGCTCGCCTTGCCAAATTCCACGCGACGCATGTCATGGCGGCTTTGCAGGTTGATCCAGAACTGCGGGTCCATGCGGAAGAACAGTCCCAGCGCGTAGGCCACCTCGGCCTGGATCGGACGCCTGCCCTTGATGATCTCGTTGATCGTCGACCGCGGAATGCCCGTGCGCCGGGAAAGCTCGGCCTGGGAGAGCCCGAACTCCTTGAGAAACTCCTCCGCAAGGATGCGGCCGGGCGTGGAGGCGAGAATTGCTTCTTGTTCTGCGGTCATCTTGATGGACGGGTTAGTGACAGTCGGTGATTTCCACCTGACGGGCGTTCCCCGCTTCCCAACGGAAGCAGATGCGCCATTGGTCGTTGATCCGGATGCTGTGCTGCCCGCTCCGGTCGCCCTTGAGTGCTTCCAGCCGGTTGCTGGGTGGCACGCGGAGGGATTCCAGGTTGGTCACGGCGTCGAGGATGTTGAGCTTGTCGATGGCACGCTGGAGAAGATCGGCCGGAAAACGGGTGCGCTTGCCTTGCCAGAGTTTCTCCGTCTGCTTGTCGCCAAAACTCTCGATCACCCGACCCAGCATCCGACGATTGGTGAAGGAATCAAGTGGAAATTCTGAATTTCAGAACAAACCGCCCGGAGCCTCCGGTCGCGCATCCACGGGACTACCGGCACCGACCTCGCATCCCCCCGCACTCCCGCCAGCGCTCGATCACCCGCTCGATGAGCTCGCCCAACTCCGGGTCCACGGCGCGCTCCGCGGGATGGCGACGCAGCCAGCTCACCGATTCTTCCAAGGCCTCGCGGACGGATTTCCGGCACTCCCACCCCGGCACGAAGCGCTTGATCTTGGCGTTGTCGAACACGGCGGGATGCGCCTTGTCGCCGAGCAAGGTCCCGGTGAGCGAGGGCGCGACTTCGCAAATAAACTCGCTGGGAACCTGAACCACCGGCGGCAGCTCGACTCCGAGGGCTCCGGCGATCTCCTCGTAGATCCGACTCCAGGGCAGCGCCTCGTCGCTGGTGATGTGAAACGCCTCGCCGACGGCGCGGTCCAAGCCCACCAGGCCGGCCACCGCCGCTGCAAAATCGCTCGCCGCCGTCAGCGTCCAGAGGGTGCTGCCGTCATCGGGAATGAAGACCGGTTTCCCCTGCTCGATCCTCGCAGGAAAGGCGAAGTTGCCGCTGGAAACCGGGTTCGGGATCCAGCGCCGTCCGAAGGTGTGCGAGGGGCGGATGATCGTCGCCGGAAACCCTTGCCCGGCATGAGCGCGCTGGAGACGCCGCTCACAGTCCAGCTTCATCTGCGCGTAGTCCCAGATGGGGTTACCAAGCGGCGCCTCCTCGGTCAGGGGCAGCACTCGCGGAGGCTTGGCATACACCGTGGCCGAACTGATGAACAGATACTGCCCGACCCGCCCCCCGAAGAGCCCGATGTCGGCCTCGACCTCCGCCGGGGTGAATCCGATGAAGTTCAGCACGACATCGAACTCCTCGCTCCCAAGCACGGTCTCGAGCGCATCGCGGTTCTGCTAGTCGGCATGCAGGCATCGAGGAAGTCACCCGGATCAACTGGCCGGAAGGCGGCTTCGAAGCGAATCCTCGACACCAAGGTCTGCATCGACATTCTGCGCGGAAGAAAAACCCCGGGCCGAGAGCCCACTTAAGGCTGTCGGACGACGGCATCAGCCAAGGATTGCTCAGCCCCTGCGGCGCCGTATCAGAACCAACAGCGCCATGGAAGCGAGCAGGGAAACCGACGACGAGGGTTCGGGGACGGTGCTGAACTGCACCGCAAAGCGCGCATCGAAGGATGGCGGCGAGCTGTTGTCAGCGTTGTTGTCGGCCGTCCCGGCGGTGTAGGAGTCTCCGAAATTTCCAGCGCTGTCACGTGCAACCTGGATGCGGGCGAGTACCGAAGTACCCGCCGTGTTGGTCGTAGACCAGACAAGTGCCGTCTCCAGAGAGGAATCGAGTGCGATGTTATCGAAGTTCCAGACCAGCGACGACAGCGCGGTCGCGGAGTTCACATCGATGGAATTGATGGATGAGCCGAGAAAGGTCCCATCGTCGCCGTCGTTGCCCTGATAGACATTCAGATACAGCTGTCCCGCCGTCTCGACCCCGGTGACTGCCCTGAGAAAGGTAGCCGACTGCAGATACACGGTGCTCGGCAAGGGGGCGTTCGCCGCCACGGTGTCGGTCGCGCCCGGACCCGCAACGTTCGGGGTAAAAGACTGTACTGCGAAGGCCGCCACAGCTCCCGCGGTGTCTCCGTTGGGTTCGCCGATGAAATTATCGACCACCACCAACGCAGCAGGGGCCGCGAGGGTGATTGATCCGAATGCCGCGACGGCAATCAACGTCTTCATAGTTCTACTGCTTTTGTCTCACCAATTAGATACCTGCGCCGACATTTGTCTTCTTACCAACGCTGGAATCAGGGTCCGAGGATCAGATCAAATTTCCGGCGAACAAATCAGAAAGAACCGGTTTGCTGAGGAGGCCAGTCAAGGAATCGCTCGCGGTAGATGTCGATCAGGCGCAGCAATACCCAAGGTCGACCGGTCGCTCGCGAGGCCAACAGCCACCGCTGCAACCGGCTGGGGTCAAACAGGCTGGAGCCGCTGGTCGGATTTGAACCGACGACCTGATCATTACGAATGACCTGCTCTACCCCTGAGCTACAGCGGCTTTCGCCAACAGCGGGCGGGCGGGACTGAACCAGAGGGCCCGCCCGCGGTAAAGCAAATCCTTCACGCCCCGACCACGCTCACCACCACCCGGCGCTCATGCGGGGCGCGGCGGTGCTCGAAGAGGAAAATCCCCTGCCACGTGCCAAGCGCCATCCGCCCATCGATGACGGGAATCACCTCGCTGGTCCGGGTGAGCGCCATGCGGACGTGGCTTGGCATGTCGTCGGGCCCCTCAAGCGTGTGGACGAAATACGGCGTATCCTCCGGGACCAGGTGCTCGAAGAAATTTTCCAGATCGGTCCGCGCGGTGGGGTCGGCGTTTTCCATGATCACCAGACTGGCCGAGGTGTGCTGGACGAACACGGTCACCGTCCCGCTGCGGATGCCGCTTTCGTGAACGATGGTGGCGACCTCCGAGGTGATCTCCGAGGTGCCCTTCCCCTGCGTCCGCACGGAGAAGATTCCGCTGTGGGCATTCATAGCTTCTCGGGAGTTTGCAGGAGTTCGGAAATTCTGGCGAGCAGTAATCCGGCGCCGCCCCCGTCCACCACCCGGTGGTCGAAGGTCACGGCGATCTCGGCGACCGTGGCGGGCACGAAGGCCTCGACCTCGGAACTCCACACCGGCTTCTTCTCGCCCGCCGCCAGACCGAGAATCAGCGTCTCGTTGGGCAGCGGAATCGGGGTGCCGTGGGTCAGGCCGAAGGTGCCAAAATTGGTGACGGTGGCGATGCCGGCGCTGGTGTCCTCCTCACTGAGGCGGCGACGGCGGGCCCGATCGACCATCTCCGCGTAGTTGTTGGTGAGCTGCGGCAGCGTCATCGTATCGACATTGCGCAGCACCGGCACCATCACGCCGTCGTCCACCTGCACCGCCACGCCGATGTCAAAGGCCCGGGGGTGCACGATGCGCTCGCCGATCAGATACCCGGCGCTGCGCGGGTCCTCGGAAAGCGCGATGGCAAAGGCCCGCAGGACATAAAGGGTGAGGCCCGGCTTCGGGTCCTGCTGACGACGGTGGTCGAGCACGCGGTCGAGGAAGACGGGGCGGCTGACGGTCGCCAGCGGGCGCGTCCAACTGCGGCGCATCGCATCGGCCACGGCCAGGCGCATCGGCGAGGCGTGACTGCTCGGCCAGGTGTCGATGTAGTCGATGAACTTCTCGAGGTCCTCGACCGTGACCCGGCCGCCTGCCCCCGTGCCGACAATCGCGGAGATGTCGGCCTCGCGCAGACCCATCTCGTCCATGCGGGCCTTCATCCGCGGCGAGATGTAGTGGGCGCCCTTCACACCGGCCGGCACCGGAAGCCCGCGCACGCTGGGCTCGACCACCGGCGCGCGCTCCTCGTAGCTGTCGTCGTCGACGGCGAAGTGGAGGTTCTTCTCCTCGTCCCGGGGTCCGCTGGCGGCGCTGCGCTTCTCGGCGGCCGATTCGAGCGTCTCGACGCCGGTCTTCGCCACCTCTTCCTCGGTCACCTCGAGCAGGCCGAGCGTGGTGCCGACCGCATAGGTCTCGCCCTCCTCGACACAGATCTCCTTCACCGTGCCTTCGCAGAGGGTCGTGACTCCCATCGTCGCCTTCTGGGTCTCGACCTCGATGACCTCCTGGTCGGCCTGCACCTGCTGGCCGGGTTCGATGTCGAACCGGATGATGGTCGCCTCGGCGATCGACTCGCCGAGTTGGGGCATGAGAATCGGGACGGTGGGCATGGGGTTGAATGTCGAATGAAAAATGTCGAATGACGAAATGCCGGCGGCACCGACCCTAATACGATAGCAACTCCTTCATGGCGAGGCAGATGGTCTCGGGCGTCGGCCGGCCTGTCGGACCGTAGCTTGGCTGGATCACGCGGAAAATCATCACTCAGTAGGAAAGCAGCTCCTTCATCGCCAGGCAGATCGTTTCGGGCGTAGGCCGATGCGCCGCCCACAGGTCGGGATGGTAGGGAACCGGCGTGTCGCGGGAGTTGAAGCGCTTCGGCGGCGCATCGAGGAGGTGGAAACCTTCGTCGGATACCCGGGACACCACCTCGGCGGTCACACCACCCCAGGGGAACGCTTCGCCGAGGGCGAGCAGACGGCCCGTGCGGGCGACGCTGGCGAGCACCGTGTCCATGTCGAGCGGCTTCACGGTCCGCAGGTCGACCACTTCGATCTCCCATCCACTTTCCTGCTGCAGGCGATCCGCCGCCCGCACCGCCTCGTGAACCATCGCGCTGTAGGTCACGATCGTCGCGTGCTTTCCCGGACGCGTGATCCGCGCCGCGCCGAGCGGCAATCCGTCGCCATTGATGCCCGGAGACTTGAGCCAGCGGTAGAGGAACTTGTGCTCGCAGTAGATGACCGGGTCGTCGACCGAGACCGACTGGATGAGCATGTGATACGCGTCCGACACGGTCGCCGGTGTCACCACGACCACACCGGGGTAGTGCGAGTAGATGGCCTCCATGCTCTGGCTGTGGAACGGGCCCGACCCCGGCGTGCCGCCCGAGGGCAGGCGCACGGTGATCGGCACCGGCACGCCGGTCCGGTAGAAGTGCGTGCCCGCCTGGTTGACGATCTGATTGAAGCCAACCGAGGAAAAATCCGCGAACTGCATCTCGACGATCGGGCGCATGCCTTCGATCGCCGCGCCCACCGCCATGCCGATCATCGCGTCCTCGCTGATCGGCGAGTCGAGCACCCGGCCGGGATAGGCTTCCGATAGCCCCTTGGTGGCCTTGAACGCACCCCCGAAATGGCTGATGTCCTGGCCGTAGAGGAAGACACGCGGGTCATCGCGCAGGAGGTGATCCTGGGCCTCGCGAATGGCATCGACGTAGGTCATGCTCATCAGTCGACGACGGTAAGAAGGTTGGTGGCCCGCGCCTCCCAGCGCTCGTCCCAGGGATTGGGGCCGTGTTCGCGCGTGGCCGTGGCCAGCGCCTCCTGCACGCGATCGACGATCTCCGACCGCCACCCGGCGATCTCCGCCTCATCGGCGTAGCCGCTCTCGATCATCTGCTGATGGGCGACTTCCATGCAATCGCGCCCGAATCGACCGGCGCGGACGTCTTCCGGCACGTAGCTGGCATCGTCGTGCTCGCCGTGACCGCTCAGGCGCAGCAACCGGGCGACCACCATCTGCGGTCCCCCGCCCTGGCGCGCCCGTTGGACCGCCCCGGCCATCGTGCGCACGCATTCGAGGAAATCGGTGCCGTCCACCTCGCGGCCCTCCACGCCGTAGCCCGCCGCGCGGTCGAGCAGATCCGCACAGGCAAATTGACGGTCGGTCGGCGTCGAGTAGGCAAACTGGTTGTTGGCGACCGCCACCACCAGCGGCAGGCGCTCCACGGCGGCGGCATTCAAACCCTCGTGGAAGGACCCGGTCGAGGTCCCGCCATCGCCGATGCTGGTCGCGCCGACGACGCCATCGAGGGTCCCCTGCAGGCGCCGGGCGAGCAGCATCCCGGAAACGACCGAGACCGAAGTCCCCAGATGTGAGATCATCGCCAGCAGGCCTTCCGTCGGGCGTCCGCGGTGGATGTTGCCATCCCTTCCCCGCATCGGTCCCGCGGCGGAGCCGAGGTAGGTCCGGGTACAGTCGAGAATGGGTTCGCCGAACGCCGTCCGACCGCCCTGGTCGCGGATCAGGGGGGCGAAAATATCGCGACCCCATTCGAGGCAGGCCCCGAGCGAGGCACTCAGCGCCTCCTGGCCTTTCCCAAGATAGACGCCACCGACGATCTTGCCGGCCTTGTAGAGACTGGCGAGCTTCGCTTCCAGGTGGCGCGCCTCCAGCATCGCCCGGTAAACCTTGCGAGCATGATCCCTCTCGGAGGAAAGCGTCGGAACATCGTCGGCCACGGACGCAGGCTAACGGCACCCCCGACCCGCCCGCAAGGCGGATTGACGGCTCAGACTGGACAAGCATCGCCCACCCCCGCCATAACCCCCCGGGCCACGAAAGAGCCCCATTCCCTTCATGAAACCCTCCCTTCTCGTACTCGCCGCCGGCATGGGCTCCCGCTACGGCGGCCTCAAGCAGATGGACCCGATGGGGCCGAACGGTGAAACCGTCCTCGATTACTCGGTTTTCGACGCCATCCGCGCCGGTTTCGGCAAGGTCGTCTTCGTCATCCGCGAGGACTTCGCCGAGGCCTTCCGCGAAGGGGTCGGCGCCCGCTTTTCCGACCGGATCGAGGTCGACTACGCCTTCCAGAAGCTCGACGACCTGCCCGCTGGTTTCAGCGTCCCGGAAGGGCGCGAAAAACCCTGGGGCACCGCCCACGCCGTTCGTGCGGCCCGCCACGTCATCGACGGCCCCTTTGCCGTGGTGAATGCCGACGATTTCTACGGGGCGGACGCCTACCAGGTGATCGCGCGGTGGTTCGAGGGGCTCCCGACCGACGACGGCAAGCCCCACTACTCGATGGTCGGCTATCCGCTGCGCAACACCCTTTCGGATCACGGCTCCGTGAACCGCGGCATCTGCCGGACCGGCGACGGCAACCTGCTGGCCGATGTCGAGGAAGTCGTGGACATCGCCCGCGGTGACGACGGGATGGTGCGCGGCACCCGCATCGATGGCTCGGGCACCGAGATTTCCGACGCCAGCCCGGTGTCGATGAACTTCTGGGGCTTCACCCGGGAATTCTTCACCCAGCTCGAGGGCCACTTCACCGCATTCCTCCGGAAAAAAGGCAGCGAAATGAAATCCGAGTGCTACATCCCCACGGTGGTCGACGACCTCATCGGCCGGGACCAGGCGGACTGTGTCGTGCTCGACACGACGGCCAACTGGTTCGGCGTGACCTATGCAGAGGACAAGCCGCACGTCGTCGAATCGATCGCGAAGCTCGTCGAGGAGGGCGTCTATCCGTCGCCGCTTTCCTGACCGCGCCGCCGTCCGATCTCCCACAGCAGGACCGCACTGGCGGCGACGGCATTGAGCGAGCCCATTCCCGAGGCCATCGGGATTTTCAAAATGTCGTCGCACGCCGCTTGCCAGAAGGAGCTCAGCCCGTCGGGCTCTGGACCGATCACCAGCGCCACGCGTCCCTCGGGCGGGTCGTAGCCGGCCACCTCCGCGGCCCTTTCCCCGCAGCCGGTTCCCACCAGCGAAAAACCGCCCGCCTTCAGGCAGCGAAGCACCTGACCGCCATCGGCCACCCGCACCGGCAGCCGGAAGAGCGCGCCGTCCGAAGCCCGCACCGACTCCCGCTCGAAGGGCGAAACCCCTTCCGCCCCGAAGATCACCGCCCCGGCTCCCAGGGCGGCGGCGTTCCGGAGCACCGCCCCGGCATGGGCCGCGTCCGCCAGCATCGGGCAGACCACGATCAGGGCATCGCCCGGAAGCTCGACGAGGAGGGAGGCGACATCACCGGTCTCCTCGGGCTGGCGGGCGAGACCGACGACTCCGCGATGAAACGCGTCGCCCGCGATGTCCTCGAGTTCCTCCCGCGGCCTTCTCAGCAGGTCCAGGCCACTCCAATCCGGCGGCTCCCAGGCACATTCCTCGCCTGCCAGCACCCCGGCCACATCCCACCAACCGCCGAGCGCCCCCTCGACCGAATGCCGACCTTCCAGCACCACCCACGGATCGCGTCGCTGGCGGATCTGCACCCGGAGCACCTCAAGCCATGCGGTTTCCACGGGCGATTCGATAGCAATCGGCGGCACCCTGCGCGATGTCGGAATTGTGACCGATTTCCTTTGCCAAGGCGAAGCTTCCGGACGAAGAATCCCTCCGACTGCTGTGTTCGTCCATTACGGCAAAGTGCCCGGACCGACTCTATTAAATAGGGGCAACCCGCTGGATCCGACGGATGGTCACGCCTTTTCAGGAAGGCCTGAAGCCGGCCAGCCGCCCCACCTGTTGAGACACCGGAACGTGGCTCACGACGCCGGGGACGGCACAGCGGTTTCCTTCCTCTCCGGGGATGGCTTTCCCCGGAGCCTCATTCGGTCTTTGCCGGCTGCTTCAAGCCACCGAGGGTGAAATCATGTCCGCGTTGGGCTGCGACGTCCGGCTCGAGCTGAGTACTGAATTCGATCCTCCCCGCATCGCGGATCTCCTCCAGCCATGCCCGGTAGGCCGGAACGTCTTCAACTGAAAGAAAAACCGGCTTCTCGTGCATCCTCATGGACCCACCTTGTTCGCAGGCAGTGCCGCCTTGCGCTTCATGAATTCATCCTCGTCGATCTTCTTCAGGACAAAGGGGGCCTGGCCTCCCAGGACGGTGATCCGGCCCTCCTTGATTGCAATCGTCACCGGTTGCGGCTTGGGCGCGTCCGGCGGGCCAACCGCTCGCAGTGTCAGCGTGCCCGCTTCCTTGTCCGCCTTGAGGATCTCATATGGCATCGAGAGCACACCCTGCTTGGTGTAGAGGTGGACCGTCCCCATCTCGACGTGGACCGTGAAATCGGCGGCTTCTGCGACCGCGTCCGGCGCATCCTACTTGCTCTTGTCGACCATCCAGATGTTGCGGAAGCGAACGTCCTGGCCGTGCTCCTGGAGCTTGAGGCCCTGGGGGCTCGGGCCGATCTTTTCACCGCCGTTGGCGTGCTTGAGCGGCACGTTGTCGTGGACCTTCACGCCATTCCACCAGACGGTCGCGCGGGCCGGCTCGACCATCTTGTCGCCATCCCACTCGCCTGCCTTGAAAATGAAGTGGAACGACTGCCACTCGCCGTTCGGGCGCCACGCGTTGGTGGACGGCACGTGCTCCATGCAGAAGGCTCCGATGCCGTGGGGGTCGATCTTCCAGTTGTAGGGATCGGCGATGTCCTTCTTTTTCTTTGGTGATTCGATCTGGATCTCGAAGCGGTTCTGCAGATAGACGCCGCTGTTGGCGTAACCCTCGACACTGTCGTCGCCACGCGCACCCATCATCACGAACTCCACGTGACCCTCGAAGTCGGTGTAATTCTTCCTGGTCACCAGATCGTGCGTCCCCCACTTCTTGCCGCCGTTGGTCATCAGCACCTTGCCGTCGCCGGACGGGTCGTCCACGATCGACCAGGTGATGTCCATGTCGGTCTGCGGCCACATCCGCCAGTTCTTCTTCACCGACTCCATGGTGCCATCGAAGGGGATGTCGGCCCCATCGGGGGCGGGGGCCCCCACGTCCCGGGTCTTGTCGTAGCCCGGCTTGTCCTGGGGTTTCGGCGTTTCGGCTCCTTTAGCGGCAGCTCCCATGAGGGCGGAGACGGCCAGCAGGGCCACGAGGCGATGGGTTGAATGACGGTTCATAATGTCTGGTTTGGAGAGGAGATGGAATGGAACGGAATCGTGAGTGGGACTACGGATGAACGACCGGGAGAGCTTTCACCTGTTCCGGGCAAACCGGCTGCCCGGAATCGGCACTGGCGACGGCGGCGAAGCAGAGCTGCAGGCTGGGCAGATTCGTGCGCGCGGCATTGACCGGTTCCCGGCCCTCCTCGATCGCGCAGAGCAGCTCGCCCATGGCGCCGGCAAAGCCGTCGTTGAACCACTTCCCTTCCAACTCGACGCGGGCTTCACCCTCGGCGGTGATCAGGGTGATCTCGTCATTTCCGCACACCGCCCCGGAGCTGCGGAAGGTCCCCTTGGTGCCGGTGACCACGATGCTTTCTCCCGGGGCGTGCGCGGTATGGCCACGGAAGACCAGCGAGGCGACGCCGCTCTGGAAACGGATGACCGATTGCGCATTGAGCGGTGGCGCGATGGTCTGGCCCGGCGATGCCTGCAACTGCGAAAAGACCTCCACCGCCTGCTCCCCTCCGAAGACGCAGCGGGTGATGTCGAACCAGTGGATCGCGAAGTCGTAGAGAATGATGTGGTGGATCTCCTCGAAGCGGGTGCCCTCGATCCAGCTGTGGTCCCAGGCGATCTGAATGTCGCAACTCGCAATGTCACCGAGGAGCCCCTCGGCGACGGCCTGCCGCAGGTAGCTGACGTAGGGCGCCCAGCGGCCATTCTGGTTGACGGCCAGCTTCAGGCCCTTCCGCTCGGCGAGTTCGACCAGCCTCCGGCCCTCGGTCAGATCGGTCACGAACGGTTTCTGGCTGAGGACATGCTTGCCGGCCTCCAGCGCCTGCTCGATGAGCGCGAGCCGGTGGTCCGGATGGGTGGCCAGATCCACGACCCCGATATCCTTGCGACCCAGCACCTCGGAGGTCTCGTCGGTGATGTCGGCGCCGGGAAAAAACTCGTCACGCAGGGTGCGGGCGGCCTCGAGATTGATGTCGCACAAGACCGCGACCCCGTATCCCCGGTCACGATAGGCCTCGAGATGATTGCGGGCGATGCCACCGCAGCCGATCAGTCCGATGGGCGGAACAGGTCCCTTGGGCACCGGGGGGCGGTAGTCGAGAACCGGGGCTGCGACCCGCGCCACCTCGGCGGCCTTGAGTTCACGGGCGTCGTCCTTGTCGCTCATGCCACGCCCCCTTCCAAACTCACCGTCCGCCCGCTCTCGAGGCTGCGAATGGCGGCATCGACCATCTCCTGCCCGATCCGTGCAACCTCCGGGCTCAGCGGTCCGTCGATCGGTTGACCGCTCTCGATCCGGGAAATGGTGTAGGCGATGCCGTCGGCCGCGTCGGCGGGCAATTCGTCGGCGGGCATTTCATATCCCTCCGGCCGTTCACGGGTCTGCACGCGGACGGTCGGCTCGTAGTCGTAGCTGCTGATCGTGCCCTCGGTGCCGCGCAACACGAAGCCGCATTTCGGTTGGGGCTGGTGAATCCAGGGGTCGCTGAAGGTCCCCCAGCGGGTCTCGAATTTCGACAGATGCTCGCCGTAGCGGGCGATCGTGATGCTGTGCTCATCGACCTCCAGCCCGGCAGTGCCCGAGGCCAGCGCGGTGATCTCGTCGGGTCGCCGCCCCCCGTTGAACCACGTGCCGAGCGTGACCCCGTAGCCGAGGTAGTCGCGAAGCGAGCCCCCGCCGGCCTGCTTCGAATACCACCACGCCGCCTGCTTTTCCTCGGCGGTCGGTTCCTTCTCGATCTTGTCAGCACCGTGATACAGCGGGCCGCGATTTCCGTCGTAGTAGTGCGTCTCGATGAGTTCGCCGATCACTCCTTCCTGGATCAGGCGATGTGCCGTGACGTGGCTCGCCACCCAGCGCAGCGGCCAGTTGATGATGAGCTGCTTTCCGGTTTTCGCCATCGCCGCGATCATCCGGTCGGCCTCCGCGACCGAACCCGCGAAGGGTTTCTCGACGAAGACGTGCGCGCCATAGGGAGCGACCCGCTCGACCCAGTCGGCATGCTCGGCCGTCGGCGGGCAAAGGATGGCGAGGTCGGGCCGGGTCGCCTCGAGACAGGCCTGGTGGTCGGTGAAGACCTGGTCGTCGGAGAGGCCGAAGTTTTCCCGCGCCTCCTGCATGCGGGAGGGATCGGGGTCGCAGATGCCGGCGATTTCGGCATTCGGATGGTTCTCCACGCAGCGCAATAGGTCACCCATGTGCATGTGCGAAAACTCAATGCCGACGATTCTCCATTTCTTTTTCATGTGGTCGTGGGGTTGCGGTTGTAGGCCACCGCGGGTGTGCGGAGGAAAATGCGGTCCCAGGCGTCGTCATCGATGCCGCGCTCCCGCATCATCGCGGTGAAGGTGGTGAGCAAAAAGTCGAGCCCGGGTGCTCCACCGTAGCTCACCCAGTAATCCGGCCGCGCGGCGTCCATGCCGAGCATGATCTGATCGGGAAATTCGGGGAGGAAGCGCTCGAGCAGATCCAGCGTCGGGTTGTCTTCGGTCTTCCAGCGGAAGGCGCTGTCGTACTCGACCCGCGCCCCGGTCGAGAGGATCTCGCGGTGGTAGCCGGGGTCGGGCTTGCGGTCGGTGTGGGATAGCACGATGCGGTCGGGAGACACGCCGTGGCGGGTCAGGGTTTCGACCTGCTCGATCGCCCCCTCCCCCATCTCGGTATGGGTCAGGATGGCGACACCCGTCGCGAGCTGCGCCCTCGCGGCCGCCTCGAAGATGCGCCCGGCGCGTTCGGTGAGCACGGGACCCTCGGTCGCCACCTTGATCAGCCCGGCCTTGTGCGGGGTGCGCTCGACAACCGGCCCGGAGTAGTCAAAGCGATCAATCCCCTCCTCGATGTCGGCGATGAAGAGACCGGCCAGCCGATCGACGTCGTAGCGACCACCCCAGTGACTAGGATCGTAGTACTTCGAAAGGTGGAGCCCCGTCGGACAGAGGATGTGGACCCCCGACCCGCGCGAAACGGCCGCGAGCTTCCCGACGTTGCGCCCGGCGTCGCAGGGCATTGAGTCGACCATCGCCCTGCCACCGGCGTCGTGGAAACGCTTGAGCTCCGCGATGCCGTTGTCGACCGAGGGCAGCTCGATGCCACCGCAAAGAAGAGTCGCCACACCGGGGTCGATGATGATGTGCTCGTGCGCGTAGCAGACCCCGAGGTCTGCCGCTTCGATATCGCCGAGCACGGTGCGGATCATGGCCTGCTAGTGTCCCGCGCGGCAAGAGCGTTGACTTTCGCGCGAGAGATTTTTTCCAAATGCAAGGCGTGACGAGGGAGCAAATCGAGATTTGTGACCGAGG